>JAFUZO010000030.1 GCA_017476575.1 Bacteroidales bacterium | reverse complement strand
TTACCAGCAGGTCTGAGAACTACTCCCAGTGGTACAACGACCTTGTCGTGAAGGCCGACCTGGCCGAGCAGTCCGCCGTCCGCGGCTGCATGGTCATCAAGCCTTATGGATACGCCATCTGGGAAAAGATGCAACATATCCTCGACGGAATGTTCAAGGAGACCGGGGTGAAGAACGCCTATTTCCCGCTCTTCATCCCGAAGTCTTTCTTCAGCCGCGAGGCCGAGCACGTCGAGGGTTTCGCCAAGGAATGCGCCGTCGTGACCCATCACCGCCTGATGAACGACCCGGACGGCAAAGGTATCGTCGTGGACCCGTCCGCGAAGCTGGAAGAGGAACTGATCGTCCGTCCCACCTCCGAAACCATCATCTGGAACACCTATAAGAACTGGATCCATTCCTGGCGGGACCTTCCGCTCCTGTGCAACCAGTGGTGCAACGTCGTCCGCTGGGAGATGCGCACCCGCCTGTTCCTCCGCACCGCCGAATTCCTCTGGCAGGAAGGCCATACCGCCCATGCCACGGCACAGGAGGCGCAGGAAGAGGTCGAACGAATGGTCAATGTGTACGCGCGCTTCGCCCGCGAGGTGATGGCTCTGCCGGTGGTGGTCGGCCACAAGAGTCCGGGCGAACGGTTCGCCGGGGCCCTCGACACCCAGACCATCGAGGCGCTGATGCAGGACGGCAAGGCCCTGCAGGCCGGCACCTCCCACTTCCTCGGACAGAACTTCGCGAAGTCCTTCGATGTGCAGTTCGCCAACAAGGAAGGCAAGCTGGACTACGTCTGGGCCACTTCCTGGGGGGTCTCCACCCGCCTCATGGGCGCCCTCATCATGGCCCACGGCGACGACAACGGACTGGTCCTTCCTCCGGCCCTCGCCCCGATCCAGGTCGTCATGGTTCCGATCTTCAAGACCGAAGAAGAGCACCAGGCCGTCCTCGACAAGATGTACAGCCTCAAGAAAGCCCTCGAAGCCAAGGGACACTCCGTCGAGGTCGACGACCGCGACACCCTCCGTCCGGGCTTCAAGTTTGCCGAATGGGAGCTCAAGGGCGTTCCGGTCCGGCTCGCCATGGGACCGCGCGACCTCGCCGGCGGTACCGTCGAAGTGCACCGCCGCGACACCCTCGAAAAGGTGACCGAACCGATCGAGGGACTGGAGGACCGCATCATCGGCCTGTTGGACGACATCCAGAAGAACATCTACCAGAAGGCCTTCGACTTCCGCGCCCGGTCCGTCCGCAAAGTCGACACCTGGGAAGAATTCAAGGTCGAAATCGAGAAGGGCGGCTTCCTGCTCTGCCACTGGGACGGCTCCGCCGAGACCGAGGCGAAAATCCAGGAAGAGACCAAGGCGACCATCCGTTGTATCCCGGTGGACAGCTTCGTCTGCGAAGAGGAGGGAAAGTGCATCTATACAGGCAGGCCCTCGCACCAGCGGGTCCTCTTCGCCCGGTCGTATTGAGATATGTAAAAAAGAACCGAACATGAAAAGAACAACCATTGTCATCACCCTTACCCTTGCCGGCACCCTGGCCGCCTTCGCCCAGGATCCTCAGACTGTCGCCGCAGAAGCGGCGGCTGCCCTGAGTGCTGCCGAGGACGTCCCGGTCGTCACTCCGAAACCCAAATACTGGAACGAGACCGTCCTGACCAATATCAACCTCGGCCAGACCTACCTCTCCAACTGGGCGGCCGGCGGTTACAACAGTGTCGCCCTGGCCGCCAACATCGACGCCAACGCCAACTATGCCAAGGAAAAGATGATCTGGACCAACCGGCTCCAGTTCGACTACGGCTTCCTCTATTCCGAGGACAAACCGCTCATGCAGAAGAACAAAGACCGGATCTACTTCGAATCCAAGTGGGGATATGAGACACCGATCCGCCACCTGAGCTATTCCGCCAGCTTCGATTTCAAGACCCAGTTCGACCGGAACTGGGATTACAAGACACCTAGTGGGACCACCGCCGGGACGGAGCCCACCAAGAATGAATGGAAGGCAGCCCGCGTCCTGAAATCCGACATCTTCTCCCCGGCCTATGTCAATCTCGGTGTGGGTCTCCTGTGGACGCCGAAGCCCTGGTTCTCGCTCAATGTCTCCCCCCTGACCGGCGGCTTTGTCATCGTCCAGAGCGAGAGGCTCCGCCAGACCTACGGCATGGAGCTCCGCCAGGACGGCCTTGATACCTCTGTCGGCGCCAACTACAAGTCCTCCCGCTTCGAACTCGGAGCCCAGGTCAAGGCCGATGCCAAATGGGTCATCAACGATGCCTTCTCCTACACCACGCAGCTCGTCCTGTTCTCCGACTACCTCGGCAAACCCCAGAACCTCCGCGTCAACTGGGACAACAAGGTGTTCTGGAAACTGGCCAAGTACTTCGCCCTCACCGTCTCCACGAACCTGATCTACGACGACACCATCAAGCAGAAGGAGAAGACACGGACACTCCCTGACGGGTCTGCCGAGACCTATAAAGTCCAGGCTGTCCAGTTCAAGGAGTTCCTCGAGTTCGGATTCACCTACACTATCGCCCACAAAAGTTAGATACTGACTGATGCAGGCACAGTTCGAAAAAGTCTTGTCGGAGCTTCTGAAGCCTCTCCAGGCCGAAGGGGCTCCGATTCTCATCGGGGTCAGCGGCGGGGCCGATTCCATGTGCCTGGTCTCCCTGGTCCTGCGGGCCGGTGTACCGCTGGGCATCGCCCACTGCAACTTCCAGTTGCGGAGCACGGACAGCGACGCCGACGAGGACTTCGTCCGGAACTGGGCATCACAGAACCATATCCCCTTCCATAGCAAGCGCTTCCCCACGGAAGGCTACGCCCGGGAGCGAGGCATCAGTATCGAGATGGCCGCCCGGGAAATCCGCTACCGTTTCTTCGGAGAGACGGCCCGGGAGCATGGTTATGCCGCCGTCGCAGTCGCCCATCATGCCCAAGACAATGCCGAGACCTTGATTCTCAACCTGCTGCGCGGTACCGGGCCCAAGGGAATCTGCGGCATGAAAACATCCGGCGTCCTCCCCGTCCCTGGATATGCCGACATCCCCCTCCTGCGGCCGCTGCTGGGCTTCACCCGGGAAGAGGTCCGGGACTATGTCCACGCCGAAGGAATCCCTTTCCGGGAAGACGGCACCAATGCCGGGAACGAATACAAGCGCAACAAACTCCGCAACCTCGTCTTTCCCGTCTTCCGGGACATCAACCCGTCCTTCGTCCAGACCTTGAACCGGGACATGGAACGCTTCGCCGAGGCCTACAGAGAGATGCCTTCCGAAGGGAGTCCGACTGGGGCCACCGAGGGTTCCCACTCCGTCATGTCGACCGAGACCGGAGGCCGGGCGGAGCAATCCCCTGGCACCTGTACCCTCACCGAAGAGCCCTGGGACGGTACACAACCGGTGAAACAGCCCGTCGGCATCCTCATCGCCGATGCCGACCGTACCGGTCCCTCTCCGACCTTCCGGACCTGGCAGGCCGGCGACTGGATCCGTCCCCTCGGCGCCCCCGGACGCAAGAAACTGCAGGACTGGTTCACCGACCACCATATCGACCCGGCCGAGAAACGGACTATCCCCCTGCTGCAGGACCCGGCCGACCCTTCGCATATCCTGGCCATCGTCGGCCACTGCATCGACGAATCCGTCAAAGTCACCCCCCGCACCCGCCGCATCTGGCGCATCGAGTTGAAATAAGACAACGCAAGTCCGACAAATTATAACGGAAAAGAGCCACAGTCGAATAAGTCCCTTTCGACAGGGTGGGGCGTGATCCCGGTCCATCATCGGCTTCTTCGGGAAGGACGAGTAGGCGGCAAGGCCTGTCATCAGATTAACGGTGAAGCCCGTCACCGACCCGTGCCTGGAATGTTCGATGGACGACTTGTCCCGGCGCGGAGCAAACACCGTTGATTTTGATAAACCGGGCAAAAATCCAGCAAAAAACATCCACCCTCCCGAAAATTTTGTATTTTTGTCCTTAGCGACCACCATAGCGAGAGTGTTTGTACTTGGGTTGTCCCCAAGTTACAAAACTCTCTATCTTCTCCTAATATTCAATTAGTTAAATTTCATTGAACTCACGTTAACCAACTTTTATGTCTCTTCAAAAACTATTTAGCGCACGCGTAGCAGCAATGGCTGCTATGCTGCTGGTCTGTGCAGGCCTCTCTGCACAGAATATCGATGTGAAGGGAACTGTCGTGGACAATAACGGAGACCCCGTTGTGGGCGCCAGCGTTATTGTCAAGGGTACCACCAACGGTACCATGACAGGGCCTGATGGTACTTTTGCTCTGCAGGCCCGCCAGGGCGCAGTGCTGGAAGTATCCTGCATCGGCTATGCAGCTCAGGAAGTTGCAGCGGCTCCCGATCTGAGGGTCGTCCTTTCCGACGACAGCCAGTTCCTCGATGAGGTTGTCGTCGTGGGTTACGGTACCCAGAAGAAAGCAAACCTCACCGGCGCCGTTTCTACGGTGGATGTGGGCCGCACCCTTGAAAACCGTCCCGTTGCAGATGTGGCCAAGTCCCTGCAGGGTGCCGTTCCCGGCCTTACCGTCATGAACAGCACCGGTAGCATCGGCGGAACGCCCAGCCTCCAGATCCGTGGCTTGGGTACCCTGTCCAACAACGCCACTTCCAATCCGCTCGTCGTGGTGGACGGTGTTGTCATCGACGACCTGTCCTACCTCAATCCCCAGGATATCGAGAGCGTTTCCGTTCTGAAGGATGCCGCTTCTGCCTCCATTTATGGCAGCCGCGCCGCCTTCGGTGTGATTCTCATCACCACCAAGAGCGGTCACAAGACCGACAAAGTGACAGTCACCTATTCCAACAACTTCAGCTTCAAGACCCCTACCGTACTGCCCAAGTATGCCAGCGCATACGACCAGATGGTGGCCTTCCGCGAAGCCAAGATCCGCAAGGGCGCCACTCCCGAACTCTTCGGTATGGTGATCACGGAAGAGTACATTGAAAAGACCCGTCAGTGGGAAGAGCGTCACAACTGGACTCCTTCCGGCTACCGCGAGGTTGTCTTTGGAGATGACCTGGATGTCGCTCTGGAATATACCTATCAGGATAACACCGGGGCTTTCGTATCTACTCCCACTTATTACAATAACGAACAGCTGAAGGCTATGGGTTGGACACTGATGCAGACTCCCGGCCAAGCCAACTATTATGCCGATTGGGACGTTGCCGGCATCTTCTACAAGGCCTGGACCCCTTCCCGGACCCACAATATCGCCCTGCAGGGCACCTCCGGCCAGGTGAACTATTACCTGTCTCTGGGTTATGACAGCGAGGAAGGAACCCAGCGCTTCCATCCCGACAAGCTCTCCAAGTGGAACGTTTCGGCCAATGTGGCCTCTGACGTTACCAATTGGCTGCAGGTCGGTGCCCGTTTCAATTTTGACGACCGCACCTACACTCAGGGTTATTGCGCCGGCACCGAAATGGGCCAGGGCACCCTGCAGTATATCTGGCGTTGGGGCTCCTTCTTCGGCCCTTACGGTACCTACAACGGAAATGACTTCCGTACCATTGCCTACATGAAGCAGGACGGTGACGATGTGAACCGCGGCATGTACACCCGTATGACCGGATTCACCAAGATCAAGATCCTGGAAGGCCTCACGCTGAATGCCGATTTCACCTATGATGTTTATGACAGCGTGCGCAAGTACCAGGAGAATGCCGTTTATGGCATCAACAACTGGTCTGCTATCGCAACGCCCGGTGATGATGGCGTCTATGCTGTTGCTCCCGGTTGGATGAAGACCTATACCGCTGTGGGGCAGCAGGGTTATCGCAGCACCACCTATGCATTCAACGCCTATGCCGACTATGTGAAGAGCTTCAATCAGTCTCACAACCTCCACGTAATGCTGGGTGTCAACGCAGAATCCGGTGAAAGCTCCCGTTTCGTAGCTTACCGCACCGGCCTTCTGGATGCTACGCTTCCGGAGTTTACCATGGCTACCGGAACCCAGTATGTAGACAATCCGGACCGCAATACCGCCAATGGCTATCCAGAGTTCAGCCCCTCTCACCGTCAGTGGGCTACAGCCGGTTACTTCGGCCGTATCAACTATGACTACAAGGGCATCTACCTTCTGGAACTGAACGGCCGCGTTGACGGCTCTTCCCGTTTCCCGGCCACCCGTCACTGGGGATTCTTCCCCTCCGGATCCGCCGGTTATCGTTTCAGCGAAGAGAGCTACTTCGAGCTTCTGAAGAAATATGTCTCCAATGGTAAGATCCGCGCCTCCCTGGGCGAGATCGGTAATGAAGCCATCGGCGATAATATGTTCGTTTCCACCATCACCAGCGGTCAGGCCGCATGGCTGGGCAGCGGTTCTTCCAGACTGTCCCAGTACGGTATGCCTTCCCTGGTTTCTGATATTCTTTATTGGGAGCGCATCCGCACCCTGGACCTGGGGCTGGATCTGGGTCTGCTGAACAACGAGATCACCGCCAGCTTCGACTGGTATCAGCGCAGCACCCTGGACATGCTGGCCCCGGCAGCCTCCCTGCCCGCCACCCTGGGCGCCAGTGCTCCTTACCAGAACAACGGTACGCTCCGTACCCGTGGTTGGGAACTCACCCTGGGCTACAACCATGTGTTCAACAACGACCTCCTCTTCTATGCCGAAGCCTCCGTGGGTGACGCCAAGTCTGTGGTGACCAAGTGGGACAACGATGCCCGCCTCATCAACTCCACTTATGAAGGTATGGTTTATGGTGACATCTGGGGCTTTGAGACCGACCGTCTCTTCACGCCCGAAGACTTCACCGGCTTTGATGCCAAGGGCAATCCTACCGGCTATGCCGCCGGTATTGCAGACCAGACCGGCCTTCAGAACCAGGACTTCGTATACGGCGTAGGTGACATCAAGTACAAAGACCTCAACAACGACGGTAAGATCGACGGCGGTGCAGGCACTGCCGAAGATCACGGCGACCTCAAGGTTATCGGTAACATGATGCCTCGCTATCAGTACAGCTTCCGTCTGGGCGCTTCCTGGAAATACTTCGATGTGGACGCTTTCTTCCAGGGCGTGGGAAAACGTGATGTCTGGTCCCAGTCCTCCATGGTATTCCCTACCGTACGTAATGCCGATGCCACCTTGTTCGCCAATGAGACCGATTATTGGAAAGGCAGCTTTGAAAACGGCACCTGGACCTCCTCCACCGGTTATAACACCACCTATGCCCGCCTCTTCTCCGGCGGTAATGACAAGGGTACGGTTGCCGGTATCGAGAATGGTAATGCCAACTACTATCCACAGAGCAAGTACCTCACCAACATGGCTTATCTGCGCCTGAAGAACCTCACCGTCGGCTACACCCTGCCCGAGAAACTCGCCAGGAAAGTTTGTCTGGAGAAGGTCCGTGTATACTTCAGTGGTGAAAACCTCTTCGAACTCATCAACAGGGTTAACGGCCCGTTCGATCCTGAAACTGGCGGTTTGAAACCCACCAGCGGCACCGGTGGTGCCGGATCCCACACCAACTCCGTGTTCGGCCGTGTGGATCCGTTCTATCGCACTCTCTCCTTCGGTGTACAGGTAACTCTTTAATTGACTTGCGATTATGAAAAGAATATTTTCTATTTCCCTGACAGTGCTGGCCTTGGTATCCTGCAGCAAGATGCTGGATAAGGGCCCCCTGGATACCTTTGCCGATTCCAACTACTGGACGACCGAAAGCAGCGTGGAGTATTATGCCAATGCTTTCTATAACAACTTCGGCGGCTATGGTATGGATACCAACCGCAGCTCTTATTTTTCGTCCCTGAACGATAACCAGGCCGGCTTTGACGGTTTCCGTGACTGGAAGTATTCCGATGTCCTTGCCGCCAACAGCAACTGGAACAACGCCTATACTGAAATCCGTCGTGCCAACATTCTGCTCAACAGAATCGGCGGTATCGAAATGTCCGACGAGGCCCGTGCCCACTGGCAGGGTGTCGCCCGGCTCAACCGCGCCCTTCAGTACTACGACTTGGTGCGTTTCTTCGGAGACGTTCCGCTGGTAAAGCAGGAACTGCAGGTCAGTGATACCGGGCAGATCTTCGCCTCCCGTACCGATCGTGACGAAGTAATGGACTATGTCCTGAACGATCTGGACTATGCCATCGAGCAC
Source organism: Bacteroidales bacterium (assembly GCA_017476575.1). Taxonomy (GTDB): domain Bacteria; phylum Bacteroidota; class Bacteroidia; order Bacteroidales; family UBA932; genus Cryptobacteroides. Next base: position 5,326 of record JAFUZO010000030.1, on the reverse strand, counting down.
ATCTATGACAGAGTGAACCGTACCGGTTGGAGCAGCGACCTTGCCAAGGCCGTGAAGGCCGAGGTCTGCCTCTATGAAGGCACCTACTGCAAGTATCGCGTTGCTGCCGATGGCCAGAAAGCTCCCGATGCAACCCGTGCCGAGAAGTATCTGGAAGAAGCCAAGGCGGCCGCCGGTGCCCTTATGGACAAGAGCGACTATGCACTCAACGCCTCCTACCAGGCCAATTACAATTCCCTTGACCTGAGCGGCAACCAGGAGATAATCCTTTACAAGCATTATGTGAAGGATGTGCTGTCCCACTCCCTGGTGGACTACACCTGCTCTTCTTCCTCCCAGGCCGGCATGACCAAGGACGCTTTCGATTCCTACCTGTTCACAGACGGTCTTCCCAAGAAGCTCACCACTCAGAACAGCACAGATATCTCCACCGCCAAGACGGCCTCCGGCAATATCGACCTTTCCGGTCTCCTGGCGGTAAGAGATCCTCGTCTTGCCCTGACCGTCGACAAGGCTGTAATGCCCGCTTCCCATACTTTCAAGGGCCGTCTCAACCGCACCGACGACGTGGATATGACCTCTGCCAGCGGATACGGTGTCTTCAAGTTCGACTCCGATGAACTGGATAACGGCTATCGCGTAGAAACCGGAAAAAACTACACAGATGCTCCTCTGTACTGGCTGGCCAAGGTTTATCTTGAGTATGCCGAGGCTTGCGCCGAACTGGGCAACTGCACCCTGGCCGACCTTGACAAGTCCGTGAACAAGCTCCGCGACCGCGTGGGCATGCCGCACATGGTGCCGGATCCTCAGGCCGATCCCGACAACGACATGGGGGTGGGCGCCCTCATCTGGGAAATCCGTCGTGAGCGCCGCGTAGAACTCATGTTCGACTACAACCTCCGTTTCTGGGACCTCATGCGCTGGCATCAGCTGGACAAGCTGGACACCAGTCTGAATCCTGACATCAAGCTGGGTGCCAACATCGACGCCGATGCCGTCGCCAAGGATGCCAATCTGATCTCCTGGAACAACGATGGCTATCTGATCATCTATCCGGAGAGCAACCGTACTTACGATAAGAAGTACTACGCCTATCCTATCCCTACCGGTCAGATCTCCATCTACAAGGCCAACGGTTACGACCTGGAACAGAACCCCGGCTGGTAGTCTCTATCGACTCAACCTCTCGAAGAGAGACCAATAAGATTCTTCACTTTGTTCAGAATGACAGCCTCGCGTCATTCTGAGGCAGGTTCACCTGCCGAAGAATCTTTTTTTGGTCTCTCTTTGAAAGGCTGCTTACTTTGCACCATGGCAGAAAGCCCCTCGATACAGACCTTCTGGCCGCGGCAGCTGAATCGTCACAACTTTCCCGGAAGAAAACATGTTGTCAGAGATGCGCTCCTCCCCTTTCTTCGGGAATCATCCGGGGGGTTGAGAACGCCCCAAACCAAGCCCGCCGGGCCGTTGCAGGGGACAGAGGGGCGGGGAATGGAATCCCGGAATCCGATCGGGAAAAAACACCCCGATCGAAAGGATGGTCGATCGGGGAAGGTTCGGGAGCCCTACGGCATCAGGTAGACATCGTCGCCCGGGACGGCAAAACGGTACTGCTCCCGCGCGAACTTCTCGAGAGAATCCCGGTTGTGCGTCAAGGCATCGATCTCTGCATCCATCTCCTGGATTTCCTGTCGGTAACGCTCCATCCGGCGTTCCTGGGTACGGACCTCCAGACCGGCCCGAGCCCAATTCAGAACACTGCTATGCGACAGGAAGAGCAGCCACAGCGCGACAAGCGCTGTGACAATGATGACGAAAGGGACGAAATAATTATGGTCCTTGCGGGTAAGCAATCCGTCTTTCTTGTTCCTGAGAGCCATATTCGCAGTATTTACTTCGTTGTCGTTGCGAAATTACTAAATATTCTTATAACTTTCCACGTACTGATTGAAAAAATTGATACAGGGTGGTCATCTCGCACCGGACGAAAGATGTCAACGGACCTTCCATCATCGGTTTGATAAACGACTGAGAATCAATGTGCTCATTCCTGGCGGAGGGAAGGTCCCCGTCGGTTCGGTTCCGCGGAAATCGCCACCTTTACGCCCGAAGAAAGGACTCGATACGAATACGAGATGACCACCGAAAGAGACATCAAAAACCAGATCTTCTACGCCGAGACCATGGGACAGAGGAAGGGCCGGGAAGAAGGCATACGGGACAACCAGCGGGAGACCGCCAGGAGGATGCTGGCCCTGTCCATGGACCTTGCCGTCATTGCCCAGGTCAGCGGCTTGACGCCCGAGGAAATCCAGGCGCTGTAGGACTTCCGGAAAAGGAGGGCCGTGCCTGGGTGGAAGGGGGACCGGCCTGACGGGACGGGCGTGAAAAAGGCGCCCGCCGTACCATCCCGACATAAGGAACGACAAGAGGCCGGGCACGGTGCCCGGCCGGGAGGTGCCGGATGGCAATACGGCCGGGAACTGGTGTGCGCGGCCCGGAAAGGGATGGGCGTCCTCCGCATGATGCCGTGCTGCGCAAGGGGCAGATGGAAAACTGCGCAGCATCTGAGAAAATGCTGCGCAGCCTGTCTTGGATGGTGTTTTGTTATATGGTCAGCAAAAACTATTCGAAATTCACTTTGAGCATTTCTCCTCCAGTTGCCGGAGCAAAGCCAACCCACTCGTCCGTTCCCGCCCATGATCCATCAGACTGGACATATTGCTGATTGATACCAACTCCAATATAAGCAGAATCTCCGGAAAGACATGCATTGTGAGAACGGGCAAGGGAGAATTCAATCCTGGCAATTTCATCCTCAACTACCACTTTCTTATCGATTGTGGCATTAAAGGTCAGAAAATCCGGATTCCCGTTGACCACAAACCACGGTTGGAAATAGGTGTCATACGGTGTCGTCCAACCCCAGAAATTAGAAGTTCCCTCCCCATTGCCAAGGTAGAAGAATCCATAGTTTGCATATTGGTTTCCACTTTCAAGATTCAGAGAAGCAGCTTTGACTTCGAGGTAGACATAAAGGTTGTCACTGTCGCCGTATGCTTTGATGGACTGGATACCATCATATGGAGCATCAGAGCGACCTGGCGTGGCTTCGACCTTTGCCCAGTCGGAGAAGTCACCGTCGATGGTGATGTGGATTTTCTCAGCCTCGGCCTCTTCGTACTGCGCCGGAGTCATACCCTGCGGCAGGATGTACATATAATCGTTCTTGACATCCAGATAGAAATCGCATACTGTACCATCGGAGATGGGCTGGAGATTGATGGAGGAAATCGTTCCACTATCGACGACCTTCACCTTCGACCCGACTGCATAGGCGGTTCCGTCATTGTTCCCACCATAGCGGTTGGTCCAATCACCCTTGTACAGTGTCTCGAATCTCGTGACATCACTGCTGAGCGCCAGATCCTTCAGGAATAGATAAGTTCCGTCCCAAAGCATCGTATTCACGGATTCATCCGCCGTCTTGCCATTGAGCATGATGCTGTACCGGCTCTTGATGACAGGGTTGTCGATATCCGCAACTTGATAGGATTTGGAAGACCGAAGATGGACCCCGTATTCTGTCACACCCTTCGTCGTGGTGAGGATATTATTGATATTGCCATAAAGAGAGTTCCCATCCTTCCCAATAATCATGTTATATGTCACATCATCCGCCAGATAGTCATTATCAACACTATGTTCAGATACCAGGAATCGGATTCCATTGATGTCCTGGACATTGCTTATAGTATGTTCTTTCCAAATCGTCGCATCTCCATAGCCAGAAGCCCAAACATGAAGGAAATATGTATGGCCGTCCTGATCATAAGGAGAGAACTTGTCATCCGATGCATCTACTACATATATTGTCTTTCCCCATGGGTCGCCCGGGTTGAGAAAACAACATTTTCCTTCCGTCGGATTGAAATACACATCATACTTCCCAGTTGCTGCCAACTTGAAACCACTGGAATTCGCATGCTTCAATGTTGCATAAGTCTTCTGCACCTTATGCGGAGAATCCTTTTCTTTTCCCGCATAAGAGGAACCTCCATTACTATTCATGGCTCCCCACGCATCAGTGAAATCCGTACTCCCCGCAGTGATGAACTTGGATCCTTGTAAGCCAACTATCGAGACAGATTGAGCCACATACCATCCCTCATGTCCTAGGACATTGTACATCGGAACAGCATTATCTATTTCATAGTTCAGCGCAATCCGGTAATCAGACTCCTCGCCCGTAACGATGAATGCGGCCATCCGGACCAGCTTCTTGCGCGGAAGGTTCAAGGTCTTCGTCGTGGCTTTCTCCGAAATGACATCCGATCCGGCAAGGAACTTCACAGAGAAGCCTTCTGTCTCCATGACGGGAAGGGGGAACCAGAAAGAGGAGGTACCCTCACGGTCGGCGGAGGACGTCGTGATGGTAATCGTACTGGAAGAGGAACCGGCTGCAATGCTGGGGATTTCGTCGGAGACGGACACATCGAAGGCACCGGTCGCGTTCTTGCTGACCGTGAGCGAAACGGCCGTTACCGATGCCGGAATCTCATGAGCCGTGACTTTCAGCAGGGCTCCCATGTGCTTGAAACTGAGTTGATCTCCAGAGGAGACAGCCCGCATGACGAAACCCTTGCGGGCCGCGTCGGCACTCTCGTAGGACGAAGGGAGGTTGACCTGGGCGGCGTTACCCCCGACGGCGATGGAGGCGGGGTAGTAGGCGACGGAACCGTCCACGATGGCATCGTCCTCCGCGACCTCTCCTTTGAAGTCGGATGTGCTTCCATCAGCCTCTGCCTTGAGGGTCACCAGATTTCCATTCTTGGTAAAGACGGCGATTTCATCGTCCTTGTTCCAGGTGAACACGCCGTCGTCAGCGATGGTGGCCTTGGTGTCATCGTCACTTTCGATGGTGGCCTTGAGGGTCACCTCGACCATGCGGGGGGATTCGGTGTTTTCGGAGACCTCGTAGGGTGTTTCCCGGGTGCAGGCGGCCAGCATCAAGACCGCGGCACCGGCGTAGAATGTCTTTTTCATGTCGCGTTTCATTTTCAGACTACCACTCTTCTTCTTTTTCATCAGTTTCCGCATTCTCTCCATAACCCGAGAGGATGTTGCACTCCAATTTGAGTTTAGACACTTCCGTCCATGGTGTGACGAATGTTTTCTTTGGTGTTTTCTTTTCCATGTTTGATTATTTTTAGTGTTGAAGATTTATGGAATATCATAATAAGCCCAACCGGTGGCGGGGAGGAAGTAGTTCTCCTGGTCGCCGGAGGGGGTGTCGGGGCCTTCGTGGCAGAGGCGGAGGCCG
>JAFUZO010000029.1 GCA_017476575.1 Bacteroidales bacterium | reverse complement strand
GAAGATCGTCGAGCTTTACCGTGATTGTGAGTCCCGGATATTGCTCGGAAAGGGATATTAAATCTTGCTTCATTGGGCTTTGATTTAATGGTAAAGCCACCCGCGAAGCAGTAAAAGCGGTTGCCATTGAAGGCAGTGGCTACATCCTTCGGAACGACTGCTTTAATTCCGTTTCCGTCAGATTGCAGCACAAAAATATGGCTATGAAACACGGGCAAGAAATTCCCAGAAAAAGAATTTTTCAAGTATTTCAAGCAAAAAATAACCGCTTGACAGCAAGCGGTTTACAAAGGTTTTTCCCAAAACTTCCCAAAACGTGGTCAGCGCGTGTTCCCAAGTGCCGATTTCAAAACGGCCTCGGCTTTGTCCTTGTATTTCTCAAGGGAAGGCGTAGCGCCTCTTTTGAGCGAGTTGTCGCCGTAGCTGTGACATTTCTTCGGGTCTAAGCCCAGCGACTGGAAGATGGCGTCGCGGCAGGAATTGAGAGAGCCGGGCAGGGGATTCCGGTACAGCCTCCTGGTGCGGAGAAGGATAATCACGGCCATTACCACCAGGTGGGGTTTCTTCTCGTCACGGTCGGCAATAACAACCTGAAGACCTGAGAAGAGAGCTTGTTTCTGTGAAAGGACGAAGGAATTCTTGGCAAAGACCGAGCAGAACTGGGCGAATCGCATGTTGTCGTCGGCTTCTTCCTCGCTGATTTCGTCCGGAGCGAGATTGAGGAGGTAGTTGACCGGCGCCAGGTCCCTGCTCGAGCAGCCGAAAGGGGAGGCGTTGTTGGCCTGCCTTATCCCGCAGGCGAAGCTGCAGGCGTTCTCGAGCATCCGGGCCTGCTTCTTCAGCCCCAGCTCCGTGAATTCTGCGGCGACCTCCCGGATCGGTTCCACCTGTATGAAGGAGAACTGATGGGCGAGCTGACGGTCGGATGTGATATTGAGATTGTCGGTGAAGATCCTGATGTTGTCTCCGTTCAGGAGGGCGCTGCTTTTGATCGGGTCATCGTCGCCCAGAACGGGGATGCAGTAACGCATGACGCGGCGGAAGATCTCCTTCAGGGTCTTGGGCATCATGCTGAGCGGAAGATCCTCTTCCTTGAAGCGCTTTGCCTCCTTGCGGTAATCGTAGGACTCCAGGAGCGGCAAGACTTCGCTTGCCGCTTCCGAGAGATTCTTCAATGATTCCAATAAAGGATGCATAGCTGCAAATTTACTTGAAATCGCGCAATTACGGGTGCTCTTTTTCAGAAAGTTATCAACTAATCCAGCAGGGATGTCATCTCCTTGATCATATCGTCGTCGATGTCGCGGTAGCGGGCGAATGCCTTGGAGCCTTCGCAGTGGCCGGAAAGCTTGCCGACAAGATTCGGGTCTTTGACCTTCTTATAGAGGTTGCCGATGAAGGTACGGCGGGCCATGTGGGAGCTGGCGATGTCGCTGATGGGATGTTGCTCCGACTGCTTGGTCCTCGGGTTGACGATGGTCACGATACGGTTGATGCCGGCCTTCTTGAGCGCTTCACGGATGAGGCTGTTCAGCTTGCCGGTGGCGTAGAAGGGGAAGATGGAACCCTTGTTCTTGCCCTTGTAGCGTTCCAAGATCTCTATGGCAGTCGGGGCGAGGTATACCTTGACTACGCGCGGGCGTTCTTCTTTAGTCTTGCTGGGGACGTATTGAACAGAGATGCCGTTGTCGCTGGTGACGATGTTGTTCTCGGTGAAGGAGAGAAGGTCGCTGATACGGCAGCCGATATAACACTGGAAGATAAAGATGTCGCGAGCTGCAATGAGGTCTTTGTCCTTGCCCATATCCGTCTTGTACAGGAGGTCTCGTTCCTCGGTAGTGAGGTAGTAGGGGGTACCATACTTCTGGGAGCCGACGGAGTATTTGCGGAAGGGATCATTCTTGGTGTAGCCCATATCGATGCACCAGCGCCAATAGGCACGGACGGCGCTCATGTAGCTGACGATGGCGTTATCGCTGCGTTCGCGGGGAGCGCGTTCGTGTTTGGTGTGGTCCCAGGCATACTTGTATTTCTTTACGGGTTTCAGCCCCATGCGATACTTCAACTGAACGGGCTCAAATAGCGTGTGCTCAGTGCGGAAGAAGTCGTCCAGAGCCACGAGAGTATCAGAGTTGGCCTTGTCCATGACGATGACCTTGCCGGTGTACAGCTGATACCTTTCAATGATGCGGAACACTGCATTATAGGTGTGTACTCGCTCGGCAGAGAGTTTCTTGTACCGGAGGAATTCGTCGGTTTTGTCATTGAAGCAGAGGTGCTCCTTGTCGGCCTTCTTGAAGTTCTCCGGGAACATGAAGCGATCAATGACGTCCTGCGCCCAGCCGGGGCCGATGTCATCAATATCCATCTTGCTGCCCTTTTCCTCCAGGAGGGTGACCATCGCATCAAGCTTGGTCTTGGCGGCACGGGCTTCTTTGACTTCTTCCGTCTCACGGCGCTTGTTAATGACAATCTGACCGTCAGAGAAGAATTCGGGGAGGACGTAGATGTGAGTGTGCGCGCGCAGGGCTACCTTACGCGTGTTGCGGTACCGGAGCAGGATCTCGGACTTGTTCGTCTTCTTGTTCCTGACGGTCGAGAGGGTGAGTGTGATTGATGCCATATTACTTTCTTTTGTTAACAATGCGAAAGTAATAAAAACGGGGGACAAAAACAAAAAATTTTGTCCCCCAATCAGAGACGTACTGCAACACGGCTGAACACGAAGATCGCGTCTTGTCCGTGAAATGATATTGATTTATAGGAAGTTACAAAGGATTCCTTGTTTCGCCTTGTCTCGCTCTGTACCGCGTTGTTTCGTTTCTTACTTTCCGATGCAATGATTCTTGAAGATGTGGTAGAGGACGGTTTCGGAATCGAGGCCGAGGTCGGTGCCGAGGATGAGGTTGATGCTGGAGATGGCGCGGCGGAGGTCTTCGGCGACGAGGTCGGCGGGGGTGGGGGATGAGAGGGAAGAGCGGGCGGCGGCGAGGGCGGTGGCGGCCTCGCACAGGGCTTCGTAGTGACGGACGTTTGTTACAAAGGTCGAATCTTCCGATGATATCAAGTCCTTCTCCAAGGCGGAGAGCCGGGATTTCAACTCGGAAAGTCCCACGCCGGTCTTTGCGGAGAGTTTAAGTGTAATTGGCTTTATATCATTACAAGAAACAAATTTATTAATTATATTAACAATTTTGTTAATCCTTGATTCATCCATCATGTCCACCTTGTTGAGCACCAGGAGGAGTTGCTGGGTCGTGAAATCGAGATGGGAGACAATCTCTTGCAGATTGTTCAAAAGGTCGTTTTCGTCCGACAGGGTGTCCAGCACGGCCAGGACGATTTCCGCCTCGGAAATCTTGCGGAACGTACGGCTGATGCCCATCTGCTCGACGGCTTCGGAGGTGCTGCGGATGCCGGCCGTGTCGATGAACCGGAAGAGGATGCCGTCGAGGTTCAGGACCTCTTCGATGGTGTCGCGGGTCGTGCCGGCGATGTCCGAGACGATGGCGCGCTCCTCGCCGAGAAGGGCGTTGAGCAGGGTGCTCTTGCCGGCGTTGGCCGCGCCGACGATGGCGACGGGGACGCCGTTCTTGACCACATTCCCCAGGCGGAAGGAATCGGCCAGCCGGGTGATGTGCGCAAGGGTCGCATCAACCAGCGTACAGAGGCGCGACCGGTCGGCGAACTCGACCTCCTCTTCGCTGAAGTCCAGTTCCAGTTCCAGCAGCGAGGTCATTTCCAGCAACTCGCCCCGCAGCGTCTCCAGTTCCCGGGAGAAGCCGCCCCGCATCTGTTTGACGGCCAGGCGGTGTGATGATGAAGTAGTGGAAGAGATAACATCGGCAACGGCCTCTGCCTGAGCGAGGTCCATCTTCCCGTTCAGGAAGGCCCGCTTGGTGAATTCCCCGGGTTTCGCCGAACGGGCGCCGGCCGCGAGGAAAAGCCGCACCAGTTCACCGACAATGTAGCGGGACGCATGGCAGGAAATCTCCACCGAATCCTCGCCTGTATAACTGTGCGGGGCTCTGAAAACCGAGACCAGCACATCGTCCAGGAACGTGCCGTCTTTCATCGATACGGTTCCGTAATGAATCGTGTAACCATCACTTTCAGAGACATTTCCACGCTTCAATTGAACCACCGCATCAGCAAGGGCAAAGGCCTTCGGACCGCTGATGCGCAGGATAGAAATTGCTCCGGTCCCAGGGATGGTGGCCGGAGCAATGATGGTGTCGTCGTAGAAATGGCTATTCATACCGGCTGAACTTCGACATGTTGTCGATGAGGTCTTTATTGGTCTTGAACTCATCCATGTGCTGCTGCATCCAGGTCATTGCTTCGACCGGATTCATGTCCGAAAGGAGTTTGCGGAGGATCCAGATACGGTTGTTGGTGTACGGATCGTAGAGCAGGTCGTCGCGGCGGGTGGAGGAAAGGACCAGGTTGACAGCCGGGAAGATGCGCTTGTTGGAGAGGTTCCGGTCGAGCTGGAGCTCCATGTTGCCGGTACCCTTGAATTCTTCGAAGATGACATCGTCCATCTTGGATCCCGTTTCGGTCAGGGCGGTCGCCAGGATGGTCAGGGAGCCGCCGTTCTCGATGTTGCGGGCGGCACCGAAGAAGCGTTTCGGCTTTTGGAGGGCGTTGGCATCGACACCGCCGGTGAGCACCTTGCCGGAGGCCGGCTGGACGGTGTTGTAGGCACGCGCGAGACGGGTGATGGAATCCAGGAGGATGACCACGTCATGGCCGCATTCGACCAGGCGGCGGGCCTTGTCCAGGACCATGTTGGCCACCTTGACATGGCGCTCCGCCGGCTCGTCGAAGGTGGAGGCCACGACTTCGGCCTTGACGCTGCGCTGCATGTCGGTGACCTCTTCCGGGCGCTCATCGATGAGGAGGACGATTTCATACACTTCCGGGTGGTTTTCGGAAATGGCGTTGGCGATGGCCTTGAGGAGCATGGTCTTGCCGGTCTTCGGCTGGGCGACGATGAGACCGCGCTGTCCCTTGCCGATCGGCGTGAACATGTCGACGATGCGGCAGGAAGGATCTTTCTCGAATCCGTGGCCGAGGAGGTTGAACTTCTCGGTGGGGAAGAGCGGGGTCAGGAAATCGAACGGCACCCGGTCGCGCACGAATTCCGGGGTGCGTCCATTGATAAATTTGATCTTGACGAGCGGAAAATACTTGTCGCCCTCCCGCGGAGGGCGGATCTCACCGGTGACGGTATCTCCGTTCTTGAGGGCGTTGACCTTGATCTGCTGCTGGGAGACATAGATGTCATCCGGAGAGTTCAGGTAATTGTAATCAGAGGAGCGGAGGAAGCCGTAACCGTCCGGCATGATCTCAAGGACGCCGGTCGCTTCCACAGAACCCTCGAACTCGATGCGCGGCTTCTGCGGAGGCTGTGGTTTCTGCTGGCGCTGCTGGCGTTCCTGTGCCTTCTCCTCCTTTTGGGCCTCATCTTGGTTAAGCTCATGGAAAATGTTATGGATGAACTGCTTGCTATCTATTTCCTCTTGGGAAACTTCGGGTGCCTGTTCCGGGGTGGTTTCTGCCGGAGGAACTTCTGGCACCGTCTCCTCTACCTTGACCGGAGCATTGTTCTTCTGGATCCGGTTGCGTTTCTGGCGCTGCTGCTGGGGTTCTGCAGCTGTTTTTTCTTTCTTCTTGGCAGGCTGCTGCTTGTTTTCTGCTGCAGCCTGGACCGGGGCAGGGGTCGGAGTCTGGGACGCTTCCTCGGACAGCGGGCTGCCTGCTTCCTGCTGCGCTTTCGGTTTGCGGCCCCGTTTTCTCTGAGCCGGCTTTTCCGGGACTGCAGAAGTCTCTGCAGAAGCGGCCGGTATTTCTTTCGCAGCCGTTTCCGCAGGAGCTGCCGCCGGCTGCTTGGCAGGTGTCGGCACTTCTTCTTTTTCTTTGCGGGGACGCCCCCGCTTGCGTGCCGCAGGCTTGTTTTCAGCTGGTTTCTGAGATTCGATGACAGCTTCGGCATCCAAGATGGCATAGCCGAGCGCTGCCTTGTCGAGTTTCTTTGCGTTCTTGACGTTCAATGTTTCTGCGAGAGACCTGAGTTGTTCTTCACTCATGTCATTCAGTTCAAATAGACTGTGGGGCATTCGGATTTATTTAAGTGAATACAAAGATTCGGAATGGAGCATTCCGGAAGGAATACGGGGCAAAGGTAAACAAAAAAAGCGATACTGCCAAATCCGTGCCTAACGCAGCATATTGTCCATGTAACTGGAACTCTTCTTGTAGCGGAGCAAGTCGGCCAAGGCGGAAGCATTGGCCGCGATGCGGAAGCTGTAGGACTTCCACTGCCCGGTCGGCACCCAGGAGACGGCGATGTTGAAGCAGTGCAGGTCGTAAGTCGCACTGATCTGGGTTGTCGTCATCTTCATGGCCATGACATCGAAGCCGGAAGTCGCCTGGATGTTCATCCGCGGGGTCAGCTTGATGTTGCCGGACATGTTGAGTGTCTGGGTGTACCGCCTGTTCGTGAGAAGCTGGTTGTTGGAGAACTGGTAGCTCTTCGAATAGTTGAAGCTGTAGCTGAGGTTGACGGACCAGGGCGCATTCGGATTCATATAGTACACATATCCGCCGGGAATATATTCGCCGGTGAGCGGATGGTAATAGATGCGTTGGTAGGAATTGGCATCGGAAGAGCCGCCGCTGTCCTTGCGTCCGTCGTTGCCGTTGATCGCTCCTTTGCCGTTCAGGGAATAGGAAAGGGAAGCGCTGGCGTTGGTCAGGCGCAGCGGCACGCCGGTCTCGACCAGGTTGAACCGGTTGATTTTCCGGCCCTGCTCGTTGATGGCGTACGGATCGAAGTTCAGATTGCCGCTGATGCTGAGCTTGCCGAACACGGATGTGGACATGGTGACACCGATGTTCGACATCTTCAAGGAGTCGGCCAGGAAGTTGTAGCTGCCGCTGAGGTTGAGCTGGTCGAGAAGCTTGACTTTCTTGTTGCCGGAGCCGGTAGTGTCACGCAGGTCGCGGACCTTGGCCTCGAGGTTGTTGCCCAGGGAGAAACTCATGCTGCCGGTCTTGCCCCGTCCCGGAGGAGAGGAGAGGTTGTGGTGACCGGTCACGCTGTAGATGTTGTACATCGTCTCCTGATGATAGGTCCCTCGCTTGTCATAATAACTCTCCAACTCGCGCCATCCGTTGAAATAAGTGCCTTTTTCCGGACTGAAGGACACCGAAAGGGACGGGGTCACGACATGCCGGATGGCCTGTACTTTCCGGTGCTTGCCGAAGTTGAACATGCCGTACAGGCGGGTAGATATGGACATGCTGCCGGAGTAGGTGTGTGTCGCGCCGAAGTCGTTGAATGCCCGCCCGGGGTCGCTGACTACCTTCTGCGCCTGGACCGGATTGCCGTCTGCATCATCGACCATGACCGGGTTGCCGTCCGTATCGTATTCCGGGGCGAGATACTGCCGACCGCTGGAGAACATCCAGTTCATCCCGTAGGATACGCTGGGCGTGATATTGATATATTTGAGGGCGGTCATGCTCGGCAGGCCGATCTGGAAGCTATGAGTCATGCCGTTGGTGAGCCGTTCGAGGGCCTTGGTGCCCAGGGAGTCGCCGAACTCCTTGACGCGGTAGCCTGTCTCCGGATCCGTCACATAGTTGCCGGAGGCGTCATAGACGAAATCCTGCAGGTCCCGCACCTTGAAATTCACCTTGTTCTGGAGGGAGGTGGAATAGCCGAAAGATATCTTCTCGTACATCTTCTCCTTGCCGACCCGGTTCTTCTGTTTGAAGGGATAGAAACGTGTTACCGAGAAGGTCACATTCGGAAGGGTGAAAGAGTAGCTGGAGTCCCGCGAGTTCTGGCTGTGCAGGGCGTTGACGGACAGGTTGAACTTACCGTTCCAGTTGTGGGAGTAGGAGATGGAGGAGGAGACCTGGTTCTGGAGGGCCTCCGTGACCGAGCGGGAATTGTACTTGCTGTTGGACGGGCTGGAGAAGTTGACCGAAGCGCTGAAGGTCGTCCCCGGATGGGCCTTGGAGTCCTGCGTATGGGACCAGCGGACGCCGAAGTTCTTGGACTGCACGAAGTCTGCGCTGCCCTTCTCGCCGGTCTGGTCGTTGGAATAGGTGAGGGCGAAGGTGCCGTTGAACTTGTAGTTGACCTTGTAGCGGGAATTGATGTCCAGCGCCCAGGATCCCATGGTGTAGAAGTCGCCCGTCACGGACAGGTCGAGATAGTCGCCGAAGACAAAGTACATGCCGGCATCGCGGAAATAAAAGCCGCGGGCCTGCTCCTCTCCGAAAGTAGGCATCAGGAGACCGGTCGCCCGGGTCGGTTTCTGGGGAACGAAGCCGAAGGGAAGGCCAAACGGAATGGGGACGTCCTCGATAACCGGATAGGCCGGTCCGAAGACTGTCTTCTGGGAGGGCTTGGTGACCACCTTCGCCAGGACCAGTTTCATATAATAGTGCGGATGTTCCAGATCGCAGACCGTATACATGCCCTTCTCCATGTTGATGGACTGGTCGGGCATCATCTTGATCTTCTGCCCCTGGAGAAGTCCCTCGGACTCCTGGGTGATCATGTTTGTGATCCGGGCCTTCTTGGAGTCGAAATTATAGCGGAGCTCCTCCATCTTGTAGGTCTGCTTGCCCTGTGTCATCTCAGGCTGGCCGGACCATTCGCCGGTCGCAGGATCCTGCCGGCCGCGGGCGTAGACGGTGTTGGTGAGCATATCGAACTCGATGTAATCCGCCGTCAGCTTCATGTCCTGATAGGTCACGGTTGCGCCGCCGAAGTAGTAGATCTTGCGCCGTCCCTCTCCGAATTCTGTCCGCATCGAGTCCTTGGCGGTGGAGAAGGCGGGGCGGTCGAGCGAACTCTTGTGCAGGAGGTCGAGCGAGTCCCTGCGGGCGACCGAATCGGCCCGGTGGAGCGAGTCGCGGAAGGCGATGACAGAATCGGGGAGGGTAACCGTCGCCGTATCCGCAGGAGGAGAGACCCGCGTCCGGTTCCTGCCCCGGAACAACTGGGCATCGGCAGACGTCTGCGCCCCCAATGTCCCCATCAGCAGCGCGGCTGTCAGATATGTCCACAATCTCCTTCCTTTTGTCATTTCGAGCCTTCCGTTGTCATTTCGAGCGAAGTCGAGAAATCTCGTACAAATTTATTATATTTGCATCCTACAAAAATAAGACTTATTTCAATAATTTCAAAACTGCAGCCCATGAAGCGCCGCCTTGCTATCCTTCCCGCGGTCTTTACCGCCGCTCTTCTTGCAATCCCTATGCCGATGCGTGCCGCAGACGACGGGAAGCTGAAGCTCCGTACGGTCGTCATCGACCCGGGACACGGGGGCCACGACCCAGGCTGCATCAGCCGAGACCGCAAGACCAGTGAGAAGAGCCTGACCCTGGACATCTCCCAACGGCTGGCCCGGAAGATCGCCACGGCCTGGCCGGATGTCAAGGTCATCATGACCCGCAGTGACGACCGTTATATCGAACTGGAGCAACGGGCCATGACCGCGAATAATGCCGGGGCCGACCTGTTCATCTCCATCCATATCAACTCTGTCGAGAGGGGGACGACCGCTTCCGGCTATTCCGTCCATTGCCTCGGCCAGTCCGCCCGGAAAGGAAACGACCTTTTCTCCAAGAACCTGGATCTTGTCAAACGGGAGAACTCGGTCATCCTTCTGGAAGATGACTATAAGACCAAATACCAAGGGTTCGACCCTTCCGATCCCCAGTCTTATATTTTCTTCAGTCTTATGCAGAATGCACACCTGGAGCACAGCCTGCTCTTCGCCGAGGATGTCGCCCAGGCGATGGGGAAGGGCCCCATCAAGAAGAGCCGGGGTGTTTCCCAGGATCCGTTCTGGGTGCTGTGGCGTACCGCCATGCCTTCCGTGCTGATCGAAGTAGGATTCATCACCAACCCGGACGACCTCGCCGTCCTGCGCTCTCCGGAATCCAGGGACCGGATTGCAGACAACCTGCTCAAGGCCTTTTCCACCTTCAAGATGCGCTACGACGGGACCATGCGGGTGGAAACGCCCGACGAGCCTGGATGGGAAAGCGAGACAAAGGCCGATACGGCCGGTGTATTCTACGGCACCCAGGTACTGGCGACCGGGCGCAAGATGTCCCTGGACGATCCGTTCTTCCAGGGAAACCAGGCCGTCAGTGTGGAAAGCGGACGGCTCATCAAGTATATCGTCGGCACATCGGGAGAATTGGAGAAGGCGCGGGACAATTTCCGGGTACTCCGGAAAAAATATCCAGATTCTTTCCTGGTCCGGGTGCAGGACGGAAGAATCGAAAGAATCAATTAGGTTTTCCTATCTTACAATAAGGTCCGTCCTTGTTTTACTCACGATTTGATATTTAGAATTATTCAAAACAGAAACCTGCAGGGTGGAAGGCTCAAATACCGGAATGATTTTCTAATTTATTAAAAAACAGCGATTTATAAAATCGCCGGAAGGCGGCGTCTGTTTATTTATTAAAAGCAAAAATAAATTAATATCCAATAGGGAAAATGTTTTTTTATGAAAAAATTTTCCCCCATTTTTGCATTCCCAAGTTAACCCGGAAACAACCTTGACGCGTACCTGATAAATGACCGACCAGGAAAGACATATTGCGGTATGGAACAACTGCTTGCAGATCATTGGCAACAATATCGATCCGCAGAAGTTCAATACCTGGTTCAGACCGATACGGCCGGTTTCGCTGGTTGATTCTACCTTGACGGTCGAGGTCCCGTCCGATTTTTTCCGCGACTATATCGAGGGCGCCTTCCTGGACCTGCTCAAGATGACCCTCAAGCGGGCCATCGGCGCCAGTGCCCGCCTGAACTATATGGTCCGGCCGGTCCAGGTGGAGCCGCCGATGGTCTACCCGGCCGCGCATGGTACGACACCGGTCAACAAGACGGTCGCCATCCAGACCTACCAGCCCTCCGGCAGCCCGAGCCCGTTCGTGTTCCCGGGCGTCCAGCGGGTCCAGATCAATCCGCGCCTCAATCCGGTCTACTGCTTCGGCAACCTGGTTGAAGGCGAATGCAACAAGATGGGCATCACGGCGGGCGAAAGCATCTCGGCCGCACCGGGCAAGACCCCGTTCAATCCGCTCTTCCTCTTCGGAGGGCCGGGCCTCGGCAAGACCCATCTAGCCCAGGCTATCGGCATTGCCATCAAGGAGAAGTATCCGGACCTCGTCGTCCTGTATGTCACCGGCAATGAGTTCAAGACCCAGTACATGGACGCCGTCAAGGGCAACCGTCTGGTGGACTTTATGGCCTACTACATGAAAATCGACGTCCTGATCGTCGACGATATCCAGGACCTGCTTGGACAAGGCTCCCAGAACGCTTTCTTCAACGTGTTCAACCACCTGCACCAGAGCGGCAAGCAGTTGATATTCACCTCTGACCGTGCTCCAGTCGACCTCCAGAACTTCGAGGAAAGGCTGCTTTCCCGTTTCAAGTGGGGGCTCTCCGTCGAACTTTCCCGTCCGGACTATGAAACCCGCCTGGCCATGCTCCGGGCCCGCGCCTTCCGCGAAGGGGTCCCGGTCGACGACGACGTCCTCCATTTCCTCGCAACCCGCATCAAGTCCAACTTCCGCGAGTTGGAGGGGGCGCTCATTTCCTTGATCGCCAATGCGACCCTCTGCCACCGGTCCGTCACGGTCTCCCTGGCAGAGAGCGTCATCGGGCATATTGTCGGCGAGGAGCAGGGTGACGTCACTATCGAGGCCATCGTCAAGACCGTCTGCGAATATTTCAACATCACGCGCGACACCCTCCTCTCGAAGTCACGCAAACGGCAGATTGTCCAGGCCCGCCAGATCGCGATGTATGAATGCCGGAGCCTCATCCAGAACTGCTCCCTGTCCACCATTGGCGCCGAACTGGGCGGCAAGGACCATGCTACGGTCCTCCATGCCTGTACGACGGTCCAGGACCTCATGTCGACAGACAAGGCTTTCCGCCAGTATGTAACCGACATCGAAAACATGATAGTCGTGCCGGTCGGGCGATAAAGTTTCATTATTTCCTCAAAAATGCCTATCTTTACGGAAACATCAAGTTTTCGTAACATGGATTCTGCATCTGTACTCGATTTCTTCAAGGAAATCACCCGGATTCCGAGGGAGTCCGGTCATGAAGGGCCGATGACCGCCTGGCTCCAGCGCTTCGCTGCCGACCGCCATCTCGAATGCCGGACCGACAAGACCGGCAATGTCGTCATCGTCAAAGAAGCCGCTCCGGGTAAGGAAGAAGTGCCGCCCATCGTGCTCCAGGCCCATCAGGACATGGTCTGCGAAAAGAATGCGGACTTCGAGTTCGATTTCTTGACACAGCCTATCCCGTATGTGATCGAAGACGGATGGATGGTCGCCAAGGACACGACCCTCGGCGCTGATGACGGAATCGGGATCGCCGCCTGCCTGGCCTTGCTGGACAGCGACCTTCCGACCGGAAAGCTCGAGTGCCTGTTCACCATCTCGGAAGAGACGGGCATGGACGGTGCTTTTGCCCTGGAACCAGGTTTCTTTGACGGGAAGACGCTCATCAACCTCGATTCGGAAGACGAAGGACAACTGTTCATCGGCTGTGCCGGCGGCATGGACACGACAGCCACCTTCCAGTACAAGCGTGAACCGCTCCGAAAGGGTTATAAGGCCCTGAAGGTTGTGGTCTCCGGCGGGCAAGGCGGTCACAGCGGCGACGACATCAACAAGGAGCGGGCGAATGCACTCCAGCTCCTCGTCCGCTTCCTGTACACCGAACTGCAATATGATTATCAGTTGTTTACGCTCCAAGGCGGCAACAAGCCGAATGCCATCTGCCGCGAGGCTGAAGCCATTATCGCCGTTCCGGCCGACGAGGTGGAGGATATGGTGGCGGACGTGAAGGCCTATTCTTCCCTCCTTGCCCAGGAATATGCCTCCAGCGACCCGGATGTCCGGGCGGTCTGCGCACCGGTCCAGACGGAGGGCGGTGCCGTCGAGGAAGGGGATGCCGCAAATATCATCATGACGCTGCTCGCCTGTCCGCACGGGGTTGTTCAGATGAGCATGGACATTCCGGGCCTGGTGGAGACATCGACGAACCTGGCGGCCATGAAGATGGGGGAGGACAATGTCCTGAAGGTTGTCACCAGCCAGCGGAGTCCGGTTGTGTCGGAACTCCACGCCATCGCGGAAAAGGTGGAGGCGGTCTTCTTCCTCGGCTCTTTCGATGTCGAGCATCATGGGGAGTACCCGGGTTGGAAGCCGGATGTCCATTCCCACCTCCTTGAAGTCTCTGTCGCCTCTTACCGGAAACTCTTCGGTGTCGAGCCGGAGGTCAAGGCCATCCATGCCGGGCTGGAATGCGGACTCTTCCTGGAGAAGTTCCCGGACCTGGACATGATTTCCTTCGGACCGACGCTCCGCGGGGTCCATGCGCCCGGCGAGAGGCTGGAGCTGGCTTCCCTCGACAAGTTTGTCGCCCTGCTGGAAGATATCGTCGTGAACTTCGCATGATGGTACAAATCGCACCTTCTATCCTTTCGGCCGACTTCCTGCACCTGTACAAGGACGTCGAACTGGTCAATGCCGAAGCCGACCTCTTCCATCTCGATGTGATGGACGGGACCTTCGTGCCGAATATCTCGTTCGGTTTCCCGGTCGTCGAAGCGATTGCCCGGGAGGCCCGCAAACCGCTTGACGTCCACCTGATGATTGTCCATCCCGAGAAGTATGTCGAACGCTTTGCAAAGGCCGGCGCCGATATGATCAGCTTCCATTATGAAGCTGCACAAGATGAATCAGATGCAGTAATCAACCTCATCCGTCGCTTTCATGTAAAGGCCGGTATCGTCATCAACCCTGACTGTCCGGTGGAGAAGATATTCCCCTATCTGCCGAAGGTGGATTTCATCCTTGTCATGAGCGTTTTCGCGGGGTTCGGCGGCCAGGCCTTCATCGAGACGACCTACGGCCGCATCCGGGCCGTGCAGGCCGAACTGGACCGGATCGGCAGCCCGGCGCTCATCGAAGTCGACGGGGGAGTGGGTCCGGCCAATGCTGCAGCCCTGGTCGAAGCTGGTGCCTCCATCCTTGTGGCGGGCAGTTCCGTCTTCCGCGCATCCGACCCGGCCGCCGCCATCGCCGCGATGCGGCTGGCCTGAGTCCTTCCTTTTCCTAAAGGATATAGCCGACCTCTTTGAAGGAGAAGAAGCGGTCGTCGATCTGGAGGCGCCCGTCATACGTGACGCCTTGGATGGTGCCTTCAAACCCTTCGCCGGTGCGCAGGTCGCGGTAGGGGCGGAGCAGGCCGGACTGGAAAAGGCCGTCCTGGTAGGCGGCATGGAGGGAAGAACGACCTTCGGGGGAACCGAGGGTTGGAAGGCGCTCCTCAAGGGCCCGGCAGAGGGATAGCAGGGTCTCCCGCAGGTCGTAGGCGTGACCTGTCAACCGTTTCAGCGATGTCGGGTTGACCAGTTCTCCCGGAAAGGCGGTCTGGTTGAGATTCAGGCCGATACCGATGACCGAATGGACGAGCACCCCCCCGTCGAGACCGTTCTCGATCAGCATCCCGCAAATCTTTTTGCCGCGCACATAGATGTCGTTGGGCCACTTGATGACGGCCGCTGCGCCTTCGCTGCGCAGCCAGTCCCGGACCGTCAGGGTGGCGAGGAAGGTGAGGGCCATGAAGTCGGATGCGGCGAACCCGGACGGCTTCACGACGAGCGAAAAAGTCAGGTTGTCGCCCGGGGATGACAGCCATCGGTTGCCCCGCTGCCCCCGTCCTGCCGTCTGGTTGACAGCGGCGAGGACTGACAGATTGTCATATTCGGAAATATGCCGCAGAGCCTCGCTGTTGGTCGAATCCAGTTCATCGAACCACTTTATCCGTATCCTGTTTTCCATTGGTTCGGATTTTGATTATATTTGCACGGCAAATTTACTAAATTTCACAAGAATGATTACACACGACCTTCGGCTTATCGCCGATGCGATCATAGACAAGAAGGGCCAGGACGTGGTCTCGCTTGATCTGCGGAAGATGGACGGTGCCATCACTGATTTCTTCGTTGTCTGTGACGGCTCCAATACGACGCAGGTGGGCGCCATCGCCGACAACATCGCCGAGAAGATGAAGGAAGAGGGACACACCCTCTACCGTTCCCAGGGCGAAGGCAACAATTTCTGGATCATCCAGGACTACGGCAACATCGTCGTGCACATCTTCCTGAAAGAATATCGCGATTTCTACCGCTTGGAAGACCTCTGGGCCGACGTTCCACGCAAGGAGCACAAAGAGCGCAAGGTCAAAGCTAAAAAGGCAGAATGATGGCAGACAAGAACAAGGATCCGAACGGACGCAGGATTTTCAGCGTTTCCTTCAATTTCTCCTGGCTCCTGTACATCCTGCTGATCTTCGGCATCGGCTACATGCTCTTCAGCAACCGTTCTTCCGATCCGCAGAAGGTCGAGTGGGACGAGGTGCAGGTGATGGTCCGTAGCGGGGATGTCGACGAAATCACCTTCGTACGCAACGACTTCAAGGGCGAGATCAAGGTACGTGCAGACCGGCTGGCGAAGTATGCAGACAAGTTCCCGGGCAATGTCGTCCCGCGCCGTTCCCCGCATTTCTTTTTCCTGGTATCCACCAAGTTCGACCCCGAAGAAAGTTTCGCCGGGCTCAATGCGGAACTGCCTGCCGGCAGCCAGTTCAAGGTGGTGATGCGCAATGAAGACCACCTTTGGACGGACCTGGCCCAGTGGATCTTCCCGCTGTTGATCATGATCCTGTTCTGGGTCTGGATGTTCCGCGGGATGAACCGGGGCATGGGGCAGGCCGGCGGCATGGGCAACCCGTTCAACGTCGGCAAGTCCACCGGACGTCTTGCGGACAAGGATGAGGCCTCGAAAGTGACCTTCAGGGATGTGGCCGGCCTGTACGGCGCCAAGGACGAGGTCATGGAGATTGTCGATTTCTTGAAGAACCCGCGGAAGTACACCGCCCTCGGCGGCAAGATTCCCAAGGGTGCCCTTCTGGTCGGTCCTCCTGGAACGGGGAAGACCCTGCTGGCCAAGGCGGTGGCGGGGGAGGCGAATGTCCCCTTCTTCTCGATTTCCGGTTCCGACTTTGTGGAGATGTTCGTCGGCGTAGGCGCATCCCGTGTCCGCGACCTTTTCCGCCAGGCCAAGGAGAAGGCGCCGTGCATCGTGTTCATCGACGAAATCGACGCCGTGGGCCGCGCCCGTGCCAAAAATGGAGGCTTTTCTTCCAATGACGAGCGGGAAAATACGTTGAACCAGCTGCTTACCGAAATGGATGGTTTCGGCACCAATTCGGGTGTCATTGTCCTGGCGGCGACCAACCGCTCCGACATCCTGGACAAGGCCCTTATGCGTGCCGGCCGTTTCGACCGCCAGATCCATGTCGAACTCCCGGAACTCAAGGAGCGGGAAGAAATCTTCCAGGTCCACCTGCGCGGCATCAAGCTCGGCGAGGATTTCAACGTTGGTTTCATGGCGAAGCACACCCCTGGATTCTCCGGTGCGGACATCGCCAACGTCTGCAACGAGGCGGCCCTTACCGCCGCCCGGCGGAACCATGATGCCGTCATGCAGGAAGACTTTCTGGAGGTCGTGGACCGGATTATCGGCGGTCTGGAACGCAAGTCCAATACGATCATGACCCCGGCCGAGAAGCGGACTACTGCGTATCATGAGGCGGGACATGCCCTCGTCGGCTGGCTCCTCCCTTATGCCGATCCCGTCTTCAAGGTCTCGATTATCCCGAGGGGCAATGCCCTGGGCCTCACCTGGCATCTTCCGGAAGAGAGGAAGAACTGGTCGAAGTCCATCATGGTCGACCAGATGTGCACCTTGATAGGAGGGCGTGTGGCAGAGGAAATCCTCAATGGAGAGCCTTCGACCGGCGCGTTGAACGACCTGGAACGGATGACCGGCATGGCTTACAGCATGGTCCAGTATTACGGCATGAGCGACAAGGTGGGCAACCTTTCCTTCTATGACTCGACCGGAGCCCGTGGCTACAACCTGACGAAGCCCTACTCCGAGAAACTCGCCGAGGTAATGGACCAGGAAGTCAAGGAACTGGTGCAGGATGTGCACGACAGGACGATGCGGCTGATCCAGGACCACCGTGACGGTTTTATGCAGATGGGTGCCCTACTTCTCGAAAAAGAAGTTATCTTTGCAGAAGATATCGAGCGGATCCTGGGACCGAAGGTGAAACCGGCTGAGGAGGACCGATTCGAAGAACCTGCAGAGAAGGATGAATAACACTGTCAAAAGATCGCTTTCGGGAGTCTGCTTTCTGGCTATCGTGCTGGGCGGACTCCTTGTCAATCAGTATCTCTATGCCCTGCTCATGACGTTCATGGTCATCACCATGCTGACGGAGTTCTACCGGATGACGATGGGGGACCGCTACCGGGTTTCCCGTATCCTCGCCACCTTCATGGGCGTGGCCATGTTCGCCGCCGTATTCAGTGTCTTTGCCTTCCATGTCCCCGTCAAGTTCGTCTCGCTCAATTTCGTCCTGCTCCTCTCGCTCATGATTTCCAGCCTGTATGCCCGGGACAGATCGGATTTCAAGTTGTCCGCCTTCCTGTACACCGGGCTGTTGTATATCGCGATCCCGCTGGCCTCCTCCAATGTCGTCGTCTTCGATGCAGAGGGGCATTTCAACGGCGTGCTCATGCTGGCCTTCTTCTGCATCATCTGGGCCTCGGATGTGGGAGCCTACTGCTTCGGACTCCTGTTCGGACGGAACGGGCGGAAACTGTGGCCCGACATCTCCCCGAAGAAATCCTGGGCCGGTTTCTGGGGCGGTCTTGCCATGGCCGTCGCCGCTGCGGTCATCCTCTGTCTTACCGGCCTCTTCACCTTCCCGATGCTCCATTGCATCATCCTTTCCGTCATCATGTCTGTCGCCGGTGTCTATGGAGACCTTTTTGAATCGCAGTGGAAACGGGTCTGCGGCCTCAAGGATTCCGGCAACATCATTCCGGGGCATGGCGGGATGCTCGACCGTTTCGACAGCGCCCTTTTCGCCATCCCTTCCGGTGTCATCTACCTTGTAATCGTCGGACTCCTATGAACTGGATCAAAATCGACAATGATTCCTACGGGACCATCCTGGTCAGCTGGTGCGTCTGCGCCGTGCTGATCTGGCTCACCGCCCGCTTTATCAAGAGCGAATGGATTTCCATCCCGCTCTCCGCAGCTTTCGTCATCTTCATGGTGTTCATCACCTGGTTCTTCCGCGTGCCGAACCGGACGGCTCCCGATGCGAGGAACGACCGCCTGGTCACCTCGGTGGCAGACGGCAAGGTCGTGATTGTCGACAAGGTCTACGAAAAGGAATATCTCGGACGCGAATGCATCCAGATTTCCGTCTACATGGATTTCTTCGATGTCCACTGCAACTTTTGGCCCATCAACGGCAAGGTGACCTATTACAAGTACCATCCCGGCAAGTATCTGCTGGCCTTCCATCCGAAATCCTCCGAACTCAACGAGCATGCATCTTCCTGCCTGGCCAACCGGCATGGCGAAGTGTTCTTCAAACAGATTGCCGGCACCTTTGCACGTCGTATCGTCTGCTATTCCGAACCCGGAAACATGGAGAACCGGGGCGACCAGTGCGGTGTGATCAAGTTCGGCTCCCGCATCGATCTCTTCCTCCCGACCGACGCAGAAATCCGCGTCTCGGTCGGTGACAAGGTCAAGGCCGTCGAATCCATCATCGCCGTCCTTCCGGAATAGGTCAGTCGCGCCGGTCGGACTCGATCAGCCCGACCAGTTTGTCCACAGCCTCGGCATCGGGAATGTGTCGGAGGACGGGTTCTTTTCCGCGGTAGATGGTAACTTTTCCGCCACCCTCACCGACATAGCCATAGTCGGCATCCGCCATTTCGCCGGGGCCGTTGACGATGCAGCCCATGACGGCGATGACAACGTCCTTCAGATGGCCGGTACGGGCCTTGACGGCCTCGAAGGCTGCCTGGAGGTCATACATGGTCCGTCCGCAGCCCGGGCATGCGATATACTCGGGCTTGTAGAAACGACGTCGGCAGGCCTGCAGGAGCTCGTCGGCCAGATAATTGCTGAAGGCCCCGTCGATGGAGACCGTCCGTCCGTCGGCATCGGCATAGGTCCCGTCGAAGGACACCTCATCCAGCGTGCGGTCAAGGAGGCGCTTGCCGAAGTCGCAGGCGGCATCGAGGATCAGGCGCTCCCGCGACGGCGCAGCGTAGGTGGCAAGGGCGCTACGGCCTTCCAGATGGAGGGAAATCAAGGACGAGCGAACACGGCCGCCGTACCGGTTGGACAGATACCGGGCGACGGGAAGTTCGTCGGCCGGATCTTCCGTCAAGGATACCCGGACGGTATCGCCGATGCCTTCGGAGAGGAGGGTGGAGATGGCGACGCAGGATTTGATTCGGCCGGAATCGCCGTTGCCGGCCTCCGTGACCCCGACATGGAGGGGGAAGGCGACGCCCCGCTCCTGCATCAGGCGGGAGAGTTCCCGGTACGCCTGGATCATCACGGTCGTGTTGGACGCTTTCAAAGAGACCACGACATCGTGGAAATCCGCTTCCAGGCACATGTCGATCCATTCCATCGCGGCCAGGGCCATGGCCGCAGGGGTGTTACCGAACCGTTCCACGATGTAGGAGCCGAGGGAACCGTGGTTCAGGCCGATGCGGATGGCGGTGCCATGCTCCTTACAGACGGCCAGCAGCCGGGCGAACTGCTCCCGGGCCTTGTCGTGGTCGCGGTGGAAGTTGCCCGGGTTGATGCGGACCTTCTCCACGATGGCCGCCGCAGCGATGGCCGTCTCGGAAGAGAAATGGACGTCCGCGACGAGAGGGACATCGATACCGGATGCCCGCAGGCGGTCCCGGATGGCCTCCAGATGCTTTACATCCTGTAAGCCCGGTACGGTAATCCGGACGAGTTGCGCTCCGGCTTCCGCCAGGCGGATGCACTGCGCCGCCGTCGCTTCGACATCATACGTATGGGTGTTGCACATGGTCTGCACAACGACCGGGTTACCGCCGCCGATGCGGACGTTCCCCACTTGGACTGTCTGAGTTTCCATCATTCCTGTTGGTTTGAGACCATTTCACGGGCCATCCGGCGGAGTTGGGCGCGGGTGTGGCCCCGACGCGGGGTCAACTGGTAGTAGATGCCCAGCGTAAGCACCAGGTCAAGCGGATAAGCATAGCGGTAGTAGAACGGATTGTAATAATCCGGCTCGTAGAAGGATGACCAGCCCCATTTTCCCTGCGCCATCAGATGGATCTCGAAAGGGTCGAACATCAGGCCGGCACCGAAACCGAACTGGGTGCCGTAGGTGAGACGCCGGTCATGGTCGGAGAAGGCCTGTGCCAGGTCCGTCTCGACCGAGACGGGGTCGGTCCGCCGGATATTCATCCGATAGCCCCCGAAGATGCCGGCCTTGAGCATCAACTTGAAGTTCTCTCCGAAATCTGCATGGAAATGGGAGAGAAAGAAGACTTCGGGGACTTCCATCACCGCGGCGTGGTAGCCGTCCTGTTCCTGGCGGTATTTGACTCCATCCGTCTCGTACTCCTTGAAGGAGTACCCTTAATACGAATGCTGGAAGCCGAATTCGGCGCCCATGTTGGCGAAAAGGCCGAACATCTTGAAATACCG
>JAFUZO010000028.1 GCA_017476575.1 Bacteroidales bacterium | reverse complement strand
AGACTCCTCAACGCCAAGCTTGTCAACGATGATGTCCTTGACCTGCTTTACGATTTCTTCGTTTGTCATGATAGTAAAGATTTTAGTTTATGTTTTATACCGTTATAATCGCAAATAATGCGCAAAGTAAGTAAAAAAATCCCGAAAAAGAAAGCCTTTGGCCGGAAAAGCGACATTATCGGCCTTCCGGGCGGCTCAGACGGTACCAGATCCGGAAGCCGTTGACGGAGTTGACGAGGTAGAAGCAGTACTTGATGAACATGACCACCGTGTAGCTGGATGCCTCCGACGAGAGCATCGTGCTCCCCCAAAGGGAGATCGACGCGATGTTCACGAGGATCCACAGGGCCCACTGGTCGAAGAAGGCCAGCGACATCAGGATCTGCCCGGCGATGTTGAACGTAGTGCGGGCGGCGTCCGAGAAGACCTGGACGCGGTTGATGTCCTCCAGGGCGACGGTGTGCAGCTGGATGGCGAGGAGGATGCCGTAGACGGCCGCGAGGGCGGCGAGGACGGCGGCGCCGCCCCAGAGGCGCTGGCGGCCGGTCAGGCGGCGGGCCCGGACCTCGGTGCCGGCCCCCTTCGCACCGCGCTTGCGCCATTGCCAGATGCCGACCACCTGCATGGGCAGGAGGTAGAACAGGTGCATCGAGAAATCGCCCCAAATGCCGTTGTCGGCGTCGACGACCAGGCAGAAAGCGATGTCCAGGATGCCGAAGATGAAGGTCCAGATAAGGCCGTTCGCCGACAGCACGCTCGACGCCACGCCCATCACCGAACCCAGCGCCGCTACGACCAGGAGCACCTTGTTCACCTGCGGGTCGCGGAACTTGAGCACCGTGGCGATGGCGATGACCACCACCATGGCGGCCATCAGGACGGAGGAAAACACCTTGTTGAACCGTTTCTCGTCCATCATTCGTTCAGATAGTCATGGATGCGTACCGCCAGGTCGGCACCGACCAGGGCGGAAAGTTCCTCCAGCGGGGCCGCCGCGATCTTCGCGACCGAGCCGTAGTGGAGCAGGAGGCGCTGTTCCGTCTTCTCCCCCACCCCCTTGATCTCGCGCAGGGCGCTCTGGATGGCCGCCTTGGAGCGGAGGTTTCGGTGGAAGGTGATGCCGAAGCGGTGCGCCTCGTCGCGGATGTGCTGGAGCACCTTGAGGGCCTGCGAGTTCCGATCGATGAAGAGTGGATACGGGTCGCCCACGCGGATGACCTCCTCCAGGCGCTTGGCCAGGCCGACGACGGTGAGCCGGTCGGTGATGCCCAGTTCCGCGAGGGCCTGGTAGGCCGCGTCCAACTGGCCCTTGCCGCCGTCGATGACCACCAGTTGCGGCAGGTCGTCGGGCGCCTCGGCCAGGAGCCGGGCATAGCGCCGGTTGACAATCTCCTTCATGGACGCGAAGTCGTTGGCCCCGATGACCGTCTTGACCTTGAAGCGGCGGTAGTCCTTCTTGGACGGCTCGCCGTCGCGGAACACGACGCAGGAGGCCACCGGGTTCGTCCCCTGGATGTTGGAGTTGTCGAAGCATTCCATGTGGCGGGGCAGTTCCTTCATGCCGAGGGCTTTCTGCAGATCCTCCATAATGCCCATCCGGTAGCGGTCCGGGTCGGTGTGCTCCCGCTGCTTGATGCTGTTGAAGTGGAACTCCTTGGCGTTCTTGGCGCTGAGCTCCAGCAGGGCCAGCTTGTCGCCCCGAACCGGAATCCGGAACTCCACTCCGTCGATTTCCACATCGGGCAGGAAAGGCACGATGACCTCCTTCGAAAGAGCGCCGAACTTGTCCTCGATCTCGCCGATGAAGGTGGCGAGCATCGTCGCGGGTTCCTCCTCGATCTGGCTGCGGAAGCCGAGGTTCAGCGACTGGATGATGGCGCCGCTGCGGATGCGGAGGAAGTTGCCGAACGCCTCGCCCGCATCGAAGACCATCGAGAACACGTCGGCGTTCGTGTCGGCGGCCGAGGTGATGATGGACTTGGCATAATGCCGCTCCAGGGACTGCATCTTCTCCTTGCAGCGCTGGGCCTCCTCGAAATCCAGCCGCCCGGCCGCCTCAGCCATAAGCGCCTTATAATGCCGGATGACTTCGCCGCCGCGACCGGTGAGGATGCGGACGATGTCCTCGATGTTGTCGCCGTACTCCTTCTTGGAGACGGCCCCGATGCAGGGCGCCTTGCAGCGGCCGATGTGGAAGTCCAGGCAGGGGCGGAACTTTTTCTTGAGGATGGCGTCGGAGGTGATGGCGAGGTTGCAGGTGCGGAGCGGATACTCCTCGCGGAAGAAATCCACGAGGTTCCGGGCGTGCATCACGGAACTGTACGGGCCGAAGTAGCGGTTGCCCTTGGACTTGTCGATGCGCCGGGTGATGAACACCTTCGGGAAGTCGTCGCCCGTCACGCAGATCCACGGGTAGGTCTTGGAGTCCTTGAGGAGGATGTTGTACTTCGGCTTGTACTGCTTGATGAGGTTGTTCTCCAGCAGGAGGGCGTCGGCCTCGCTGTCCACCACCGAATACTGGGCGTCGGCGATCTTCGAGACCAGGATGCGGGTCTTGGTGTTGAGCCGCTCCGGGGGCACGAAATACTGAGCCACCCGCTTGTGCAGGTCCTTGGCCTTGCCGACATAAATCACCTTTCCCTCGGCGTCATAATACCGGTAGACGCCGGGGGAATGGGGAAACAACGCTATTTTCTCGCGGATGGTCACCGGCCCAGGGCCTCGGCCACCGCCGCGCCGATCTTCTCGCCGCGGAGACCCCGCTTGGCGATGGTGCCGTCCGGCGCGAAGAGGATGATGTGCGGGATGCCTTCGATGCCGTAGAGGTCCGTCGGAATCCGCTGGGCATTCACGATCTGGTTCCACGGGATGCCGAGTTCCGCCGCAGCGGCCTTCGTCGCATCGACCTTGTCCCAGACGGCGACGCTGAGCATGTCGAAATCATCGCCATGGTACTGCTCGTAGACCGCCTTGAGGTTCGGCATCTCCCGGCGGCACGGGCCGCACCAGGATGCCCAGAAGTCGACGATGACCCACTTGCCCCGGCCGACGTAATCGGAGAGCCGGACGGTGGAAGCCTCCGGGTCCTCCGGATCCTGGACCACCTCGAAGTCCACGAACATCGTGCCTTCGGCGGTCTTCTCCTTCGTCTCGTAGAGGGCGATCATCCGGGCCACCTGGGGCAGGGCCTTCAGTTCGTCGGAGAGTTTCCCGAGGGCCGCCGCCTTCTCGGCCGGGTCGTCCAGTTCCAGTTCGGAGACGGCCGCAAGGCCCAGGACATTGTCGGTGTTGGCGGCAAGGGTCTGCTGCAGGTACGCGTTGTATCCGCCGATAACCTCATCGTAATAGGCCTCGGCCCGGGCGGCCTTTTCCGCCTCGTCCAGGGTCGTGTCGGCCTCGATCCCGCCCATGTGCTCGCGGTAATCCGTCATGAAGTCCTGCATCCAGGCCGTATAGGCGTTGTAGCGGGACTGTACGCCCTTCTTGTCGGAAGAGGAGACCGTCCCCTCGTCGAAATCGACCGTGAGGGTCGTTCCGTCGGCCACGAACGCGACCGGAGCTTCGCCCTCGACCGAAATCTGGGCCATGTTCACGATATCGGTCGGGACTACCGCCTCGAAGCGGCCGTCCACCACCGCCACGGTGGTGTCGAGGCTTTCGCCGATCACGATCTGCACCGCTTCCGGCGCCTGTTCGCCGAACGTTCCCACGACCTGGGTCGTCGCGGCCGGTCCCTGTGAGCATGCCACGGTCATCATCGCCGCAGCCACACCCGTCATCATCCTGATTTTCATATTCACTTGTATTCTATGGTTCATCTTGCAAAAATACGAAAAAATCCTGACAATGAAGCCTTCTCCGTGTGCGCCTCCCGAAACGCACACTGATCGACGGTGTCTCGGCCGGAAAAGGCAAATGCCCGGCCGTTGCGGGCCGGGCATAAGCCTATGATGTGTAAAATCTATCGACGGTCGCGGTCGCCACGACGTCCACCCCGGCGGCCACCGCGGTCGCCACGGCCACCGTCACGACGGCCGGTGGAAGGGGCGGCACTGGAAGCGAAGCCTGCGTTCGGGGAGAGGTCCTGCTTGCCGTACTTCTCACCATTGCAGATCCACACCTTGATACCGAGGGCTCCGACCTTGGTCGAAGCGACAGCCAGGGCGTAGTCGATATCGGCACGGAAGGTATGGAGCGGGGTACGTCCTTCCTTGAACATCTCGCTACGGGCCATTTCGGCGCCGCCGACGCGGCCGCTGATCTGCACCTTGATGCCCTCGGCACCGACACGCATGGCGGTGGCGATGGCCATCTTGATGGCGCGGCGGTAGGAGACACGCCCCTCGATCTGGCGGGCGATGCTGTCCGCGACGATGGTGGCATCCACCTCCGGGCGCTTGACCTCGAAGATGTTGATCTGGACGTCCTTCTTGGTGACCTTCTTGAGTTCTTCCTTCAGTTTATCGACCTCCTGTCCACCCTTGCCGATGATGACTCCCGGACGGGCCGCATGGATAGTGACGGTGATGAGCTTGAGGGTCCGCTCGATGATGATGCGGGAGAGGCTGGCCTTGGCCAGACGGTTCTGCAGATACTTGCGGATCTCATAGTCCTCGGCGATCTTCTCTGCATAGTTGCCGCCGACCCAGTTGGAGTCCCAACCACGGGTGATACCGATCCGGTTGCTGATAGGGTTAGTTTTCTGTCCCATAGTTTATTCCTCCACAGTGGGTTTTTTAACATCCAGGATGATGGTGACGTGGTTGGAACGCTTGCGGATGCGTCCGGCACGGCCCTGCGGGCACGGGCGGATGCGCTTGAGCGTGCGTCCTTCATCGACCATGATGGTCTTCACGATGACATTGCCGCTTTCCAGCTCCTTGTTCTGCTCCGGGTTCTTGGCTTCCCAGTTGGCGATGGCGCTCTTGAGGAGCTTCTCAAGCCGCACGGAGGCCTCTTTCTTGGAGTAGTGGAGAAGGTCGAGGGCATGGTTGACTTCTACGCCGCGGACGGTATCGGCGACAAGGCGCATCTTCCGCGGGGAGGTAGGCACATCTTTCAGCTTCGCAATGGCGGTCTGCTTCTTGGTCTCTTTCAGGCGCTCGGCCATCAATCTTTTTCTCTTTCCCATAATGTCAATCCTTTAAACATTATTTCTTATTGTTGCCTGCGTGGCCGCGGAAAGTGCGGGTAGGAGCGAATTCGCCGAGCTTGTGGCCGACCATGTTCTCAGTTACATAGACCGGAATGAACTTGTTGCCGTTATGGACTGCAATGGTATGGCCGACAAAGTCAGGGGAAATCATGCTGGCACGTGACCAAGTCTTGACAACCTCTTTCTTCTTGCTACCTTCATTCATAGCAAGAATCCTTTTTTCCAGGGCTTCCTGGATGTACGGTCCTTTTTTAAGTGAGCGACTCATAATCTTGTCAGTTTATTCCGTTATTTCTTACGTCTTTCAATGATGAACTTGTTGGAGGTCGCCTTCGGGTTGCGGGTCTTATAGCCCTTGGCGGGCAGACCCTTGCGGGAACGAGGGTGACCACCGGAGGCGCGTCCTTCACCACCACCCATCGGGTGGTCGTGCGGGTTCATGACGACACCTCTGTTGTGAGGACGGCGGCCCAGCCAGCGGCTGCGGCCGGCCTTGCCGGAAGACTCCAGATTATGGTCGGGATTGGAAACGGTGCCGACGGTGGCGCGGCAGGCGGCAGGGACCATGCGGGTCTCGCCCGAAGGGAGACGGAGGATGGCGTACTTGCCTTCGCGGGCGGCGAGCTGGGCATAGGTGCCGGCAGAACGCGCCATGGCGGCACCCTGGCCGGGACGGAGCTCGATCGCGTGCACGAGCGTACCGACGGGAATAGCGGAGAGCGGGAGGCAGTTGCCGAGTTCAGGAGCGGCTTCTGCGCCGGATTCGACGATCTGGCCGACCTTCAGGCCGTTCGGAGCGATGATGTAGCTCTTCGGACCATCCTCATACTGGATGAGGGCGATGCGGGCGCTGCGGTTCGGATCGTATTCGATAGTGAGGACCTCGGCCTTGATTCCGTCACGGTTACGGATGAAGTCGATGAGGCGGTACATACGCTTGTGGCCGCCACCACGATAGCGGACGGTCATCTGGCCGGTGTTGTTACGGCCGCCAGTGGACTTGAGGGGGACAAGGAGCTTCTTGTAAGGCTTCTTGGCGGTGATCTCCTCAAAGGAACTGATGGCCTTGTTGCGCTGGCCAGGGGTCACCGGTTTGTATTTCTTGATTGCCATGGTTGTTCCTCCTCTTAGATGTTAGCGTAGAAATCGATCTTGTCCTCACCTGCAAGCGTGACGTATGCCTTCTTGAAGTGGTTGGTGCGGCCCTTGAGAAGCCCCGCCTTGGTGTAGCGCTGCTTCCGCTTGCCGTGGTAGTTCAAGGTGTTGACATCGGCGACATTGACATTGTACATCTGCTCGACGGCGGCCTTGATCTGGAGCTTGTTGGCCTTGCGGTCCACGATGAAACCGTAACGGTTCAGCTTTTCGCCCTGAGCCGTCATCTTTTCGGTTACGATTGGCTTGATTAAGATACCCATTTCGTTTTCTCCTTTACTTTACTCTGGCCGCGAGGATGTCCTGGACGCCGTCGACGAGCACGAGGGAGTGCGCATCCATGATGGCATAGGTGTTGATCTCGTCGACGCTGATCACCTTCACCTGCGGAAGGTTGCGGGATGAAAGATAGATGTTGTTGCTGTTCTCCGGGAGGACGAAGAGGACCTTGCGGTCACCGGCCTTGATATTGGAGAGGATGGTGAGCAGCTCCTTGGTCTTCGGGGCGTCCATGGTGAACGGCTCGACGAAGACGATCTTGCCTTCGGCGGCCTTGTAGGACAGGGCGGAGACACGGGCGAGGCTCTTCACCTTCTTGTTGAGCTTGAAACGGTAGTCGCGCGGCTTGGGACCGTGGACATTGCCGCCGCCGACGAAGATGCCCGCCTTGATGGAGCCGTGGCGTGCACCGCCGCCGCCCTTCTGGCGTCCGAGCTTCTTGGTGGAATAGGCGACTTCGCTGCGGTCCTTGGTCTTGGCCGTGCCCTGGCGCTGGTTGGCCAGGTACTGGAGGACATCGAGATAGATGACATGGTCGTTCGGAGTGACGCCGAAGACCTTCTCGTCGAGGACGACCTTCTTTCCGGATTCGGTACCGTCGATCTTGTATACTGACAATTCCATAATTATGCCTCCAGAATTAAATATGAACCCTTGGCTCCGGGAACGGAACCCTTGATGACGAGGAGATTGTTCTCAGGGATGACCTTGAGGACCTCGAGGTTGAAGACCTTGACGCGCTCGTTGCCCATGTGGCCGGCCATACGCATTCCCGGGAAGACGCGGGAAGGCCAGGAGGATGCACCCATGGAACCAGGGTGGCGGAGCCGGTTGTGCTGGCCGTGGGTCTGGCCGCCGACACCGGCAAATCCATGGCGCTTCACGACGCCCTGGAAACCCTTACCCTTGGAGGTACCGACGACGTCGACGAACTTGACGCCCTCGGTGAAGACATCGGAGACCGTGATGGTGTCACCGAGTTTGAGTTCTCCCGCGAAGTCGGCCTCGAACTCGACCAGCTTCTTCTTGGGGGTCACTCCTGCCTTTTCGAAATGGCCCTTCAGAGCCTTGCTGGTGTGCTTCTCTTTCTTTTCGTCATAGGCAAGCTGCACGGCGGCGTAACCATCGGTTTCGACCGTACGGACCTGCGTGACAACACACGGACCAGCCTCAACGACGGTGCATGGTATGTTCTTACCATCAGCACCGAAGACGGAAATCATTCCGACTTTCTTTCCAATTAAACCAGGCATTGGTGTTTGTTAATTAATTGTTTATTAATACGTTAATATCGTCCGCATACTTTTGCGGACCGCAAAGATACGATTAATTTCTTGATTTTCCTAAAGTTATGAACACTTTTTTCAACACAGCGACTACAGCCGCTCCAGGTCGGCCCAGCCGAAACGGGCGGGGTAGAGCCAGGCGCGGTCGGTGCGCTCCATGACGCCGTAGTCGAGGGAGATCTTGGGGCATTCGGTGTAGGCCCGCTCCAGGAAGGTGCTCTCGTCCAGGTGGTCCTGCCAGCCGGTGAAGAGTTCTGTCACTTCGGGGATGTACTTCTCCATCTCGGCGCGGATGGTGTCGGCCTTCCAGATAAAGATGCCGGAATTCCAGAAGAATTCACCGGTGCGGAAGAACACCTGTGCGAGTTCTTCCGGCGGCTTTTCGGTGAAGGTCTTGACTTTCAGCGGACATTCCATCTGCCAGGCCTTCTTGCCTTCCTTGACCTGGATGTAGCCGAAGTTCACGTCCGGACTCCGCGGGACGATGCCGAGGGTCATCAGGACATCGTGCTCCTCGACATAGGAACAAGCCGCCGCGACCGTGCGGGCGAACAGGTCTTCGTCCCGGATGACGAGGTCGGAAGGGGTGGCGATGATGACGGCCTGGGGGTCACGACGCAGCAAGGTATAGGCGGCAAAGGCCATGCAGGGGGCCGTCTTGCGGGCGAAGGGTTCGAGAAGGATATTCTCCGGCAGGAGCTCCGGCAGGCAGGCCCGGGTCCGGGCCCCGTTCTTCTCCTGGGTCACGACCAGGATGCGTTCCTCCGGCACGACCTGGAGGACTCGGTCATGGGTCATCTTGAGTTGTGTGACCGTCACCGAGCTGTCCGCCATGATGACGCAATATCTGTGGCTGTCCATATATTTTAGTGTAGTGTGGTTCTTCTATGCATATATCGGTATCCAAGCCTGCGGAAAGTACCGGACGATGGTGCTGGACCCTTCGAAAAGGACCGACACCACGTCGAAGAAGACCTCCTGCTCACTCCCCTGGGCCCGCAGATATCTTACGGCTGCATCGGAAATGCGCCGCTGTTTGCGGGCATCGACCTTCTGCTCCGGGGCTTCCTCCGAAGATGCCATCCTGGATTTCACTTCTACAAAATGCACGCCGTCCGGACCCTCCGAAATGATGTCCACTTCCAGATGGCCGCCCTGCCAGTTGCGCTCGAGGATCCGGTGCCCCCGGCTCTGCAGGAAATCGCAGGCCATCTCCTCACCCAGGCGCCCCAACGCCTTGTTTCCCTTTATTTCCATCTTCTATCCGAATCGGACGACCGTGACGCCCGACCCGCCGAACTGGATATGCTCGTCAGCAGCGGACACGACACCCGGTACCGTCCTCACATATTTCTGTATTTCCTCCCGGAGGGCGCCGGTGCCTTTGCCGTGGAGGATGCGCACCGACGGCACATCGAGCATGATGGCATCGTCGATGTAACGCATGACGTTCTCGATGGCTTCGCCGACGCGCTGCCCGCGGACGTCGAGTTCCAGGCGGAAATCCGCCTTGCGCTCCGATATGGCGGAGTCATAGACCTGGCGCGGCCGGGCGACCTCCTTGACCGCTGCCTTGTATTCATTGGACGTCACCCGCTCCACCCGGTCCGACGGCAATTTGGTGGAAAGGTTGCCGATGATAATGGTGACAGCCTTGGCCGACACCTTGGAAACTTCACCGACCATGCCGTTCTCCTTGATGCGGACCTTCTCGCCCGCTTTGAGCGGGGCGCTGCGGAAGGCCTGGAGTTTCCGCTGTTCCTCTTCGGCCCGGGACAGGGCCTCCCGCTCTTCAGGGGCTGCCCGACGGACCTTGCGGACTTTCTCTCGCTCCTTGCGCTGCTGGACGGTCCGGAGCTTCTGTTCGATGTATTCGTCCCGCTCCCGACGGGTGTCGGCCAGGGCCCCGAGGAAGGACTGGAGCTCCTGGCGGGCCTCCTTCGTGGATTCCTTCTCGGCCTGGGCCTCACGGATGGTGCGGATGGTGCTTTCGACCTGCCTGTTGGCCCCTTTGATGATGTCCCGGGCCTCGCGACGCGCCTCGTCGAGGATGTCCTGGCGGACTTTCTGGATGTCCTCCAACTCCTTCTGGTAGCGGTCCGAGAGCGATTCGAGGGTCTTGTCCGTCGCACGGATACGGGTCAATTTCTCGTCCAGGGCCTTGCGACTGCGGGCAATCTTGCGGAGGTTGCGCTCGATGCCCACGAATTCCTCCCCGGCCCGCCGCTCTGCATCCTGGACGATGACCTCGGGAAGTCCCATCTTCCGGGCCAGTTCGAAGGCGAACGAGTTGCCCGGCAGGCCGATTTCCAGGCGGAAGAGCGGGGCGATGTTCTGCGCGTCGAACTGCATGGCGCCGTTGATGACGCCGGAGTCGCCGGCGGAGGCGTAAAGCTTCAGATTGGTGTAATGGGTCGTGATGACCCCGTAGGTGTCCCGGCGGTCAAGTTCGGCCAGGATGGCCTCGGCAATGGCACCGCCCGCGGCCGGTTCGGTGCCGGAGCCGAATTCGTCGATGAGGACGAGGGTCTTCCCGTCGGCCTGCTCCAGCATCGTGCCCATGTCAGCGAGGAAAGAACTGTAGGTAGAAAGGTCGTTGTCGATGGACTGGTCGTCGCCGATGGAGACCATGATGCGGTCGAAGACCGGCAGTTCGGAGGTCTCGGACGTCGGGATGAGCATGCCCCACTGGAACATGTACTGGAGCAGGCCTACCGTCTTGAGGCAGACGGACTTGCCGCCCGCATTGGGGCCGGATATGAGGAGGATGTGCTTGTCGGGGGTGAGGGTCACGGTGAGCGGAACCACTTCTTTGTGTTCCTTGCGGAGGGCCTTCTCCAGGAGGGGATGGCGGGCCTTGCGGAGATCCAGCCGCCCCTCTTCGGACAAGACGGGCATCCCGGCGATGAAGTCGAGGGCGGTCTGGGCCTTGGCCATCAGAAAATCAATCTCACCGATGAAGGCCGCCGCCTGGAGGAGGTCCGGGATGAAGGGACGGAGGAAGTCGGAGAACGCGTGCAGGATGCGGGCGATCTCGCGGGTTTCGGCGAAATGCAGTTCGGAGATTTCGTTGGTCAGGGCCACGATTTCGGCCGGCTCGATGAAGGTCGTCTTGCCGGTGGCGGATTCGTCGTAGATGAACCCGGCGAACTGGCGTTTCTTACCGGAAGGCACCGGGATGAGCATCTTGCCGTCGCGGATGGATACGCTGGCGTCGCTGTCCACGATACCGTCCTGCTGCGCCTTGCGGAGGATGGCGTTCATCCGCTTGGAGACGTTCAGTTCCTTGTCACGGAGGCTCCGGCGGATCTCGTAGAGAGCATCGGAGGCTGTGTCCTTGACCTCGCCGTACTTGTCCAGGAGGGCGTCGATGCGGGTACGCACCTCCGGGAAGGATGCAATTCCGGCCGAGAGGTGCTTGAGGTTGGGATAGACCCCGTCCTTGACACCCTGGAAGAAACCAGACACCTTATGGAGCGTATCCAGGAGGGTGCGGAGCTTGCCGAGGGACAGGAGGTCGATGGAAGCGTGCTTGCCGATGGGTTCCAAGAAAGGAATGGCGTCGATATAACCGCTGGTCGGGAAGCCGTCTTCGAACATGACGATGAGACGCATCTCGTCCACCAGGAGCAGCCGCCGCCGGATCTCCTGGGGTTCCGTAGAGAAGGTCTCCTCCGCCACCCGCATGGCGGCATAATCCGTCGAACAACGGTCCGAGATGATCGCCCGCACCCGGTCGAAACCGAGCTTTTCCTCCAGTCTCGTATCGATCATGCCTCCACCGTCTTTTCGCCGAAGGCCATGCCCAGGCGCTGCTTGAGTTCGTTCATATTCTTCATCTCCACCGCCTCGCCGTTATGGACGAACATCACATGGCCGCTCTCTTCGGAGACGACGATGATGTCCGCGTCGGTATCCTCCGACAGGCCGATGGCAGCCCGGTGGCGCATGCCGAAACTGGCCGGCAGGTCGGTCCGGTTGGTCATCGGCAGCTGACAGCGGGCGGCGGAGATATGGTCGCCGATGATGATCATGGCCCCGTCATGCAGGGGCGAATTCTTGAAGAAGATGTTCATGATCAGGCGGCGGTTGATTTCCGCGTCGAAACTGTCCCCGGTGCGGATATAGTCGTCGAGCGAGGACTTGTGCTGGATGACGATGAGGGCGCCTGTCTTCTCCGCCGACATGGCACGGCAGGCCTCGGCCAGTTCCTCCACGGAACGGCTGCCCATCTGCTCCTCCTTGATGCCGAGCAGTTTGTTGAAGACCTCTCCGGCCCTCCTTGCAAGGCCGGACTGGACAGCCAGCCGGTTCAGCAGGTGGCGGATTTCCGGCTGGAAGATGATGATCACGGCCAGCACGCCTACATCCAGCAGGGCATTCAACAACACGGTCATCATCCGCATGTTCAATGCAGACACGACCGCCTGGGCAATCAGCAGCACCGCCAGCACCAGTACGATGTTCACCACGGACGAATCCCTCCGGATGCTCCGCACGAGGAAATAGATGATCAGGGCCACCATCAGGATGTCCAGGATGTCGGCTACACCGAACTGCAGGAAACCGAATATGCTCGCCGCTCGTATCATCGGTTGCAAATTTAGCAAACTCCGTGAAATTTACGAAATATTCCCGCGGTTCCGCCACGCCTTCCTTCCACGGCGGTGGATGGTTTGCACAAAAAATACATTCCAGGGCTTTTTCGTAGACGGGAACGGAGTGTTGCTCCGGGCACCGGGGAGAATATCGGGAAAGATTTCGTACCTTTGCCCTGCTTTGATTGAGACGCGTATGTTCCGAGTATTGAAATTCGGCGGTTCGTCGGTGGCGGACGCCACGGCGATGTCGCGGGTGCTGGATATCGTGGGCCCGGAGATGGAGAAGGGCCGGGTGGTCCTGGTCTGTTCGGCCATCAGCGGGTGCACGGATGCCCTGCTTGCCTTCGCGGCGGGTGATGCTTCCGGGATTCCGGCGTTGCGCAGCCGCCACCTCGGCATCGTGCGGCGTCTCTTCACCGGGACGGAACGGACGGAAGCCGAAACGGAAATCAACCAGCTGTTCGAAAAGCTGGAAGCGGTTCCCGACAACGAGAAAGTCACCTTCGGCGAGCTGCTCTCGACGCGGATCATCGCCCGGAAACTCGCCTGCGACGGCTACCGGACCTCCTGGCTGGATTCCCGACAGCTGATCATCAAAGGCGACCGGGCAGGCACGGAGGCCCAGGTACAGGCAGCCCTCGCCGCCTCGGAGGCCGACATCTTCGTTGCGCCGGGCTTCATCGCCGGGACGCCGGAAGGCGGCGTAACCACTCTCGGCCGGGGCGGTTCCGACTACAGTGCCGCCCTCTATGCTGCTGCCTGCCAGGCGGATTCACTCCAGATCTGGACCGATGTCCCGGGCATCATGACCGCCAATCCGAAGACCGTCCCCGCAGCCCGGACCATCCCTGAAATGTCCTATGGGGCGGCCTTGCAGATGGCGGAACACGGGGCCAAGGTGCTCTATGCACCGACAGTTGCCCCGGCCCTGGAAGCAGGTATCGCCATCGAGATCCGCAACACCTTCGACCCGCAGGGGCGGTACACCCTTGTCACCTCGGCCCGGGATGCCGATCCTTGGATCGGTGTCACTGCAGCTACGCCGGGCGAAATCTTCCTTATAGGCACGCCGGAGGCCGATTTCACAGTGGCCCGGAAACAGGTGGGGCATGCCCTTGCCGCTGCCGGTATCGCTGCTCTCGAGGTCTGCCGGGAAGGGGACAACCTCCGCATCGCAGTCCGGCCGGGTGTGGGCCCGCAAGCCCTGCAGGCGCTCCACCGTTCCTTCTTCGAGACGGCACCCGTCACCACCCTGCACCTGTTCATCGCCGGGTATGGTGCCGTCGGAAAGGCGCTCGTGGACATGGTCGGACGCAGTGCGGACACGGTAGCGCGCCGCACCGGGAAGACGCTCCGGATCGCCGGCCTCGCCGATTCCCGCCGCCATGTCATCGACCTCGGAGGCATCGTCCCCGCCATGGCCGCGAACCGGCTGGCCCGAGGCGGTGCGGGGGATTTTCCGTCGGCTGTCTGCGCCCTGGCCCCGAAAGGTTCAGTCTTTGTCGATTGCACCGACAGCGAAACCCTCTACCGCGACTATGCCGCCCTGTTCCGCGCCGGAGTGAATATCGTGTCCTCCAACCGTCGCTCCTTCGCCGTCCCCTACGTGGACTATGCGGCCCTGCACGCGGCAGCCCGGCAGAACGGCGTCTTCTTCCGCTACGAAACCACGGTGGGCGCAGCCCTGCCGATGCTTTCATCCATCGCAGCCGGGGCGAACAGCTGCGACGAGATGGTCTCCATCGAGGCCGTCGTATCCTGCACGCTCAACCAGATCCTGAGTGCCTACGGATCCGGTGTGCCGCTGGTCGACCTGGTCCGCGCCGCCCAGGAGGCCGGTCTTACCGAAACGGACCCGCGCATGGACCTCGGCGGACGGGATGCTTTGCGCAAACTCCTCATCCTGGCCCGGGAAGCCGGCGTCCACCTGGAAGAGGACGATGTCGAGATCGAGCCGCTCATCCCCCGGGAACTCCTGTCCGGCTCCCTGGAAGACTTCTACCGGGGGCTCACCGAACTGGAACCGACATTCGCCGAAGCGTCCGCCCAAGCTGCCCGACAAGGGTGCCGCCAACGTTTCACCGCCTATCTGGAGAAGACGGAAACGGGCTGGCGGGCCGGTATCCAGGTCCGCCTTGTCCCCCGGGAGCATCCCGCCTACCATCTCCGCGGCACCGAGAACGCCATCATCATCCGCAGCGCCTTCCACCCCTACCCGCTCGTCATCGAGGGAGCCGGTGAGGGTGCTGTCCAGGCTGCCTCCAGCGTCCTCAACGACATCCTCCGTTGACGTTTTTGTAAATAGTTAATACTTAACAAATCAAGCGTTTTAACCTATGTAAATATTGTCATAGGCTAAAACAAGCAATTGACTCATTTCCATACTGTTACATAAAACCTCGAAAAACTCGTCTTATTTTCGTATCTTTGCAGAATCCGGAGCCGTTGCTGCCTGGGACAGGCATGGCATCTTTTGGGGTGCAGGGCGTCCCGGATGCCGGGAAAGGAACCTGTAAAATGAAAAAGTTTTTGATTCTATGAAAGTTGCAGTTGTGGGAGCCACAGGGCTGGTGGGCTCCAAGATGTTGGAAGTGTTGGAGCAGAGGCATTTCCCGGTGACGGAACTGTTGCCGGTCGCTTCGGCGCGCTCGATCGGACGGAACGTCGCATTCCAAGGGCGCGAGTGGTCCGTCATCAGCGCCGACGAAGCCATCGCCCGGCGTCCGGCCCTTGCCCTTTTCAGTGCCGGCGGGACTGCTTCCGGAGAGCTGGCGCCGCGTTTCGCCGCTGCGGGGTGCCGCGTCGTGGACAATTCCTCGTTCTGGCGCATGGACCCGTCGGTACCGCTCGTCGTCCCGGAAATCAACGGCGACGTCCCCGGACCTGACGACTTTATCATCGCCAACCCCAACTGCTCGACCATCCAGATGGTCCTGCCGCTGGCCCCGCTACATAAGGCCTTCGGAATCAAGCGAATCGTCGTCTCCACCTACCAGAGCGTGACGGGCACGGGGCACAAAGGCGTGGCCCAACTGGAGGCGGAACGGGACGGCGGCGCCTGGGGCTCCTACCCGGCCGTGTACCCGCATCCCATCGACCTCAACATCCTCCCGCATATCGACACCTTCCTCGACAACGGCTACACCAAAGAGGAGATGAAGATGGTCAACGAGACGCGGAAGATCCTCCGCGACGAGGCCATCGCCGTGACCGCCACCACGGTCCGCGTGCCGGTGGTCGGGGGCCATTCGGAGAGTGTGAACATCGAACTGGTCCGTCCGTTCGAACTCGACAAGATACGCACGCTCATGGCGGAAATGCCGGGCGTGGTGGTCTGCGACCATCCGGCGGGCAACGTCTACCCGATGCAGCGCGACGCCCAAGGACGGGACGAGGTCTTTGTCGGCCGCATCCGCCGCGACTTCTCGGTGGAGAACGGGCTCAATCTCTGGTGCGTCAGCGACAACCTCCGCAAAGGCGCTGCCACCAATGCCGTACAGATCGCAGAACTCCTGCTGAACAAAGGGTTCCTGGGATGAGAATGGACTTGGCATGGTTCCGGCAGCTGCTGGAGATCGATTCCACTTCGGGGAAGGAGCGGACGGTGGCCGAGTGGCTGGAAAAACACCTGGAAGCCCCGCACACAGAACGCTTCGAGGTGGGCGACGGTACTTTGAACCTCCTGTTGTCCTGGGGCACACCGCAGGTCATATTCTGCACCCACATGGACACGGTGCCGCCGTATCTTCCTCCGTCCTTCGAAATGTCGCCGGATGCCATTATCCGGGGCCGGGGAGCATGTGACGCCAAAGGGCAGCTTTTCGCCCTGTACACAGCCTGCCGGGCGCTGGCGGAGGCGGGAGAGACGGGCTTCGGCCTCCTGCTGCTTGCGGGGGAAGAGACCGGCTCCTACGGGGCCAAGGCCTTCGCAAAGACCGGTTTCCGGGCGCCGTACCTCATCATCGGCGAGCCCACCGGCAACCAGATGGTCTCCGCCTCGAAGGGCACGCAGTCGTATGACCTCGTCTTCACCGGAAAGGCCTTCCATTCAGGGTACCCCGAACACGGGGTGAGCGCCGTGGACCTCTTCGTCCGGTTCATGGAACAGCTTCAGGCAGCGGACTTCGGCGAGGACCCGGAACTCGGCCCGACGACCTGGAACGTGGGCCTTCTCCACAGCGACAACCCGCAGAATATCCTGTCTCCACGGCTGACCTGCCGTCTCTACTTCCGCACGACCTTCGTTTCCCACCCGGCCGTGCAGGAGTGGATGGCCTCTGCCCCCGACCGGCTGGCCCCGGCGATGCGGAACCCTGCCATATGCCCGGAAAGCATCCCGTCGGAACGTCCAGGGCCGGACAGGGTCGCGCTTCCGGAAAATGGTCCACGGCAAGGCGATCCGGGAACCGGCCTCTCCGTGAGCCCCCGCGGCGGCGACACACCCGCCCGGTATCTGACCCTCGACGGCTTCCCCGCCAAGCCGGTCGCCTTCGGGAGCGACGCCCCGCACCTGACGAACTTCCGGGAGAAGGCCATCTGCGGCCCCGGGAGCATCACCGTCGCCCACCGCGACGACGAGCAGGTCCGCCTCGCCGACCTCGAACTGGCCGTCCACCAGTACATCGCCTTCTTCCATCGTCTCAACAACCGATAACCATGCAAGTCATCATCAGCGGATACGGCCGGATGGGCCATATGATTGAAAAGGAACTCCAGCGCCGCGGCATCCCTCTCGCCGAGGCCAGCGAAGACATCCAGGCGACCGACCCGGACCTCGCGAAGGAATGCGTCTGTATCGATTTCACCACCCCGGATGCCTTCCGGGCCAACTACGCCTTCATCGCGCGGCACTTCAAGGCCGCCGTCATCGGCACGACCGGCTGGAACGACATCGAGGCCGAGGTGAAACAGGCCTTCGAGGCGGCCGGGACGCCCATGGTCTACGCCTCCAACTTCTCCCTTGGAGTCAACGCCCTGTTCGCCGCCGTCGAGAAGGTCAGCGCCCTGCTGAAAGGCGCCGGTTATACGCCGTCTATCGAAGAGACCCACCACGTCCACAAGCTGGATGCTCCCAGCGGTACCGCCAAGAGCCTCGGCGCCCTGGTGGAACAAGGACTCGGCGTGAAACCGGAAATCATCTCCTACCGTATCGGCGAAGTGCCCGGTATCCATACGGTCACGTTCGAATCCCGCTGCGACAAACTGGTCCTTTCCCATGACGCTTATTCCCGTGAAGGCCTTGCCGCCGGAGCCGTTACCGCCGCCCTTCTCACCGAAGGCCTCCAGGGGGTCCACGAATTCCGCGAACTGCTATGACCAAGGTGCTCTTTGTCTGCCACGGCAACATCTGCCGCTCCCCGATGGCGGAATTCATCTTCAAGGCCCTCGCCCAGGCGCGGGGCGCAGAGGTCTACGCCGAATCCGCCGCCGTCTCCACGGAAGAGGTCGGCAATCCCATCTACCCGCCCGCGAAACGCAGCCTCCGCCAGCACGGCATTCCCTTCGACGAAGCCAAACGGGCCCGCCAGGTCCGTCCCGACGATTACGACCGGTTCGACCGGATCCTCTGCATGGACACGTCCAACCTCCGCCTTCTCCGCCGCATCATCCCGGCCGACCCTGCAGGCAAGGTCCATCTCATGATGGCCGCCACCGGTTCCGGCCGCGACGTCGCCGACCCTTGGTACACCGGCGATTTCGAGCGCACCTTCCAGGACCTCCTGGCCGCCTGCGAGGCGATACTGACGTAAAAACGGAGAGACACCTTCCGGGCCGGACCTTCCATCACGAAAAACGTGACATCTTGATTATCAAGACTTTCAGAAAACAAGAATGGAAGGTCTCCCTCTTGTGACCGGGACCTTCCATCACACATTTCATCGATGACTGACCGTCAGTTGTTTCCAAACGAAAGGATGGAAAGTCCCGCCAACGATG
This sequence comes from Bacteroidales bacterium, assembly GCA_017476575.1. Taxonomy (GTDB): domain Bacteria; phylum Bacteroidota; class Bacteroidia; order Bacteroidales; family UBA932; genus Cryptobacteroides. Next base: position 84,755 of record JAFUZO010000028.1, on the reverse strand, counting down.
GACGACCGGGAAGACGCTTAGCTGTATTTCCGTGGAAAACGGAGGAGGATGGACAGGAGGGCGAAGGCACCGAGGGCGAACGGGTAGTAGAGATGGCAGACGATAGAGACAGCGGAAACACCGGCGAGGCCGCTGGCCATGAGCATTTGCGCGCCGTAGGGGATGATGCCCTGGACGAGGCAGGAGAACGTGTCGAGGATCGAGGCACTTTTCCGTGGATCGAGGCCGAAACGTTCCGTGATATCCTTCGCCAGCGGTCCGGCCGTGATGATGGCGATGGTGTTGTTGGCCGTGCAGCAGTTGACGAGGCTCACCAGCGCGGCGATACTCAGTTCTGCCCCCCGCTTGCCGTGGATATGCCGGGTCAGCCCCCGGATGATGAATTCCAGACCGCCGTTGTAGCGGATCAGTTCCAGCATGCCCCCGGCCAGCAGCGAGACGATGATGAGTTCGCCCATCGAGCCGATGCCGCCGCCGATGGAGGCCATCCAGCCGATCCAGTCGTAGGCGCCCGAGGTCCAGCCGAGGATACCGTTGACCCCGATGCCGATAGCGAGGACGATGACCACGTTGACCCCTGCGAGGGCCGATCCGATGACGAGGATATAAGGAATGAGTTTCAGCCACTCCACCGGATCCGCATCCGGCACCGCATGTACATCCATCCCGAGCAGGACATAGAGGACCGCCACGAGCAAGGCGGCGGGCGCGGCAATCCACAGGTTGGCCTTGAACTTGTCCTGCATCGGGCAGCCCTGGCTCTTGGTCGCCGCAACCGTGGTGTCGGAGATGAACGAAAGGTTGTCGCCGAAGAAGGCGCCGCCGACGATGACGCCGGTCATCAGGGGCACACCGATGCCGGTTTCCTGGGCGATACCGGTAGCGATCGGGACCAGGGCGACAATCGTTCCCACACTGGTACCGATGGCCATCGAGATGAAACAGGCGGCGAGGAAGAGCCCCGCATACAGAAGCCGGCCGGGCAGGAGTTTCAAGGTGAAATTAACCGTCGCATCGATGGCCCCGATGTCCCGGGCCGTCGCGGCAAAAGCGCCTGCCAGGACGAAGATCCAGATCATCAGGAGGACGTTCTTGTTGCCGGCCCCCTCGGAGAAGATGGAGATCTTCGTATCGATGCCGATGCCCGGAGTGATGAGGAGGGCGAAGGCCGAGGCGATGATGAAGGCGGCCGCGACCGGTACCTTGTAGAAGTCATGCGCGACAAGAGAGGAAGCCAGGTAGACACCCAGGAACACGAGAAGCGGGCTCAGCGCCATCCACCCGCCGATCCGCTGCCGGGACGGCTCCCGATGTTCTGTCTTTTCGGTATGGATCATCTTATCAGTCCGTTTGAGAACTGCAAAGATACAAGTTTTCTGCGTATCTTTGCAGCATGAAGCCGAACTTGCAGGTCGAAGTGCCCGGTGGGGCGACGCGCGTGCTGTTGCATGCGTGCTGCGCGCCGTGCTCCGGCGCCATCGTGGAGTGTCTGGTCGATAGCGGCATCCGGCCGGTCATCTTCTACTCCAATTCGAACATCTGGCCGTACGAAGAATACGACCGGCGCCGGAATGAATGCGTGCGCTATGCGCAGGAACTCGGGTTGGAAATCGTGGACGATACCTATGACCACGAGGCCTGGGGCAGCTGCATCGCCGGACGGGAGGATGAGCCCGAGCGGGGCGCCCGCTGCCTGGAATGCTTCAAGTTCCGCCTGCTCCGGGCCGCCCGGTATGCTGCGGAACATGGTTTCCCCGTCCTCACCACGACCCTCGCCTCCTCCCGTTGGAAACGCCTCGACCAGGTGGACGAGGCGGGACGCTGGGCCTGCAGCCAGGCCGACGGCGTCGCCTGGTGGGCGCAGAACTGGCGCAAGGGCGGCCTGCAGGAGCGCCGGGGCGAAATCATCCGCGAGCGGGGCTTCTACAACCAACAGTACTGCGGCTGCGAGTTCTCGGTGCGGGAATGACGGAAAACCCGCCCCGGAGATATCCGGAGCGGGCAGAACAACTATTTATCTATCACAATGGATCTTAGAAAAGGTAAGCGACACCGATCTTGATATTAGAGCGGTGGCGCTGGATGTCATTGTCACCCGTGTAGAGGTTCACCAGGCCGTAGTCGTAGCCGACGGTCACCTGGAAGGTGCTGGCGATGTCCATGCCGACACCACCGCCCAGATAGACGTTGAAGCGGCCATAGTCGCTGTTGTCGCCATAGTTGTCCACGGTTTTGGAGGCATTGCCGACAATTGTCGTCGCATCATATTTGACCTTGGAGGAAAGTCCGTATTGGAAAGTCGGCCCGGCAAAGACGAAAGCGCGCATGTCCGGGGCCAGGTTGTAGCCATAGTTGAAATTGACGGGGATGTTGAGGGCCATCTCGGTGAACGTACCCTTCACGGCAGCCAGAGAGCCGACAGAAGCGATATCTTGCTTGCCGCTCAACAGAGAGAAGTACAGACCCGGAGCGACACCGAGTTCACCGACCAGCGGAATGTTGTAGGAGGCTCCGGCATAGAAGCCGTTGACATTGTCGGAGCTCTTGTTGCTGCCAGACTTGACAGATTCCGTGGAATTGAGATAGCCGGCCCCGACCGAAATCTGGGCGAAGGCCTGGGTTCCAAGCAGCATCAAGGACGCTGCGAACAGGGATGCAAATGCTTTTTTCATCTTGTTTTCATTTTAAGATAAAACCAAGGACACCTTTCCTGCAAAAAAAATGCCAACCTCGACAATCCCCATTTTTTGGCAGGCCTGCCCAAGTGAATACCTACAACTTGGGATTGCCGCCCCGGAGCAAACCCCGTACCTTTGCCCTCGAAGATCAAGATAAAAAGCCATATAGTTAAAGAGTTTTAGATCCTTTTATTGTTGTGGGCCCTCCAACCTTGTGAAAGGCAGGAGGGTCCGGATTTTTTTTACTATATTTGTACTGTTAACTTTGAAACGTATGACAGAAAGACATCTGCCTTCCGCCTCGATGAAGACGGCGGACCTCGTGAACCTCGATTTCGACCTGCTCGGCGTGCTCACCCGCATGGGCATCCCGATCCGGTTCGGGGAGGAGACCGTCGCCGAAACCTGCCGACGCCACGGGGTCGACGTGGACACCTTCCTTCTTATCTGCAACGTCTACGTCATCGACGGCTACCGCCCGACAGCGGACGTCCTGGAGAAAGCGGACCTCCACGACATCGTACGCTACCTCCATCAGTCCCATGCCTACTACATGGACGCGGCGCTGAAAGACCTGGCCTCCGCCCTCGAGGACATGATCCAGCCGTGCGGGGACAGCCACAAGCGCATCATCTGGAAGTTCTTCTCAGACTACAAGGACGAGCTCGCCAAGCACTTCGAATACGAGGAGAAGGCGGTCTTCCCCCTCGCAGAGGCCGTGCTCGGGCATACCACCGCCCACGACGGTCCGGACGGACACGGAGAGGACCACAGCAACATGGAGGAGAAGCTGGCGGACTTGAAGAACCTGGTCATGAAGTATATGCCGCCCCAATGCGACCAGAAGGGCATCTACCGGGCCCTCTTCTATATCTTTACGTTCGAGAAAGACCTCGAGAAGCACACCTTCATCGAGGACCAGATCCTCTCGCCGATCGTCAAACACCTTGAAGCCGATGAGTAAGCACATCCTGTTGGTCGTTCCGTCCACCATCCTCGCACGAGGCCTGGAACAGATTTTCGAGGACCTCGGCGAATTCGAGGTCTGCGGTACCGTGTCCGACCTGTCCGGGGGCCTCAAGAACATAGATCCGGACGTGGTCATCGTGGACCCGTCGGCCCTCGAACCCGCCGTCCGCGCCAATGTCAAGGCCGTCCTGCCCGACACCGCTGTCCTGGCCCTCGCCACCCTCTGGTGGGATGAGGACACCCTCAAGCAATACGACGGGGTCATCGGCCTTTATGACGCCCCCACGACGGTCATCCGCAAGGTCCGTGCGGCGCTGGAGAGCCGGACGGAACCGGGCCGGCCCGACGGCGAGGAACTGTCCCTCCGCGAGAAGGAGATTCTCATCTGCGTTGCCAAGGGCATGCTCAACAAGGAGATTGCCGACCTGTATAACATTTCCATCTACACGGTCATCACCCACCGCAAGAACATCACCCGCAAGACCGGGATCAAGACGGTCGCCGGCCTTACCGTGTACGCCATCCTGAACAACCTCATCGACATGAATTCCGTCGAATCATGAACTACAGCGAACATCTCAAATTCTACCGCGACTTCCCCATCGAGGGAGTCAATTTTGTCGACATCATCCCCCTGCTGCAAGACAAGGCTGTCTTCAAGGACCTCATCGACGACCTCAGCGCCCTTTGCGCCTCTCCGAACATCGCTGCTCCCGAAGCGCGCGGCTTCCTCTTCGCAGCCCCGATGCTGGCGACGGACGGGAAGACCGTCAACGTCATTCCCGTGCGGAAGAAAGGTAAACTCCCCTTTACGGAAGGCGACCTCGTCACCGTGGACATCACCAAAGAATACGGCATCGACCAGGTCTTCTACCGCCGGTCGGACCTCGCCGCCGGGAAGCCGGATGGAGAGACCATCCCGGTTACGTTCTTCGACGACATCCTCGCCACTGGCGGCACCTCCCGCGGCATCGTAGAAAGCCTGAACCGGGAGAGGCTCGTCATCGACGGAAAGGAATATCAGTTGAAAGTCACCGACTTCGTCTTCCTGGTCGAAATCGATGACCTGAAGGGCCGGTCCCGGCTGACGGACCTTGCACCCGTGAAGTCCCTGATCCACGTCGTGGAGCGCGAAGGCTAAGAAGCTGTTCTGGAATGATGGACATTTTTATTTATGAGATGTTGAATCATTTCAGAACAGGCTCTAAAGAAGCAGGGCGGTCCGGTAAGCCATGAAGGCCATCACCCAGGCGACCAGCATTGTGTAGAGGCAGACGAGGATGGCCCAGCGCCATTTCCCTGTCTCGTTCTTGATGGCCACGAAGGTGGCAATACAGGGGAAATACAGCAGCACAAAGACCATGTAGGCGAGGGCTGCAGCCGTCGGGATGGTCGCCTTGAGGGCGGCCTGGAGCTGGGTGTCGTCGCCCTCGGCGTATTCCTCGCCGTCCTGGGCATAGGTCACCCCGAGGGTCGAGATGACCAGTTCCTTGGCACCGATTCCCGCGAGCAGGCCTACATCCATCTTCCAGTTGAATCCGAGCGGGGCCAAGGCCGGTTCGACGGCCTTGCCGACCGTCCCGATGAACGAATGCTCCTGCTGGTAGGCGGTCGTCGCCCCTTCGTGGCGCGGGAAGTAGCCGAGGAACCAGATGGCGATGGAGAACAGGAGGATGGTCGTGGCCATCTTCTCCAGATACTGCCGTCCTTTCTCCCAGGTATGGCGCCAGATGGCCTTGCCGGTCGGAACACGGTACGGAGGCAGTTCCATGACGAACGGGAGGTCGTCGTCCTTGACGAACTTCGACAGGACAAGAGCCGAGAGGATGGCCAGGAGGACACCCAGCAGATAGATGCCCAGCAGTGCCGTCGCTGCATTGTGCGGGAAGAAGGCTCCCGCAAAGAGCACGAAAATCGGCAGCCGCCCCGCGCAAGACATGAACGGGATGATGGCGATGGTCACCAGGCGCGACTTCCGGCTCTCGATGGAGCGGGTCGCCATGATGGCCGGCACATTGCAGCCGAAGCCCATGACCATCGGGATGAACGACTTGCCGTGCAGGCCGATCCGGTGCATGAGCTTGTCCACGATGAACGCCGCCCGGGCCATGTAGCCGCTGTCCTCCATGATGGAGATGAAGAAGTACAGGATCAGGATGTTCGGCAGGAACACCAGCACGCTGCCGACCCCGGCGATGGCTCCGTCCACGACGAGGTCCTTCAGCCAGCCGTCCTTCATGAAGGTGCCGACAAAGTCGCCGAAGCGGGCAACGAGAGAGTCGATCCAGTCCATCGGGTACTGCCCGAGGGTGAAGGTCGCCCAGAAGACAAGCCAGAGCAGCACGATGAAGATCGGGAAGGCGAGCCAGCGATGGGTGACCACGGCGTCGATCCGGTCGGTGAGGGTGCGCCGGGGCCGCTCCTCCTGGTAGCGTTCATAGGTCTCGGCCAGGGCACCCTGGATGAAGGCGTACTTGGCATCGACGATGGCCGATTCCGGAGAGGTGTGGAGGAGGGAATCGATGCGGGCGGATTCCTCCTCGCGAGCCGCGATGACGGCGTTGCGGTTTGGCAACTTCTCGACGATGGATTCGACGTCCCGGTCCGTCTCCAGGTATTTGATGGCCAGATAGCGGGTGGAATACCTGCTCCGGATTTCCTTGTCCTCCGCAATCAGGTCCTTGATCCGGTCGATGCTTTTCTCCAGTTCCGCACCGTGGTTGATGTGGATATGGCGGGAGAGTTTCGGGTCGCCGTTCTCATAGACCCGGATCACGGTGTCGAACAGTTCCGGGATGCCCCGGCCGTCACGGCTGACCGTCGGGCAGACCGGGATGCCCAGCAGGTGGCCGAGCTGCTTCGTGTCCAGCTTGTCACCCTTGGCCTGGAGTTCGTCATACATGTTCAGCGCCATGACCGTGCGGAGGTTCATGTCGATGATCTGGGTGGTCAGGTAGAGGTTGCGCTCGATGTTGGAAGCGTCCACGACGTTGATGATGACGTCGGGCAGGGCATCGATGAGGTTCTTGCGCACGTACAGCTCCTCAGGACTGTAAGCCGACAGCGAATAGGTACCCGGCAGGTCCACGAGGGTGATCTTGTAGCCTTTGTGCTCGAAACGGCCCTCCTTGGCATCCACGGTGACGCCGGAATAGTTGCCGACATGCTCATGGCTGCCCGAGGCAATGTTGAAGAGCGAGGTCTTGCCGCAGTTGGGGTTGCCCACCAAGGCGACCCGGATGTTGTGGTGCCGCTCCTCGGCGACATGGGAAAGGGCTGCTTCCAACTGCGCCTGTTCCTCCATGTCGGCGGGAAGTCCCTGCAGGTGCTCGTCGGTGCGGAGTGCTTCCCGGGCTTCCTCCTCACCCACCACTTCGATGCGGGCGGCCTCTTCCCGGCGGAGGGAGACCTTGTAGCCGATAATCTCATACTCGATCGGGTCCTTCAGGGGAGCGTTGAGCACGACGTGCACCTCCTTACCCTGGATGAACCCCATCTCGATCAGTCGCTTGCGGAAACTTCCATGTCCGTTGACCCTTACGATGACCGCCTTCTCTCCTGTTTTCAGGTCCGACAATCTCATAACCTTTGTTTTTTGCGCAGGGCGCAAAATTACTGCCTGGCGGGCAGATTTTCAATACCAACAAATGGGGATTCCGTTGCACACAAGCGGAAAATGACTATATTTGTGGCGTATGACTACCAACAGACGTATCGACTCTCTCGATGTACTGCGGGGGCTGACCATGGCGCTGATGGTGCTCGTGAACAATCCGGGCACGTGGAAAGCCGTGTACCCGCCATTGCGCCATGCCGCCTGGAACGGTTTGACGCCGACCGACTGCATCTTTCCGACCTTCCTCTTCGTGATGGGCGTCTCCATGTACCTGTCCTTCCGGAAATCCAACTTCCGACCGGGCTGGAAAGTGTTGCGTCGGACCGTCCTGCTCATCGGAATCGGACTCCTCCTCAACTATATCAGCACTCTGGTCAGGGGCGGCGGTCCCCTCCGCTTCACGGGTGTGCTGCAACGCTTCGGCCTCTGCTTCGGTATCACCGCCGTCCTGGTCTGCACCGTAGAGCACAAATGGCTGCCATGGATCGCCGCACTCCTGCTCGGGGCCTATTCCGCCATCCTCTTTCTCGGTAGCGGCTATGCCTACGGACCGGACAACCTCCTGTCCCGGGTGGACATCGGCGTGTTCGGCGCCGGACATATCTACAACGACCACAACATCGACCCGGAGGGGCTGCTTTCCACCCTGCCATCCATTGCGCATACCTTGATCGGTTTCCTGGTCGGAGGCCTCCTCGCCCGCCGGGACGACAGCGTCATCCTCGGTGTCGGTGTGCTGCTGGTCACTGCCGGCGTGGTGCTCGCCCTCTGGCTGCCGCTCAACAAGAAGGTCTGGTCGCCGTCCTTCGCGCTGACGACTTGCGGCATCGCCACGCTCCTGCTCGGCCTGTTCGACTGGCTCATCGACGACCGGCGGGTCTGGCGGCAGACCGGCTTCTTCAAGACCTTCGGCACCAACGCCATCTACTGTTACATCATCGCCCACATCGTGGCCTGGGTCTCGGACCTGACCGGCTTCCACCGGTGGTTCATGGACATCGCCGGACGCACGGAGTTCACCTCGCTGGTGTACGCCCTCCTGTGCGTCGCCATCGTCTATCTTGCCGCCCTTCCCCTCTACCGCCGGAAAATTTTCATCAAATTGTAATCCTGGCACGTATTCATCTGACAATCAACAATTTTACAGATGAGACTGACCCATAAGATTCTTCACTTTGTTCAGAATGACAGCCTCATGTCATTCTGAAGCAGGTTCACCTGTCGAAGAATCTACTTTCGGTCAGCTTCATTTTTTGTCCTGCAGAGACTCTGCTGGTTACGCGCCAGCGGGTCAGCGGTAGCGGATGGCGATGGTGCCGGGGGCAGTGTCGTCAGGCGGGGCGCCGTGGAGGTAGATGATGCGCTGGTTGTCGCTGCCGCGGAAGCGGAGGGAAGTGTCGCGCCGGGCGAGGAGGAACGGACCGTCCACCAGGACGTCGAGCCAGGGCAGGAGTTGCGCCAGGTGCGGGTCGGCCTGAATGGCTTCCAGGGTGAAGCCGGTCCAGCACCAGATGGTCTTGCCGGTCTCCTCCTTGATGCGGCGGGCGAGTTCGGTGAAGGCGTCGACCTGGTAGAAGGGGTCGCCGCCGGAGAAGGTCACGTTGGATATCGTGTCGGCCTTGATGATGTCCATGAGTTCGTCTACGGTCCGCCATTCCCCCGCCTGGAAGTCCCAGGATTGGGGATTATGGCACCCGGGGCAATGGTGTGCGCACCCGGCGCAGTAGATGGATGTGCGGAACCCCGGCCCGTCGGCCGTGGTCTGCTCCAATATTTTCAGGACTCGGATTCGCATCGGGCTCAAGATGCCCGGCCGAAACCGGGCATGACGTTCTTCAGATAGAAGGTCTGTTACTCGTGGACCACGCGGTCGTGGAGTTCGGCGAGTTTGCCGGAGTTCCAGCGGTTGGTCGTGCCGACCAGATAGCCGGTGATCCGCTGGAGGGTATCGATGTGGTGTCCGTGGCAGTGCGGGCACTCGTGCAGGTCTTCGTCGGCGTTCTCGAAACCGCAGTCAAGGCAGCGGTTGCGGTTGTGGTTGACGGATCCGTAGCCGATGTTGTACTTGTCCATGAGGTCCACGATACCCATGATGGCCTCGGGGTTGTGAGTTGCATCGCCGTCGATTTCGACATAGAAGATGTGGCCGCCGCCGGTCAGCGGGTGGTACGGAGCCTCGACCTTCGCCTTGTGTTCCGGGGTGCAATGGTAGTACACCGGAACATGGTTGGAGTTCGTATAGTAGTCCTTGTCGGTGATGCCCGGAAGGATACCGAAGGTCTTCTTGTCCCGCTTGGTGAACTTGCCGGAGAGCCCCTCCGCCGGGGTGGCAAGGACAGAATAGTTATGCTGGTATTTCTCGCAGAAGCCGTTGATCTTCTCCTTCATGAAGGTGACGATCCGGATACCGAGCTCCTGTGCCTCCTCGGACTCGCCGTGATGCTTGCCGATAAGGGCGATCAAGCACTCGGCCAGTCCGATGAAACCGATTCCGAGGGTACCCTGGTTGATGACGGTCTCGATGGTATCGTTGTCATCGAGCTTCTCGGAGCCCAACCAGAGACCGTTCATCAGGAGCGGGAACTGCTTCTTGAGCGCCGTCTTCTGGAACTGGAAGCGCTCGTCGAGCTGCTTGGCGGCAATCTCGAGGGCCCAGTCAAGCCGCTCGAAGAACTTTGCGATGCGCGCATCCTTCTCGGCGATGCCCATGCATTCGATGGCCAGCTTCACGATGTTGATGGTCGTGAAGGAGAGGTTGCCGCGGCCGATGGAAGTCTTCGGGCCGAAGCGGTTCTCGAACACGCGGGTCCGGCAGCCCATGGTCGCCACCTCGTGGATGTAACGTTTGGGATCGTCCTCCTTCCATTCCGGAGACTGGTTGAAGGTGGCGTCGAGATTGAGGAAATTCGGGAAGAAGCGCCGGGCGGTCACCTTACAGGCGAACTTGTAAAGGTCGTAGTTGCGGTCTCCCGGGAGGTACGAGACGCCGCGCTTCTTCTTCCAGATCTGGATCGGGAAGATAGCGGTGGAGCCGTTACCCACACCCTCGTAAGTCGTATTGAGAATCTCACGGATGATGCAGCGGCCTTCGGCGGAAGTGTCGGTGCCGTAGTTGATGGAGGAGAAGACGACCTGGTTGCCGCCACGGGAGTGGATGGTGTTCATGTTGTGGACGAACGCCTCCATCGCCTGGTGGACCCGGCCGACCGTCTGGTTGATGGCGTGCTGAAGGGCCCGCTCCTTGCCTTGGAGGCCGATGAGGTCGCGCTTGATGTAGTCGTCGATGGCTGCTCCTTTAAGGTCCTTGTAGTCGACGTTCATGAATTCACAGACCTGGTCCACCTCCTCTTCGAAGGTCTTGCGCACGAACGGGGCAAGGTAGAAGTCGAAGGCCGGGATCGCCTGGCCGCCATGCATCTCGTTCTGCACCGTCTCCATGGAGATGCAGGCGAGCACCGAGGCCGTCTCGATGCGTTTGGCCGGGCGGGACTCTCCGTGACCGGCCTTGAGGCCGTGTTCGAGGATCAGGTCAAGCGGGTGCTGGATACAGGTCAACGACTTCGTAGGATAGTAGTCCTTGTCGTGGATGTGGATGTAGTTGCGGGCCACGGCGTCACGCACGTCGTCGGACAGCAGGCATTCGTCCACATAGGTCTTCGTCGCCTCGGAGGCGAACTTCATCATCATGCCCGCCGGGGTATCGGCATTCATGTTCGCATTCTCGCGGGTGATGTCGTTGGCCTGGGCATCGATGATGTCCTCGAAAATCTCGTTGGTCTTGGCCTTGCGGGCGATATTGCGCTTGTTGCGGTAACGGATGTACTCCTTGGCCACTTCCTTGCGAGGGCTCTTCATCAGTTCCATCTCCACGCAGTCCTGGATTTCCTCCACGGTCATCTCTTCCCGGTCAATCTTGGAGATCGCATGTGCGATCTGGGCGGCCAGGACGATATCTTCGCCCTCGGTGGTGACATCCATCGCCTTGAGGATGGCGGCAACAATCTTCTGATTGTTGAAATCGACGTGTCTTCCGTCGCGTTTGAGCACTCGCTGTACCATAATAGTGAGAGTTGTCGGCAGCGCCGGTCGTCGGGGCCGGTTGCCTGGGGTTTATGTTTCTCGTCAATTTTGTATTGGTGGAACAAAGATAATCTATTCCTCTCTATCTTGTTCCCGTTTTTCCTGAAAAAGTTTTCAACAACACACAAATTATGCTGTTAATTCACTGATTAACAGCATAATACATAAAATAATATTTTAGAATAATTCTAATTTACAACAATCTTGTTTCTTTCGCCGGAAAGTTTTCAACAAGGGAGGATGACCAGGAAAAAGGCAGGCTTCATTCTTCCATCTCCGGCTATGCGCCCACGACCCAGACGAGGACGTGGCGGTCGAAGGTCATGTATTCGAGGTCGAATTCCTGTTCGTCCTCATTGCGGTCGATGAAGGTGGCTTCGAGTTCGCCCTCGCCGCGGAGGCGGAAACGTTCGATCTCGATCTGCTCGGCGAAATTGAGGTTGTAGACGGAGAGCAGTTTGAAGATGGCCTCCTTGGCGCACCAATAGATAGCGAGCTGCTCGTTGCGCTTCCCGTCTTCGAGGTCCTCGATCTCTTCCTCGGAGAGGGCCTTCTTCTCGACGGCGGAGAAGTCGCGGTCGAGGGATTCGATGTCGATGCCCACATCCTCCTCGTCGTGCAGGATGACGGCTACGTACTTTCCGGTATGGGTGATGGAGATGTTGATCGGGTTGTTTTCGATGTAGGGCTTGCCGTTGTCGTGATGGCTGAGGTAGACTTTCTCGTCGAACAGTTCGTTGAGCAGGGCCCGCACGGCGAGACGCTGCTTGCGCATGGACTCGCTGCGGATGAAGGAAATCTCCTCCATCTCGTCGGAAGGGGTGGAACTCAGTGCGACGAGTTCTTCCTCGGTTTCGGAGATCTGCCAGATGCCGATTTCCGCTTCATTGTCAAGTTTCTTCTTTAGATATAGTCCCATCTTGTGTTGATTTGAACGGAAGCATGGCGCCGCACCCGGCGACCTTTACAGGTGCCAGGAGCATAAGAGATATGCGTTCGCAACGGAGGCTCGTCAGGAGCGACAGCCGCCATCTTTTGTCGACCAGGTATTAAAGCACTGGGAGGCTCCATACGTTTCGTTACCGATTAACATTGCAAAGATAGCGGATTTTTGACAATTGCAAATAAAACTTTTGCTATCTTTGCGGTGCATTTTGGAAGAACAACCTTATAAGAAAGCAAAATACCATGAAATTCCTCACTGAAGAGAAACTCCTCATCGTCGGAGCCGGCGGCATGATCGGTTCCAACATGGCCCAGTCCGCCCTGATGCTCGGACTGACCCCGAACGTCTGCCTGTACGATATCTACGAGCCCGGTCTGAAGGGCGTCCTCGCGGAGATCGACCACTGCGGTTTCGACGGTGTCAATGTCACGGCCACCATCGACCCGGCCGTCGCCTTCAAGGATGCCAAGTATATCATCTCCTCCGGCGGCGCTCCCCGCAAGGAAGGCATGACCCGTGAGGACCTGCTCAAGGGCAACTGCCAGATCGCCGCGGAATTCGGCGACAACATCAAGAAGTTCTGCCCTGATGTGAAGCATGTCGTGGTCATCTTCAACCCGGCCGACGTCACCGCCCTCACCGCCCTCATCCACTCGGGCCTGAAACCGGAGCAGCTCACCTCCCTCGCCGCCCTCGACAGCACCCGCCTGCAGGAGGCCCTGGCGCAGGAGTTCGGTGTCCAGCAGTGCAAGGTCACCGGCGCCCACACCTATGGTGGCCACGGCGAGGCCATGGCGGTCTTCGCCTCGCAGGTCAAGGTCGACGGCAAGCCCCTCGCCGAGATGGGCCTGGGCGCCGAGCGTTTCGCCGAGATCAAGCACAACACCATCCAGGGCGGCAGCAACATCATCAAACTCCGCGGCCGCAGTTCCTTCCAGAGCCCGGCCTACAACGCCGTCAAGATGATCGAGGCCGCGATGGGCGGCGACAAGTTCACCTGGCCGGCCGGCACCTATGTCAACAACGCGAAGTACCAGAACGTCATGATGGCCATGCCGACCGTCATCGACGCCACCGGAGTCCACTATGTGATGCCCGAAGGCACCGCCGAGGAAATCGCGGCCCTCGATGCCTCCTACGCCCATCTCTGCAAGATGCGCGACGAGATCATCTCCCTCGGCATCATCCCCGCCACCGCCGACTGGAAGCAGGCCAACCCGAACCTGTAGGAATTCCTCCAGGACGAAATACGTTCCATCCTCCTGCCCGGGGGGATGGATTTTTTGTGTGCACCCGGCACCGGCGGGGCTACCGCAGCCAGGATTCGGGGTTCTGGGGGGAGCGGTCCTTCCAGAGTTGGAAATGCAACTGGTCCTCGCCGGCGATGGTGTCGACGGTGCCGAGCACCTGGCCGGTCTTGACCTTCTCGCCAGAGTGGACCGAGACGGATCCGAGCTTGCAGTAGAAGGTGAAATAGGAGCCGTGCTGGACGAGGACACACTGGTTGTAGCCCGGCATGACGACGACCTGGGATACGGTCCCGTCGAAGACGGCCCGCACCGGGGCGCCCCGGTTCACGGCGATGGTGACGCCGTTGTTGAACGGCAGCTTGACATTCTTGTAGACCGGATGTTCATGCTGACCGTAGGAGTCGATGACCGTTCCCTCGACCGGCCAGGGAAGCCGGCCCTTGTTGGAGGCGAACTCGCTGCTGAGCCGGGTGTCGACCGCCGTCGTGGTGGCCTTGCCGCCCTTCGCCGCCCCCTTCCCGCCGGAACCCTTGCCGGAAGACTTCGCCGTGGCCTTGCGGATGAGTTCGGCGATCTCCCGGTTGAGGGCTTCGACCTCGCGGTTCTTCCGCTCCAGTTCCTTCTGGTATTTCTTGCGGTCCTGCCCCAGCCGGGCGACCAGACCCGCCGATTCCTTCTCTTCGGAGCGCAGCGCCTCCATGTCCTGCAGGCGGCGGGCGCGCAGGGTCTCCGCCTCCGCCTTCATCGCCGCCATCCGCTCCTTCTCCACCTCCAGCTCGGAGGTTGTCTCCCGGATCCGGACCGCCTGTTCCGACATCTCCCGCGAGAACCCGCGCAGGTAGCCGAAGCGGCGGAAGGCCTGGCCGAGGTTGTCGCTGGCGAGGATGTACATGTACCAGAGGCGGCTGTCGCGGTTCTTGTAGGCGCTCCGTACCAGGCGGTCGTAGTAGCGGGTCAGCGTGTCGTGGCGGGCCTGCAGGCGGTCGATTTCCTGCTGGCGGACCCGGATGGAGTCGTCCAGGGCGCGGATTTCGCGCTCGCTCTCGGCGATCAGTTCCTGCCGGGCCGACATCTTGCGACGCACCAGGGTCAGGCTCGACAGAGCCTTGGTGCTACTTTGGGCATTCTCTCGGAGTTGCCGGTTGATGACGGCGATTTCCTTTTCGAGCCGGGCCTTGCGGCTTTCCTGACGGCGGGTATCCTGGGCAGAAGCGCCCGCGACGGCAAGCAGCATCGCCAGCCCCCATAACAGAATCCTCTCTTTCATCGTCCCATGGATTTCAGGCGTACCTCGATGCGCTCCTCCAAGTCGGCGACAGAGCCGTCGGCATTCTTGGCCCGGGCCTGGCTCCAATAGACCTTGGCGAGGTCATATTCCCCCAGGGCATAGAGCACTTCCGCGTAATGGTCCAGTATCACGGCGCTATCCTTGCCGCCATAGAGCATGGCATGCTTGAAAAAGGGCTTGGCTTCCAAGTCCTTCCCCTGCAGATGCAGAATCCATGCGAAGGTATCCAGATAGGTAGCGTTGTCCGGTTCCGCCTCGACGGTCTTCTTGGACATGGCATAGGCCTTTTTGAGCTTCTTCCCCTCCTGGCTGAGGTAGTAGGCATAGTTGTTGAGCACCGGCGCATAGTCGGGATCAAGCTTCAAGGCCTTCTCATAAGCCTGGTAAGCGGCCTTCGAGTCCCCTTTCTGGTGGTACATGTCGCCGATGGCGGACCAGCAGGCCTTCTGGCGGTCCTTGTCATCCTTGCTGGCGGCAATAAGGTAACGGTTGTTGCCGATGATGGCATCGTAGTCGCCCAGATGGTAGTCCGCCATGTTGAGATAGTCCATGAACCCGAGTTCATGAAAGCGGTCGAACGCGGCGACGGAACGGTCGCGCATCTCTTCCCATTCCTCCTGCATGGACAGCAGCTGGATATAGGTCACGGTATGGGCGAGGCTCTCGGGATACAGGTCGGCCACTTCCCGGAAACAATCCTTGGCGCGCTCCGGCCGTCCGGTGGAATAAAAGTAGGCGCCTGCGGTGGTCAGGACGGTGCTGTCCGAAGGATGGCATTCCTGCATCGTCCCCACCATGCCGTCGAACTCCGACCGGTGCAGGTTCAGCAGCTTGGGATCCACGTTGCGCGTGAGGTTGCCCACGTACATGCCCTTGGCCTCGGCCGGGACATCGGGATTCTCCATGAAACGGCCGATAGTGGTGAAATAGTCGGAATAGCGGCGGGTCGTCCGGTAGACTTCCGACTCGCCGAGGAGGGCAGGGATATAGTCGCTCTGGGCCAGGAGGGCTTCCTGGTAGCACCGGAGTGCCAGGGAGTCGTTGTATTCGGACAGATAATAGTCTCCCATCATGGACAGGACGGAAGGCGACGTGAACTGCTCGTTGAAAGCCTCCAGGGTACGGATGGCCTCTTCGGGCTTGTCCAGCTGGCGGTAGATGTCGTAGCGGGTGCGCGCGATCTGCTCGGAGGGACCGGTCATATCCTCCACGTCGGAAAGGGCCTGGAGGGCCTTCTCGTACTGTCCTTGCTTGAGATACAGGCCCAGAAGGTCGTAGGAGACGGCCGTCTTGTCCGGGAACTCCGACAAGATGCTCTCATACATCTGGATGACCATCTCGTCCTCGCCCTTGGCCTGATAGAGGGCCGCGAGGCGTTGCTTGTACCAATAATTGTGCGGATCCAGCTCCACCGCCTGCTTCAGATGGATGACGGCGGCGTCCACTTCGTCCAGCCCGGCTTCGGAAAGCCCCAGATAGTACCAAACGGCATCATTGTCGGGCGCCGCCTTCGAAAGGGGACCCAGCAGGTTCTTCGCCTGCGCATATTCCCCGGCATCGACGAGGGCGACGGCATCGACCAGCCGGTTCTCGACACCCTGGGCGGAGGCAGCCGCTCCCCAGCCCCACAGCAGGAGAGTCAGGAGGATTCTTGTCTTTTTCATCTTCTTGTCCAGTCTCGTGCAAGGAATCCCTTGCAAGTCCATTTACAAAAATAGTGTCTTTGCAAGAATTATGCAATCATGGACAAAAAATAAGGACCAGGAAAAATAACCGGCCTCATCCTTCCGAATACGGAATTTTTTACGAAATTTGTGACAATGGATTTTTTCAGGGACCCGGTGAAACGTTTGACGACAGATTTGCATCTTAATACCTGGACGACAGAAGATGAACTCATCCGGGACTGCCGGAGGGGGCACCGTTCCGCCCAGAAACGGGTGTTCGACCTCCTCTCACCGAAGATGATGGCCTTGTGCCTCCGGTATGTCGGAGACCGGCAGACCGCCGAGGACCTGCTGCAGGAAGGGTTCATCACGCTGTTTTCCAAGCTCGACAGCTATTCGGGGACCGGATCCTTCGAAGGCTGGGCGCGCAGGATCTTTGTCAACACGGCCCTCATGTATCTGAGGCGGACCGATGCCCTGAAACTCAGCGACGACATCAGCGAGGCGAGGGGGCTTTCCAGCGAAGCGGCCACGCCGGTGCAGAACCTCGGATACAAGGAACTGACGCAACTTATCGCCAGCCTTCCGCCCGATGCCCGGACCGTCTTCAACCTGCACGTGGTCGAAGGCTATTCCCACAAAGAGATTGCGGACATGCTGGGATTCACGGAAGCCACGTCCCGTTCCAAGCTCCAACGGGCGAGGATGAGGTTGCAGGAGTTGATAAGGCAACAGAACCAACGATGAAAGAGAACGAATTCGACATATCGATCAGAAACCTGATGCAGGATGCGGAGGAAACCGTTTCCCCGAAAGTGTGGGAAGGGATTTCCACCGGTCTGGACAGGGCTCCCCGCAAGCGCGTGGTGCCTCTCTGGATGTGGAGAGGACTTGCCGGAACGGCCGTGGCCGCTGCTGTTGCCGCCGCCGTCATCCTGATCCATCCGGAAGCCGCTGATTCTAACCAACCTATCATACAACCCACAACCGCCCTCACCGTAGCCGAAGCGCCGGAAAATGCTCCGGCTGCGGAAGAGACGGCCGTCGCCCCGATCGAAGAGCAGGTCTCCCGGCTGGAAGGCCGGACCGCCTATGTGCCGGAGCCCCTCCCCGTCGTGGAACGCCCGGAAGGAGACCCGCCTCTCCTGCAGGAAGAAATCGTGCCGGAGGAGGTCGCAGCTCCTACGGTATCGGCGGAACCTCAGGCACGGGAGAGGGTTACCGGTGACGAAGAAGCCTTCAACCAGCTGGCTTTCCAGGAACGCCGTGCCATCCGGAACGGCAGTCTCTCCTTCGCCATCAACGGTAATCTCCAGGGCAACAACCGGCCGGAGACCCCCACGACGGCAAGGCGCAAGGCGCCGTCGTTCCTCATGCCTGCCGCCGAGGATGGAACCGGCATCCGGGAGAATCCGGAATTCAGTTTCGGTCTCCCCATCTCGGTCGGACTCGGAATCCGGTACGATTTCACCACCCGCTGGGGCATCGGCACCGGACTGACCTACACCAACCTGAGCCGCTCCTTCGTCGGGACCTATTCGGAGGTCGAGAAAGGACGGAGGACCCGTTTCGAACCCAACACCGACATCGACAACCTGCAGCATTACCTCGGCATCCCGCTCAACGTCTATTACCATTTCATCAATACGGGACAGTGGGACGCCCATGTTTTCGCCGGGGGGACTTTCGAGCGCCTGATCGACAACCACTATCTGATCCATGGAGCGGACGGAGATATCCACTACCATGAACAGGTTGAAGGCCTACAGACCTCCCTGGGCCTGGGTATCGGTACTGAATTCCGGCTCACGCCGTACCTCGGCATCTACTTTGATCCGAGCCTCCGCTACTATTTCGACACCGGGCAGCCGCGGTCCATCCGCACCATCCAGCCGTTGCGGTTCGACTTCGAAATCGGCGTCCGGTTCACGCTCCGGCCGTAGGAAACATTAATTTATATAGTGAAACAACACAAGTTATCAACAACCTGTGGTGTTTTTCCATGGTTGTCGCTACCTTGGCCGAAAAAATGCCATGAAGCGACAACTTCTCTTTCTGACCGGCCTCTTCCTTGCCGGATGCGCGAGGGAACCGCTCCTGCCGGGCATTCCCCGGAGCGAGCGGATGCCGCCCACCTCGGTCCGGCCGCCGGAAGCCGACACGACCCGCCACGAACCGGGGCGGACCGGAGTCTATCTGACGGCCGTGCGTTTTGCCGACGGATATGACTGGGAACGGGATACCTGCCGGACGGAACGCATGGCCTTCATCGACATCTATCGTGACGGCATGCGCATCCGCAGTTTCCCGGCCGGGGAGAGCATCGAGCCCGACATGCACAGGATGGTCGGCGGCCATCTTTACCAAGACTGGTCCACCGACCGGGAGACCGTTGTCAGTCGGGACGGAGAGGAACTGTTCCGCTACCCGGGAAGGGAAGCCTTGCGGGGATTTCTCGTAGTGGACGGCCAGGTCCACACCCTCGGGCAGGACCGGGACGGTGCAGGGCTCTGCTACCGGATCGACGGGCAGGAGATCTTCCGGGATGCCGCCGGTACCGTGCTTGGGGACCCCGATGCGGAGGGTTGGCCGGGCGGGGCGCTGACCCTGGATGGGGGAGAAGTCTGCTACAGCTATTCCGTTCCCGTCAATACCGGCGGCACCTCGCGGCGGGAATACCGAATCATGCAGGGGGCGACCCGGATCGCGACCGTCCAGGCCGGGACATTCTATGAACTGTTCGATATCCGCGTCCTCCAAGGGACCCTCTGGCGGGTCGAGATGCGGACCTCCGCCGGAAACACGCTCAGCCTCGTCAAAGGCAAGGACATCTACAGCCTCCCGCTCGGCGCCCAGGAGCACCCGCATCTGTGCCGCCTGATGCCGTGGAGCGACGGAATGCTGGTCAAGGGCTACACCAGCGGTCCTTCCTGGGCGTACCGCTATTTCGTCCTCGACGAGAAGGGAACCTCCCTCAAGACCTCCGCTCCCGGGGTGTCCGTCGTCAGCCTCCTCAGCGCCGACGGACATCTGGCCTGGCTCACCGGGACCGGGCAAGGCCGGGTGACCGCTCTCCGCAAGGACGCTCCACCCCAGCCCGGAGAACTGCCGGACGGAGACTACACCCTCCTGTCCGGCCGTTGTGCCCTCCTGCATGAGGGCGTGCTGTACGCCGCCCTCACCGGCTGCGGCGGCACCGTCAACCGCCTCATCATCGACGCCACCGCCACCGACTTCCCCTTCAACGGCTACTTCACCTCCGTCAGCGTGCAGTAACCTGCCCTCTCCCTGAAAAAGGGGTCTCCCGGCAGGGGCATAGTGCCCGGTATGGAACAGGGTTGTCGAGGGGCTGCGCACGCAGGCGATGGGTTCCCCGGCGGTTTTTCTGCGGGTACACCTTGCAGAGAAACAGAAATTGTGCTATCTTTGTCGGACATATTTATAGAGAGAAGAACAGATTTCTATAGAGAGATCCTATTCGACGGACATTGCTTGGAACTTGGCAGTTTTCAGGGGTAGCGTCCCGGTAATAGGATTTCCCGTGCGGATAGGGCATGGGAAATCCTGTGATATGCTGACCCCGGGTATGCCAAGACCTCAAGCAGAATATGACAGACTCCCATGCTCTTTTCGTATCCGTCGAAGTCGCGACGGGCTGCCGGATGATGAACTATTGATGAATTTTAAAAACACACTTCATGAATCTCTGGCAGCCTTTTTCAGAAAAAACCGTATCTTTGCCCTCTCAAAAGCAAAGAGATGAGGCGTTTCTTATCACTACCCGTCCTGTTGTCCCTCCTGCTGCTTTCCTGCTCGGGCCACCATGAGGCCGTCCGGCTGATGGATACGGCAGAAAGTCTCATGTCCGAATCCCCGGACAGCGCGCTGGCGCTCATGCAGCAAGTTCCCAGGGAGCAACTTCACGGGAGGGCATCCCGCGCCCGCTACGCCCTGCTCATGACCATGGCGCAGGACAAATGCTATATCGGGGTCCAGGAAGATTCGCTGGTCCGGACGGCGTATGATTTCTATCGCCACCGGGGGAACCGGGCGCAGCGCCTCCGGTCCGGATACTACCTGGCCGTCGTCCATCAGAACGCGGGCCGCTACCTCGAAGCCGCACGGGAACTGCGCGAGGCGGAGGCCCTTGCCGAAAAGACGGGGGATGAGCATCACCTGGGCCTGATATGCTGGCATCTCAACGATATCTTCTCGGCCAATTATGACCACGTCCGGGCCTTGGAATATGCCGAGAAGGCCCTGCAGGCCTTCGAACGGTCGGGAGAGCGGATCTACATCGAATACTCCAAATTGGAAATCGCCAACCGGCTCATGGCCCATCATCGGAATGACGAGGCAGATGAACTGTTGCAGGGAATCATGGATGACCATCCGGAAGATGACATCCTGTATTCCGAGGCCGCCCGGACCCTGGCCCGGTCGCTGCTGCTCCGGAAGGTGCCGGATTACAAGCGGGCGGCAACCTGTATGGAGGCTGTGGTCGGGCGGCAGGCCATTGCGCTGACGGCCCAGAATTACGGTCACCTGGCCATCATCAACGAAGTGGAAGGGAACCGGAAGCGGGCGGAGGAATATCTCGAGATGGAGAAGAGCATGGCCCGGAGCGCGGTGGACAGCGCTATATTCTACGATATTGCCCAAGATGTATATGATTTGCGAAGGGATACGTCCGCCGCGTATGTCGCCCTGCTGGAGGCGGTGAAGATCCAGAACCGGATCATCACCCGGCAACTCGAACAATCCGTTTCGCATTCGATGGAGACCTACTACCAGGACGGTCTTCTGCTGGAGCGGGAAAAGGCACGGTCGCACCTGTACCTGTCCATCCTGGCGGGAGGCGTCCTGACCACGGTCATCCTGTGGCTGGCGGTCCTGCTCCGCAAAAGGAAGCGCAAGAGCCTCGAAGACATGGCCGCCGTCCAGGAAGTCTACGCCAGCATGGAAGCGCAGCGGGCGAAGGACACGGCAGTGGCAGAGGTCATGGACCAGTTCATCAAGGACAAAATCCAGTCGCTGCAGCAACTGTCAACGGCCTATTTCTCGTGGGATGATGAACAAGTGAAAAAACGGAAGGACCGAATCGGTTGGGAGAGCCAGGACGAAATCATCAACGCGTTCCGGAAACAGGTCGGCGCCCTGCGCAACGACCAGGCCTTCATCCCCGCCCTGGAGCAGGCGCTGGACCTTTCAGACAACGGCCTGATGACCCGGGTCCGCCAGGCCTTTCCCCGCATGGACGAAACGGATTTCAAGTTGCTCACCTTGTTCTTCTCCGGGTTCCCGGTCAAGAGCATCTGCTACCTGCTCCGGATGTCGGATCCCGCCGTGCGGATGCGGAAAACCCGTTATAAGCAACTTTTCACCTCGCTGGCGTCCGACCTGGGCCCGGTCCTGGTGGAAAAACTGGGCTGATTTCCCCGATTTTCAGCCATGTTAGGTTAGTGACCGTGTAAATTGCTATAAACCAATACGTTCAATTATCATGTGTTATATCGGATTTTGGGACGATACATAGGAAAGACGTACCTTTGCACCGTTTTTAAAATTCATCTAACCATGTTCAAATCCATTTTCCCCATCATGTCCGGCCTGCTGGTGGCTACGACCTGTCTGGCCTCTTCTTTCTCGACGCGGAAAGAAGAAGTTGTATCAATCCCCGTTCACTCTGAAGAACCCGCGACACACACCCATCGTCCCCACGCCCCTGCCACCCGTGTGTTTGAAGTCTGGCTGGATACGGACCTGGGTGTCCTGACGGTTTCTGCCAAGCGCGATGTCGGCGAGATTGACTACATCCTTGAAAACAGCATAGAAGGCGAGGAGGCCTCCGGCTCTTTCGACTCCCCGGGCGCTATCCTCATCCCCATCAGCGGCACTTCCGGTCTCTGGACCGTCACCTTCACGCTGGAGAGCGGCGTGACGTATTATGGCGAATTTGAACTTTAAAGGACGGAGGACTTGCCATGAATACAAAATACATGCTCTTGGTTTCGCTTGCCGCCTCTTTGGCTTTGTCCAGTTGCTCGAAGGAGCAGGATGTCACCGAAGAGTCCACCCCGGTCGCCACCATCGTACGGACGGAAGAACCGACTTTCACTTGTCCTCATGATGCTGGATTGAACATGCTGGCAAAGGCTGTCAGCCAGGCTGTCCGGAACAATCCGGGCATGCGGCAATTCATCCACAGTGAAAGTCTCCTTTGCTTCGATGGCGACTATGATTTTCTGATTTCCAAGGCTATGGACAAACCTGTCTCTGTCTCCAACGGGGAAGTCCGGACCCGTTCCGGATTGACAGAAATGACATTTGGGGAAATGGTCGGCATGTATCTGCCGAAAACCAAGTCGGGAGAAGACCTGCTTGCCTCCCTGCAGGAGCAGTATCCCGACCTCCAAGTCGCCGTTCCGATCCATGCGGGGGCGTGGGATCCGGAATCCTATACGCCCGTTGTCGTCTTTCTCCCGGAAGATTACAAAGAGTTTGAGACAGAGACTCTTCCTGGATATGATGCAGAGGGACAATATGTCGAAGTGGATGCTATCCAGGCTCCGAATGTCCCGGTGATCGTATTGTCACATAACGAAAGGATGTCCCTTCTGGAAGAGACCGAGGAAGAGGTTGACCAGCATCCGGCGGTTCCACAGAATCTGTCCGCCGTCTGTGCGCAGGAATCGATCCTGCTGACCTGGACCCATCCGGGAGCGATGGTGTACTTCATCTGGCGAAAAGCCCTTGGCGAAACCCAGTTCCAGCAAATCGGCATATCGAGTGGAAGCGCCAATCAATCCTTTGAAGATACTGCGATTGCAGCGGAAACCTATTATCAATACTATGTCATTGCCGCTAACTATGAATTGACGTCCAACGGCTTGGTCTACTATTATTCGGGGCCGTCCGCTATTGTGACGGCCCAGTCCCCGGCCCGTTTGTCAGCCCTGACGTCCTTCGGTGTAGCGCCCAGCGGTACCTCGCTACGCTTTTCCTGGACGGGAGGGGACGCTTCCTCCGATCTGGTCATCGAGGAAAAAGGCCCCTCCAGTTCCGGATATTCGGAAATCTACCGGGCGGCGACATGGAACTCCTATTGGTACAAGGTTCCCTCCAACCGCGGATTACGGCACGAGTATATTGCCTACAGGAGTAATGCGTTAAGCCAGTCTGACACGAAGGAGGCAGTTATCTATCCTCCGTTCCGGAACACCAACTACACGTCGCATACCTATGCCCGGAAACTGAACATCGGGCACAATATGGATGGCTGGGCGCAGGGGGCTCCCGAGTTCTACATGAAGGTGCTCGGCCTTGATCCGGCCGGGAACGCTGCCGTCATCAATACAGTCTGGATGTATTTCTCCGGCGGATATAAGGACAAAGAAGAGAGTTTTACCAACAAGGATATTTACAGTTGGGTGTATGGTGCCCTGAAAAACGAATGGCTCTCCCGGATCGATCTTGCCCTGTATGAGAGCGATGCAACGCAGAACGTGACCGTCTCTTTCTCGGTCCCCATCAAATTGGAGGTGGGCAAATTGGACATTTCGGCTGGCCCGACGGTATCCGTTACCTTCAAGATCGGTAATGGTGATGATGATTGCGGGAGTGTTTCGCTGTATTATTTTGACAATCCGGAGCAGACGCTTGCCTTCCCGAATCACGGAGCAAGGCTGCTGATTTCCGAATCCGGATCATAAGTTTCACTAATTCAATGGCATGAAAAAGATTGCTTTGACAATGGCGCTCCTGCTGGCGGCGATAGCCGCCGGAGCGCAGACGGAAAAGGCCCTGGAACCGGGCATCCAATACCGCTTCGGTCTCGGATGGAAGTTCACGGACCCGGTGGGATACCAGGAGGTGTCGCCCGAGATCGGGCTCGGTTACCGGATCGACGGGAAGAACCTCTTCGGCATCACGCTCCAGGGGGACTGCGGCTATACCCACAACCGCCGCAACGCGGTCGACCACCGGGCCTCGGAGGTGCCGCTGCTCAGCGTGTACCTCACCCATACCCACGACTTCTCCGCCGGGCCGAAGTCGGTGTATTTCGAATACAAGTTGGGCCTGTCGGACCTGGAGAACCAGCCGGGACCGCGTTTCGGCTTCGAACCGGGCTACCGGTTCCTGGCGGCGGGGCGGGTCCCGCTCCGGGTGGGCGCCGTCTTCGACGGGAGCCGGGTCTTCTATCCGGGAAAGCATGAGAACGGTTCCGGGTACGAGGACCACCATGCCCTGGAATGGTCCGTCGGCCTGGTCCTGCGGGTGGAATTGTAACGGGTCCCAGAACCATCAGTGGCCTACATCAAGTCTGGTATTGCCGGACTTCCTTTCATCCTGTCCACGGAAAGGACTCCCCCCCAACGTGGCAGGAAGTCTTTTCCAGATGCCTTACCATCCATGAATACGGTCAAAACGTAGACAAGACGGGGGTTCCTTCTCCTATTTTTATTACCTTTGCGGCATGATTGCAACTCCGCATGTCAAGTTGAACTTCGGGCTCCATGTCCTGCGCCGACGGGAAGACGGCTACCATGACCTGGAGACCCTCTTTGTTCCGTTCGCCGGGCTCCATGACACCCTGGAAATCATCGCCGGCGACGATTACAGCCGGACCTCGGCCCATCTCCAGGAGGCCTACAGCCCCGCCCAGCGGGAGCAGGCCATCTCCCCGGACGGGAAGTTGATGATGACCCTCGCCCGGAAGGAGGGCATCGGCTGGGACCCGCTCGACGACCTGACGGCCCGGGCCTACCGCCTGCTCGACACCGATTTCGGCTTGCCGCCGATGAAGGTGTTCCTGGAAAAGACCGCGCCGGTGGGGGCCGGTCTCGGGGGCGGGTCTTCCGATGCCGCCGCCGCGCTCCGGCTTATCGACGCCCTGGCCGGTCTCGGTCTGACGGACGAGGCCCTGGCCGGCTATGCCGCCCGGCTGGGAAGCGACTGTGCCTGCTTCCTGTATGACCGCCCGATGTTCGGGACCGGGCGGGGCGAGGTTCTGGAGCCGTTCGAACTGCCGTCCCTGGACCGGCTCCGGATCGAGGTCGTCGTCCCCGAGGGCATCAGCGTATCCACCGCCGATGCCTACCGCGGCATCGTTCCGCATCTCCCTGCAAAGCCGCTGCGCGACGTCCTCGCCCAAGAGCCTGCGACCTGGCGGGACGACCTCCATAACGATTTCGAGACCACCGTCTTCGCGAAATACCCGGAACTCGGCCGCATCAAGGAGTCTATCTACCGGCAAGGCGCCCTGTATGCCGCTATGTCAGGCAGCGGTTCCGCCCTTTTCGGACTTTTCCGCGCATAGGCCCTGCAGGCCTGCCGGAGGCCGATTCCGATGTTGTTTCACGCACATCGTAAAAAAGAATTCCGCCACATTTTTATCTTTTTTGTCCTGCGTCTCCCGTTTTGTGCCTATGTTCGCGCCAAAAACAGACGCGTATGCTGGTTTATGTACATGGTGCAAAATGCATCGGCATCGAGGCGGTGCCGGTCACGGTGGAGGTGGACATCACCCTCGGCATCGGCATCCACCTGGTGGGGCTGGCGGACGCCGCCGTCAAGGAAAGCCTGTTGCGGACCATCACGGCCCTGCAGGCCAACGGGTTCCGGATTCCCGGCAAGAAGATTGTCATCAACCTGGCCCCGGCCGACCTGCACAAGCAGGGCAGCGGCTACGACCTTCCCATCGCCCTCGGCATCATCGCAGGCTCGGAACAGCGGTCGCTGCCGGGGCTGGAGAAGTACCTCATCATGGGGGAGCTCGGCCTGGACGGCAGCATCCGGTATGTCCCGGGGACGCTGCCGATGGTCGAACTGGCCCTGAAAAGCGGGCTTCGCGGGTGTATCCTCCCTGCCCGTTCGGCTTTGGACGCAGCGGATTATCACGAGGCGGAAATATTCGGTGTCCATACCCTGGAAGAGGTTTTCCGTATCCTGGAGGAACGGGAAGACCCGTCGGACCTGCTGATCTGGAACACGGACGAGTACCACGCGGCCGCCAGCCACGGACAGCCGGGGGAACGGAACGGCATGGACTTCGCCGACATCATCGGGCAGGAAGGGGCGAAACGGGGCCTGGAAATCGCGGCGGCGGGCGGACATAATGTCATATTGCTCGGAGCACCCGGGTCGGGAAAGAGTTCGATGGCAAAGGCTCTCGCAGGCATCCTCCCGCCGATGAGCCTGGAGGAATCGGCCGTCACGTCCAAGATCTATTCAGTCGCAGGGCTGGACAACGGTCCCTGCGGGCTCATCCGGACCCGGCCGTTCCGGGCGCCCCACATCTCTGCCTCCAAGCCGGCCATCCTCGGCGGGGGCAGCGGAGAGAACATCATGCCGGGCGAAGTGTCGCTCGCCACCCATGGCGTCTTGTTCCTGGACGAGTTCTGCGAGGCGCCGAAAAGCACTCTTGAAGCACTCCGGGGCCCATTGGAGGACCGCCGTGTGACCATCTCCCGCCTCAAGGCGAAGATTGTCTACCCGGCTTCGTTCATGCTGGTCGCCGCCTCCAACCCCTGTCCCTGCGGCTACTACGGAGAGGATGACCGTTGCACCTGCACACCGGGGGCCCGGGCCGGTTACCTGGCCAAACTCTCCGGTCCCATCATGGACCGGATCGACATCCAGCTCTGGGTCCACCCGGTTGCCACCGCACAGCTGGTCCAGGGGCTCAAGGGTGAACCGTCCGCCGCCATCGCAGCTCGTGTCCTCCGGGCGCGGGACATCCAGCGCGCCCGCCTTGCAGGATCCGGCATCTTCACCAACGCCGAGATGTCATCCCGCGAACTGGAGCACTTCTGCCCGCTGACCGACGACTGCAAAGACCTCATCCAGCGCATCATCGACCGTCTCGGCCTCTCCGCCCGCGCCTACACCCGCATCATCAAGATTGCGCGCACCATCGCCGACCTTGCCGACGATCCCGCCATCACCCCTCCGCACCTTGCCGAAGCGGCTTCCTACCGCTTCCTCGACCGGCAGCACATCTTGGACTGACCCTCAGGAAGGACCTGGATTTTTTTCCTTCCTACCTCTTGCGACAGGAGAAAAAAATCCCTATCTTTGCATCCCGGTTACATCTAATCGGGATTTTTCATGTCCAGCCTCTTGCAAGGAGCAAGCCTGCAGTATGTCGGCTTGCAGGAAGAAACAAGCATCTACGGACTGCATGCACCGCAGTTCCAGAACCGGTATTTCATTCTCAGCGGGCCCGGGAGCCGTCCTCTTCTCGCCTTTCCTGAAGTCATCGGCTTTCCCTGCTATCTCGCCCTCCTCGATGAAACTGTCGCCGCTCTCCGTTTCCTGTTGTCGTCCGGAATGAGCGGCGATTTCGATATCCTGACCATCCTGCGGGGCGGGCTCAACTACCCCTTGGAAGAGGCTTGCCACCGGACCGGCATCCGCGTGCGGGACATGCACTTCGTCTCCTGCGAGCGCATCATCCGGGACCATGTCATCACCGGCCTCGACATCAAGTATGACAAACTCCGTCCCACCCCGGGACGCATCCTCGCCATCGGAGACATCTTCGCGACCGGCGACACCCTGCGCCTCTGCCTGGACCATGTCGTGGAAGAGTTCCACCGGGGAGGCGGCAGCATCCGGCGCATCGTGTTCTTCACCATCGGCGGCACCCGGGCCTTCCAGCTGATGGAAGAGATGACCGCCCGGCTCCGGGAGCTGTTCCCGGGCTTCGAAGGCTTCGACTGCTTCTTCTACGAGGGCATCTTCACCGTCTACGAAGACGCCGGTGTGAACGGCATCCAGGTCCGTGACATCGACTTCGGCTGGAAAGGCGGGGCCGTCTCGCCGGACTTCCGCCGCTATATTCTCAACCACCCGGATGCCCTGCTGGAGAAGTGTATCATTTATGACGGCGGAGCCCGACGCTACGAGATTCCGGTCCATTTCGCCGAAGTGCTCGAATACTGGGAAGGGATCCTGGAACGGGCCGACCGCATCGACCCGGCCGCCCTCGTGCGGGAGAAACTCGGCTACGAAGGGCCCGTCGACTTTGAAGAATGGCTCGGCATCACCCATTTCCAGGAACTTCCCGCAGACGGACTCCGGGACCTTTGGGCAGCAGAACAGGCACTTATCAGGCGTGCCGGGAGCATCGACCTGGAAGCGGTGGCAGAGCGCCGGATCCGCTCTATCAGAGACTTGGACAGCCATTACATTTAAAACTTGACAAATATGGGCAAAATCAAAACCGATGTCGATTACACGACGGTACCGGTCGACCGCGCCGGGCGCAAATCCACCACGAGCATGTTCATGGTCATGCTCGGCTTCACCTTCTTCTCCGCCAGCATGTGGGTCGGGCAGCAGCTCGCCGCCGGTCTCGACTGGTGGGGGTTCGTCTGGGCGCTCCTCGTCGGCGGCCTGATCCTGGCAGCCTACACCGGAGCCCTCGGCTATATCGGCGCCGAGAGCGGTCTCTCCCTCGACCTGCTCGCCCGCCGGAGTTTCGGCACCCGTGGCAGCTACCTTCCCAGCGCCATGATCAGCTTCACCCAGATCGGCTGGTTCGGGGTCGGCCTCGCCATGTTCGCCATCCCGGTCGCCAAGGAACTCATGGGCCTCGACGTCACGCCGGACCACATGCCGTGGCAGGGCTATCTCCTGGTCGGCATCGCCGGTGTCCTGATGACGGCCAGCGCCTATTTCGGCATCAAGAGCCTGACCATCGTGAGCTACATCGCCGTCCCGGCAGTCGCCATCCTCGGCACCGTCGCCATGGTGATGGCCATCCACCGCGGGGATGCGGGTCTGGTGCAGCAGTTCTCCATCGGCGCGAAGAACCTCGGGGTCATCGCTGGAGCAGGCCTCGTGGTCGGCAGCTTCGTCTCGGGCGGTACGGCGACGCCGAACTTCACCCGGTTCGCCAAGAGCGGACGCATCGGCCTTGTCACCACCATCATCGCCTTCTTCATCGGCAACAGCCTGATGTTCTGCTTCGGTGCCGTCTCCAGCATCTATGTGGGCGGGAACGACATCTTCGAGGTCATGCTCAACCTCAACCTCTTCTACCTCGCCGTCCTGGTCCTCGGCCTGAACATCTGGACCACCAACGACAACGCCCTCTACACCGCCGGCCTCGGCCTGTCCAACATCTTCGGCATCTCAAAGAAGGCGATGGTCCTTATCTCCGGCGTCATCGGAACGGTCACGGCCGTCTGGCTCTACTGGAACTTCTGCGGCTGGCTCAACGTGCTGAACTGCACCCTGCCACCGGTCGGCATCATCCTCATCATCAGCTACTTCACCCACCGTTCCGCCTACCTTGACGGGACGCTCCCCGAGAAGAAGGTCGACTGGTGGGCCGTCGCCGGCGTAGTCGCGGGTGCTGTTGTCGCCAACCTGGTGCACTGGGGCTTCCCGGCCATCAACGGCATGGCCGTCGCCGCCGCATGCTACTACATCGGCCAGAAGGTAAGCGGCAAGTAATTGACCTTCATATACTTATCTGTTTTCCTCTCTGCAAATCGCGGAGAGGAATCTTTATAATCTGTTGATTTTTCGGAGTTTATCTCTCACGTTTCTGTTTTTTTTCGTATCTTGCGGAAAACCTGCTCTGCTATGGATACGCAATGGATTGTCACGGAGATCGACGGCCAGGTCGCATCGGTTTCTGCTGATTACGGGCACTTTGCCCGGATTGCCGCCCTGGTGGCCACATTTCCGCCCCGGTCGGTAGATCGGGTGACGACCCGGAAAGTCTCGACCGACGAGCTGGTTGTGCTCGCCGGGACGCTCCGCTGGGAGGACCTGCGCCTTTTCGGCACGAAATTCCAGCGACACGTGTGGGAGACCCTGTACAGGCTGACGCCGAACCTGTACAGCTACACGGAACTCGCCGTACAATGCGGCAATCCGTCCGGCGTCCGGGCCGTCGCCCATGCCGTGGCCGTCAACCCGGTCGCATACATCATCCCCTGCCACCTGATCGTCCCGAAAGAATCGCTGGACAAGGTGCGTGCCATCCGGTCCCAGGCCGAAGAAACCACCCTCTTCAAGGGGCGCGACCTCTACCTGCTGGACACCCTCGACGTCGGGGAATATGCATACGGTCCCGACTTGAAACGGATACTCATCAAGCGGCAACTGGGGTCGACGGAAGCGTAGTCCGAACAAAGCGAGAAGGGCGGGCTCCCGACCTCTCGACCGGGAATACAGGCCTTGATATCCGCAAGGCAGGGGTTCAAAGAATCTTACCAGCGGGGCCAGAGAGGGTCAGTGCATGTCGTCGGTCGTGGGGCGGAGGATGGTGAGTTGGAGGACCAGGGCGAGGGCGGTGATGCCGCCGAGGAGGGCGAACGACAGGCCGAGATTCGGGATGCGCCCGAGCAGTTGGGTGCAGAGGGCGCCCATCGCCACGCCGACCATGTTCATCAGCCCGTAGGCGGTAGCCCGCAGCCGGGACGGCACGAACTGACAGAGGATGGGCATGTTGTTGGTGTCGAACATGCCGTAGCCCAGGCCGAAGAGCAGACCGGAGGCGACGGCCGCCGCCACGCCGTGGCCGAGCCCCATCAGCACCAAGGCCGGAATCATCATACCGAGGCCGATGGCGCTGGTATAGATGCGGCCACGCAGATTGCGTTTCACCCACCGGTCGGAGAGCGGACCGCCGATCATTACGCCGACGAACGACGCGAAAGCGATGGTTATCGTCGCAACCGGGCCCGCTACATTCATGCCGCCGCCGATATGCTGGGCGAACAGGGTCGGCAGCCAGTTCTTTGTCGCCCAGCCCGGAAGGGAGGTGGAGGCAAAGAAGAACAGGATGACCCAGAAAGCGACATTGGAGAAGATGAGGCCGAAGGAGCGCAGGAGACCGGGGGATTTCCCGGCTCCGGCCGTGGCTTCGCCGGTCCTGTCCGGAGAGACAAGCCCGGAATCAGCGCGCTTCTCCCGCAGGCAGAGCATCAGGACGAAAGCATAGGCCACGCCGATGATGCCGAACCAGTGGAAGGTCATCCGCCACGACAGGGCCGAAGCGAAGATGGCGCCGAACCCCCCGACCGCCTGCCCCAGGTAGAGGCCGGTCATGTGGAGCCCCACCGCCAGGGAACGGCTCTTCCCCGCATGGTAGTCGGCGATGAGCGACAAGGCGGAGGGAATGTACAGCGCCTCGCTCACCCCCATGAGGCCGCGCAGCCAGTACATCTGTGTGAAGGAGTGGCAATGCCCCATCAGGAGCATCACCAGCGACCACACACCGAGCGACCCGACAATCAGCCATTTCCGGTTCAGCCGGTCGGCGACACTGCCCGCGAACGGGCTCACGACGGCATAGACCCACAGGAAGATGGCCATCAGGCGCCCGAAATTCTGCGCCTGCTGGAGTTCGGCGATGTCCACACCGATGGCCGCCTGCATCGTCGACAGCATCTGCCGGTCCAGATAGTTCAGGAACGCCACCATGGAAAGGAGGCCCACCACGATCCAGGGATAGATTTTTTGTATTTTTGTATTCATTGTATGTCAAGGAATTTAACGGCTTGGAAGGTCATGTGTGCCTGGGAACCCTCATAAAGGAGTCCTGCCCGAGGGCGTTCTTGGCGGCGGACACCCGATATCCACACGGAATGTAGATGCCGGCAGGTCCGCATCGTTAACAAGGTTTGCCCGCGAAAAAGGTTTCCAACCGTAGCGCACGGCGGTGGGCCGGGAAATGGTAGAGACATCGGCTATAACGCTTTCTCCGTCCGCCCAGGCGTCCACTTCCGTAAACAATCCGGTCGCCATGTCGAGAACTTCGAATCCGGAGATTCTGTTGCCGGTGTTCGGGGCTGCTTTTAGTCCGGCGGAATGTGTAAAAGTGATTCTCAACAACGAAGGAGATTCAAGGAAGGCCCTGTCAGCCAATGGCCCGGAATACTCAAGGTCCTCACGCCCGTAGTCCTTTGCCAGGGCAGCCAAGGCGAACCTTTCCCCGACAGGTCTCTTGTTCTTGTAATGGACATCAAGGGAGTCGCCCAGGTCGGATGTGACAGTCATGGTAAGACGGTCCCGGCATCCCAGTAACCTCCGTTGCGAATCCCGCATGAGCGGCCAACTCTTCCTGTCGAGCGACGATAGTTGGGCAAAGTGGAAACTGACGGGACCGAAAGCCTCCCTGAATGAATCCACAAGCAGAGGGAACAACTTCTCGTGGACTTCAATCCTGTCCGCGTTAGATTCTCATTGATACCATATCACGCCGTTTACAGGAAAATCCTCTAGGGGAATGATAGCGGCCTCGTGGAGGTAACTCGGCTCATAAGGATGCCTTCTATGAGTGCCCGAAGCAGACAGGTTCTTCCTGGCCCTCGACCGGGCCCATGACATCACCAAATCATTGTCAAGCCAGTTGTCAAGGATGGCAGGAAACTCGTTTTCCAGGATTTCCCTTGAAATCCAACTTTCAGCAGTAGAGCCTCCCACAGCATTGCAGATCAATCCAACGGGAACGCCCAGCGAGTCTCTCAAAGCCCGGCCGAAATAATAACCGACCGCAGAAAAGCGCCTTACCGTCTCCGGCACGGCCTCCCTCCAGGCAGCCGGGCGCATGTACTGCAAGTGAGCGACCGAATCCAGCGCCGCTACGGGCCATTGCACATCATCAGTGCGCCATCTGCACTTCATGTCAAAGAGGCGGAGCCCGGAATCGGCAGACTTGTCGCTGTCGCCTGCAGTGGAGCAGAAGCCCTGCTCAAATTCCATGTTGGATTGTCCGCTGCACAGCCATATTTCTCCAAAAGCCACGTCCTTGAAGTCGAGTTTCCGGTTCTTCGTCCTGACAGACATGGATTTGCCTTGCGAAGCCGGGAATGGTCCCATGACGATACTCCATCGCCCGTTGTCTCCGGTCCGGCCTTTGAACTGCCTTCCACATACGTATACGATAACCTCTTCACCGGGATTCGACATCCCATGGATGGTAAATTCCCTGTCGCGCGGAAGAACCATGTTGTCGGAGTAGAGCGGGGACATGTCCAGGCCCCCAAAATCTCCCGTTATGGACTGATAGACCTTGGTGGCGATCATCATCGCTCCTTCAGCCGAGGGATGTACATTGTCGGGAAGCAGCCACGGATAATTGTGGAGGGGCTCGTAAAGATCTACGAGAGTGGCTCCGGAAACTGCCGCAACCGTTTCAATCGCACGCTGAATCTGCGTGTGCCAAACTTTCGTTCCAGAAATGAAACGTGGATGACCGTTCCCGATAGGGGTCATCCGACATACGTAAAAACGCGCTGCGGGATTTACACACCTGAGCGTATCGATCAAGGCAAGATAATCACCGACAAACTCTTCCTGAAAGAACGGCCAGTTGCGTGGGTCCGTGTCATTGATCCCCAGGTGTATGACAACTATGTCACCGGCGAAATCCAGAGCCTTGTGCATTTCTTCCTGCTCGAAGTAGGGTCTGTGACCATGGCGAAGCAGGGTTGTCCCTGACTTGCCGAAGTTTTCAACCTCGTAGTCATCTCCCAGGAGAGCCTGAAGCCTGGAAGGGTAACTGTCCCTCTCCCTGTCCTCAAGGTTCATCCCGTAGGTGATACTGTCTCCTATGCACGACACTTTGATCCGGCCTGGCTGCCGGGCATGACCGGCGACCGTACATGAAAAAGACGCAATCGTCAAAAACAGAATCCTTGCAATCAATACTTTTCTGAACATAGAATCTGGTTTGTTGTTCTCGCCAATGCATGTGGATTTGTCAACCGGAAAGAGGCTGCATGACTACCGGCGATAACCGGTTCCCTCCAGCGGATTCACGACCGCCGCCTCGTTCCCGGGAGAAGGAGGGCCAAGGCCGCGATGGCGAAGAAAATACGATTTTTCATGGTCTTATGTTTCAATTGTCACGGACGGGGTCGTTGATGCCGCCGATCATCAGGTCGATGTCCATGTACGCGCGGAGGTCCGCCTCGTTGTTCCGGACATCGCAGGAGGGATTCTCGCCGGACGAACGCATGATCCGCTGGTACACCAGCGCGCGCTGCCAGGTGGAGAAGTAGGGACGGCAGTCCATCATCACGGACACCCGCTCCGGCCGCCAGATTCCCCACATATATTGTACCAGACCGCCTTGACAGGCAGAAATCCGCTCATACCGCTGGTCCTTGGCAATCAGTTCGCTCCGCATGGACATGAGGTTGCGCCACGGGGCATCCGACAAAGAGGGAGACAGGTTCAGGCCGGCAGGGAAGGACAGGGTATGGTACGCCGTGGTGAGGTTCGTGTACCAGTGCCCGTCCGGATAGGTATAGCCCGGGTTGTAGTAAATCCAGTATTCATCCATCAAGTGAGTGAATCCATGTCCCATGCCCTCATGCAAGATGGTTCCCCGGTAATCATTCAGGTAGGCGCGGGTCGAGCCGTAGGTGGTCTTGTACCCCAGTTCCTCCAGTTCGGCGTTGGTCAGGGTGACGGTCGTACCGCCGTCGCCACCCTCGTACCGGCCGACACCGGTGGCGCCATAGGTCTGCGGAATCTTGCCGGCCGGCTGGCTCCCGTAGACCTTGCCCGGCGCGTAGGAGACCAGCGCGACGAAGCGGCCCATCTGTTCTGCCGAGATATCCCAGTCGCAGACGGCACCGACGTCCTCGTCCTTCGTATCGATCAGCATGATTACGCCCACATCGTTCAGCGACGTCCGCCCGGACATCACCTCAGGGCAACGTTCCGCAATCCAGGAATAGACCACATCCCGGCCGTTCTGGCCCATCGAATTGAAGGACTTGTTGCCGTTGGCATCGGTGTAGAGCGGGACGTTCCACGGGCTTCCGACCCCTTGGACCTTGGCGGCCTCCCAGCCGATGTAGACGGAGAAATAGTCCTGGAAATGCTTGAACGGCTCCACGGAGAAGATGTGGTCGGCCGCTGCCCGGCAGGCGTCGATATACTCATCGCGGCGGCTTTCCGTAAAGCCTTCCGGTGTAAACACCAGCACCAGCGGATGGATGCCTTCGCGGGTCGCCCGCTGATAGACGGTCCAGTCGTGGGAACCCTCGAAGACAGGGGTCAACGTGCCCAGGGATGTCTTGGCGCCGACTTCCAGCGTCCGCGCGTCAAAGGTCTGCTGGTAGACGCGGGCTTCGTCATCCCGAAGGGTGAGGACCAGTTCCTCCACCTTGCCGGGGATGACCGAGAAAGAATACTCCTTCCCCGCCTCGAAGGCTCCGGAAAGGGTGACGGCCGTCGGCACGGAACTCGAGAACGGGTCGGCGGCGACGGACAGGGAACCGCCGCTTTCCAGGATCCGGACCGGACCGGCCAGCGTTTCGCCGCCGGTCGCCGTCAGTGTGGCCATCGTCACCGAGGAGGCACTGCTCCCCGCCAGGGAGAACGAAACCCGGGAGAGGACGGGCGTGAACAACACCGGCGCACCCGCATCGGCCGTATGGGCATAGGCCAGGAAGGCGCCGTCGTCAATCCCGTCGGCGAGCGCCGTCTGGGCGACCGGAGCCGTTGCAAAGGCCACCGTTGCAATGGCCCGTCCAGAAGCCGACTTGGGATAGATGAAACGGTATTCGCTGCCGGTCTTCAAGGAAGAAACCGCCTTGAAAGATGCCGTGGATGCGCCGCTCTCCTGTGCCTCCAGAGTGAAGGTGGACAGGATCTTCCCGTCGGCTATGGAATAACCGGCCATCTGGTCGCCGTCATGCCAGACCGCCTTGCCGCCACCAGAAGGAAGGGCGGCCCGGATGGAAAAGTCGGAGACAGAGGTCCCGGAGCCGGAAGAAGGGTCCTTCTGGCACGAAAGGACGGCCAGCAAGGCACAGAGAAGAAGGGTCATTCTTTTCATTTCGAAACGGTTTATTGATCACGGAGGCGGTCGTAGGCGCCTTCAAACTGGAGGTCGAGGTCCAGGTATCGCTTCAGATCCTCGGTTTTTCCGGCGTTGAAAGCGATGTCCTCCCCGGACGAGCGCATCAGGCGCTGGTAGATCAAGGCGCGCTGCCAGGTCGAGAAGTACGGACGGTTGTCCATCATGGCCGTCACCTGCTCTGCCCGCCAGACTCCCGTCTCATAGCCGTAAGCGCCCTCGTAGGTGCCGATCTTGGCGTAGCGGGCGTCCTTGGCGACCAGTTCATCCCGCAGGGCATCCAGATGCTTCCACGGAGCATCCGTAGCCGAAGCCGACACGTTCAGGCCGGTCGGGAAGGTCATGTTGTAATAGTACTGGATTCCGGAAGGGGTGGAGGCGGAAGGACGCGAACCCTCCGTCCAATATTCATCCATCAGGCGGCCGAACCCATGTCCGGCGCCCTCGTGGAGGCATTCGTCGCGATAGTCGCCCTGGCGGGTTCCGGAACTGGTGTAGCCCAGGGCCGTCAACTCTTCGGCCGTCATGTCGTGACGGACTCCGTCACGGAACTCGTAGTTCTTCCAGGAGCCGCCGAAGCACCACCGTGAATACCCGCTGCTGGTGTTGGGCTTGATGCCCACCGGGGTCACGAAGCGGCCCGACGTCTCCCAATCGCACACAGGCCGGATGTACTTGTCCGCATTGCAGAGCATGAAAATGCCTACATTGTCCAGCGGCGTCGCCCCTTCCAACACCTCCGGACAGCGTTCGGCCACATAGTCATAGATCTTGTTGCGGCCGTCCTGCCCGTAGGTCTGCATCATCGAAGCGGAACTGGCGGTCGTCCCCCACCGGGCGCCGAGGCCCGAGGCCGTCGACGGGGTCCAGCATACATAGGCGCTGAAATACTCCTTCAGCCCCTTGTACGGCTGGACGGAGAAGATGTGGTCGATGGAAGCCTGCGCGGCAGACGTATAGGTCTCCCGCTCCGATTCGGTGAATCCGTCGGCCATGAAGACGAAGACGATCGGCTTGATGCCCGACCGGGTGGAGCGGAACCGCGGGGCGAAGTCGCTGGAGCCGGTGAACGCCCCGACCGGGACGGCACCGAGGTCGGCCGCGCGGCCCCGCTCCAGGTCCACGCTCCGGGACACCGTGTAGTTCTGGGCGCGGCCCTCCGCATCGACAAGCGACAGGTCGATGCCGCCGACCGTTCCCGGAAGGACCGACACATAATAGTCTGCCCCGGCGCTGAAAGGGCCGGACAGGACGACGGTCGACGTCGGCGTCACCTTGCCGCGGGAGCCGTCCGAATGGACGGTCATCGAAGCGCCCTCCATGCCCACGACCCGGATGTCGCCGACGAGGATTTCCCCATTGGTGGCGGTGAATTCAATCCGGTCCACGGCAGCCGCTCCGGCGCCGGACAGGGAGAATTTCAGATAGGAGGTCACCGGCTGGAACGTGACGGTCTGCTTCGGGTCGCCGGTGTAGGCCACGGCGATGAAGGCATCGTCCGCCACCCCGCCGACGACCGCCGTCTGACGGGACGGAATCGAGCCGAAAACGGCGCTGGGAAGTCCCAGGATGGCCTTGTTCGCAGGATAGAAGAAACGATATTCCGATCCGGCGGCCGCCTTGTCCGTCGTCAGTGTCGTGACGGTCCCCGCGCCGGAGGAGGACAGGGTGACCGTGGTCTGCTTCCCGTCCGCTGTGATGAAGCAGCGGACCTGGTCGGCAGCAGTCCATCCGGCCTTCAGGGAGCCGGAGGGCAGGGAAGCCTGCACAGAAAGGGCGCCGCTTCCGCCGGTCGCAGGGTCATCCTTTCCGCAGGAAACTGCGGCCAGGATCAGCATGAGCCCCAGGGCCCAGGTGGGTTTAAATGTCATGGTTGATTAGATGATTTGTGCCGTTGTTCCGTCAAAATAGAGGGTTACATTTCGGGAATAGGAGCCATATTCATTGCTGCCCGTCACTTTTATTGTATAGGTTCCCGCCGAATAAAAGAAAACGTCCCTTACCACTTTGTCAATAAACGAAGCGTCTCCTTGAAAGGCAGAAGAGACAATCCTCATTCCAGAAGTTGATCCGGATGTTATGGCGAAGGTATAATCGGCTTCTGGATAATTGGTCAATACACCCAGCGTAGCCGAAAAAATCGGATTCGGATTCAATAACTCTGGAGAAGGTGGCGGAAGTGTGTTAAATAACTGGAAACCAGAAATATAAACATACTCTGGATTAAAGTTCATCTGTATGTACCGGGGATACAGCGGAACGCTTATTCCATGTTGGGTCACAACCGTCGCTCCAATCCAAGTGCTTTCGTAGATAACTGCTTGGATTTGTTGGGAGCCCTCTCCGGAAACAATATAGTTTATCGGTTCAATCGTCCAATTTGCATGTGCCCCTATCGGAAAATTATTAATATAATAAGGCACGCCCGCTGGTGGAGTTGACATGCCGGGGATTGGAACAGACAGAGAAAAAGAACCTCCGATATTCATACAAGTCTTGTAATATTTCAACGAACTCGCATTGTAGGGGGAAACGTATCTGTTATGCTTGACCAAGGGCCCCGCTCCCCATTTTGAGATAAAGGTCGTACTGTCAACCACATGTGCGGAATGATTGCCATTTACATAAGAGGCGACCGTGGCCTCAACATCCGTCGATGACGTTTCAACGTAACTGCCATCCGTCCAATAGACATCCTCCGCTGTTACCGTTGAATAACCAAGCCAGGCATCATGATTTTCCCTCCCGGACCACGCATAATAATGACAATTGTACGTTGAGGTTGCTGGGGCAAGAATCGTGATACCAGAATAATGGTTCAGCAGATATTCTTCCCAATATTCTTGTTCGGCTACCGTATATTCTTCCGGACGGACATAAACGTCTTGGACCTTGGTTCCGTTCGGCGTATAAAGAGTTGTGTCAGGATAGGGGGCACTGGCCATGCTTTTCACTTGAGCCGAGGAAACTCCTTGCCCTTTCATGTCACCATGCTCTTTCTGTATCAGTTCTTCCAGTTCTTGCTCCAACAAAGAGTCGTCCTCAGTCCTTTGGGAACGGACCGGTTCCATCGAAAGAATTCGTTCCCATAGGGCGAGGTGAAATGCCCTGTCGATTTCCTCCCTCTCGGATAATGGCCCAACAGAGTCCTTTCGTACCTTGGTTAGAAGTGTCCGGCATGTAGCCGGATAGACATCCTTCCTGGAAACCAATTCCTTGAAGCCGTTGAAACGGGACAGGACCGTGGTCAGACCCTCCTCGATGGAATTGAAGGCATAGGCGTCAAGCAATAAAGGATAATCCAGACACAACCGGACCAAATCATCGGTCGCCATGGCTGCAAGTTGATCTTCAGGAATCTGGCATACGTCCACCTTCTCCTGATAAGATTTGAATGAGGCCCAATCCACGTCAGGGAACGAGAAGACGGTATCGCTTGCCAGCCCGGACCGTGTTTCCACATCCGAAATCATGTCATCAGTGACTTCGGAACAAACCACCCCTTCATCCAGCCGCGAACAATTCCATACGATGACAGATAAGGAAGAAATGAGTAATATTCGGTTCAGTTTCATCGTTTTGAATTTTGTGGGTGAAACAATCTGCACCTCAATCCGACATCACGAAAGAGAGAAAGAGGCGGTTTGACGAGAAGCCGCCTCTCGGAGAATAGGTTATTCAGTATAACTGATGACAAAGTAGGATTCACTGACATTCAGGTTGGCATCAAAGCCGACCATGAACACATGGTACGTTGTTCCCTTGGTCATATCCACCACACCCGTTCCGTCGACAAACAATTCTGGCCAACCCAGATATGCTCCTGCCGCAGATCTTGCAATCGGGGTGCTGGTGGGAACACTGGTATAGCCCGATGCTCTCATACTATCCCAATAATCCTGTACAGCCTTCCGGTTGGATTCTTTCTGGATGAAGTCCCGGCAGCGGTACAAGGCCGCTTTCACGTATTCGGCATCGGAAAGGCTCCCGGCCGTCGCCGGTTCAGGCCACAGGAAAAATGAATCATGCGTCTCAACCTTGTCGTAATTGACATACCAATAATAATTATAATATTGGAAGTACATGATCTGGTTCGACTGGAGTGTCGGTTTGAAGCCGATATTGATTGACAGAGCCGCCTTGACCGTGCTTCCGGCAACAACATTGTCGCTGAAAGAACCGATTTCGATGTCGGCTTCATACGCGCCTTCCGGAAGCCCCGCCGTATCGGCCTCGACATCGATGGAAGCGGTACGCGCTCCGGCCGGGATTGTCACCGAAGAGGCGAACGAGACATTGGCAGCAGGAAGGGCGATCTTGTCCGAGGGAACGGCAGATGCCAGACGAAGGCCGAGTACGGCATCCTTCGTCAGTTTCTTGCTGAGCGTAAAGGTAAGAGTAGCCTTACCTGCATTGAGCCCTGTCGTAGAGACGTTGACAAAGGCAATGTCTTCAACCTTGATTCCGAGAGAAACCCGATCGTTGACAATCTTGGCACCATCAGCCTCGGCCATCGTGATGGCGATGGTCTTGTTTCCAATGGTGGTTTCATCCTCGTCGACCTGCACCGGAAGGGTCTTGGTCACGGCGCCGGCTTCGATGGTGAAGGTTTCCGGGAGGTCGATGGCCGCACGCTCGATGCCGTCCACGGCGAACGTGACGACGACATCCTTGTGGACGTAGTGCGAGAGGGTCAGGACCAGTTCGGCCTTGTCCTGGACGAACGCGGAGGACGGGGTCGTCAGGCTTACCTCCGGCTCCTTCTCATCCTTGTACGGATTGCTGGTGTCCTTGCTGCAGGAAAGGGCGAGGCCTCCGACGGCAAGGACCGCCGCCATGTATAGGGATATATGCTTTTTCATGTTCATAAGGGATTCAGTGTTCATCAATAACCGTAGGTCTGGGCCAGGAGGTTGTCACCTGTGAGGACGGCCACGTTGACCGGCCACAGGAGTTTGTACTCCTCGTCGGAACCGAGGACCGGGACGGCCGTCCCGCCCAGGGTCTCGGGATAGGCGGCGGCTGCGGAGAAGGCCAGCGGCTTGCCGGAAGCGTCCTGCATGCGGATGAGGTCGAACCAGCGGGTGCCTTCGGCGAAGAATTCCTTGTCGCGCTCCTTCAGGAGGGCCAGTTCGGTCTCGGCCTGGGTAAGAGCCGTGAAGGTCTCGGCGTCGCTGCCGCAGGCGCGGGTCCGGATCTGGTTGATGTACGGGGCGGCACCGGCAGGATTCCCTTCGGCATTCTCGATCTCGGCCAGCATCAGGAGGACATCGGCGTAGCGGTAGAAGATGACGTCGTTGTCATAGTAGCGGGTGCTTCCCTCGGCGTGTCCGAGATACTTGGTCATGTTGGTGCCGTATTCCCGGGTCGCCGGGTCTGCGGTCGTGTACACGTCGAGGAAGAAGCCGCGGCGGCTGTCCGTCGTCGCCAGGGACTGCACGAACGAAGGCCTGTACTCGTTGCGGAGCGTACCGGTGCTGCAGAGGTCGAGCGGGTTGCTGAAGTGGTTGCCGTTGACGTCGTAGAGGCCGTCCAGGTAGTCCTGCTTGCTGACGAAGTTGGCACCGGCGTTGGTCGACTCGTTCTTGTCGAAGTATATCGCGAAGATGATCTCGCCGTTGGCCTTGTTGTCGTAACTGAACACGGAGGCGTAGGTCGGCTGGAGGGAGAACTTGCGGCTGTCCACGAGGACCTGCAGGGCCTTCTTGGCCGTCGCCAGGTTCTCGGCCTTGTTCTCGACGGTGTAGGAGCCGTCGGTGTTGCCGGCCTTGTCGACGAACTTCGTGTCGACCTTGGCGGCCCACAGGTAGACCTGCGCCTTGAGCATCTGGGTTGCATAGTAACTCCAGGTGTAGCAGTCGAAGTTGCGGTTGGTGCCGTAGTACTCCTCGCTCTTGGCGATGTCCTCCTCGATGAAGGCAAGCGTCTCCTTGGCGGTGGAGCGGGCCATGTAGTAGTCCGTCAGCGACATGCCGCTTTCAAGGATGCGCGGGGACTTCTCGAGCGGCACGCCGCCGTAGGTCCGGTAGAGCATGAAATAGTACCAGGCGCGGATGCCGTAGGCCGGAGCCAGGTAGGCCCTCCGGGCATCGTCGGACAGGAAGCGGCAGCCGTCCTCCAGGTTCATGATGTAGTTGTTCACGTCCAGCAGGGAGGAATAGATGCCCGCCCAGTTGGTGACGCCGGTCACATCCTTGGTCAAGGTGTTGGTGGCGATGTTGGGATAGTTCAGGGAGACGCCGTCGATGGCGTTTCCGTTCTTCAGGGTGCCGCCGCGGACCTCGCCGAGGACGAAGGGCAGGTTGTAGTCGCTGCGGAGGTCGATATACAGGCGGGTGAGGTAGGTCTTCACATTGCCTTCGTTCTTCCAGAACGTCGTCGCCGTGCTGTCATCCACCGGCTCAAGGTCCAGGATGCGGTCGCAGGCGCCCAGGGCGAGGACGCAGGAGAAGGCGAGGATGGATAATATCTTTTTCATGTTCATGTCGATTTAGAAGGAGATGTTCGCACCGAAGATAAGCGTCCGCGGCAGCGGGTAACCGCCCCAGTAGGTACTGTTGGTGGTCGAATAGCCGGAAGACGAACTGTAGTAGGAAGAATATTCAGGCGAGGACATCAGGCCGGCCTTGGTGAGGTAGCCCAGGTTCTGTCCGGAGACGAAGAGGCTGGCCGCCTGGAGGCGGACCTTCTCGATGAGGGACTTCGGAAGGGCGTAGGAGAGGGTGATTTCCCGGA
This sequence comes from Bacteroidales bacterium, assembly GCA_017476575.1. Lineage (GTDB taxonomy): Bacteria > Bacteroidota > Bacteroidia > Bacteroidales > UBA932 > Cryptobacteroides. The sequence continues at coordinate 41,689 of JAFUZO010000028.1, read as the reverse complement.
TGGCGAGATAGGAGCCTTCGTAGACGAACAACGGGTTGTTCGAACGGGCATAGTTGCGCTTGCCGAGTTGGTCGGCATAATAGTAGGTCGGCCATTTGCCGCTGCCGGTATCCTGCTCTGCGTCATAGACGAAGGACTTCTTCACCTCGGAGATTGTGTTGAAGGTTCCCTGCATGTTGCCCAGGATCCATGGGGTCTTCATATCCACGACCTTGTAGTCGAGGGCGTAGTCGAAGCGGCCGGAGAGGGTCAGGCCCTTCCAGGTCACATTGGCATTGAAACCGCCGGTCCACTTGGGGACGAGATTGCCGATTTTCACCTTGTCGTAGTTGTCGATGATACCGTCGCCGTTCACATCTTCCCAGATGACGTCGCCCGGCTCGATCGGCAGGCCGGCGGCGCGCTCGCTGTCGGTGAGGGCCGCCCATGCATCAGGGCCGTAGAGGATCTTGTTGTCCGAACTGCTGTTGCCGGAGGATTGGTCCACCAGATAGGCCGCCTTCTCGTAGATTTCGGCCCAACTCCGGTAGATGCCGCCGTATTTGAAGGAGTAGAGGTCGCCCGGGGTCTGTCCTTCCTGGTAGCCGCCGACCCAGATCAACTGGCTCTCGCCGGTTGCCGGGTCATAGGATCCTGGAACATAGATCTGCTGGCCGCCCTGGCGGTTGTTTTCATTGTCGTTCTCCGGGAGTTTGATAATCTTGTTGATGTTGTAGGCTCCGTTCAGCCCGAAGTTGACCTTCCAGTCACGGGTGTTCAGGATGCGGGCGTTGATTTCGAACTCGAAGCCCTTGTTCTGGAACTCGCCGAGGTTCGAGACGATACCGCTGCGGCCGGTATGGCTCGGGACGGTGATGCTCGCAACGTGGTCGCGGGTGTGCCGGTTATAAGCGGACATATTGACATTCAGGCGGTTCTGCCACAAACTGAGGTCGAGACCTCCTTCCAGGGTCCAGGATTTCTCCCAGCGAAGGGAACCGGCCGGAAGCGAACTCATGTAGGAGGAACTGGAACCGTTGTAGGTGTTGCCCGAAGCATAGATTCCCTGGACGGTATAGGCGCCGATGTAGGACGGGAAGGAACCGTTCGCGCCGTAGGACAGGCGGAGTTTGCCGAAGGAGAGGAGGTCGCGGGTCGCGGCCATGAAAGGCTCCTTGGTGAAGACCCAACCGGCGGAGACGCCCGGGAAGGTGCCCCAGCGGCTGCCGGCCATCAGGCGGGAATAGCCGTCCCGGCGGAGGACGAAGGACAGCAGGTACTTGCCGTCATAATCGTAGTCGGCCTTGCCGAAGAAGGACAGGATGCGGGTGTAGGTATGCCAGGAATCGATGTCGCGGGAGTCGCCCACCTCGGTGCGCTCCAGGTCCTGGAACTCATCGGTCTCGGCACCCTGGCCATAGGCGTAGAAACCGGTGTTGCCCTGCTGGACGAACTCGGCGCCCGCCATGGCGGAGACGTTGTGGTAGCCGCCGAAGGTCTTGTTGAAGTTGAAGATGCCCTGGTAGGTCTGGTTCAGGGTCCTGCTGTAATAATCGCGGCTGTACCGGGTGGTGACCCAGGAGCCGGGATTCTCGTTCGTTCCGCCGTAACTCTTCATATAGTCATGGACGAAATACTCAAAGTTATAGTCCTGGTAGAACCAGCTGCCGCTCGCCTTGAAGTTCAGCCACGGGGCGAACGTCACGGTGAAGGCCTGGTTCATGTTGAACTTGTCGTACATCTGGGTGTAGTCGATCTTGTCGATGACATGGCCGATCGGGGAGTCCGTGATATTGCCCTTCGGGCTCGGGTTGTAGTCGCCGTAGGCGTTGTAGACACGCATGGTCGGCGGCAGGGAGAAGGCGCGGGAGAAATAGTCGGACTCGGCGTTGCCGGTCTTGATCGGAATCTTGTTCGTATGGGAGAAACTGAACGACGAATTGGAGGTCAGCCAGGATCGGAGTTTGTAGTCGGCGTTCAGCACGAAGGTGAAACGGTCGTAGTTGTTGCCGACTGCGTTGCCTTCGGTGTTGTTGTAGCCGAGGGAGGCATAGTAGGAACCCTTGTCGTTGCCGCCCTGGAAGTCGACGCTGTAGTCCTGGGCGATGGCCGGCGTCTTGATGTTGATGTCGGCGGTCGTAGCGCCATTCCAGAAGATCAGGTATTCCGGATTCTCCGGATCGGAGATCGGGTCGACCATCTTGCCCCAGTCGCTGCTGTCCAGCAGGAAGGCGAGGTTGTCGGCATACTTGAACACACCCCAGAGGGCGCTGCCGTTGACCTGTCCGTTCGCCACGGAACCGTCGGAGGCAAAGTAGATGTTGCCGGTTCCCATCGGCTGGTTCGACGTCAAGTTGCCCTTGGGCGCCCAGGACGAGATATTGTAGGAGCGGCGCATCCAGTAGAGATAATCTTCGGAATCGAGGAAGTCGTACTGGTTGTGGAAGAAGTTCAGAGAGGTCTTCGCGTGCACGTTGATGGACGTGTGCCCTTCCTGGCCGCGCTTGGTGGTCACGAGGATGACACCGTTGGCGGCGCGGGCACCGTAGATGGCGGTGGCACCGGCATCCTTGAGGACCTCGATGGACTCGATGTCGTTGGGGTTGATGTCGGCCATCGAGCGGTAGGCACCGTCCACGATGACGAGCGGGGAGCCCGTACCGGTCAATTCCGTACCGCCGCGGAGGATGATCGACGGCTCGGCATCCGGGCTGCCGGAGGTCTGGGAGACGCGCAGACCGGCGACGGCACCGGCAAGGGCCGTGGCGGCCTGGGTGCGCATACCGGAGGCCAGGGTCTCGGACTTGACGGTCGAGATGGAGTTCGTCAGTTTGGAGCGGAGGGTCTTGCCGCCGTAGGCGGTGACGACGGTCTCGTCCAGCATCGTGGAGTCCTCGTTGAGGGTGACGGCGAGGGGTGCGCCGTTCCAGATGACTTCCACGGTCTCATAACCGATGCAGGAGATGACGAGGACGTTGCCCGGCTTGGCGTTCGGCTGGACGAAGTTGCCTTCGAAGTCGGTGACGACGCCTGTGGAGAGGGCCGCGCCCTTGATGAGGACGGAGGCGGCGATCACCGGTTCGCCTTGCGGGTCGGTCACAGTGCCCCGGCAGGAGTTCGTTTGGGCGTGCAGGCCCAGACTTCCCACCAGCAAAAGGATGCCGAGAAGCAAGCAGCCTGCTACCGTTTTCAATGTTCTACTCATGGTTAGAAGGAATTGTTGGTTAAAATTATGTATTAGGGTTATCATGCGGTTCGGTCTTCAGTTTTTAACAACTGCCACTTATTAGGGCCAAATATATGAATAAATATTCAGAAATCAATACCTTTTGCTGAAAACTTTTTTGAAACCCTTCTTGACCGGAGAAGAAAAAGGGCACGACCTTTGTCGCGCCCTATATCCTGATAGGCGAAAACGGGCTTTTCTTCCCGCAGAAACAACTTAGAATCAAGATTTTACCATTTCAGCTCAAAAATCTTCGGAGAGCGGACGCCGGGCTTGAGTTCGCCGCCGACGACGTAGATATCGTAGGCTTTACGGACGGCCAGACCGGGACCAGCGAGGGCACAGGGCGGAGCGCTTCCGACGAGGTTCCACTCCTCTGTGGCGGGGTCGAAGAGGTACACCGCCTGGCGGAAACGATAGTCGGATGGTTTCTGGGACAGATAGGAAATCCGGTCTTCCGGTGTGTTATGCAGGGCGCGGGCAAAGATTTCGCGGTTGACGCCGCCGACCACGACAAGACGACAGTCCGGCAAGGTGGCGCCGGCAGCGCCGACGAAGGAGCCTCCATCCGGGACGGACGGCGCTTCCCGCCATGTCCCTGCACCGGAAAAGGCTTCATCCAGGTTGATGCACCAACCGCGGTCGGAGACTTCAAGCGTGACGGGGTTGAACCCGCCCCAGACATAGAGCATGTTTTCAGCGGCGAAGGCGACAGGCTGGACCAGCGGTTCGGGAAGGTCCAGGAGATGCGTCCATCGATAGTCGTCGGCGATACAGGTGTAGACAGCAGCGGAACCGGCAGGGCCGGAAGTGCCGCCCGCCAGGAAGAGGCGGTTGCCGTCACGGGTCCAGCCCGCCTGCTCGAGCGGGACCGGAAGCTGCGGAAGGGTCCGCAGCACGGCACGGCCGTAGCTGATCCGGAGTTCATAGACTTTGTCGGTGGTCTGCCCCGCCGCATTGCCGCCGGCAAGGACAAGGGCGTCGCCCAGCTGGAAGGTCGCACCATAAGCAGTGGAATCCGGCAGATGTCCTGCCCGTTTCCATGATTTCCAGAATCCGGGCGCCTTGACCCAGATATCGGCATAGACCCGTTTCTGCCCGCCTTCGAGGAGCGGCTTGTCCGGGAAATTGGCCCCTCCAGCCACGACCAGGGCATCCTGTACGACGCCGCAGAACGGGGCGGATACGCCCTTGGCATAGGCCAGGTCGGGGACAGCCTTCAATTCAGAAATTTTCATGTTAAAACAAGCACTGACCACCGCAGCAGCGGCAGCCAGCGATAAAAGGTCAATCGTCAAGGATTTCATCGTAAAGCCGTATTGCCTTGAGCATCATGCGCGGGATATGGAACGGGCCTTTGAACAGGTTGCCCTTCGCCGTCTGGGCGGGGGTGCCATCCCGGTGGAGATAGCCGTACCATTCCCCGTACTGCACATCAGGGAAAGCCTGGAACGCATAGTCGAAGGCCTTCCTGTGCATGTCGAGATATTTCGCGTCGCCCGTCGCTTCGAAAGCATGGAGGGCAGCGAGGATGGTCTCGCACTGCGGCCACCAGAACTTCATGTCCTGGGAGTAGTCCTGCGGAGGAAAATTCCTGCAGTCACGGAAGTTGATCATTCCGCCGTAAGGCTCGTCCCAGCCCCATTTCCATGCCCAGTCGATGATGGTCGTCCCCATCTTGACGAGGTCCGGAGCCCATCCACGCGACTTCGCGATGTCGAGGATGAACCAGCCGGTCTCCATGCAGTGACCCGGGTTGATGGTACGTCCGGCAAGGGTATCGATGAACTCTCCGTCCGGGCCCACCATTTCAAGGATCGTCTCGAACTCCGGTTTCATGAACCAGGTATGCAATTCATGGATGGATTTGTCGATCTGGGCGTCGAGGACCGGGTCGTCGGAAACCTGCCTGAGCACATTCGCCACATTGATGAGCATCATGGTGATGGAATGACCGCGGGCTTCAAACTCGAACTTCGGCGGAAGGAAACCCGGTTCAGAGAGCATCCAGAGGATACGCTTGAACAGGGACACTGCCTTGTCTGCATAGGCGGGTTCGCCGGCAGCAAGGCCGTACTCCGCCATCGCAATCGCGGCGAAGCACTCTGAAAAGACATAGCGGCGTTTCTGGACCGGCCGCCCGTCTGCTGTGACGGCGAAATACATGTGGCCGTCGGTATCGAAGCAATGGGCTTCAAGGAAGTCGATGGCGGAGCGGGCCGCCTCGAGATAGTCGTCCGGACCGAGTTGGAGAGAGGCCAGGGACGCCACATAGCCGAAACGTCCCTGGAACCAGACGGACTTCGTGGAATCCATCAGGCCTCCCTCCCGGTCAAGGCAGGTGTAGATACCGCCATGGACCTTGTCAAGGCCGTTTTCCAGCCAGAAGGGAAGGATATCGGTGATGATGTCCATGCCGCAGCGCCGGCGGCAGGAAGCAAGGTATTGTCCTTCGTCTGCAGTCATCGCCTGTCTCAGAATTGGTTGCACCTTCCGAAGAATCCGATGGCGTCGAGCTGGGCCTTCATCGCCGCCTCCTCTTCGTCTGTCATGTTGCGGAACGGAACGCGGTTGGGGCCGAGGTCCAGTCCGATGAGTTTCATGATGCGCTTGCCGCCGACGATGTTGCCGCGGAAGTTGCAGATGACGTTGATGACGGCCTGGGAGAAGTTCTGTTTCTCACGGGCGGTCTCCAGGTCGCCGGCCTTCCAGGCCTCCCCGATGGCGACCTGCTCGCGGCCGTTGTAGTTGGTGGTGCCGCAGATACCGCCTTCGGCGCCGCCCTGAGCCAGGGATGCCAGGTAGGTCTCATCCTGACCATGGAGCATGTCGTACTTGCCGTCCTTGTACAGTCGGCACTGGTTGTACTCGTAGAGACTTTCGAACGTGTACTTGATGCCGGCGAAGTTGGGGATGCGTCCGTCGACAGCCTCCAGAAGATCGAGCATCGGCAGGAAGGCGCCGTTGAACGCAGGGATATGATAATAGTAGAACGGAAGTTCCGGAGCGGCCGCCGCAATGGCCTCGCAGTACTTGACCAGTTCCTCGATGCGGCCGATCTTCGGGAACGGCGGGGCCATGGAGCCGATTCCCCAGGCACCGATGGCAGCGGCATGGCGAGCCAGCTCCACAGACTCGCGGAGACAGCAGCTGCCGACATGGACAATCACCTTGAAGCCGTCCGGGACGGCCTTGACCCACGCCTCAGAGAGGGCCTTCCGCTCCTGCGGTGTGAGCATGTAGCCTTCGCCGGAGGATCCGTTGATGAACACTCCTTTGAGACCGTTTTTCGCCAGCATGGCCGCATAACGCGGAATGGGTTCGAGGTTGATGTCCCCATCTGGGAACATCGGGGTAAAGGGGGCATCGATAAGGCCGGTGATCTTTTCCATGGCTGTCTGTTTTGTACAAATTTTCACAAAGATGAGGATATTTCTTAATAAAACAAAAAAACCGGCCGCCAAAAAGGGGCCGGTCTTTCATTTTTCAAGGAAATCTGTTACTGGAGCGTTCCGTTCTCGGCGGCCCTGATCATGTTCTCATTGGCAGAGATGTAGATCTCGACCCGGCGGTTCTGGGCGCGTCCGGCCTCGGTGTCGTTGCTGGCGACCGGCTCATTGTAGGAGTGCCCCTCGGCAATGATGCGGCTGGCTGCGATACCCTTCTGCTGGAGGTACTTGGAGACCGCATTGGCACGGTTGTCGGAGACCTTCTGGTTGGCAGCGGCAGTGCCGATGTTGTCAGTGTGGCCAAGGACGGTGATATCCGTCTCGGGCAGGTCGGCCATCTCGGCGGCGAACTTGTCGAGCTGGGACTTGGCGCCGGCGGTGAGGGTGGACTTGTTGAAGTCGAAGAGGATGCCGCTATCGAAGGTAACCTTGATGGCGGTAAGGCCGTTGACGTCGGTCACCGTTTCGACCTGGGCGTTCTCGAGGGCGGCGAGTTCGGCAGCCTTCTTGTCCATCTTGTTGCCGATGACAGCGCCGGTTCCTCCGCCGACGGCGGTTCCGATAGCGGCACCGATGGCGGCACCCTTGCCGTCCTTGCCGATCAGGTAACCGAGGCCGGCACCGAGGGCGGCACCTGCACCAGAACCGATCAAGGATCCCGAAGCGGTCTTGGAAAGGCCGCAGCTCTGGAGGAGGAGTGCTCCGCAGAGCACGATTGCTACATACTTTTTCATACTATTGGATTTTGTGTTGACAGTTATCTGCTTCACGCCTCCAAAATTATCGCTTTTTTCCCGTTTGAACAAATTTTTCAGCACTTCGGCCCATCATTCCTCGTTATCTGCGCATCCGCACCAGGGAAATCTTTCCGTCTGCCGTAAACTCCAGACGGTCTATGCAGACCACGCGGTGGTTCCCGTCACTGTCGCCAAGGGGATGCCGGTGGTAGACGATGAGGTAGTCCCCCGTCCGGATGTCCCGGACCACGCTGTGATGCCCCGCGCCGGTTCCCACCTCGGGGTCCGTCTGCAGGATGGTGTCCTCCCGCCGGAAAGGCCCCAGCGGCGAATCGGAGATGGCATAGGCGACGCAATAGTTGTCCTTGCGCCACTTGCCCTCGCTCCACATGAAGTAGTATTTCCCGTCCTTGAAAATCATGAAGGGCCCCTCGACATAGCCCTCGGGGGTGACCTCCTTGAAAACGGACCCGTCCTCGAAGGGGACCAGGGACTTGAAATCCGGAGCCAGCCGCACCAGGTTGCAATGCTTCCAGCCCCCGTAGTACATGTACCAGCCGCCGCTTTGCGGATCCTCGAAGACAAACTGGTCGATGGGCTGGGCGCCGTTGACGATCCGGCCCACCAGCGGCTCGCCCAGGAGGTCGCGGAACGGGCCTTCCGGCCGGTCGGAGACGGCCACGCCGATGCCGCCGACCTCCCCCTCATGCACATCGTTGGCGGAAAAGAAAAGATAGTACCGCCCGTCCTTCTTCACGATGGACGGCGCCCAGAGGGCACGGCGTGCCCAGGGGGCATCGGCCGTCGAGAGGATGCCCTCATGCTTCTCCCAGCGGAGCATGTCCCGGGTGGAGAACGCATCGAAGGAGGTCTGCTCGTCGAAGGGGAGGGAACTCGTAGGGTAGACCCACAGGGTCTCGCCGTCCACGAATCCCTCGGGATCCGCATACCAGCCCCCGAAAACCGGATTGGTCCAGGAGACGTCCGGTATGTCGATGAACACCACGGACTGGGGGTCCATGGACACGGACACGACGCCGTCCTCCATCCGGAGCGGAATCTCCGTATAGGTCCTGTATCCGTCGATGATGTGTGCCCGCAAGGTGCCGGAGCCGGCCCCCTCCACGCGGATCTCCACCCACTTGGCGGACACGACGTTGTTGTCCTCGACATAGCGCGAGACCAGGAGGCCCACCGCCCCTTTCCCGTCCGTGGCCGCCGTCACGTACAGTTCCGGGTCCGACGACTGCGCCTGGACCTGCGTGCCGTAATCATACAGGAGGCGGGACCAGGCATAGATGGAGTAATAGGGCTTGAGCGGCATGTTGCTCTGGCTCTCGAAAAGGCCGTTGAACACCGTATGGGTGCGGGCGTCATAATACATGAGCATGTCGATGGGGGCGTCCTGTGCAACACTCATGACCGCCGCCACAAAGGCCGCTCCCTTTTCATTCACGATGGTGGAAAGGGAATAGGGATACCGGGTGGACCAGTTGCTCACATAATTCCACTCGTTGAGGATGGATTCCGTCTCCGTGTATCCGTAGGTGTCCAGCATCTGGCGGTAGTCCCGGACCTTCTTCGCGATCTTCTGCGGATCAACGGTGTAGCGGTGCCAGGAGAAGAAGTCGATGGGGACCTTGCGGCGGGACATTTCGGAAAGGAAGGCCTCGCACCAGGCCAGGTTTCCGCAGGAGGCGGGCCCGCCGACCATGAGTTCCGGGAACTTCTTCTTGAGGTGCCCTGCCGTGATGGCGTACAGGTCGAAGAACTGCTCCCGGGTCCCGGCCCAGGTACGGTTGTCCAGGTCCGGCTCGTTCCAGATCTCCCAGTAGCGGATGCCGTACTGGAAGCCGTCGGCCCAGCCGTAGTTGTAATGCAGGATGATATGTTCGCAGATCCGCGCCCACTTCTTGAAATCCTGGGGCGGGTAGACGTTGTACTTCTTCACAAAGTGCTCGATCTTCTGCCCGAAGCGGAAAAACACCTCGGACCCGGCATCCTGGATGTTCTTGAGGTAGCGGTCGGTGACGGCGAAATCGTAGGAGGAGGGTTTGGCGGGGTCGGCGGAGAAGTCCGGGAAGACGGCGGAGATGTCGACGGTATGCTCCGCCCCGTAGTCAGCATTGTAGGAGGAGTCGTGCACCCGCGTGAAAGGGACCCGGAGCGCACTGAACAGGTCGAAATTATCCGTCATCTGCTCGCTCTTGTTGTCGGTCCGCTCGGGGCCGTTGTTCACCGCGTTCATGGGTTTCACCTTTCCCTTTTCGATGGACGGGGAAACGCTCACCTGCGCCGCGGCACCCCAGCCTGCAGCGATGAAAATCATTGATATAAAGAATCTTCTCATAGTTCTATCTGTTTTTCAAGCCTGATGTCCCGGGACGATGCCCCCACCCGTACCACATACGTGCCGTGCACGGTGACAAAGCGGTCCTGCGCACTGTCATAGCAGCCCAGTTCCGGAAGCGGGATCTCGACATGCACTCGTTGCGATTCCCCGGGACCGAGGGAAACCTTCCGGAACGCCTTGAGTTCCTGGAGGGGCCGCTCGTAGGACGCGCCCTCACCCGCGGCGGGGGCGCCCACATACACCTGCACAGTCTCCTTGCCCGCACGGTCCCCCGTGTTCTCCAGCGACAACGAGACCCGGAGCCGGCCCCGGCGGACCGAAGTCCGGAGGTCCGTCCATGCGAAGGTGGTATAGGAAAGGCCGTGGCCGAAGGGGTAGAGCGGCGCCACCCCCGCATGGTCATACCAGCGGTAGCCCACGAAGATGCCTTCGTCGTAATAGACGTCCATGATGCGGCCGTCCTCCCGGAGGATGCCGGGATACGTGCGCTCATTGCCGTAGAAGGGCGTATCCTCCAATGCCGACGGCCACGAGAAGGGCAGTTTCCCGGAGGGGTTGACCCGGCCCGAGAGGACCGCGCCGAGGGCCGTCCCGGCCTCGCTGCCGAGGTACCAGGCCTGGACGACGGCCCCCGCCCGCCCATGCCAGGGAAGCGCCGCGGGATTGCCCGACACATTCACATACACCAGCGGGACGCCGGTGCCGACCAGCGCCTCGACCACGGTGTCCTGGTCATAAGGCAGCGTGTACGAGAGGCGGTCGCGTCCCTCCCGGTCCTGGTTCTTGGACTTGTTGAGTCCGCCCACGAAAATGATGACATCGGCCCCCGCCGCGGCGGCAACGGCATCCTCAACCAGGCGTCCGGGGGTGCGCGGGTCCGTCAGGTCCTGCCCGGAGGAGACGCCCCAATAGACCTCGCCCGGGTCGCCCACATAGCCGCGCTCATAGCGGACGCGGGAGAGCGGAAAGGCCGCTTTGATGCCCTCCAAGGGCGTTATCTCATACTTGGCCTTGAGCGACGAACTGCCGCCGCCGACGGCCATCTTCTTGACGGCGTTCTCTCCGACCACCAGGATGTCAAGGGTCCTGGCCGCATCGAGCGGCAGAAGGCCGCCCCTGTTTTCCAGCAGCACGATTCCTTCCTCCCCCACCTTCCGGGCCAGGGCCGCATGCTCAGGGCAGACGAACCGCCCGCGCCCCCGTCCGGGAGACAATGTGGTCCGCCCATGCAGGCGGAGGATCCTTTCCACCTGGGTTTCCAGGACGTCGGCGGGGATTTCACCCGAGAGGATCTTTTCCTTGTAGGGCGCGGCGAAGTGGAAGGCATTGTAGTCCGTCGCCAGGGGGTTGTCCCGGAGGCCGTCCGTGCTGGTTCCCATCTCCACGTCAAGACCCGCCGCCGCGGCGGCCGTCGAATGGACCGCCCCCCAGTCGCTCACCACGACGCCGTCAAAGCCCCAGTCATCCCGCAGGATGTCCGTGAGCAGACGGCTGTTCTCGCTGCAATGGGAGTCCCAGATACGGTTGTAGGCGGCCATCACCGTCCAGGCGCCCCCCTCCTGCACCGCCCGCTTGAAGGCGGGGAGGTAGATTTCGTGCAGCGCCCGCTCATCGACATGGACATCCACCCTTGCACGCGCCTTTTCCTGGTTGTTCAGGGCAAAGTGCTTCACGCTGGCCGCCACCCCCTTGCTCTGCACGCCCCGGATGTAGGCCGCAGCCATCTTCCCGGCCAGGAAGGGGTCCTCCCCCATGTATTCAAAGTTCCTCCCGGATGTGGGAAGGCGCATGATGTTGACGCCGGGGCCCAGGAGGACATCCTTCCCCCGGTACAGCGCCTCCTCGGCCAGGCAGATGCCCATCTCCCCGGCCAGGGACTCGTCCCAGGTGGCGGCCAGGCAGGTGAGGGCGGGATAGGCCGTGCACGAGTCGCTGGTCCAACCCGCCTGCGCCCAACTGTCCCAGAGGGCCTCCGCCCGGACCCCGTTGGGGCCGTCGGACCACCACAGTTCCGGGATGCCGAGGCGCGGGACGCCGGGAGAGGAAAAACGCGACTGCGCATGGGTGAGCGCCAGTTTTTCATCCAGAGAAAGTTCCACCGTCTCCTGTCGGCCGCAGGAAAGGAAACCCAAGAGTGCGAGAAGGAGGGCAAAACGTTTCATGGCGTCAAAGATAAGCATTATTCCTCAAGTGCGGCACCGTCTTCCCAGTCGTTGAGGGTGTCATAGCCGTCCAGGACCTTGAAGGCATAGTCAGCGATGTCCATCAGGATGGGGAAATGGTCGGAGGGGTTCTGTTCCAGGTCCGGACTGTAGTCCCCCGGGAAACCGCCCCGGACGACCTCGGCCCGCTTCACCCGCGAACAGACGCCGGGGGTGGCGAAGAAATAGTCGATGCGGGAGCGCCCGTGATACATCGTGGGCTGGAAAGCGCCGGCGTTGAAATCATAGAGCACATCGGCCAGTCCGCTTCCAATGATGGCGTCATACACCCCGTAGGCGGACGATACCTGCCCGTCCTCGTCGGGATAGGAATAGGCCGTAGCCCCTCCGTACGGGCTTCTGGCGCCCCTGTCCTTGAGGGAGTAACTGTTGAAGTCGCCCGCAAAGATCCAGTCTTTCCGGTCCGGGCAGGCGGCCATCGTCTCCTCCAGGATGTACGCGAACTCCGCCTTCCGGCGGGCGCCATAATACGCATACTTGGTGGTGACGTCGGCGTCGAAGCCCGTGTCCAGCGTCGGCTGGAGGTGCAGCCCCACGATTTCATACCCGCCCGTGCTCACATGGACCGCTCCGTGGGACGTGAAGTCCTTGTCTGTCAGCAACGACTGGACCGTGAGGGGATGGGCCGACGTAATCGTGACCGGGTAATTGTCGATGTTGACGATCGCGACCTGTCCATGGCCCCAGCGGGCGGCCCGGGCCTTCATCCTTGCCGCGAACAGTGTGGCGACGCGCTTTTCCAAGGAACTCTTGTTGAAAGGCTTGGACTCCGTGAGCACCAGCACGTCGGGAGAAAGGGCGTTGACCCAGGCGACGAGGTTGTCATAATCGTTGTCATAATCCGCCTCCATCCCGTTGAGGATGTTCCAGCACACCACGCGGAAGGAGTCCGCGAAGACCACCTCCAGCGGCGTGAGGAGGCGCAGGTCGCAGCGCTCCACCTCGGTCGCGGAGCCCTTGGTCTTCGAAACCAGGACATCATCCGCCGCGTTGGACAGGGAAATGGTGTAGGGGGCGAGCGTGCCCGCCTGCACCGGGACGGAGAAAACACGCGACGTGGCTCCACCCGCAGGGAAGAGGACGCTGTAACTGTCGTTCCCGTAGACCCCGCCGTCCGAGGTGAAGGTGAACCGGACCGCCGAGGCGGGGATTCCCTTGACAGTGAAGCGGATGATGCCGCCCGCATGGGTGAAGGACAGGGAGGAGCCGTCCACCCGGGCGCTCATGACGGCCGGGGTGTAGGCATCGGAGACGAAGTCCTCGGCAAGGGGCGGCGTCACCGTCCTTTCCCCCGTGGAATAAGCGCCTTCCCAATACGGATACCAGGCCGTGCCGGAAAGGCCCCGGCCGGCGGGGACGGTCCCGGAAAAATCGGCATCCGGTCCGCCTGCACCGGAGACCAGGTCGAAGGGGATGAACGTGCCGTCGTCTAGGCCCACGGCGATACGGTCGCCGCTGCTCCAGGCCATGCTGCCCGTCGCGGCGTCTGCCCCGGCCCGCGTCAGGGGCTCGAAGGCGGCGTGAAGGGTGAGGGTATAGGGTTTCTCATCGGACGGGGCCACGCCCTTTTCCCCGCAGGAGAAAAGGAGCGCCACCGCAGCGGCGAGAAGGGCCGCTTCTCTTGATCTAATCCCAGTCATCATCTTGAGGGTTCATGGGTTGGAGGGAGGCCGGGACCAGCATGGCACCGCACGGCGCCAGTTCCGTCACCTCGCACAAAGGCGGGAAATAGGACTGTTTCATCGTGTTCTGCCTCTCAGGTACGTTTCCAGCGTCTCCCACCGGTAATAGGGGCCGATGGCGGGGTCGAGCCCCGGAATCAGGGCCTCCCTTTCGTTGAAAAGGAGTTTCACAAGGATATCGGGACGGCCGGCCTTGCGGTAGAAGACCATCTGCAGGTTGGAGGCCATGGGTATGCGATCGAAACTGGGCCAGACGAGGAAGGACCCCGCGACAGGGACGCGCTCCGTATAGCCCTCTATCCCGATCAGCGCCAGCAGGGGGGAAAGGCCGTTGTCATGGCCGAAGCGGAGGTCCGCCGCCACGTCCGACCCGGCGTCCACGGCCTCGGATGCCGTATCCAGCAACTGGGCGAGGAGGCCCTTCGCCGTGGGAACCACCTGGTCGCCGAACGTGGCGCTCGGGCCCATTTCACCGTACACCACGTCTGAATAGACGCTCCACTGCCCGTACAGTTCCTCGGGGGTGAAAAAGTCGAAGAGACGGCCTTCCTCGGGAAAATCCAAGTCCTCTTCCTGGCAGCCGTAGATATAGATGCCCTTGAGCACCATCTGGATGCTGTCCGGGCGGAACCCGTCCTGGAAAAGCCTTTCCTGGAGGGGTGCGGGGTCAATCCGGCTTTCCCGGATTGCCCACTGCAAGTCCGATACGTCGTCAAACAGGGCCCGCTGGTCGATGTATTCATGGCAGAGGAGGGAGAAATACTGCCTTCCCGCGTCGGCCGTGACGGCGGACGCGTCCGCTCCCAGTCCTTCGATGAAGGCACGCATGCTGGCCTGGCAGCGCGGATAATGCGTTGCGATGGCCCGCACGCTGTCCCGCCCGGCAAACACCTCCGGGAAGCGCTGTGCCATCCTTCTTCCGATGCCCCGGTGCTCCCTTTCTCCCCGGGCGCTCAGGTCCCCGACCCGCCCCTCGTGGGCCTGGTAGACCGCTTTCATGCGCTCCAGGACCCGGATGCCTTCTTCCGTGAGCAGGCCCTGGGCCGCCGCCCTTTCCAGTTCGCGGGGATAGCAACGGGACAGCATCTTGGGGGTATGATAACGGGAACCGTGCCGACCGTAATGGCTGATATAGAAGGGCTTGTATCCTTTGGGGGCCGGGGTGTCCGCACCGGGGACGCCCTCATACGAATGATAGCAGCCGCCCGCACGGGAAGGAAGTTCCGTGAAGGCCTGGCGGATGCGCTGCCGGGCGTTGATGCACACAGGCTGCGCGAAATACCGTCCGTCATGGGCATTGGCCAGCGCCTCGATCGGTCCACCCCGGAAATGGTTCATCACCAGCCCCATTTTCATGCCGGGATAGGCGGTGAGCATGGCCACGTCCCCTTCGCTGTCGCCGCCCACCAGGACCGGCTCCCGGCCGCCGTGATGCGGGGCGATGAAGCGGTCGATGCACGCGACCTTGCCCTCCAGGAAGGGCTGGGGCACCTGGTCGTCATAGGCCCATGAGCCATCCGCCCGTTCCTGGAACCGCACGCCGAAAACCCGGGAGGAATCCAGTCCGAAGCACTCCCGGGCCAGGACTTCCACCAGCCACTCGGGGGAGGCGGAGCAGATGTACGGTTCGATGCCTGCACGGGAAAGGGCGCGGTAGAGGGCCTTCATGTCATCCGGCACCACCAGTCCCTTCATGGCCGTCCCGCGGCGCGTGCCGTCGGGCGACACCCATTCCTCTTCCCAGACCTGTCCCTGCGAGAGCCAGTGATGGAGGCTCGCACGTCCGAGGCGTTCCCGTTCCTCTTTGCTGAAACCGGCCGCCAGGGAGGGTTCCCACAGGCAGAGAGTTCCGTAATCATAATGCGCCCCGACCGCCGCGTACAGGGCAAGGAAACGCGCCCTGAAATCGAGATACAGGCTGTCCGCTTGGATTTCCCAAAGGGGGCAGCCCCCGTCCAGGCGGGCGCGGAGGGCCGCATAGGCACGGGAGAGGGCGGCCCCCTCCTCCCGGGCGCTGGTCCCGATGCCGGGGAGGGGGGCATCCACCTCCGGCAACCCGTCCGTGAAACCATGTTCCGGGGCCTTGGCGAAAGCCAGGTTCTCGATCTGGTAGAGCATCATGGTATGGGCGACATCGTGGAGGATGGAGGTGTTGTCGCAGTCAAAGACGGCATACCCGCCGCGGTTGTCCCGGTCCTCCAGGAGCGATGCCAGTGCCCGGTACGTGTCCTCTTCCCAGGCACCGCGCTCCAGGGACGGGGCGCAGGAGAGGGTGAGGATACAGGCCGATACAGCAAGCCAAAACTTTTTCATGGCACCAGGTTTTTCAGCACAGGATAGGCCCCGTCCAGGTTCCACACCTCCGTCGACCAGCCCAAGGCCGCCGCCTGTGCCGAACAGGTCACATCGCTCCCTGCGGCGATACCGTCATAGCGGTCTTTCGCCGCCGGGGCATCCGGGCTGGCGTCCGGGTCGTCGGAGAGGGCCGTATGGGAAGCGTTGCCGTCGGAATAATCCAGGGCGGCATTGCGGTAGCACCTGCCCACGGACCGGGCCTTCCAGGCCCTTGCACCGATGATGGCGCCCGCCTGGGCCGACGTGCCCGCATTCCGGAAGGTGCTGTTCCACGCCAGGCATCCGTCGACGGTGCACGCGATCTCCTGGGAGGCCCGGATGGCCGCCGAGTCGGAGCCCACGGCCCCCGCGACGCCGCCCATGCCGTTGCCGCTTCCGCTGACCGCCATGGTGGTGTAGGAGTCCTTCAGGGTCAGAAGGCCGGGGGACCAGCCCACCAGGCCGCCGCTCCAGCCGCTGGCAGAGAGGGTGCCTGCGGAAAGGCAGTTCAGGATGCGGACGTCCATCTCGGCAAAGTTGTTGTTCACCCAGCCGATGACCCCGCCGCAGCGGTAGACGCCGCCTTCGATGCTTCCGTCATAGGCGCTCTCCTCGATGGAAAGGCGGTTCCTCGCTTCGCCGACCAGGCCGCCCAGCCGCCGCAGTCCCTTGATGGTGCAGTTGGAACGGGAATACCGGATGGTTCCCCATCCCTCCGACGAATTGTGGGCACAACCCACCAGGCCGCCGACGATGGAATCGGTGGCGGTGGCGCTGATGGTGCCCGCCGTCTTGCAGGAGGCGATGTCGCAGCGGGAATTGGCATAGCCGATGAGGCCGCCTGCATGGGAGACCGCCGTGACCGTGCCGTCGAAGGAGCAGCGGTCGTACCGGGTCCCGGACGCATTGCTGTATCCCACCAGGCCGCCCGCCTGCTTCCCGGTCGAGGTGATGCTCCCGGACACGGTGCAGTCCGTCAAGGTGCAAGGCGCCTCTTCCACGGTGCCGACCAGGCCGCCGATGCCGTCCTCACCCGTGAGGACGAGGCCCGTGACGTGGCAGTTTTCCAGGGTGCCGTTGGACAGCCGTCCCACCAGGCCGCCGACGGAGGCCGTCCCGCCGGTGACGGTCAGGCCCTCAACCGAGACGTTCCGGATGACCACCGGCGCGTCCATGGAGGCGGTCTTGCGGCCCGCACGGTAGGCGATCAGGCCGCCGTTGGAGGCTTCGGCTGTCTGGATGGCGGCGTCCTTGAATGTCAGGTCGTGCACACAGCCGGCCAGGGCGCCGAAGAGCGAGGCCGAATACTGTGTCATGGTGAAATGCACGATGCTGTGCCCCGCACCGTCGAAGTCAATGGGCCAGTTGTGGGAAGCGTCGTTGTTCCTGTACAGCCAGTCCGTCACGTCCGTCATGTCGATGTCGTCCACCAGGCGGAAGAAGAGCGTGGAGGCGCCCTTGGTCTCGGCAATGAGGTCGTTCATGTTCCGGAGGTGCTTCAGGGTCTTGATCTCGTAGGGGGCACTCTCCGTTCCCTCTCCGCCCCAGAACAGGGGTTCCTGGAGGTCCTTCGCATCCAGGTGGATGACGGTGACGGTGCCTCCGCCGATCTGCAGGCCGCCCTCGGGGACGGTTTTCACCACGTCCTCGACCTGTCCGCCCGGCCCGGCAAGGGTCAGCGTGTACTCCGTTCCCGCCGCAAGGAGCACGGGGGCGGCGGAGGCCATCATGTAGGCCGTGACCGCCCGGGAACCGTCCGCGAAGGCCAGGTCCTCCAGGTCCAGGGACAGCGTCGCCGCCTTCGGACCTTCGGCGCTGTTGGTGGTGGGGAAGACGGCCTCCTGCGCCGTGAGGGACAACCGCTCCAGGCCGGAGAACCGTTCCGGAAGGTTGAAGGTGAATTTCACCACGCCGTTTTGGGAGAAGGTTCCCGTGGATGCGGGAGCGAAGATGAGAGAGGAATAGGAGGACAGGCCGGTCATCCTGGCGTTCCAGGAAAGATGGGAGACGGAGCCGTTGCCCGTCTGTTTCTGGCCGGTGTAAGAACGTGATTCCCAGGCGGCCTCGGAATCATACGTGCCGGGATACAGCACGGTGAAGGTGCTGCCTTCCACGGCCTTTCCCGTAAAGCCCGCCTTGGAGGCGGTCTTGCCCTCCTCCACGATCTGGAACGTCTCCGCCGCCCCCGTGCCGATGATACGGAGGCAGTCCCCCGCCTCCCAGGCAAGCGCCATCCCCGGGGCATCGGAGTCCTGCAGCGACACCTTGCTCTCGATGGCGGACGGAATCTCCGCACTGATCAGCGACGGGGCCGACGTGTCCCCTATCCCCGGAAGTCCCGGCTCTTCCTCTTGCTCCTGAGGCGCTTCCTCCGGCTCGTTCACCGGAGGAAGTTCCTTGCCGCAGGAGGACAGCAGCACCGCCCACACCGCCAGAGGAGCCCAAAATCGTTTTCTTCTCATATTTTTTGCACAATAAAAGCGATAAACAAGACATCTGTTTACCGCTTTGTCGCCACAACACCTTATTATCGGGTTTTATTCTTCTTTGAGAAGTCGTCTTTGCTTCGATTCAACCGTTTTTATGCTTTCTTCCGGAGGAAGGTCCTCGGGCATGGTACCACCTATATCTTCAATGGCTTTCCGGACTTTCCTGCCCACTTCAAAGTGGGCGGCGTTGGCTTTTGATTTTCCCTTGATCCTTTCCTTCCGAATCTTCTCCTCTGCCTGAGTTGCACGGAATAAATTGGCTGCGAGTTCGGTACTCCCCATGTGGTCCAAAATATTCTGTCCCTTTTCCAATCCTTTTTTCCGATGGATTCCTTGTGCCGTCAGTCCGTCATACAACCCTTTGTAGCCGAAGTTCTGGAAGATGGCATAATCCAGCGATGTTACAACCCCGGCTTCATGCGCCGTGTCGGCCAACTTTGAATTATGCTTTCGCAGTTCTTCGCGTAAGAACAGACGTTTGCTTTCTTCTGACGTCAGCGCCTGATACGCTTCCATCTGCTGTATTTCGGCATATCTGGTCTGAATGGCAAAGTACGTTTGTGCCTGGGCTATTTCCGGTTTTCTCGGATCTCCATTCTGGGCAACAAGGTAACAGGCATACCGTGTAAGGTAGACATCGGAGATGACCTTCTCTCCACCTTTGGGCATCGGGAATGTTTTGCCGGCGCCGGCAAAATGTTCCTCAATGGCCTGGGAGGCCGATTTACAGGATTCCTTTGCCCTTTCTATGGCATCCTCAAAGCGTCGCCACTGCGTATAGCCAAGATAAGGATAGAGTTCTCGCGCAGACCAATACTCCACGCCGTTTTCGTTCACGTGCTTCAAACTCTCGAACAGGGAAGCAACCTCTTTCGTCAATTCATTCATCATACTTCCTTTTTCTGCAAACATAGTGATTGTTGCCGAAAAAACAAAGCGGTAAACAGAATGTCAAAGAACTTGGATGAGCCCGGCAGGTTTCCGGCCCGCCGGGCAGGATCGTCACAACTTACTTGGCTACGTTCTTGAGGGCAGGGAGGTCGCCGTCAAGGTCCCAGATATCGGTGCTCCAGCCCAGTTCGGCGGCCTTCGCAGAGCATGTCACAGCATTGCCGTCGACGTCCTTGCCGACATCCTTTCCATCGTACCGGCGAGTATCCGCAGTTGTGCAGTCTTCATCATTTCCTGGCGTACGAGCGGTGGCTGCCTTTGTATAAGAAAGATCGTTCCTGTACCAGCAATTGGTAAATGATGTACTTCCAGTGCCGCCACTGGGATGTATTTGGCCTACGATTACACCCTCCGAATCCGTACTTGTTCTAAATGAAATACTATTGTTCCATGCCAGGAGTTGGGCGACCGTCCACGTCGTTGCCTTCTGGTCAGATCCGCCAATCAACCCGCCAAGAGCGTTGTTACTGCCTGAGTTTGAATTGGAAACAGCCATTGAAGAGTAACAATTATTGATATTGACAGTTACTGCTGCCGACACATATCCCACAAGCGCTCCGGTATAGCCGGCATAGGCAATGAGCGTTCCCGCCGAATAACTGTTTTCCAATACGAGGTTATGGCCGCATTGCCCGACAATTCCACCAAGTTGGGAATATCCATTTACCGTTCCTCCGGCATAATATGATTCCTGAATGGTAATCGCGCCAAACGAACCACCGACAAGCCCTCCCAAAGCCTTCTGCCTGTTGGTGGTATACGTCAAATTCATCGCGGACCAACTCTTTTTTATCGAGCCGTTCAAGCGACCTGCGATTCCACCGACAAAAGCCTGCTCGTTAGCACCCGTTGCGGGCGTTTTGAGAGTGCCCGCAGTGCTGCAAGATGTTATTTCCGTAACTCCGCCACCTTCTCCGATAATACCTCCGATTATCGAGGTCCCGTTTATCGATGACGTTGAACCCTTGACATGACAGTCGGTGATGCTCACGCCGGAATTGACATGGTTTCGACCTACCATCCCTCCTACATAATTAACGCCAGTGACAGTCCCGGAAACAGAACAACCAGATATGGTTGACGCGGCTGTCCCAAGACGCCCGACAAGCCCTCCGACACGATGGGTCCCCGACGATATCGTCACATCGTTCAGGACGCATCCGCTGATGGAAGTGTTCACCGCAAGTCCGGCCAATCCACCGATATCATTCCAATCTGATGTCGAACTTGTTGAGACAGAAGCCGTATTCACCGTAATGTTACGGATAACAGCCTGTGCAGGATTATTATTGTTCAATGCATACGACAGCAATCCCGCTTGCGACGTTGATGCTATCGTGGCATTTTCAATGGTAAGGTCATACACGGAACCGTATAGAGCCCCAAAGAGCGAGGCCCCGCCCTGGCCGGTGCAAGACAAGTTACTGATTGTATGGTCGTTCCCGTCAAAATCTATGGGACATACATTGTTGACGCTGGAATTAGGGATCGTCCACGGATATCCACTCATGTCGATATCGTCAACCAGCCTGAAATATATCTTCGTTGTGGACAGGACCTTCCGCATATTGTCAAGGTGCTGGTAGGTCTTGATGAGATAGGGATGCTCGGCGGTGCCGTCGCCGCCGAAGAAGAGAGGCTCGTCCCAGTCGGAGTCGTTGAGGCCGATGTTGGTGACCTTGCCGCCTGCGATGGTGAATCCGCCCTCGGGGATGGTCTTGGACTTGGTCCAGAGGGCGTCTTCCTCCCCTTTCACCTTGAAGGTGAGGGTGGTTCCTTCCGGGAGGACGTCGTCGTTCCAGGAGACCATGATGTAGGCGGTGAGCATCTTGTCGTCACCCAGCGTGATGCCGGGGGTGGTGTCGTCCGTCTTGAGGTTGAGGGTGAGGAGGTTCGTCTTGGTGCCGCCGCCGTTGGTGGTGGAGAAGACATCGTCACCCGCCTCGACCTGGATGTACTGGACCGTCGTGAAGGTGTCCGGGAGGGAGAGCCGGACACGGAGGGCGCCGTTCTGCCGGGTCGCGAACGAGACGGTGGAATAGTCGGTCAGGCCGCTTTCGATGGCATTCCACTTCAGGTGGGCGGTGGAACCGTTTCCGGTCTGGGTCTGGACGGTGTAATCCCGGGCGTTGATGGCGTCCACACCGGCATAGGTGCCGGGATAGAACACCGTGAATCTTTCACCGGTCACGCTGGTCCCCTCGAACCGGGCGCTGTGCTCCGTGAAGCCCTCCTGGATGTCGAAGACTTCGTTGCCGGAGCCGCCCTCGGTGGCGATGACCCGGAGTTGGTCGCCCGCCTGCCAGGCGAGGGCCATGCCGTTCCCCACGCCCTTGTCCGTGAGCGCCACCTTGGTCATGTCTTCCGGGATCCCGGCGGCGATGACGGCCTTCTGCGGCACCGACGGTTCTTCCGTGGCAGGAACTTCCGGCACCGACGGTTCCGCCTCTTTGTTGCACGCGGCAAAAGCCAGGGCGATGGCCAGGGACGCTGCCGCCACGTTCATCATATTCGTTTTCATGTTCATGTGGTTTTATTCTTCATCAAACAGGTTTCTTTCCTCATAATCCCCCATGCTGGCACACACAGGTTCGACCTCCATCCGGAGAACCAGGGCCTCCGTGGCCTCGTAAACAGTGTTCCCCATGATGCATCAAGATAATTCGTCAAACAAATCGTCCTCCTCGAAGAGAGACGGCAGGGATACGTCCCCCGCCTTGCTTTGGCAGAGTCCCGCATCCAACCTCAATTCCTGCACGGCCGCAACGGGGGCGCCGTACGTTTTCAGTGTTTTGTTGTTCTGCATATCGGTTCATTGTCTAATTGGATAATATCCAGTCTATGTAGATGGGCATGTGGTCCGAGCCGCCCCGCATACCGTCATGTTCGTCCATGACCAGTTTCCAGGTTTTCACCTTGGACTTTCCGGTCGTGAAGTAGATGTGGTCGAGTTGGTAGGCATTCTTGGCCACTTCGGGGGCATAGCGCCGCATGGAGGAGTATTCGGCGTTCTCCGCCTTGGCCGCCCGCTTCTTCGTATCGGCCAGGAATCCGGATTCCTCGATCCACAGGAGGGCGGGATGGCCGTCCGAACAGTTGAAGTCCCCCGTGAGGAAGGAAGGATACTCCCCGGCGATTTCCCGCACCTGGTCCACCAGGAGACGGGACGACACCAGCATGGCCTCGGGGCTGATGAAATCGTAGTGGGAGTTGAAGTGGAAGAAGATCATCCCCGTCTCCCGGTCGCGGAACTTCGCCCAGATGCAGAGGCGGGAGGTGCTGCCGCCGAAGCCGCCCTTGGCCCCGGGGTTCTCCGTGAACCAGATCACGCCGCCGTCCAGTCTCTCCACCCGGGAACGCTTCCAGAAGATGGCGTTCGAGAAATCAGGGGCCTCCAGGTTGGTGGAGGCGAACACCGCATCGTACTCGTCCCCCAGCAGCCGCTCCAGGTCATGGAATTCCGGTTCGAAAGGCTCCTGCACCCCCATCACATCGAAGCCGTATTCCCGCACCACCCAGTCGATGTAGGGAAGCCGGTCCTCCCACGCGGGGCGGGAAGGGTCGGGATGCTTGTATTCAATGTTGTAACTGGCCACCCGGATGGGCTGTGACGCCCACGTCCCCTTGGACGAGGTCACGCCCTTCAGCCAGGTGTCGTACGCCGCTTTCGCCTCTTTGTTGCCGTCCACGACGATCTTGGCGTTGGAAGCCTTCGTGGCGGCGGTGATCTCGCTCATGCCGATTTCCGCCTCGCCTGTGGTTACCAGCCGGATCTCCGCACTGTGCCCGTCCTCGGGCGCGAAGGCATAGGCGATGTAGATGCTTCCGTTCCCGGGGGCGCAGACAACGGGATCCACCGCATCCACCCGGTCGTCCAGCATCATCCCGCCATACCAGGTAGTGCCCTCGTCGTCAGAGAGATAGGCGTACAACTTGCGGGGAACGTAAAAGAGGTTTTCGTCGATCTTCCCGTTTTTCACCAGGAGCCATTTCCCGCTGGGAAGCACGGTGACCGTCGAGGCCGTCCACGGGTTGCAGAAGAACGGCTGGGGGACGCTCCAGGTCTGGCCGAAGTCGGACGAAACGCTCTTGTAGCGCCAATTGTACCCGTGGGCCGAGGTCAACAGGGCGATCCGTCCGTCCCGCAGGGGCACCAGTTCCGGGAAATTGCGCCCGTCGTCCACCTTTTCCACCAGGGGGACAGGCACGCCGAAGGGCATCCAGTGCCCGCCCTGGTCCATCGAAACCTCCATGGAGACGGCCCCTGTTCCCTGGACGGGACGCAGCAGCATCCCGCTGCGGAGGCGGATGGCCGCCGCTGCAGGAGTCTCGGCGGGAATCGGCTTGGACCAGGTGGCGCCGCCATCGGCCGAAGTGACCTGCTCCACCCGGTCCCCCTGGGAATACGTGAGGACCAGTGAACCGTCCCTGGTGCTGGAAAGGTCAAGGGGCCTCAGGCGCTCCGCGAAAGCGGGCGCCGACAGCAGGGCACAGCCCCAGAAGAAGAGAAGGATCCTTTTCATTTGTAACGGATGGCTATGGTTCCAAATTCCAGATAGGTCCACAACTGGCTGTTCGGGCGGAGGACACCGTTGTCGGAGCCGTACATCGCGAGGGTGGTCGCGTTCTTCCGCACCGGGGTGATGCGCACCCACACGTCCTTCGCCCCGAAGAGGGAGGAGGGCAGCACCACCTGATGCTCGGTGAGCCCCATCCCCGCCTCGGCCGAGGTGTAATAGGTGACCCCGTCGAGTTCCCGTTCCCACCAGGGGAGTGCCCGGCAGGTGATGTCGGGGATATCGATGCGGGCATAGGCGCGGTCGTCCGTGGACACCTCCACGCCCCAGTACACGGGGCACATGCGGGTGTTCCCCGAATAATTGTCCCCGGCGGCGAAGGAGAAGTCCAGGACGAGGCGCCCGCCCGTGATGCCCGCCAGGGAGAACTTGACAACCAAGGCGTTGCCGCAATCGGAGCCCCAGTCCCACCAGTTTTTCGCCATCGTCCGCACCTGGAGGGAGCCGTAGGGGACCTGTCCCCGGCTGCCCACCTTGTATCCGTTGTCCGGCTCGACGGCGGGGTTGTTCACATCCCGGCCCCGGTAGGTGGAGGCCTCGAAATCGACATACAGGCGGCCCTCCCCCTTGTCCGGCAGCACCTTCTGGCGCTTGATGTAGTCCTTTTCGCCCTCTTCCGTGCGGATGGTCTTGACATTGTCGTCCCAGTTCCATTCGCAGAGGGTGTTGAAGGACGAAGGGCCTTCCCAGGCAAAGTCGAAATCCGCCTCCTCCAGCGGACGCAGTTGCGGGGCGTACACCTTGCCGTAGCGCAGGATGTCCGAACGCACGTAGATGCCGCTGAACGTCCCCTTTCCCTGGGGAACGCCGTTGCCGCTGCGCCGCCACGGGACCCGGGAGTTGATGACGGCATAGAGCGGGACGCCGTCGTCGTCGGTCAGGAGGGTCTGCCACGTGCCCATCATGCCGTTGCCGCCCAGGGCCCGGTTGTCGGCGGGACGGGCCGCATAGGATTCCAGGATGTTGCAGTAGGAACCGTCCTTGAAGACGAATTCGCAGTCCGGGATGCTCACCCAGGTGTACAGGTCGTCTTCGGTGAGTTCGCGCACCCGCCGGATCTTCAGCGGAACATCGTCCCGGGAACCGGGCTCCACCGACACGACGGCACCGTTGGGGATGCCCTTCACCACCTTGCCGCCCTCCGCGACCTCCGCACCCTGGATGTTGATCCGCACGTGGGAGAACCGTTCCAGTTTGCGCGCCTCGGGGTCCAGGTGCTGGAAGACCAGTTTGAGCCCCCGGGCCCCATCCGGCGTCTGGATATACGCGGTGCGGTTGTTCTGCGTGGCGCTGGCCGTGCGGTAGTTGGTCTGCACGGACTGGTCCAGGTTGGGATGCGCCGGGGCCGATATCACGATGCCCTCCACGAAGGTCTCCTCCAGGACGGTCCCGTCCTGGAGCACCGGCAGCAGAGACAGGATGAGAAGCAGCCCTTTCATGACTTGTTGTATCTTACGGCCACATAGTTGAGGGCGTTGTTCGCCTTGGAGGAAGACCCCGCCGTGCCGTTGGCGAACGTGGTGTCGCAGTAGCCCAGGGTGGTGTTCCCAGCACTATCGGCCGGAGTGAGGCGGATATAGACATCGGCCTGCGAAAGCATGGCGGACGGCAGGGGGATGTCGACGGGCTTGTAGCCGGCGCTCTGCCAGGGCTGGGTCATGGTCCAGAGGACGATGTCGGGGACAGAGTAGGTGCCGATATCCTGCCACTTCGCATCCGCGCCGTTGGAGGTGGCCCACTGCACCTTCCAGTGCACGGGGCTCCGGCCCTCCTGGGAGGCATTGAGCGTGGAGATCTGGAGGGAGAGGACGTCGGTGGACAGGTTCTCCGTCGAGAAATGGATTTCCCACGCATGGAAGGTGCCTGCGGCGCCTGCCCAGTACTCCTTCATCCAAGCCATGGGCCAGCCGGCCCCGGCCAGGAGTTGCCCCTTGTCCACGCTCCCCGTGTAGGCCGAGGCGTAATCCGACCCATCTTCAAGGATGATTCCGAAGCCGTTCTCGTTGGTGCAGCCGCTGAAGACGGGCCCCAGGTAACTCATGTCGTAGACGGGGTAGCACAGCGTGTTCAGGGCACTGCTGTAGGTACTGGCGTAGGTGTGGGTCATGGTCCCGCTGCCGTAGGTCGCGCTCCAACTGCGGTCGGTGTTGCCCGGGCGCAGGTAACGCCATTCGCAGACGAGGCCGGAGAAACCGTCGGAAAAGTCGGGGGCGAAGTCCAGGTCCTCCCAGCGCTGGTGCCGGAGTTGGAAGCGGCCGACATCCTGAAAACTCTCGTACGGCTCCGACACCACGATCCCGCTCACGCTGCCGCTGCCGTTGCCGATGCGGCGGCCGTCCCGGCGGTAGGGGCAGGTGGTGTTGGTGTAGAGATAGAGGCTGCTCCCCTCCACGTCCCGGATGAGGGAGGCGGACTTGGTCACGCGGTCGGCCTTGTACAGGGAGGTGTAGCCCTCGTTGAGCGGGGAGAGCCCGCCCTTCCGGATGGGGAACTCGCAGTCCGTGAGGGTGACCCGGGTGTAGATGTCCTCATCGCCCAGTTCGCTGATCCGCATCTTCTTGGCGGGGATGCTTCCCAGGCCCACCTCCCGGGAGGAGGCAATCATGGAAGCACGGACATTGGATATGACGTAGCGGTCCGGGGACGTGTATTTCCGGACCTGCGCTCCGGAAAGGAGGAGCGTCACCTTGCTGTAGGGGACGAAACGGTTCTCTTCCTCGCTCACGGTCTCGACCAGGAAGCCGTAGCGCCCGTCCGTGCTTTCCAGGACGACGGACTTGTCGGTGACGCTGTAGTCGATGGAGGTGGAGGTGCGCCGGGTGTTCTCCGTCACGTTCCTGGAGGCGCTGTCGCTCACGATATAGCCTTCCAGGCAGATGTTGTCGTTGATGACGACAGGATCCTCGCCCGCAAGCCCCCGCACATACGCGAAGTCCACGGGAAGGCCGATGAGGTTGCCCGAGGCGGCGCTCGTGGCCTGGGTCAGGTTGATGCTGCGCTGCATCTTCTGGTTCCATCCGTTGGTCCAGGAGAGCGTGAGGACGGCGCTTCTCACCGCCGTGGAGGAAGGGTTGTCCTCCGTCCGGATCCGCACGCGCGCCCTGTCCACGGAGCAGGCCGTGACCCAGGGCTCGGCGTCGGCCTCCAGGTAGCGCACCGTGGCCTTGACAGACGCGGGGTCCACGGTGACTTCGGCGGGGATTTCCGTATCGCCCATCCGGTTGTAGACGATGACGCTGGAGGTGGAAACGGACAACGTGTCGACGAGGCCGTCCTGCCGGAGGAGCACGGTGTCCTTCCGGGCAACGTCCGATGCGCTGAAAAGCACGCGGGCAAAGCGGCGGATGCCGCCGTTCGCCGCCACGGCGACCTTGAGCGTCCCGTCGGAGGAGAAGGTGGTCTGGCCCAGGTCTGCCCACGGAGCCTCGTCGAGGAGACGGATGGTCCCGGAAAGATTGGCATAGTAGGGAATCTCCACTTCGCCTCCTTCCTTCCGGGCGAGGACGACCTCCTGGACCGCACCCAGTTCAACGGCATCCTGGAGCATCATGTCGTCGTATCCGCAAGAGAAGAGAAGCAGCGCAAAGGCCGGAATGATCAATTTTTTCATTGTCAGGGGTTGTATTGGACCGTCAGTTCGCCAAAGCGGACCATGGTGTAGTTGGAAGCGGGATAGTTCTTGATGGTGCCGCCTTCCGGGGTCAGATAGGCGTTGTCGAGGGACTTGTTGGAGGCCGCTCGGATGCGGACCTGCACCTGGGGCTGTCCCAGGAGGGAGGCGGGCAGTTTTGTGACATACTGGTGCAGCCCGGGGACGGAGAAGCCGCCCGCCAGCGAATCGGACCAACTCACGATGGGGTGCATCGCATAGATCCGGTCCAGGGCGGTGAATCGGGTCCCGTCCGTGGAGTACTCCACGCGGTACTGCGTGGGGCCTTGGATGTCGTCGGTAGCCGATCGCGTCGAGCCTTGGGCCGCACTCCAGACCAGGACGAGATTGCTTCCGGAGAGCCCTTCCGTCGAGAACGTGATGCAGAACCACGGGGCTGCATCCATGTCGTCGATGTCATTAGAGGCCCAGAAATAACCGCCTGTCTTCGCAAAGCCGAGGGCGCCGTTGTTCACCTGCCCCTTGTAGGAGCCCGCGACGGCGGGAGAGGCGTTGTAGTTGGTGAGGTCGTTGAAGTTCACCACGGTCTGCGCAGTCCCCACGTTGGAGGTGATGGTACCGTTGCCGTGAAGTCCTACGGCGATGGCGTCGGCCCCGGTGAGCCGGCTGTCGTCCCAGCCTTTGTACCAGGAAACGATGACCCGGGAGAAGGCGTCCCCGGCCGGGGCGATGTCGGCCTCTTCCAGGGGGCGGACCTGGTAGCGGCCCAGGTCGCCGTTCCTGGCCCAGCGGGCCAGGGCCGTATGGACCACGATGCCGGTGACATCGCACGTCCCCTGCGGCACGCCGTTCCCGTAGCGGCGCCAGGTTACATTGTTGTTGATGAGGAGGTTGACCTCGTTCCCCGCCGCATCGGTCATGCTGCACGGGGTGGTATCGAACTTCTGCGGCGACGAGGACGCGCCCGAGGCGTTGGTCTTCTGCCCTGCCGGGTTGAGGGCGGCCACCGACAGGGCGTATCCGTCATGGCAGTTGGTGTAGGCCCCGTGCTTGAAACTCATTTCCAGGCCCTTCACCTTGACCAGGGTGTAGAGGTCCGTGTCAGTGAGTTCCGCGAGCGTCTTTTCCCGGGCGACCGGGGTTTCACGGTCTCCGACGGCCAGGGCGGAGGCCTTCACGCCCTCGATCGTATAGCGCAGCGGCTCCTCTTCCTTGGTCACGGTCGTTCCGTTCAGGTCCAGGACGACGCGGTCGCCCCGGTGAAGGATGTTGTCGCTGCGGGAGGCGAACACGAGGCGGAAGCCCTGGGTCCCGTCGGGGGACTGGAGATAGCCCGTGACGCCGTTCAGGGACGTGTCCAGCGTGGATGGGGTCAAGTTGGGGGCGGTCTCCAGGTTGGGGGAATCCATGTCCGAGATGACAACGCCCTCCAGGGCCCCGTCCTGGACGAAGGGATAGGCGGCGTCCGTCACGAGGGCCTTCACCTCGGCGAAGGTGAAGCGGGGTGTCTTCCCTTTCTGGACCAGGATATAACTGAACGGGGCCGTTACCCCGGAAGCGTCGGTGAAGGGGAAGGTGAGCGTGGCCTGCCGGGAGGCCGCATCTGGGTTCTCTTCCAACTGCACCAGGAAGGCGGGGATCCCGTCCTCGGCGAGAGAGAGTTTCGCCCAGGCGGCGGAAGCGTCCGCCGCCTGCAGCATGTTCCCCAGGTAGGGAAGCAGGTTGGTGGTGAACGGCAGGGTCACGGTGGCGGAGAGGGAGGAGTAGCGGAGGCCCGTCACGTCGGCCGGGAAACTGAGGTACGGGGCTTCGTCCTTCTGGGTGAGTTTGAGGGAGGAACGGTATTCCGTCTCCATGACATCCGTGTAGGAGAGGGTGATGACGGCAGCCCGGTCGGCCCCCGTAGCGTTGGCTTCGACGCTGAATGCCACGGAAGAGCCCGAAAGGCGGAGACCGCCGATCCAGGAAAGTTCCCCGCCTTCCTCGGAGAGGACCGTCGCCACGATGTTCCCCTCTTCCGACGCCGGGAGGTTGGTGACGAAGGAAAGCGCTCCGGAGGCGCCGTTCCTCGGAATCTCGATGCTCTGGGCGGCGAAGGCGAACTGGACGTCGCCGAAGCCTGCTTTCTGCACCAGGGCCACGCTGCGGGTCTCCCCGGCGGACTGGAAGTCGATGACCGCCCGCCGGGCCAGGCCCTCATTGGCATCGTAGATGAACCGGACCTGTCCCAGCCCGTTTCCGGAACTGCCCTCGATCCGCGCCCAGTCGGCCCCTTCGGACAGGGAGGCCGTCCAGGCGCCGTTGGCATAGACAATGACGGGGGTCTCCCCCTCGGCCGCCTCCAGTTCCACCCGGTAACTAGCCAGGGAGAGCGGCGCATCGAAACTGAACTTGCTCTCGCAGGAGAGCAGCAGGGCCGCCAGGACGGGCACCCCAACAAGACTCTTTCTCATTCTTCGTAGGCTTTATTGTCCAAGGCGCCCTCTGAAAGGGCCACTTCCGTATCGGGAATGGGATAATATTCGTGGCAAGGCCGCAGGTTGTCCTTGAGGACCTGGTAGTCGGAAAATTCGTAGGTCCGCTTGAACCAGATGCCCCAGCGCACCAGGTCGAACTTGCGCTGGAACTCGCCCAGCAGTTCCCGGCCCCGCTCCATCTGAATTTCATCCAGGAGGCGGTCCTTGGTGGTAAAACTCTCGACCCCGGAGAGCCCGGCGCGGGTCTTGACGCTGTTCAGCAGGGCCATCGCCTCGTCGGGACGGTCCAGGGCGTTGTACGTCTCGGCGAGCATGAGGACGGCGTCGGCATAGCGGAAAACGGGATAGTTGTTGCTGTCGTAGGTGTTGATCATGTCGTAGCACCAGAACTTGGGGCCCGGCCAACTGCGGGAGAAGGAACTGCCGTCCCAACTGTAGACGATGGACCGGCCCACGCGGCGGTCACGGCCTCCGTTGATGAAAAGGCCGTTGGCGAGGTAGGCATTGGGGCGCATGGGCTGCCAGACGATGCACTCCGTGCCCAGTTCGTCCACCTTGACCCCGTTGAAGGTGCAGTTGCCGGCGGCATCCTTGCTCAGGGGATAAGGCATGAGGACGGCGGCGTAGTTGCTGAAATACTGAAGGCCGCCCGGGGTGTAGGTATGCTGGATCTCGAAAATGCTCTCCGGCGTGTCCTTGATGCGGAAGGCGGTGTCGTCGAGGGGATAGGCCTCCTCCGTGAGGTCCCCGTACACTTCCTGCAGGGCTTCCAGGGACGAGGCCGCCTTGGCCCACCACTCCGCTGCGCGGGATTCGTCCTTGCAGGCGTTCCACATGGCCATCTTCGCCATGAGCATCCGGGTGAAGGCCCAGCCTGCCCGCTGGAGACCCAGGTCGTAACTCCGTCCTCGGGGCAGGTCGTCCACGCATGCTTCCAGTTGGGCAATGAGGGTTTCCCTCGTCTGCACGGCGCTCATGCGGGGGAGGTGCCGCACCTTGTCGAGGGTGGGCCGGTCGCCCACATAGTCCTCATAATAAGGGACATCCCCGAAGAAAGAGGTGAGGATGTAGAACCAGTACGCCCGCATCGCCTTCGCCTCCGCATAGAGCGGGGCGAGGTCCGCCGGGTCGATGTCGGAACGGTCCATGGCCCAGATCGCGTAGTTCGCGTTGCGGATGCCCGCATAGGCGTATTCCCATACGGTGTTGCCGAAGCGGGCATTCGCAGGGGACACGTCCATCTGGGCGTCCTGCGTGCCCGACTGGATATAGAAGAGGTCTGTGCATCCCTCGGTGGCGATGGCGAAGCCGAGGGCATAGACGGGGTTGAGGGGGCTGTATGTGGCGGTGACACAGGCGTCGGCCTGCTGGAGCGTTTCCACGAAGCCGGGGCTTACGAACAGGTCGTCCGGCTCTTTGAGAGAGCAGGAAAGTAGCGGAAGCAGCAACGCCGCCGTGAATAGGGTCCTTTTCATATGCTAATACCTGAGTTGGATGGAGAAAACATACTTCCTGGCCTTGGGATAGGCGCCCACGTCCATCCGGCGGATCTTGGAGCCGGAGGCGTCCGACGACACGTCAGGGTCGAAGCCGTTGTAGTATTTGAACAGAAGGAGGTTGTTCCCCGAAAGGGTGAAGACCACGTCCTTGAGGAACGTTTTCCGGGAAAGGTTGAGGGTGTAACTCAGGCTCAGGTCCTGAAGCCGCAGGTAACTGGCGTCGAAGACCATGAAGTCGCTGGGCACGGCCACCTCGTAGTTGCCGGCGCGGGGGATGTCGGAGTCGGGGTTGCGCACGGGATGCCAGGCGTCGAGCATGAAGCGGTACTGGTTGGTGTAGATGCCGCCCGCCATGTAGAACATGGTGTAGTTGAAAATCTTGCCGCCCAGGTTGTAGGTCCAGAACATGTTGAGTTTGAAGCCCTTGTAGCGGAAGGAATTGTTGAGGCCGCCATAGACGTAGGGGTCGGCGTTGCCCAGGTAGCAGAGGTCGCTCTGGTTCAGCACGCCGTCATGGTTCACGTCCACGTAGCGGGGCAGGCCCAGCGTGCGGGAGGCCGTCTGCCCGGCGTAGGCATGGGTCACCTCGTTGCGCTCCACCTCCTCCTGGTTATGCCAGACCCCGGCGTAGTGGAAGCCCCAGAGGGCGTTCAGGGGGTATCCCTTCACATAGCCCAGCATCATGTAGGGGTTGTTGTTGGGTGACTTGTACACCGACACGAAGTCCTCGGTCCCGATGTCCAGCACCCGCTGGTCGTTGTGGGAGATGGTGAAGGAGGTGTTCCAGGAGAAGTCCCGGGTAACGATGTTGCGCGTGTCCAGGGTGAGTTCCAAACCCTTGTTCGACGTCAGTCCCAAGTTCTGGAGCACGGAGGAATAGCCCGTGCTCTTGGGGACGGAGACGTTGAGGAGCAGGTCCTTCGTGCGCGAATCGTAGGCCTCGGCGGTGACGGAGATGCGGTTGTTGAAGAACTTTCCGGTGAGGCCCACATTGTAGAGGGTGGTGGTCTCCCAGGTCAGGTCCGGGGAGGAAATCCGGGAGGGACGGTAGGAGGTGGTCCGGGAGCCGTATTGCAGGGCGCCGGAGAAAGAGGTGACGGCCGCCTGCGAGAGGAAGTAGCCGATGGCGTCGTTGCCGGTCTGCCCGGCGCTCACCCGCAAAGACAGTTCGTCCACGTCCTTGGCCCCGCGCATGAACTTCTCGTTGTGGATGTTCCACTTGGCCGAGGCGGACGGGAAGAAGCCCCACTTGCGGTTGTCGGCAAAGTTGGATGCACCGTCCAAGCGGCCCGTGACCGTGAGGTAGAAGCGTTTGCTCCAGTTGTAGTTGACCCGGGCGAGGAAAGAGGCGGTCTCCTTGTAGCGCGCATAGGAGTCGATGGTATAGGTCTCCTTGTCCATGACGGCGCCCAGGTCGTTCCAGGTCATGGAGTCCACCAGGTAGCCCGTTCCGCTGGCGCTCATGCGGCTGTAGTCGATCACGAAGCCCGTGAACCCGGCCACGGCGTCCACATGGTGCCCGCCTTTGAAATCCTGGTTGAAGTTCAGGCTCGTCTCGAAGGTATGGTGATATTCGGGAAGCGACTCCTGGTAGGCGTCTCCGCCCTCGCGCCCCTGCTTGGCGGGGAGGGTGGACTGGTTGTAGGCGAAACGCTGGCGGTCGAACTGGAGGAAGTTGTACTGAACCTTGAACTTGAGCCAAGGTGTGAGGGTCGCGTCGCCCCAGAAGGTCTGGGAGTTGGAGAAGCGGCGGTAGTAGTCCTCCTCGTTCTCGATGACGGAAACCGGGGTGTTGATGACGCCGCCATTGAAATAGAGCGGGTTGTAACTGTCCCTCGGGCCTATCAGCGGGGAAAGGTACAGGGCCGAATTCCACCAGCCCGTACCGCCGATCCTGGTGAGGGGATTCTCCGTGCGGCGGTAGGTGAAACTCATCTTGTAGCCCACTTTGAGCCACTTGAACAACTGGTGGTTCACGGAGAAGGTGTCGGTCGCACGCTTCTCCCCGGTCTTCTTGATGATACCCTCGTTGTCGGTGTAACTGGCCGAGAAGAAATACTTCGTCGCCGCGTTCCCGCCGCTGACGGAAAAGTAGTAGTTCTGATACGGTGCCACCTGGGTGATCTCGTCGATCCAGTCCGTGCCTTCCCCGTAGGAGAAGGGGTCCGGGACGCTCATGGAGGAAACGGGCCGGGTGGAACTGTACTGGTTGAGGAAATAGGCGTAGTCGTTCCGGTAGAGTGCGAACTCCGTGGCGTTCATGATGTCCGGCTTGAAAGGCAGTTCGGAGACACCGGCCGTCGCCTTGAAGGTGATGCTGGGCTTGGACGACGCCGTGGTGGAACTGGCCTTCGTCGTGATGAGGATAACGCCGTTGGCACCCCGTGCCCCGTAGATGGCCGTCGAGGAGGCGTCCTTGAGGACGGAAATGTCCTCGATGTCGGCCGGGTTGATGTCGTTCAGGTCGCTCACCGCATCCATGACGCCGTCCACGACGATCAGTGGTTCGTTGGACGCCTCGATGGAACGGGTGCCGCGGATGCGGATGGAGGTGGTGGCTCCCGGCTCGCCCGAGGTGGTCATGATATCGGCCCCCGCGATCTTGCCCTGCAGGGCCTGGTCGACGGAGGTGAGGGGATTGTCCCGGATTTCGGCCATCTTCACGTTGGAGACGGAGCCGGTCAGGTCTTCGCGCCGCACGGAACCGTAGCCGATGGCCACGGCCTCGTCCAGGACCTGGGAGACATCGGGCTGCATCACGACGTCGATCCGCGTCCGGCCGTCCACCTTCTCCTGCACGTCCTTCATCCCCAGATAGCGGTATTCGAGGAGGTCGGAAGCGCTGCATTCGATATGGTAGCGCCCGTCCAGGTCGGCCATGGCCGTCGCCTTGGGGGTTCCGGACGGTCCCGGCACCATCACGATTGCTCCGGCCAGGGGCTCTCCCCCGTCGTCCGTAATCAGGCCCTCCACACGGAGGGCCTGCGCCCGCGCCGCACAGGGCGCCAGCAGGAAAAACAGCAGCACCGACAGCCTCGCAGCAATGTTTTTTGGCATTTCCATAAGAAAAGGGTTATCAGTCGAGTGCAAAGATAACCCCTCTCGGAACAGGGACGGGCGAATCCCGTACCGGAAAAGAAAAAATTTGTCTCTAATCCTCCGGACAGGGCGCAAGAAGGAGGGAATCCTCCCGCACGGGAAAACCCAGTACCGGAATCCCGTCTTTCCCCCACTGCACTTCCTGCATCCGGGGAGAACGGTTGTCCACGGCCCGCATGTCCGGGAAGCGGGATTTTCCGTTGTACAGGATATAGAGTTGGCTCCCGGTGCGGAAGAAACTCAGGTGACCGGGGCCCAGGACGCCCGTGCGCTCGCATTTGGAGAAGACCGGCTCGGGTTTTTTGTGCCAGGAGGCCGGGTCCAGCGGGTCGGCCCCTGCGGAGGCGATGAGAAGGCCCTCGCAGTAATAACTGGTATAGGTCTCGCTGGCCGCATAATAGACCAGGAGACGGGTGCTGTCGCGGGAGTACAGGAACTCCGGCCCTTCGTTCACCAGCGAGGGGGCGGGATAGGACGTCCCGTCCTCGTCGATCCACTGGCATTCCCATTCGTATTGGGGCGTGGAAATCACGGCCGCCTCGCCCTCCAGGGTCCACGGGTCCCTCATGGCCGAAATGTAGATGTTCCAGACGGTGGGCTTTCCGGGCACTACGGAATCGGTCCCCGACCAGAGCAGATACCGCTTCCCGCCATGGGTGAACGTGGTGGGATGGATGTCCTTCACATGGCCGGTCTCGATCCAGCCCTTCATGGCGAAGGTGCCGTCCAGCGGGTCGTCGGCCCCGTTCTCCATCACATAGATGTGGCGGATATCGCTCCCGGAACCATCGTCGGAGGAGAACAGGAGATACCATTTCCCGTCGATCCGGTGCAGTTGCGGGGCCGATATGTGCCAGGTCCCGCCCGGGGAATACACCACATGCTCCGGCGCCGTGGCGATGTCGCCGATGCGGTCGGTCCGCCAGACCGACACCCGGTCGTTCATGGACTGGGTATAATAGTAGTGTCCGTCATGGCGGATGAGGCGCGGCGAGGAACCGGCGGGGTAGATGGGGTTGGTATACACATCCTGCTGCAGGTCCCCGACTCCCTTGCGGGGATGGCCGCAGGAGAGGACCAGCATGAGGGCAAGCAGCAGCACATTCAGTCGTTCCATGGCGCTAATATACTCTTTTTCCGGACGGGAGAGGCGTCCTGGGACGTTTTTTTCTTTTTTCGGGCCGCGATTACCCTTTTGCAGGCTCTCCCGTCCCGCGCTTTTTCATATATTTGCAGGGATGAGGAACCTGGCTCTCATACTGTCTTCCCTGCTGGCCCCCCTTTCTCTCGGCGCGGCACCCGTCCATGAATACCTGGGGCAGAAGGACGGCCTTTCCAGCAACCACGTGAACTGCGTCATGCAGGACAACCGGGGCTTCCTGTGGATCGGCACGGACGCCGGCCTGGACCTCTATGACGGCGAGACCGTGCAGACGTTCCCCCGCCCCGTCCTGTCCCTGGCCGAGGCGGGAGGACTCGTCTGGGCGGGAACGCCGGAGGGAATCTACACCTACGATCCCGCCGTGGGCCGCCTGTCCCCCTTCCGGACGACCACACGCTACGGGGTGAACATCGTTTCCCGGGTGAACACCCTCACTGCGGCGGGGCAGAACCTTCTCTACGCGGGGACGCAGGGGCAGGGCCTCTTCCTCTACAACACCGCCACCGACGAACTGGTCCAGCACAGCATCCACACCCCTTACGTGAAGCGCATCGTCAAAGGGCCGGAGGGACGCCTCCTGGTCGAGAGCATGGACGGAAGCGTCGCCCTGTTCAGCGCCGACGGCAGTTTCCTGCGGAATACCGACCTCCGGATCCCCCCGAAGGAAGACACCCTGAAGGACCGGGAAGGCACGCTCTGGATCCCGACCCGGGACAACGGACTGCTGAAGATTCCCGGCAAGGACGCCGGGACCGTATCCATTCCCTTTCCGGACGACGGGGCCGCAGACGCTCCCGCCAGGCTGGCGGAGGACCGGGACGGCAACCTCTGGCTCGGCACCGGGAAGCATCTCTTCATCCTGCCGGACGGAGCGGACCGGATCGAACCTGTCGCGGCGGGCCTGCGGCTGCGCGGGACCATCACGGGGCTCTTGGCGTCGCCGGGACATCTCTGGATCGGGACCGACGCCGACGGCCTGTACCGCTACAGCCCCGCCACCCACCAGATGAAGCATTATCCGCTGGATGCCACCATCAATGCCCTCCACCGGCTCGAAGGCGGGGAAATCCTGGTGGGAACGGACCTGGGCGTTTTCTCGTACCACAGCGGCAACGACAACTTCGAGCCCGAACTCAACCGCAAGGACATCCGGATCATCCTGGACGGGAATGCGCTTTCCGACAACCATCTCATCGAGTTCGAGGTCGTCGCCAAGAGTTCCATCACCGCTTTCGCGGAAGACCGGTCCTATCACCTGTATATGGCGACCTCCAACCGGGGCATCTTCCGGAAAGACCTCATCTCGGGCAACTGGGAGCACCTGGTGAACACCCGGACCGGCGACGGATACCTGCCCGGGAACAAAGTCACCCTGCTCTTCCCGGGGAAGGACGGAGGTATCTGGGCGGGGACGTCCGGGGAGGGGCTGTGGTACCTGCCCAAGGACAGCCTGTCGTTTTCCCGCATCCTGCTTCCGGACCGCCGCCTAGACGGGGCCCGCATCACCTCCCTGGCCACGGACGGGGGCGGTCTCCTGTGGATGAGCACCAACCTGGGCATCTGGTGCTACGATCCTTCCGGGCATAGCATCACACCCTACAATATCCACCCCGGGGAACTGCTGTACTCCACCGGGGGCCGGCTTTTCGTGGGACAGAACGACGCCCTGGTTTCCATGACGCCCGACGAAGGGCCCGGCCGCCGGCCGGAACCCCGGGTGGTGATCCGCGAGATGACCGTCGGGGACAGCACCATCTTCATTCCCCCGGGAGGCCGGGACATCGTCCTGAAGTATGCCCAGAACAGTTTTTCCATCCGGCTGGCGGAACTCGGCTACTCGGAGCCTTCCAAGAAACTGTATTCCTGGCGGCTCCGGGGCTTTGAAAAGAGCATGACCAAGGGTGGCAGCCAGAACATCGCCACCTACACCAAGATTCCCCACGGAGACTATGTCTTCGAGGCGGAAGGCGCCGACGACGTGCTCCACATCACCGTCCGTCCTCCGTGGTGGAGCACCCCGCTGGCCCGGATCGCCTGGATCCTGCTGGCCGTCGGCGCCGTCGCCTCCGCCCTGGTCCTTTACCAGAGAACCATCCAGCACCGCTATTCCCGGATGATGAAGGAACGGGAGGAGGCGCGTGAAAAAGAGTTGTACGAGCAGCGCATCCGCTTTTTTATCGGCCTGGTCCATGAGATACGCACGCCGCTCACGCTCATCCGGCTCCAGCACGACAGGGAGCAGCATGAGCCGGGGGACGTCATCAGCCGCAACCTGGACTATATGCAGGAGACGATCAACCGGATCTTGAGTTACGACAAGAATACGGCCGACGGCATCGACATGCTCATCACACGCGTGGACCTGTGCGCCTTTGCCGCGTCCGTCACGTCCAACTTCAGGGAAAGCGCCCGGGCCAAGGGCATCCGGACGGAGACCGCGTTCCCCGAAAGTCCCGTCTGGGTCCAGGCCGACGAGGACCATCTGACCAAGATCCTGAACAACCTCCTTTCCAACGCCCTCAAATATGCCAGGGACACCATCCGGGTCGGCATCTCCACGGACGGCGGCCAGGCCCTGCTGAGCGTGGAGGACAACGGTCCCGGCGTCAAGGACGAAGAGAAGGAAAAGATCTTCGGCATCTTCTACACGCCCGCCGACGACAAGGTCGCCCAAGCCTCGGGCATGGGGGTAGGGCTTGCCTATGCCCTGCAGATCGCCAAGGCGCACGGCGGCACCATCCGCGTGGGCGATTCCTCGCTGGGCGGGGCCTCCTTCACCCTGCGGCTTCCTCTCCTGCAGGAAGGGACGGCATCGGCCGCCGCCGCGGCCTGGGAAGGGCCGTCTACCGACGCAAGCGACACCTGCGTCCTCATCGTCGAGGACAACACGGACCTGCTGGAAACCGTGCGCGGGGACCTGTCTTCCTACTACCGCATCCTGACGGCGACAGACGGCGCCAAGGCGCTCAAGGTGCTGGAAGAACAGGAGGTGGATGTGGTCGTGAGCGATGTGATGATGCCGGTCATGGACGGGCTGGAACTGTGCCGGACCATCAAGGGGAACCTTGCCTACAGCCACATTCCCGTCATCCTCCTCACGGCCAAGGTCTCGCTCCCGGACAAGACCGAGGGCATGGACAGCGGGGCCGATGCCTATGTGGAAAAGCCCTTCTCCCTCCGCCAGTTGCATGGCCAGATCGACAACCTCCTGCGCCTGAGGGAGGCCTTCCGGCAGGCCTTGTCGAAGGGGGCGGACCTGCCCGAGGAAAGCCGCAGCGGTCCCGATGCCGACTTCATGAAGGCCATCAACGCTTCCATCGAGAACCAGATCGCGGAGGAATCCTTCTCCATCGAGGCCCTCGCCTACGACATGGCCATGTCCCGTACGAACTTCTTCCGGAAGTTCAAGGCCCTCACTGGCAGCACGCCCAACGACTATCTCAAGCATTACAGGCTCCAGCGGGCGGCGGAACTCATCCGCGACGGAGCCCGGATCAACGAAGCGGCGGAAAAGGTGGGCTTCACCTCGTCCTCCTACTTCGCCAAGTGCTTCAAGCAGCGTTTCGGCGTGCTGCCGAAAGACTATGCGAAAGCCCCTGATTCCCGTCAAGCCCGTAATCCGTCCCCCTCGCCCCGTCCGTCATGCCCGACCGACCCGATCGGGCATCTCGAAAGGACGACCCACGAAAAAGATTCCCGGTCGAGCCGGGAATGACGACGGCGGGCAAAATCGGCGCGACCCGCTGGCACGCAAAATTTTTCAGAAAAAATTTGGACTTCCAAAAAAATGTCGTACCTTTGTAATCTCAAAACGGCAATGCGGAAATAGCTCAGTTGGTAGAGCACGACCTTGCCAAGGTCGGGGTCGCGAGTTCAAGTCTCGTTTTCCGCTCCAAACGGCGCTCCAGAAACATCTGGGGCGCTTTTTCTGATATCGCGATGCGAAAAAATGCAACCTCACAACCGCTATTACGAAACTTTCGTTAACTTTGCCGAAAAGGAGGTTACTATGGCAATGAACAATATATCTGTCAATATTCCGAAAGGAGACATGCCTTTCTTCCGCAAACTTTCCCGGAAGATGGGGTGGACATATTCAGACAACACCTCCCGGAGCGAAAAGGAGGAAACGTTGAAAAGTATAGAGCAGGGCTTCCGTGAACTTAAGTCGGCACAGGAGAACGGAACCGCTCTGCCCGGCATCGAGCAACTGTTCAAGGAACTTGAAGCCGTGTAGGGTTATGGTGAACATTTCCTATCTGCCGGAGTTCTTGAAACAGGCGAAACGGCTCACCAAGAAATATCCCTCCTTTCCGGAGGATTTTCACACCTTTATCAATGAGATAACGGCAAATCCCCTTGCCGGGTCAGACTTGGGCGGCGGTATCAGAAAAGTCCGCATGTCCATCAAGAGCAAAGGAAAAGGAAAGAGCGGCGGAGCCAGAGTAATCACTTTCAACATGGCCGTTGATGCCGACCATCGAAACATTACCCTGCTGACCGTCTATGACAAATCAGAGCGGGAGACGATTTCTGATGCAGAGATTATTGCACTGCGCAACAAAGTTGAAGAATAATCTGTTTCAGAAATCGTGCATCTGTAGACCCCGACCTTGGCAAGGTCTGGGTCGCGAGTTCAAGTCTCGTTTTCCGGCCCAAACGGCTCTCCAGACACATCTGGGGCGCTTTTCTTTTGCCCAAAATGCCCGGACCCGAGATGTCCATCCACGAAAAAGGGCAGGAATCGTGGACAAGAAGGCTGGGAAGACCCATCCGTCCACGAAAAGGACCGAAATCGTGGATGGGAAGGTGAATCCGGCCATCCTGTCCACGTTTCAGGGCGTTATCGTGGATGGACAGGGAAAGGGACCGAACCCATCCACGAAAATGGGGCGATATCATGGACAAGAAGGCTGGGAGAGCCCACCCGCCCACGAAAACGACCATAATCGTGGATGGAAAGGAGGATGCGGTTGTTCATCCACGAAAAAGGGCCTGATGCGTGGACGGATAGTGGGGGCCACCTGCCGTGGGGGCCGGGCGATAGAAGAGCAGTTACCGGGGCCGGGCCGGGTGGGCGGCGGCGAGGGCGCGGGACCAGGCGGTGAAATCGTCCCAGCGGTAATAGGGGCCGCTGACAGGGTTCAGTTGAGGGAGGGTGACCTCAGCGCCGTTGCGCAGCACCTTGAACAGGATGTCGGGGCTTTTCCGGGAGCGGTACAAGATGAACAGGAGGGTGGAGGCCATGGGGGTGTCGTAACTGTGGAACCAGTATTTCACCTCGTCGGCCGTCTCGGGCTCGTGGCCGCAGCCGTCGATGTCCAGGAGCGGGCAGAAGGCGTTCAGGACGAAATCGTGCCCGAAACGCAAGTCGGCTTTGGAGCCGCCGGTCCGGATGGCCTCGTCGGCCCGGTCGATGATGTCGGCAAGGAGCGGCAGGTGGCGGTAACGGGCGGCGGAATGGCCGGCATAGAAGGCGTAGTTCTCCGATTCCCAGAGCCCGGCGGCCTGCGCCGACGTGAAAAGGTCGTCGAACCGGCCGTCCTCGCAGTAATTATGGTAGCCGCACCAGAGGGTGAAGAGTTCGTACACGAAGCGCCAACGCCCGCCGGTCTCCTCCAGGAAACGCCTGTCAGAAAAGAGCTTGTCCAAGATACCGTCCACATCGACCTTGCGGGCCCGGAAGGAATCCACACTCTCGGGCACATGGATGCGTCCTGCATAGCGAACTTTGCTGTCGAGGGCCGAGCGTGTCGGGCAGGTGGCCGGCATGTCGGTGTGGAGGGAGCGGACTTCGATGTCCAGGCGGGGCGCTTCCCGGAGCAGGCCGAGGGTGAAAGCGT
>JAFUZO010000027.1 GCA_017476575.1 Bacteroidales bacterium | reverse complement strand
GGCCGGCGGCGGAGAGGGAAGGAAGCGCGGCCACGAGGCACGCAAGGAGAAGTACGGTTCTTTTCATGGTTCAGTCATTTCTATCTACGACAGGCGAAGGCCGGCCGGCACGTAACTCCCGCTGCAATTTCCAGGCCGGGAAAAGGATGTCCTGCCGTAAAGGCAGGTCGGCCGAAGAGGGGCCTGCGCAGATTTCGAAAAGACCGGGTTCCACGACGAAGCGTCCGGCAGAAGTGTCATAGTACGAGAAGGCGTCGGCATCCAGCGTGACGGTGTAATGCACCGTCTTTCCCCGGGGGACGAGGTGTTTCGCGAAGCCCTTGAGTTCCTTCTCGGGCCGGAGGACGGAAGACGCGGCAGCGTGGACATAGACCTGGGCCGTCTCCATCGCGTCCACCGGACCGGTGTTCGTGACATCGAAACCTACCTCGACCGTCCCGTCCTCCCGGACGTCGACCTGCAGGCTGCCATAGGCGAAACGGGTATAGGAAAGGCCGTATCCGAACGGATAGCGTGGGCGGACCCCGCTCCGGTCATAGCCCCGGTAGCCCACGAAGAGCCCTTCCGCGTAGGTGGTACGGAGCCGCCCCG
This sequence comes from Bacteroidales bacterium, assembly GCA_017476575.1. Taxonomy (GTDB): domain Bacteria; phylum Bacteroidota; class Bacteroidia; order Bacteroidales; family UBA932; genus Cryptobacteroides. The sequence goes on along the minus strand of JAFUZO010000027.1, from coordinate 45,532 downwards.
AATCATCGAAGTAACTGTCATGCACGGGGTTGTCCTCCCACTTCTCCTCGATGGAGATGGGGAGTTTCCCGCTCGGGCAGACCCGGCCCGTCAGGATTTCCGCGAGGGCAGTCCCGCCTTCCTGGCCGGGATACCAGGCCATCAGGACGGCATCGGCACGGTCGCCCCAGCCGGAGAAGTCCACCCCGCCCCCGGCGTTCACGACCACCGTGAGGCGGCGGTCTCCGATCCGCTCCAGCATGTCCAACTGGTCTCCGGGCAGGGAGAAGGGACGGTCGAAGCCTTCCCCTTCCCAGTCGCGGTCGAACCCGCAGCAATAGATGACATCCGTACACCGGGCCAGGGCGGCGGAGAGCCGTCCCTCGTCCAGCATCCCAGCCTCGAAACCGACCGTGGCCTCGCCGCCCTGCTCGAAGAACTCGAAGCAGAGCGCATAGTCCCGTCCGGCCTCGACGTCCAGGAACACCGTGCGGGAACTGAGACCGTGCCGCCCCCAGTCGCCGCCCAGCATCTCGCCGTCGACAAAGAGACGGTATCCGTCATCGCCCGAAAGGACGAAGCGGAGCCGGCCATCCCGCGGGGCGTGCCAGATCCCGTCCCAGCGCACGGAGAAACGGTCCGGATCGAGCCCGGGCAAGGGGGCGCCGTAGCCCCAGCGGTGGCTGGGACTGTCCTCCATCGCCACGGAGACCGCTTCCCCCTCGGGACGGACATCCGGGAAGTAGCAGGTCCGGAACCCTTTCCGTCCCTCCCAGGCGACCTCGTCCAGGATGGAGGCATACAGGACGCTGTCGGGCAGGTACTCCACCCGGCGGGCGCCCAGGATGGCGGCCAGTCCCCCGGCGGTGTTCACGGTCGAGAACGGGGTCACGGAACCACTGCCGCCGCCGGAAGGGACATGCCCGGCATTGGGGCCGAGCACCAGGGTCCGGGCCTTGCGGGAAAGGGGAAGCGCGCCTTCGTTCTTCAGGAGCACGATGCCCTCCCGGGCCACGTCGAGGGCCGTCTGCCGCGAGGCCGGGTCGTCGGCGGGGATGGCCGCGTCGCGACGCTCCGTGTCGAGGAAGCCGAACGCAATGAAAGTCTGGAGGATATGTCGGGCCTTCCCGTCGAGGACGCCTTCATCGAGGACGCCGTTCTCCACGAGCGGGACGAGGCGCTCCGGAGTGAAGAAGACCCCTTTCGGGCACTCCAGGTCCAGGCCGCCGAGGGCCGCGCCGAGGGTGCTGTAGACCGAGGTCCAGTCCGACATCACGATGCCGTCGAAGCCCCACTGTCTGCGCAGCACGTCGATGTTCATCCAGGCGTTCTCGGTGGAATGGACGCTGTTCACCAGGTTGTAACTATCCATCACCGCTCCCACGCCGGCCTCCTGGACGGCCTTGCGGAAGGCGGGGAAATAGATTTCCTGGAGGGTCCGCTCGTCCACGTCGGAACTCATCGTATGGCGGGCCCGTTCCTGGTTGTTGGCCGCGAAGTGCTTGACCGTGGCCATCACCCCCTCCTCCTGGACGCCCAGGATGTACTGGACGGCCGTCTCGCCGGAGAGATAGGGGTCCTCGCCGAAGTACTCGAAGTTCCGGCCGCAGAGCGGAGCGCGGTAGATGTTCACGCCCGGCCCGAGCAGGATGCCCACACCCCTTGAACGGGCATCCCGCCCGAGCGAGCGCCCCAGGCGCCGGACCAGGTCGCGGTTCCAGGTGGAAGCCGTCAGGATACCGCAGGGATACAGGGTGCTCACGGTGTTGTTCCGGATGCCCTGGGGACCGTCCGCCATCCGGACCTCGGGAATCCCCAGGCGCGGGATGGCATAGGAATAGAACGACCGTGAGCCGGCGATGAAGCGGCACTTCTCCTCCAGCGTCATCTGCTCCACGAGCGCCGCAGCCCGGGCCTTGTGTTCAGGCCGGATTTCCACCCGCGCCGGAGCGGGGTGGAAAACCAGGCAGAGCAAAAGGAATATGGACAGGACCTTCCGCATATCGTGTCATTGGATCCGGACCGGGGCGACGCGGACCCATCCGCCGTCCAGACGGGACGGGTCGACCGCGACTTCCAGGCCGGGCGTGTCCGATTTCCGGATATCCACCAAGGCGACGGCCCACTCGTATTCCCCCGGGGCGATGCCGTCCAGGTCCACGGACAGGCGGCTCTCCAGCGGGACCTCACGCAGGCAGGAAGCCAGGTCGGCCTCCCGGTCCACCCAGACCTTGACCGGGCGTCCGCCGTCCAGCAGGGCCGCACCGATGCGGTACCGACCGTCCCATTGCGGGATATTGACCGGACAGTAGCCCCAGCCAAGGTTCTGCCAGCGGCTCTTCACCCGGACCGTCGCACCGGCCTGTGCCCGGGAAGGCACCGTGACCGCAGCCGGATACAGCCGGTAGCCGCCCTCGGCGACGAATTGCTCCACCAGGTCGAAGCAGTCTTCGAACCAAGAGCGGGTTTCGTCGCCCGAGCGGAGGTCCATCATGTTGACATGAGCCTCTTCGGCCGCCGCCATCTCACCCCGGCGGACATCTTCGGCGTGGCCTTCCCGGTACTGTCCGCACGGGTCGGTCCAGTAGCGGTGATGTGCGCCGGTAATCCAGCCGCCCTCGAAGATGATGGGACGGCGGAAGTTCCATTTCCGGGCGAAGGCCTTCTCCCAATCCTGGTAGTAGCCGGTCATGCCGAAGGCGTCGTGCCGCAGGCTGTACCCGTTCGCGATGGCCTGCTCCAGGAGCGGTTCCGCCAGCGGGGACACCGGCCCCCAGCCGTCCTCGGTCACCTCGCCGATAAGGCGGTGGTAGTTGATGACGAGGGGGACCTCGGTGAAGGTCCGTTCATACAGGCTGGTGATCCATTCCATCACAGCGGCGTTCTGCGACGGGTCCTGGTAGCGGAGACTGTGCCCCTCGCCCCATTTGCCCAGGCCGTAGGCGTCGATGAAATCCACCTTGTCGATGTCGTTGTACTCCGCTGCCAGGGCCTCGATGAACCGGGCATACTTGGCCTGGAACACCGGGTCGTCGGGATAGGGAGACCGGACCTCGCGGTTCCCCACCTTCGAGGTGAAGTACGCAGCGCCGGCGTCGAAGACGTAATCCGGGGTGTTCTGTCCCTGGTCGCGTCCGTCCACGACGATGCGGAACGAGAGTTTCATGCCCCGGTCCAGGATGGACCGGAACAGCCGGTTCAGCCGGGAGTCCGGGTCGGACCAGGCATACTTCCCTTCCTCGGGCTCGAAAGCGCGCCAACTGGTGCGGACGTAGGCCGTGTTGGCATAGTCCGACACCCGCACGGTATCGCCCGTGGAGGTCAGCATCCGGTCATAGCCCTCCCGCTCCCAGAAGGTCTCGTCCCAGTCACGCCGGAGGTACATCACCCAGCCGTTCAGCGGATTCCGCAACACCGTCCGCGTGTCCGGTTCGAAACGCACCGTCCGCTCCCCCGTGCACGCCGTCAGCACGGCGGCGAGCACCAGGGCGGACAAAACATTGAAATTTCTGCTATCCTTCATTATTTCGAAGTCGCCTTGATCCGCATGTTGCGAAGGTCGAAGATAATCACATTGGTCCCGGAAGGAATACTCATGTAGGAGTTCCGATGCTCGCCGTCAGAACCGCCCTCGATAGACGTCCATTCCCCGGCGGTAACGGTCACATTCTGCCGTTTGGAATCAGCGGTCAACGGAGAAGAGTAGCAGTATGAATTGTTCTGATTGTAAGAAGTTCCGTTGAGCGTGATGGACTTCGTCAGACAGAACTTCATCAGGCCGGCATACTTTGTATCTCCAGAGTACAAGATCAGCACCTGGGGGTCGGCCACAGACGGATTGAGATACATATCTTTCACTCCCCAGCTGGTACCTGCACCGTAGGCATGTACTTTTCCAACGATAGTAGTGACCGTTCCGTTGGCCACGGCTCCGTTCGGACTCCACTCCACCACCTTGGGTTGCAAATCGTTCGCCTCTGAGTAGATGGTCACTGTCTGCGCTCCCTTATCCAGCACGATACGATATGTTCCATCGGCCGGAATGGTCCAATACTGTGACTCAACATCATTGGTTGTCACCTCCGCATACGGTGAGGGGGCCGCATCATGGATATCATGGCCGGAGGCAGGCACCAAGGCTGATTCCTCCGTTTTGTAACCGATATAATAGTTGCCGGCTTTCAAGGTACCCTTGGCCGCATAGACGTTTTCATTCTCCCAAACATGGGAAAGATAGAGTTTCGTGGATGCAGCACCCCGGAACACGTAAGAGGCACCGATAACTCCCAGGTCCAGGACATGACCCGCCTCCAAGGAGAAGGTCTTGTCCGTCGTGAACCAGGAAGTGGGGCTTCCGCTATAATGAGTATAAGTGAGTTGTATTCCCGTCTTATTGCTCTGCGGAGGAATCGGAATATAATAGTCGCCCGGAAGGACACGCTGGATATACGTATCGGTCCATTCCTTCGTGAATGTGCCGATTTTCGGGACTTCTCCGTCGAAATCGACGGTGAAACGTCCGGAAGTGACACCACCGCCCAGTACCTTGAGTTGTAGTTGGCTGATATCTGTCGAGCAGACATGGATTTTGACCAATCCACAAAGGTTATGGAACTGGAAATGCGTTTCTCCACCTGCCGCCTTTCCGACCATCAGATTGGAATTATTGGGAAACGAACCGCTAGTCCCGGGACGATACTGATACAGTTCCGCATTCAACGTCGTACCATCATAGGTCACATTGTCAGAATCCGGATATACAGCATAATAGGTATCCGACTCCGGCAGCGTGACCTCGAACTTGGCAGAAAGACCGTCCGCAGAGACCTCTGCCGCCGTACCGGTCACCTTGGTCGTACCGGAAAAGAAGGCGACGACATCACCATCCATCCATCGGACCTGATAGTCATCTGAAAGGACCGTCCTGGTCTCCGGCGAGATGGTCGCCGTAAATGTAAGTTCAACCATTCCATCGTCCACCGACGGTTTCACTTGCTCTTTTGTACAGGCCGTCAAACCTGCAAGAAAGACCGTTATGATCAATATGTTCTTCTTCATCATCTGCCCTCCTATTCATAATATTCAAAATACCCTTCATATTGTCCATCGTCCACAAAAGCGTCGATGTCACCGCTGGTGAGGAAATTGTTTTCGGTCCGCAGCAGGGTTGCGGTGCAAGTGGGCGCCTGATAGGCCGCCCGTATCTTATCTTTCATCATATCAGTCGATTTTGACATTCATCAATTTGACCCAGCCGTCGTCCGTCGTCTCGTTGTTGACGGCGAGGGTGATGCCGGGCGTATTGTCCTTGGTGGTGTCCACGATGGCGACAGCCCACTTGTAGTTGCCGGCCGGGGCGGTGACCTTCACCGAGAATTCGTACGAGAATGGTTTGCTCTCCACCCAGGCGGACGGCTCGCAGTCCGGGTCCACGAAGGTCTGGACCGGTTTGCCGTCATTATCCAGGAGGGCGAAGGCACCCTTGTACTTGTAGTTCCACTGCGGGATGTTGTTCGGGCAGTAGCCCCAGCCCATGTTGCGCCAGCGGGAGGTCAGTTTCACCACGGATCCGGACTTCACCTCGGCCGGCACGCCGACCTGATCCGGATAGAGGCGATAGCCACCCTCCGATACGAACTGCTGGACATAGGTGAAGGCATCATTGAACCAGGACTGGGTCTCATTGCCTACCCGGAAATCCATCATGTTGACCCGCGCCTCCTTCGAGGCATCGAATTCGCCCTTGCGGACATCCTCGGGATGGCCCTGCCGGTAGCCGGCCGGGTCATTCCAGTAACTGTGCTGCCCGACGATCCAGCCGCCCTCCATGATGACGGGCCGCTTGTAGCGCCAGGTGTTGACGCAGTTCTTCTCCCAGGTTCCGTAGTAGTCGTTCATGCCGAAAGCATCGGAGCGGAGACAATACCCGTTGGAGACGGCGATGGACACGAGGTTGTCGCTGTCAGGCTGGGTGCCGCTGACCGGGTGGCCGACCGACCGGTGGTAGTTCACCACAAGCGGGACCTTGGTGAAGTACTTCGCCCAGGTCTTCGTGATCCATTCCATCACCTCCGCCTTGAGGCGGGTGGTGTTGCCGTCTACTTGGTTCAGGTTCGTCGCATTATAGGCGACGGTATGCCCTTCACCCCATTTACCAAGGCCGTAGGCATCGATAAAGGCGCAGATGTCCGGATCGTTGAAATCTTCAGCCAGGGCCGCAACGAACTTCTCGTAGTAGCGCTGGAAGACCGGATCCTGCGGAAGCGGAGTCGTCCGGTCGGGATACCGCGTATTCTCCACACCGTATTCGGCCCCCGCATCCAGAACAAACTGCGGGGTGTTGGCCCGCTGGTCCCGGCCATCCACCACAAAACGGAAGGACACAGGAAGTCCACGATCGAGAGCGCCGTGAATCATCTTGTAAAGGGCCGTAGAGGGGTCCCGCCAGGCATAGACGCCGTCGGCCGGATTGAAAATCGACCAGCCGGTGCGCATGTACACACAAGTCGCATAATCACGGACCCGTACGTTCTCGCCTTTGTCCGGCACATAGATTTCGGTATCCCAATAGGACGGGTCTGCCGATGCAGAGCCGTACATCACCCAGCCGCTGAGGGGATTTCGCAAGACCTTCGTCTTGTTGTAGGAAGGCTTGACGAGGGTGTTCTCCGAGACTGACTCGGACGAAGGGTCGCCACCGCTCTTGGAGCAGGAAACGAATAGGAAAAGGGTGGACAACACAAGGGTTGTCCACCGGAAAGATACAAGTCTCATTATTGGACGGGTTTGGCCAGGACTGTTCCGTGACGAAGATCGAAGATGTACAGGTGTGCGCCGGACGGCATGCCGAAATACTTGTTCCGTTCCGTGCTGGTGGCGCCGGAGATCAGTTCGGTCAGTTTGTTGGCCTGGAGCGTACCGTCTCCGGTATAGCAGTAGGCATTGTTTTGGGTGTACGCCGTGCCGGCCTCATCAGTGAAGGACTGCGCAATGCAGAACTTGACGCTGCCACTGAAAGAACCTTCGTACAGAAGCACCTGCGGGTCGGCCGCGCTGGCAGTACAGTTGAGCCTGCGGACACCCCAACCGGTACCGCCACCATAGGCCCAGAGGTCGGTCACGGTCACGTGGGCCAGCGGATTGGCATCGGATCCGTTCGGATGGAAATCTACCGTAAGCGGCTGAAGGTCGGTCGCTTCATCGTAGATGGTCACCTGCTTGGCCTCCATATCGATGATGACGCGGTAGTTGCCGGATGCCGGGACATTCCAGACCGAAGCCGTCTCGTCCATCACGACATCGACCGGTTCGCCGGGCTTGATGGTGGAACTGCCGTCGGCAGTGTGGATGTAGTAGGTTCCACCGTCGAACTCGACCGGGATGGATAGTTCGCCGATACCGAGCGGACCATACCAGGCGAACAGGTTGACGTTCTCGACCGTGCGGGAGACCTCCTCGGATCCGGAGGTGGCAGTGCCTGCGATGGACATCTTGTCCGCATCGAAAATATCGACATGGATCGGAGTCACCTGGACGGTGGCCGTGCGCACCTCGGGGGCCTGGAACTCAGGACCGCCGGTGAATTCCACGACGACGCGGAACTCCAGGGTGAAGGGCTTGTTCACCGGCAGGTTCCAACGGGTGTTGGCCCAGTTGTCGAGTTGCTCCGAGGTGAAACTGCGGGAATAGACCCCGTCCTCCTCGTCGTTGCGGATGACGGTGGTGGAGCCGAAATTGTTGCCCACCACGTCCAGTTTCGTCACGTAGGAGACGATGTATTCGTCGGAGACCTCCCGGGCCGGAGTCCAGTTGAAGGTCAGGACGTTGGCCTTGAGGTTGTCCTCGTCCAAGGCGATGGCGTCGCCGCTGACGGAGAGCGTCAGGGTCTCGGCCGGGAGGACCAGGTCATCCTTGTAGGGGTCGTAGGTGCAGGCACCGAGGGCGGCGCAGGCAGATACGGCAAGCAGGGACTTGATAAGGGTATGGTTCATGGCAAGGATGTCTTTAGCGTTCATAACCAGGGTTCTGCGGGAATTCGACGTCACGGTTGGCATCGATGATGGTCTGCGGGATGGGCCAGAGCAGGTGGTGCTCGTCGATGATGTCCTTCTGGGCGGCGTTGTACTTGCGGACACGCTCCAGGAGGGTGCCGGTGCGCAGGAGGGTGAATCGGCGGACCTCTTCGCCCACGAGTTCGCGGATGCGCTCGTCCAGCAGGAAGTCCATGTCCATAGCGTCGGCGGAGACGTCGGCGACCTTGGCGCGGCGACGTACAACATTCACGGCATCGGCAGCCTTCTGCGTTTCACCCAGCCCAAGATAGGCCTCGGCGAGGAGGAAGTAGGTCTCCGGGAGCCGGATACGCATCCGGTCCTTGTAACCGCCCGTCAGGGACAGGTTCTCGTCACGGCCGTAGAAGAACTTCGTGATGGCCGGGAAGAGCTGGCCCGCGCTCCACGTGGCGTCGGTGATGTTGCACTTCTTGCCGTAAAGGCTGGCTTCGGCGGTGTTGTTGTAGAGCCATTCGCGCTTGATGTTGTACTCGGAGTTACGCATGTCGCCCTCGTCGAAGATACCTTCAGCGGTCGCACCGGTCGCATTGGTGCCCTGGGTGCCGATCCACCACTTCATCGGAAGTATCTGGGCCAGGCCGCGTCCACCGTATTCGGAGGAGAGGGTGAAGCCCGTGATGCCGAAGTACATCGGGTTCCAGGCCCGGCGGGTCCAGTCGTCGGAGTTGGTGCCGCCGCCCACGGTGTTGTACTGGAACTGCATGACCCAGACGGCCTCCTGGTTGCCCTTGTCACGGTTCTGGTTGTTCTCCTGGAACATGTCGCTGAACGGGTCTCCCGGCTCGCTCTTCGATACGCCGTAGCGCTCCTTGTTGAGGGCGAAGCAGTTGGAATTGATGACGGCGAGGGACGCCTTCTCCGCATTGGCATAGTCCTTCTGGAGCAGGTACATCTCACTCAGGTAATGGTAGGCCGCCCAGCGGGTGAGTTTGCCGGTCTTCACCTTGTCCGGATCCGCAGGCAGGTTCTCCGCGGCGAAGGCGAAGTCGTCGATGATATGCTGCAGGACCTCGTCCTTCGGGGTGCGGGTGAAGGAGAGCACGAACGGGTTCTGGATGGTCTCCACATAAGGCACGTCACCGTAGAGATACACGAGGTAGCGGTAGGCGTAGGCCCGGAAGAAGCGGGCCTCGGCCTGGTAGAGCGCCTTGTCGGTGGGATAGTCCCAGTTCTCGTTCTTGTCGGCATAGATCAGCAGTTCGTTGGCCGATCCGATCAGGTTGTAGGCCCACTGCCAGTAGGTCTTGACGAACTGGGTGGATGGATTCAGGGACAGGTCCGAGAACGGAATCAGGGAGCCGTCACCGCCGCCGCGGGCGTCGCAGATGTCGGTTCCGACCTGGAGGGCCTCATACGGGCAGGCGCCGTTGTGGATGAAGGCGCCGTTCTCACCCCAGGTGTTGTACTCGGAGCGGGCGATGGAGTAGAGACCGGCGGAACCGACCTCGAAGCCCAGCGAACTGGTATAGGTGTTGTCCGGGGCCAGGGAACTCTTCAGGTCCTCTTCGAGGAAGTCGGAGCAGGAGACGACGAGGAGCACGCCGGCGACGGCAGGGATATATCTTTTCATTGTCATGGCCGATTAAAAGTTAAGGGTGACACCGAGCATGTAGGACCGTGCGGTCGGATAGGAGGCGAACCAGGTGTTGTCGTAGTTCAGCATCTGCCGCATGTTGGAGAAGGTGGTGGGGTTGTTGACGCTCACGTTGACATCGATACCGGCGACGTGGAGCCGCTGGGCGACCACCTGCGGCACGGTATAGCCGAGGGTGATGTTCTTGATGTTGACGTAGGTCAGTTTCTTGTAGTAGCCGTGGCTGAAGGTGTTGATGTAGCCCGGGGACACGATGTCGGCGTCCGGATGCTCCGGCGTCCAGTAGTTCGCGCCCTTGATGTAGTTGCCGCTGCCGAAGGTCCAGGAAGACAGGTTGGCGACATTGTCCTGCATCCACTTGGCGAAGACGCCGTTGACGAGGAAGGAGAAGTAGAAGTCCTTCCAGGAGAGGCGGTTGGACATGGAGAGGGTGAAGGAGGGGCGGGTGCTTCCGATGACCTTGCGGTCGTCGGCATTGATGATGCCGTTGCCGTCCACATCCTCGAGTTTGGCGGAACCGGGGGCCGCACCGGTCTGGTGGGCGACTTCCTTGCCGTCCTCGTCAATGAAGGTGAACTCGTCGCCGCTCTGCCAGAGGCCGACCATGTAATAGTCATAGTAGACCGACAGCGGCTTCCCGATGAACCACTTGTTGCTCACGTCGTCGAGGCCGTCGCCCCGGAGTTCGACGATCTTGTCGCGGTTGAGGAAGAAGGACAGGTCGGTGGACCAGCCGAAGTCGCGGGTCTGGATGTTTTTGGTGTTGAGGGTCAGTTCGATACCCTTGTTCTCGGTCTCGCCGACATTGTCCCAGATCTTGCTGTAGCCGTTCATGATGGGCACGGTGCGGGTCATCAGAAGATCCTTGGTGCGGGACCAGTAGATGTCCACAGAACCGCCGATGCGGCCGCGTAGGACGGAGAAGTCGATACCGAGGTTGGCGGTGTAGGTGGTCTCCCACTTGAGGTCGGGGTTGCCCACGCCGTCGCTGCCGAGGTAGGCGGCGTTGACGCCGATGCCCTCGTCGCCCCAGATGTACTTGACGCCGTTGGTGGCATAGAGCCGGTCGAGGGTCTGGTAACGGGAGATGGCGTTGTTGCCGTTGGCGCCGTAGGAGAGGCGGACCTTCAGGAGGTCGACGGCCGTCGTATTGTCTTTGATGAAGGACTCCTCGCCGAGGTTCCAGGCCAGGGCGGCGGACGGGAAGAAGCCGTACTTGTTGTTGCGGCCGAAGACGGAGGCACCGTCGGCACGGCCGGTGAGGGTCAGGTAGTAGCGGCCGGCGAAGCCGTAGTTGGCGCGGAGCATGTAGGACACCATCGTCTCCTTCCAGTAGCCGGAACTCATGGTCATCTTGCCCTCGGCGCCGTCCATCTTGTAGAAACTGGAGTCGTCGTTCACGAAGCCCTGTCCGGTCTGGGAGGAACTGGTGTTCTCCTTCTGCTGCATGCTGAACAGGCCGGTCAGGTCGATGTGGTGCTTGCCGAAGTTCTGGTCGTAGCGCAGGACGTTCTCCCAGGTGGCATCGGTCGTGTGGGAATTGGCGATGGAGGCCTGTCCGTTGACCTTGCGGCCGGTGGAGGTGTCGCGGCCGTAGTAGGTGCCGGTGAGGCTGTTGCGGTAGTTGTAGCCGAGTTGGGAACGGAAGGTCAGGCCCGGCAGCGGGAGGGTGACGTCGACAAAGCCGTTGGCGAGGAAGTTCCGCGTGGTGGCCTTCTGGTCGGCGTTGACGTCCTTCATCGGGTTCGGGAGGTTGGAGTATTCCATCGGTTCCTCGACATACTGCCCGGTCTCGTCGATGTACAGGCCGTAGGGGCTCTGCTTGATGGCATGCTCGAGGTTCGGGGTCACCCCGCCGCTCTCCTTGTTGACGAACTGGGTGGTCAGGCCGACCCGGAGCCAGTCGTTGAGGTTCTGGATGACATTGGAATAGACGCTGGTGCGCTGGTAGTTGGAGTTGTAGACCACACCGTCGCCGTCGAGGAAGGACACGGCCGCCATGTAGGTGGTGCGGTCGTTGCCGCCGGAAATGCTCAGCTGGTGGTCATGGTTGAAGACGGTGCGGAACACATAGTCCTGCCAGTCGTGGGTGATGCCAGCCGCATAGTTCTGCTTCTCGCTCACGGAGATCACGTCACCGGCCAGCGGGTCCAGTTGCTCACCGGAATACTGCTTGGTGCCGAGACGGGCGAGGTCCTGCTTGAGGCGGATGAACTCGTTCGGGCCCATGGTCTGGATGCGCTGCATCGGTTCAGCGATGCTGTACTGTCCCTTGTAGGTAACCTTGACAGTGCCTTTGGTACCCTTCTTGGTCTGAATGAGGATGACACCGTTCGAACCGCGAGAACCGTAGATAGCCACGGAGGACGCATCCTTCAGGACGGTCATGTTGTCAATCAGGTTCGGGTCCAGGTCGGCCAGGGAGCCCTCGTAGGGAATGCCATCGAGGACGACGAGCGGAGTGTTGGTCGCGGAGATCGAGTTCTGGCCGCGGATCAGGAGCGACTGGTTGCTGCCCGGCGCCTCGCTTTCGGTCGTGATGGAGAGACCTGCGATCTGGCCGACGAGACGGTCCATCAGGTTCGGGGTGGAGACCATCTTGAGTTCCTTGTCGCTGACCACGGACAGGCCGCCCGTAACATCGGATTTCTTGGCCGTACCGTAACCGATGACGATGACATCGTCCAGTTCCTGCATGGACTCGGAGAGGACGATGTGGAGGTTCGGACCGGCAGCCGCCTCAGCATCCGCATAGCCCAGGCAGCTGAACTGGAGGATAGCGCCGGAGGTGGCCTTCAGTTCGAAGGCGCCGCGGTTGTCGGTGACCGTACCGTTGCCGGTCTCGCCTTTGACGATGACCACGACGCCGGGAAGGGCGGCACCGCTCTCGTCGGTGACGACACCCGTGGCCGTGACAGCCCGCTGCGCCAGGGCGGAGACCGCCGACAGCAGGCACAGAGCCGTCCCGAGAAGGACGCTCCGCAGTTGGTGGTTGATGTTCATCAGCATTATCGTTAGTTTGGTTTCGTTTGCCGTGTCGTGCTGTGGTCGAGCACAAAGGCAAAGGTCGCCAAAGTAGGAAGATTCAAGGTCCTCACCATATACAGAAATGGTTTCATTTTGTACAAACCTGCACAGAGGGCCGTCTACGCCTGTTTTTTGAACTCGGTCGGGGTGAGGTCGAAGCGGCGCTTGAAGCAGACGCTGAAGTATTTCGGGTTGGCGAATCCGGTCCGGTCGGAGATTTCGGCCACCGTGAGGTAGGATTCCCGGAGGAGTTGCGCGGCGCGCTTGAGCCGGATGTCCAGGATGAATTCCTTGATGGACATACCGGTGATGTCCTTGATTTTCTGGTAGAGGATGGTGCGGCCGACGGCCATGTCGGAGACGAATTCATCGACGTCGTAACTGCCGTTGTCGATGTTGCGTTCGATGTGCTCCATCGCGCGGGAGAGCAGCTGCTCGTCCATGGACGATATCGTCACCTTGGCAGGCTCCGCGATGAACTTCTTGGAATAGAACTCCTTCAGTTCGTGCTGCATCCGCAGAAGGGCCTCGACCTGCGAGACCAGGAACTCCATCTCGAACGGCTTCTCGATGAACACGTTGGCGCCGCTTTCAAGGGCGCGGGCCTTGTTGCCCGAGTCGCCGGACAGGACGATGATGGGGATGTGGCTCGACTTGAGGCTACCCCGGAGCCGCCGGCACACCTCGAAGCCGTCAGTCTCCCGCATCATCAGGTCGGTGACCACGACCTGCGGCCCCACCTTCTCCACCTTGGCGATGCCCTCGTCGCCGTCGGCGGCGGTGTACACATTGTACCGGCGCGAGAGGTGCATTTCCAGGTAGGTGCGGAGTTCGCGGTCGTCGTCGATGACCACCACCGTCGTGGACTTGCGGGCGGTCCGCTCCGGCGAGACGCTCCCCTCCAGTTCCTCGATGAGGTCGTCCACCTCCTTCTCGGCGAAGGAGTAGGAGCCGGAGGCCGGGTCGGCGCCGGGGTCGGTGGGCGGGGCGGCGAAAGTGACGGTGAAGGCGACCTGCCCGTGGGCGGAGTCCACCCGGACACGGGCACCCATCTGGTAGACCATCTCCTTGACGATGGCGAGGCCCAGCCCGGTCGACGTCTCGAAAGAGGGATGCGCTTCGCGGTCGCGGTTGAAGGCCTCGAAGATGGACTCCTGCCGTTCCTTGGGGATTTCAGCGCCGGTGTTGGCGACGGCCACGGACAGGAAGGGGCCCTCCCCTTCCCCCGCCTCCTCCGGAAGGGCCATGCGGCAGCGGACGGTGATCGCCCCGCCGTCCGGGGTGTATTTGACGGCGTTGGAGAAGAGGTTCGTGAAAATCTTCTCGATGATTTCGTGGTCGAAGGCGGTATAATAGGTATCGAAGTCAGAATGGTAGTCCATCTCGATACCCTTGCGGTCGGCATAGACCTCGAACAGGGAGAAGACGCTGCGGAGGAAACCGACCAGGTCGCCGTTCTGCCGGTAGAGGGTCACCTTCTGGCTCTCGATCTCACGGAAGGTCAGGAGTTGGCCGATCATACGCTGGATGCGCCCCACGTTCTTCTCGACGAGGGCGGCGTATTTCAGGGCCTGGGAATCCGGATCCAGGTGCTCCTTGAGTTGACGGAGCGGGTCCACGACGAGGGCGAGCGGGGTCTTGAGGTCGTGGGAAATGTTGGTAAAGAAGTTGATGCGGGCACGGGTGAGTTCCTGCATGTTGCGCTCCTTCACCTGCTCCATTTCCAGTTCATGCCGGTTGGAGAAATACCGCCAGATGAACCAGGCGAGGCCGAGCGTCAGGAGGGCATACAGCAGCCGGGCCCACCAGGAAGCCCAGGGGGCGGGGCGGATGGTCATCAGCGGCAGTCCCGCGACGGGGCCGTCATCCGCCTTCACCTCGAACCGGTAGCGGCCGGGCGGCAGGTCGAAATACTGCACGGTCCGCTGTCCCGGCGGCAGGATGGACCAGGCATCGGAAAGACCGGAGAGGCGGTAGGCATAGCGGACGTTCTCGGGATGGAGGTACTGGTCCGACGAGAAGCGGATTTCCAGGTTCGACTGACGCCAGGACAGACGGAGCGGGGCCTGAGTGCCGACATAGCGCTCAGTGCCGAGCGGATTGCTGTTCACCCGGACATCGGTGAAGAACACACCGGGAGTAGAGACCGCCGGGCGGAGGGTCCCGGGACGGAAACGGATGAAGCCGTCCGTTCCGCCGAACAGGAGTTCCCCGGCGGCCGTCCGGCAGGCAGACCGCACGTAGAAGGCCCCGCAACGGGACGGATGATTGAGAAGAGACTTTTCCGTGACCCCGCCGACATGGCGGTACAGGCCGTCGTCGGTACTGAGCCAGATAGCGCCGGTGGCTGGGTCCTCAAGGATCCCGAAAACCGTGCAACCGCCCAGCGGCACATTGACATAGGTGCCGTCCCGACGGAGGACGTTGTACCCGCCGCCCCGGGTGCCGAGCCACAGGGTCCCGTCCGAGGCGGCCAGCCCGCAGCACAGATTGTCGGCGGCATAGGAGCCGTCGTCGATGCGGCAGGTACGGACCACCGCCCGGGAGCGGGGTTCCACGGCATAGAGGCCGCTGTGCGAGACGAGCCACAGGAGGCCGCTCCCGTCCTGCAGGAAGGTCTCCACGGCCAGGCGCCGTCCAGGCTCCGCCGTCACCTTCTCCAGGTCGCCGGTCGCCAGGTCGGCCACCTGTACGTCGGCATCCGGGTCGCACAGCCACAGGGCATCGCCCGAGCGGACGAAATCGTAGACGCTCAAAGGCGTGTCGGCGGCGCCGCGGGTCAGGCGGGTCCGGCGGAAGGTGCCCGTCCGGGCATCGAACGTCTGGAGACCGGAGTTGAAGAAGGACACCCACATCGTCCCGTCGGCGTCGCGGCGGATCTTCTTGACCATGTTGGACTGGAGGCCGCAGCCGCCCTGCTGCGTATAATAGGTGAACCGGTCCTCCCGGCAGTCCCAGACGGTGATGCCGCCGCCTTCCGTGCCGATCCAGAGGCGCCCCTCGGCATCCTCCTCGAAGCAACTGACGATGGGATGGCCCAGTCCGCCCGGGCTTGCCTTGAAGAAGTCCACATCGCTGTCGTCCGGCGTGCAATAAGCCAGTTTTCCGCCGTAGGTGCCGATCCAGACCCCATCGCCATCGGGGAAGATCGACCAGACGGAATTGTTCGGCAGGGAGAAGGGATGAAGAAGGCTGGTGCGCAGGACCTTCGTCGCCCCGCTGTCCGGGTCCACGAGCATGAGGCCGTACTGGGTGGCGACCCAGATGATGCCGTCGGCGCCCCGCCAGAGTTGCTTGGCCGTGGAGGCGCGGTCGTTCTCGATGGGAAGGGTGAACCGGCGGAGGACGCCGCCGTCCGTCCCGCACTCATACAGGCCGTCCGAAAGGGTGAGGACATAGATGCGGCCGCCGCTTTCCAGGACATCGACGATGCTGCCGGTCTCCAGGTCCGTGAACGGACGGAAGGCCTGGTCTTCCAGGCGGAACAGGCGGCCCCCCGATGCCGCCCAGACACCCTCGCCCGAGCAGGCGAGGTTCAGTTTCATCGGGTCCATGTCCACGCCTTCGGGGAGCGGACAGGTCCGGGCCGTGTCGCGCAGGGCGGTGAACCGTCCGTTGCGGATGAGCCATAGGGTGCCGTCCGGGGTCCGGTCGATGGCGCCGATGTTGCCGTCCAGGGCCTGGTCGAAGCGGCCGTGCCGCCCGTCGAAGCGGAAGAGACCGTGGTTGGTGGCCACATACAGGCGCGCCCGGCCGTCGGTCACGAGGTGGCCGAAACTCCAGTAATTGCCCGGGTCCTGGGCGGAAATCCGGTCGTTCATGCGGACGAAGGCATCGCCGTCCCACATGTATAGGGCATCGAACCCGCTGAACCAGAGGCGCCCGAGGCTGTCTTTCGCGATGCTGTGGATGCCGCCGTAATACGAAGTCTCCGGCATGGCGTGGAAACGGTATGACGGAAAGTCCCGCCCGTGTCCGAGGAACGACAGCAGGACGGTGCAGAATACGCAGATGTGGCAGCTCCGTATCATAGGAATGCAAAGATAGCGGCAATTGCGCAAAATCGCAACCCTCTTCCGCGCACGTTCCGGCCGTTTCCGCACACTGGCGGGCGCGGGGGTATCGGTTTTTCCAAAAAAAGGCGTATCTTTATCCACATTTAATTCATGAAGCATGGAACCGATTATCATTGAATGTGTGCCGAACTACAGCGAGGGGCGGGACCGGGCGGTCATCGACGCCATCGTGGAGGCCATCGCCTCCGTGGAGGGGGTGAAGGTGCTGGACGTGGACCCGGGCGAAGCGACCAACCGGACGGTCGTCACCTTTGTCGGGGCGCCGGAACCGGTGTGCGAAGCGGCCTTCCGGGGCGCCCGGAAAGCGCAGGAGGTAATCGATATGCGCCGCCACCACGGGGCCCATCCGCGGAGCGGCGCCACCGACGTGCTCCCGCTCATCCCCATCGCCGGCATCACCCTGGAGGAATGCGCCGTCCTTGCCCGGAAACTGGCGGAGCGCCTGTACACCGGACTGGGCATCCCGTGCTACTGCTACGAGGCGGCCGCCTTCACCCCGGAGCGCCGGAACCTCGCGACCTGCCGCTCCGGAGAATACGAGGCCCTGCCCGAGAAGATGGCGGACCCGCTGCGGAAACCGGACTTCGGCGGGGCCTATGACGAGACCGTCGCCCGGAGCGGCGCCACGAATGTCGGGGCCCGCAACTTCTTGATTGCCGTGAACTTCAACCTCAACACGACCTCCACCCGGCGGGCGATGGCGGTGGCCTTCGACGTGCGGGAGAAAGGGCGGATGGCCCGCGAGGGCGGTTCGCCCGCCGGAGCGCTGCTGAAAGACGCGGCCGGGGAACCCATCTGGATTCCCGGCACGCTGAAAGGCTGCAAGGCCATCGGCTGGTATATCGACGAATACGGCATCGCCCAGGTGTCGATGAACATCACAAACATCGACGCGGTGCCGCTCCATGTGGCCTTCGAGGAGGTCTGCCGGGCCGCCACCGCCCGCGGGCTCCGGGTGACCGGCACCGAAATCGTCGGCCTGGTGCCGAAGAAGGTGCTCCTGGCCGCCGGCCGGTTCTACCTCGCCCGGCAACAGCGGTCCCTCGGGATTTCCGAAGGGGAAATCATCCGAATCGCGGTAAGGTCTATGTCACTGGATGACCTCAAGCCGTTCAACCCGCGGGAAAAGGTCGTTGAATATCTGATGGAGGACGAGGCGGAACTGGCCGCGAGACAGCGGCTGGTCCGCATGAGTGTCGCCGGGTTCGCCCGGGAGACCGCTTCCGAATCTCCCGCTCCGGGCGGCGGTTCGGTATCCGCCTATATGGGGGCCCTCGGCGCTGCCCTCGCCACGATGGTCGCCAACCTCTCCGCCCACAAACGGGGCTGGGACGAACGCTGGAAGGAATTCTCCGATGTCGCCGAAGCCGGGCAGGCGGTCTTGGAGGAACTGTTAGCGCTCGTCGACGAAGACACAGCCGCCTTCAACCGCATCATGGGCGCGCTGTCGATGCCGAAGGGCACGCCCGAGGAGAAGGCGCAGCGGGCCACCGCCCTGGAGGAGGCGACGCTCTATGCGGCCACCGTGCCGCTGCAGACGATGGAAGCCGCACTGAAAGCCCTGCCGCTGGCCTTGCAGATGGCCCGGGAAGGCAATCCGGCCTCCGCCTCCGATGCGGGAGTCGCCGCCCTCGCCGCCGTCGCCGGCATCCGCGGCGCCGCCCTCAACGTCCGCATCAACGCCGCCGGTCTCCGGGACCCAGCCCCCGCCCGACCGCTCCTCGCCCGCGCCGACGCCGTCATCGCCGAAGCCCTCGCCCTGCAGGACCAGGTCCTCGCCGCGGTGGAGGCCCACGTGGGCGGCCATTGAACGTACAAACAGCCCATCATGCCCATGACATTCCAAGAAGAAATCCTGGCCGGGATTCCGGCGGAACTGCCGGAGCCGAAGCCCTATGACCCGGGCGTCAACCATGCCCCAAAGCGGAAGGACATCCTGACCGCCGAGGAGAAGGTACTGGCGCTGAAGAATGCCCTGCGCTATTTCCCGGAGCGGCACCACGCCGTGCTGACCGCAGAATTCGCGGAGGAACTGCGCTGCTACGGCCGCATCTACATGTACCGGCTGCGGCCCTCCCACGCCATCTACGCCCGTCCGGTCGGGGACTATCCGGCCCGGTCGCGGCAGGCGGCGGCCATCATGGCCATGATCCAGAACAACCTGGACCCGCGGGTCGCGCAGCATCCCCATGAACTCATCATCTACGGCGGCAACGGGGCCATCTTCCAGAACTGGGCGCAGTACCGGCTCACGATGCAGTACCTGGCCACGATGACCGACGAACAGACCCTGATCATGTACTCCGGCCATCCGATGGGGCTCTTCCCTTCTCGGGCGGAGGCGCCGCGGGTCGTCGTAACCAACGGCCTGGTCATCCCGAACTACTCCAAGCCCGACGACTGGGAGCGGCTGAACGCCCTCGGCGTATCGCAGTATGGGCAGATGACGGCCGGCTCCTATATGTATATCGGTCCGCAGGGCATCGTGCACGGGACGACCATCACCGTCATGAACGCGGCCCGGAAGCAACTCCAGGCCCGGGGACGGGACGGGGAGGACCGCGCCGGCCTGCTCTTCGTGACGGCGGGGCTCGGCGGCATGTCGGGCGCCCAGCCCAAGGCCGGGAACATCGCGGGCGTCGTGAGCGTGACGGCGGAAATCAACCCGCTCGCCGCCCGCAAGCGCCACCAGCAGGGCTGGGTGGACGAACTCCACGACACGCTCGACGGGCTCATCCCGCGCATCCGCCGGGCCGTGGAGGGACGCGAGACCGTCTCCCTCGCCTACATCGGCAATGTCGTGGACCTGTGGGAACGGCTCGCCGACGAGGGCATCCGCGTGGACCTCGGCTCCGACCAGACCTCGCTGCACAATCCGTGGGCGGGCGGCTACTACCCGGCCGGCTACACCCTGGAGGAATCGCAGCGGATGATGGCCGCGGAGCCGGAGCGGTTCCGGGAGGCGGTCCGGGCCTCGCTCCGCCGCCAGGCCACCGCCATCCGGCGCCTTGCGGACCGGGGCATGTACTTCTTCGACTACGGCAACGCCTTCCTGCTGGAGAGTTCCCGCGCCGGGGCCGACGTGCTGAAGGAGGACGGCACCTTCCGCTACCCGTCCTATGTCCAGGACATCATGGGCCCGCTCTATTTCGACTACGGCTTCGGGCCGTTCCGCTGGGTGTGCCTGAGCGAAGACCCGGAGGACCTGGCCCGGACCGACGAGATGGCCGTGGAAGTCCTCTCGGAAATCGCCGCCACGGCCCCGGAGGAAATCGCCGGTCAGATGCGCGACAACATCCGGTGGATCGAGGAGGCGGGGCGCAACCACCTCGTCATCGGCTCGCAGGCCCGCATCCTCTATGCCGACTGCGAGGGGCGCACGAAGATCGCCCTCGCCTTCAACGAGGCCATCCGCAGCGGCGCCATCACCGCCCCCATCGTCCTCGGACGCGACCACCACGACGTCTCCGGCACGGATTCCCCGTTCCGCGAGACCTCCAACATCTACGACGGCTCGCAGCATACCGCCGACATGGCCGTGCAGAATGTCATCGGCGACGCCTTCCGCGGCGCCACGTGGGTATCCCTCCACAACGGCGGCGGGGTCGGCTGGGGCGAGGTCATCAACGGCGGCTTCGGCATGGTCATCGACGGCTCCGCCGACGCGGACCGGCGCATCCGGGACATGCTCTTCTGGGACGTGAACAACGGCATCGCCCGCCGCTCCTGGGCCCGGAACCGCGGCGCCCGCATGGCCATCGAGCGCGAGATGGCCCGCACCCCCTCCCTGCAGGTCACCCTTCCGCACGAAGCCGACGAAACTTTGATCCGAAACATCCTGAACCCATGACCCATCCGATCTCGAAAGCCTGGCTCTCCCTGGAGCGCGTCAAGGAAATCATCGACCACCACGAGCGGCTGGTCCTCTCCGATGAGGCGGTCGACGCCATCGTGGAATGCCGGAACTACCTGGACCGCAAGATGGAAGACCTGGACCGGCCCCTGTACGGCATCACGACAGGGTTCGGTTCGCTGTACAATGTGACCATCCCGCCGGAGGACCTGTCGCGGCTCCAGCACAACCTGGTCGTCTCGCACGCCTGCGGCGCCGGGGAGACCGTCCGGCCGGACATCGTCAAACTGATGCTGCTCCTGAAGGCACAGTCGTTGTCCTATGGACATTCCGGGGCCCAGCTCGTCACGGTGCAGCGGCTCGTCGACATGTTCAACGAAGACATCCTGCCCGTGGTCTACCAGCAAGGGTCCCTGGGGGCCTCCGGCGACCTCGCCCCCCTCGCCCATCTCGCCCTGCCGCTCATCGGCCTCGGCGAAGTGATGTACCGGGGTGCCGTCCGACCGGCCGCGGAGGTATGGGCCGAGAAGGGCTGGGAGCCCATCACCCTCCAGTCCAAGGAAGGGCTCGCCCTCCTGAACGGGACGCAGTTCATGAGCGCCCATGCCGTCTGGTCCCTGCTGAAGAGCATCCGGCTCTCCAAGTGGGCCGACCGCATCGGCGCCATGTCGCTCGACGCCTACGACGGGCGCATCGAGCCGTTCCTGCCGCTGACCCACCAGATCCGCCCGCATTCCGGCCAGATCGAGACCGGACGCCGTTTCATGGAGTGTCTGGAGGGCAGCGAACTCATCCGCCGCCCGAAGGAGCATGTGCAGGACCCGTACAGTTTCCGCTGCATCCCGCAGGTGCACGGGGCCGTCAAGGACAACATCAACTACGTCAAGTCGGTCATCGAGAACGAGATCAACTCGGCCACGGACAACCCGAACATCTTCCCGGACGAGGACATGGTCATCTCCGCCGGCAACTTCCACGGCGAGCCCATCGCCATCCCGATGGACGCCCTCGCCATTGCCCTGTCCGAACTCGCCAGCATCTCCGAGCGGCGCACCTACCAGCTCATCCACGGGCTCCGCGGCCTGCCGAAGTACCTCGTCGCCAACCCGGGCCTGAACAGCGGCTTCATGATTCCGCAGTACACCGCCGCGTCCATCGTCAGCCAGAACAAGGGCCTCTGCCATCCGGCGTCCTGCGACTCCATCCCCTCCTCCCAGGGGCAGGAGGACCATGTGTCGATGGGCTCCAACGCCGCCACGAAACTGGTCCGGGTCGTGGACAATGTCGAGACGGTGCTCTCCATCGAACTCTTCAACGCTGCCCAGGCCCTGGAATTCCGCCGACCAGCCCGCAGTTCGCCCGTCATCGAGCGCATCTTCGCCGACTACCGTAAGGTCGTGCCCTTCCTCTCCGACGACACCTACATGCACCCGCTTATCGAGCGCTCGGTCCAGTTCATCCGGCAGGAGGAGTATTTGTAATAGCGTGAAATACATGTTGCCCATTCTTAACCACTTCCACATTTTCCTCTCCGCAATATGCAGAGAAGATTGCCACTAAAACATTGAGAATCAAAATACTACAACTCAAGCAGAATGCTACGGATTATCAACATCGGACGGCTGGTCGGCATCGTGCCGGAGGGCGTGCTTCGGAAGCAGGGCGCAGAGATGGCGCAGACGGGCGTCCTGGAGGATGCCTGGCTGGAAATCGAGGACGGACGGATCAAGGGGTTCGGAGAGATGAGATTTCCCGACTCCGCCCTCCGGGCCCCGCTCGAAATGACAAATCATTCCGGTCAGACCGATGATATGGTTGATGCGGAAGGCGGGATGGTCATGCCGGCATTCTGCGACAGCCATACGCACATCGTCTATGCCGGCAGCCGGGCCGGGGAGTTCCTGGACAAGATCGAGGGTCTCAGTTACGAGGAAATCGCGGCACGGGGCGGCGGCATCCTCAACTCGGCCGACCTGCTGCATGAGACGTCGGAAGAAGGACTGTTCCGGCAGGCGATGGAACGGGTCGGAGAGATGGTCCGCCAAGGCACCGGGGCCATCGAAATCAAGAGTGGCTACGGACTCAATCCTGCCGATGAACTCAAGATGCTGCGGGTCATCCGCCGGATCAAGGAGACCTCCCCCGCCCTCATCCGCCCTACCTTCCTCGGCGCCCACGCCGTTGGGCGCGGCTACACCCATGAGGCCTATGTCCAGGCCATCGTCGACATGATGCCTGACACGGCGGCACTGGCTGATTTCGTAGATGTTTTCTGCGACGAAGGATTTTTCACCCCGGAAGACACCGACCGCATCCTCACGGCGGCCGCCCGCTACGGACTCCGGCCGAAAATCCATGCTAACGAACTGGCCGTCAGCGGCGGTGTCCAGGCCGGCGTCCGGCACCAAGCCCTTTCGGTGGATCATCTCGAACGGACCACCGAAGCGGAAATCGAAGCCCTGAAAGGCACCGGCACCATGCCCACGATGCTGCCGGGCACCTCTTTCTTCCTCGGTCTCCCGTACGGACGGGCCAAGGACTTCATCCATGCAGGCCTCGGCGTCGCCCTGGCCTCGGACTACAACCCAGGCTCCGCGCCCAGCGGAGACATGCGCTTTGTGATGGCCCTCGGGTGCATCCAGATGCGCCTCACCCCCGTCGAAGCCTTCAATGCCTGCACCCTCAACAGCGCCTACGCAATGGGTGTCAGCGACGTGACCGGCTCCATCACCCCCGGGAAGCGGGCCGACTTCATCCTCACCCGCCCCGGGTGGACCCTGACGAATCTCCCCTACCTCCACCACAGCCCTTTCATCCGGCAGGTCTTCCTGCAAGGTCTGCCGCAATAAGGCACCCTTCTCCTTAACCCGGGGGAATGACTCCCGCCGGGTTTCCGCCTGTATCGACGATTGAACCATAGCCCTTCCAGCCATGATCCTCATTGCGTACAGCGGTTCGGAACAGACTGATTGGACGCTCGTCTCCCGGAAAGGGGTCCAGATCCATCGTTTCCGCAGCCAGGGGTACAATCCCCATTATGTCAGCGGGCCGGAAATCATCACCGACATCGCCCGCAGCCTCCCGAAAAGCCTCGCACCCGATACGGTCAGGCAGATCTACTTCTACGGAGCCCGTCTCTCCCGTCCCCATGACGGACTGATGCGGCAATACCTGCTGGACGTGTTCAAGAAGACGGACAGCATCTTCATCGCCCTGGACCTCCTCGGGGCCGCCCGGGCCCTGCTCGGAGACAAGCCTGGCTTCGCCGCCATCCTCGGAACCGGCACCAATACATGCATTTACGACGGCGGGGCGGGGATTTTCAACATCGACTCGCTAGGCTTCCTCCTCGGGGACGAAGGGAGTGCCGCCTACCTCGGCAAGCGCCTGGTCTCCGACTTCATCCGGGGTGAGCTGCCCCTCTCCGTACGGAAGACCGTGGCCGATGCCTTCGGCATATCACGGGACGAGCTCATCGACCGGCTCTACACCCAGCCCTCTCCCAACCGTTTCTGCGCCCGCTACAGCCGCTTCATCAAGTATCATCTCCATTCCCATCCCTATTTCCAGAACCTGGTGCTGGACGGATTCCGGGCGTTCTTCCACAACATCGTCAGCCGCTACCCCGACTACCGGAAGTACACCTTCAACTGCGTCGGTCCCACCGGCTACGATTTCCGTGACCAGCTTACCCTGGTCGCTGCCGAATACGGCATGACGGTCGGCACCATCCTGCCGGACCCGATGGACGGCCTGGTCCGCTATCACACTCAGGGGCGCCTGTAGCCTTCCTTGGTGGCGCGGGCGGACATGCGCTGGATGCGGGCTTCGGTATCGGGGTGGGACGAGAACAAGTTGGCGACCCTGCTGCTTTGGGCGGAGGAGCCGCCGGAGACCTGCTGCAACTTCTCGAAGGCCTGAGCCATCGCCCACGGGTTCTTGCCGGCCGCCTTCAGGAAGTCGTACCCGTAATCGTCGGCCGCGCTCTCCTGCTTCTTGGAATACTGGGCATTGAGGATGGCGTTGCCGAGGGCGCCGAGTTGGGAATCGGTCAGGGTGGCCGCCACGTCGCCGGTCGAGGCCAGCCCTTCGAGGGCCGCGCTGGTCAGGAGGGCGGTCCGGATTTCCTTCTTAGTGTGCTTGAGGGCCACATGTCCGATTTCATGGCCGATCACCCCGAGCAGTTCCTGGTCCGACATCAGGTCCATGATGCCCGTGTACACCCGCACACTCCCGTCTGCACAGGCGAAAGCATTGACCTCCTCGGTCTTGTAGACCTTGAAGTTCAGCGGCACGCCCTCCACGGAGGTCAGCCCCGACGTCAACTTGCGCAGCCGCACCGTATAGGCGTTCGTCTCGGGGAGCACCGTGCTCTGGGCGTCGAGTTGGGTGATGTACTGGTGCACGTAGGACTGCACCTGGGCATCGGAAAGGGTGAGGGCCTGGGCGGCCATCGCCCCGCCTTGCAGGGCACGGGCCGCATTGAACTGCTCCGAGCATCCCGCCAGCAGCGGCACGCATGCCGCCATCATGATCAAAATCCGTTTCATAGGGGCAAATATAACAAAAAAGGATGGCATATTTGCCATGCCATCCTTTTTCGAGTGAGGACTGGCAGATTTGAACTGCCGACCTCTTGCCTGTCAAGCAAGCGCTCTAAACCAACTGAGCTAAGCCCTCGTTTGTTCGGGAGTGCAAAGGTAGGATGTTTTCCCGGAAATTCCAAACCTTTTTGATTTTTTTATAACGGCTGCGGGTATTTGATTATTGGACAAAAAGATGCTATCTTTGTGTAATGCGACGGTTCCTTGCACTTATTCCCCTACTCTTTGCGGCAGCCTGTTCCCGGTCACCGCTCCAACAGACGTTCAACCGCCTGGATGCAGCCATCGCGGCCCGCCCGGTCACGGATGCCGCCTTCGAACGGCAACTCGATTCGCTCCGGGAGCGGATCGGGTCGGCTCCGTCCGATTCGCTGCGCTGGGAGGAGAACTGGCAATACTTCGAACTCACGCGCATCTGGAACACGGATACAGCCATCCGCTATGTCGGCATCCTCGACCGTACAGCGACCGACGGGGAGCAGGCCATCCTGTCCGAACTGGCCCGGATCCGGATGCTCGTCTCCCGTGCGGAAGAAAGCGATGCGGCGGCCCGGCTGGAAGCCCTCGACACGGCCGGTTTCAACACCCGGCGGCTCTGGGAGACCTTTATCATCGCCGGACTGGACGTGTACAAGGACCTCTCGCGCCGGGGCATCGACACTCACCGCTCCGATTCGCTGCGGGCCATCTGGCTGCGCAAGGCCGGGGACACCCCGCTCGGCACCCGGCTGAAAGCCACGCAGCTGACCGCCGAGGGACATGATGACGAGGCGGAACCCCTATTCCTCGCCTGCTACAGCCAGCCGGGGATGCCGCGCAACGAATATCCCAAGACCGCCTTCAACCTCGCCGCCCTGTACAACCGGCAGGGAAAGACGGAAGAGCAGTTGCTCTGGCTGGCCGAATCCGCCATCCGGGACATGCAGATCCACTGCCGTCAGGAGCGCTCCCTGTACGAACTCGCCCAGACGCTCATCGACCGGCACGACTACGGGCGGGCCTCGCGCTATATCCATGTCATGATGGAAGACGCCGTCGCATGCAACTACTATACCCGGATGGCCGACACCGGGACGGCCCTCGTGGAGATCAGCGACATCGTATCCGAGACCGAACGGAGCCGCCGCATCCTGCTGACGACGGCCCTCCTGCTGATCTCGCTGCTGGCGCTGGTCATCGGAGGCCTGCTGACCGTCTACTTCAACCAGGCCAGGACCCTCCGGCAGAAGAACGGCACCATCGAATCGATGAACCAGTACCTGCAGGACGCCAACCGGATCAAGGACAACTATGTCTCGCGGTACATGGTGCTCTGCGCCCACTACATCGACGAGGTGGACGAAACCCGCCACCAACTCCGGGTCGCCGCCCGCAAGGGCGGGCTCGACGCCGTCATGTCGCTGCTGCGCAAGCCCTCGTACTCCGACTCCGAATACAAGAACTTCTGCCGGATCTTCGACGACACCTTCATGGGCATATTCCCCAACTTCGTGGACGAGGTCAACCGCCTGATGCCCGACGAACTCAAGTTCGAGAAGCAGGCCGACAACTCCCTGTGCACCCACCTCCGCATCCTTGCCGCCATCCGGCTGGGCATCACGTCGAGCAAGCAGATCGCGCAGTTCCTCCACTGTGCCCCGACCACCGTCTACACCTACCGGACCAAGACCCGGAAAAGGTCCCTCTGTCCGTCCGACGAGTTCGAAGAACGCATCCGGAAGATCGGACTGTAATATAGATTCAAGTCCTTCGGAGCAAACCCAAAAAACAGCGCTACAGGCTACCCAAAGCCTGTTTTTTCGTTTTATACCACTTGACAGGAGTTTAGATTTGGCATTGAGGCCCGTCCAGCAGGTTCGTTTTTTACCTACCTTTGCCCCAGACCACAACACGTCGAAACGAACATGCACCCTATTCCATTCATCCTCTCCCTCCTGCCGGTCCTTTCCCTCCTGGATGCGGCGGCCGCACCTTCCTACCGGTTGCAGAACCCCGCCATCGAAGCGGCCGTCGACGCCCGCGGCAACCTTACCTCGCTCCGGAGCCGCGTCTCCGGGAAAGACTACGCCGGCGGGACCGGGCTCTGGCGCCTGTACTATGAAACCCACGCGCGAAAGGAAATCCAGATTACACCGGACGGCCAGGAGCCGGAAATCACCGCCGGTCCCGACAGCATCGTCATCCATTACGGATCCCTCATATGCGAAGGGACCCGGCTGGCGTTCGGCATGACGCTCACCCTGTCGCTCGAAGAAGACAAGGTGCGTTTCGCCTCGCGCCTGGAGAACCGCGAACCCGGCACCATCATCCGGGAACTCCAGTACCCGCTGGTGGGCGACCTGGCCCTTCCGGAAGGATACAAACTGCTCACCACCTACACCGGAGGCACCATCTATGACGACCCCCGGCAGGAAATCCTCGACAACAGCAATCTCAAGGCCTATATGACGCCGGCCCAGTACTTCCGGCAGCTGACCGTCCAATATCCCAACGTCGAGATCGCCGCCAACTGCTTCGCCCTGTTCGGCGAGCAGGACGGCCTGTATTTCGGCAGCCATGACCCGACCTTCCAGAACACCTTCCACGGGCTGCGGCTCTATCCCGACGCCGACGGTGTGTTCAACCGGCTGGAATGCGGCTTCTACAAATATCCCAACTGCATGGCCGGGGAGGACTGGACCTGCTCCGCCAACTGCATCGCCCCCTACAAGGGCACCTGGTGCGAGACCTCCCGGCTCTACCGCCGCTGGGCCGACACCTGGATGGAGCGCCGCGACCCGCCGCAGTGGGTGAAGGAGATGCGCTCCTGGCAGCGGGTCATCTTCAAGCACCAGTACGGCGAGTACTTCTTCCATTACGCCGACATGCCCGGACGGGTCAAGTCGGTGGGTGAGAGCGTGGGGGCCGACGCCCTCCTGCTCTTCGGCTGGTGGAAGGACGGGATGGACCACGGGAATCCCGACTACGTCCCCGACCCCGCCCAAGGCGGCGAGGCCGGCCTGAAGGAGGCTATCCAAGGCTTCACCCGCGACGGGGCGCACCTGATCCTGTATTTCAACGGCAAGCTCATCGACCGGGAAAGTTCCTTCTACCAGAGCGGCGAAGCGGCGGACGTGACGCTCCGCGACAACACCGGGGCAGAATGGCTCGACCAGTACAAGTTCACCGCCCACGGCTCCTTCCTCGGGAACTACGACACCCGCAGTTTCTCGGTGGCTGACCCCCGCAGCGAGAAATGGCGCAGGATGATGCGTTCCTGGGCCGACTTGGCCCATGAATACGGGGCCTCCTGCGTGTTCTATGACCAGATGGGCACCGTCGACCGCGCCATCGTCCACTGGGACCGCAGCGGGGAGTTCCCCGTGCCGCACCTGACCAACATCGCCGACAAGGCGGCGGCCCTCAAGGAAATGCGCGACTACATCACCGAAAAATACCCCGGGATGGGCATCGGCGCGGAGCACCTGACGGACGTGACCGCCCAATATGTCGACTTTGTGCACATCGGCGGGCGGCGGACCTTCGTGGACTGGTTCCGCTACACCTTCCCGGAGATCATCGTGTCGGACCGCCGCATCCGCGACGATGTCGACGCCGTGCGCAAGGTGAACCTGACCGTGCTGCAAGGGCTGCGGAACGACATCGAGATCTACCGGGCCCGCGACCTCATCGACAAGACGCCCACCTACCAGGCCTGGCTGGCCCAGGTCAACGCCGTCAAGAAGGAGTATGCCGACCTCCTGATGAACGGGCGCTTCGCCTACCACGACGGGTTCACCAGTTCCAACCCGCACATCGAGGTGCGTTCCTTCATCGGCGACGGAAGGATGGCCATCGTGCTCGCGAACATGGAGGACAAGACCCGCTCCACCCGGGTCGAGGTTCCCGGATACCGGCTCAAGGAATACCGCTGCCTCGGCGCCTCGCGCGTGGGCAGGCGGAAGGTCCGCCTGGGCAAGGATGCGCTCACCGTCCTCATCTACGAAAAAGAAAGTTAAACCACAAACACTGACGATATGAACAGCAACACTCCGGACCGGACCCCGTACGAGACCCCGGTCGCCAAGATCCTCACCTTCAAGGCCGAGAACAACTTCCTCGGCAGTTCCTACAACTACAACTCCACACTCGATAATGTGGAGGAAGAATCTTACACCATAGTTTATTAGCCTTATGAAAACTACCCGTACGATAATCCTGCTGGCGACTGCCGCAGCCGCCCTGGTTTCCTGCAGCAAGGAGAGCCCGATTTCCGAGGAAAAGAACCGCAACGAGCCCGTCGAGGGCGGTGTGACGGTCTTCTCCGCCACCCTCCAGGCCCCCGACGAGACCCGCACCAGCATCGGGGCCGACAACGCCACCGTCTCCTGGGCCGCCGGCGACGAGGTGGATATATTCTGGGCCGTCGACGACGCCGTGACCGCCGGGGTTGATGTGTCCGACGGCACCATCACCGCCGAGGTCGGTTCCGCCAGTTCGTATTACGCGGTGTACCCCGCGGGCAAGGCCTCCTTCGACGGGACGGCGCTCCAGGTCGGCATCGAGGCGGCTTCCGACGGCACTTTCGCAAAGGCCAACTACGAGGCGGCCGTCACGACGGCCTCGGCCAAGTCGTTCGCGTTCAAGAACGTGTCGGGCCTGGTCAAGTTCACGGTCGCAAACGCCTCCGTCCGGAAGGTGCGCATCCGCGCCAACGACGGGACGGCCCTCACGGGGACCATCGGCGTCACTTTCGATGACGAGGGCAATCCGGTGTTCGGCGACGTCACCGCCCCGGGCGACGAGATCGTGGTCTCGGTCGGCGGGGCGGGCACCTACTATGCCGCCGTGCTGCCCACCGCCAACCTGGAGAATGGGTTCGGCATCCGCTATGAGGATGCCGCCGGAAATTCCCTCGGGTCCATCCTCTCGACCGGTGCCCTCTCCTGGAGCGCCGGCAAGGTGAAGAACATCGGCACGCCCGAAACGGCCTTCCACCGCGACGGGTGGTTCATCAAGGAGGACGGCACCGGCAATGGTTCCAGTTGGGACCAGGCGGGCGGCGCGACCCTGCTGCGCAAACTTCTCGGCCGGAGTCAGAGCAGCGACGGCTATACCAACGCCTGGCGGCTCGACGGGCAGACCATCCATGTGGCCGAAGGCACCTACAACCTCTATGACGAGGAACCCGCCACCCTCAACCACAAGGAAGCCGCCACGTTCTCCGTGCTCGGCGGCTATCCCGCCGGTGCTGCCGGGACCGACCTCACCGGACGCGACCCCGAGGCCCACAAGACCTACCTCACCACGACGGCAACCCGGGTGCTGTATTCCGATAAAGCATCCCTCGATATCACGGTGGACGGGTTCTACTTCTCCAACCTCCCGGATGGCCTGGTCCGCGGCGCCGTCTTCTATGCCAATGCCTCTTCGAGCGGGAAGGCTGCCTTCAAGGACTGCGTCTTCGAGAACAACAAATTCGATGGCCGCGGCCTCATCAACACCGGCCTCGACCTCACCATCTCCGGCTGTACGTTCAGTGGAAACACGACAACATCAACAACAGCGAATTATGGCGGAACTGCCTTATACATCAATGGTGGAACTACCACCGTATCGGACAGTGAATTCTCAAATAATACCTCGGCAGAGGCAGGAGGCGCCGTCTATATCCTTGCCGGCGATGCCTGGTTTGACGGCAGCAGTTTCGTCGGAAACAAAGCCAGTAAGACCTCCGGAGCAGCCATCTGCGTAGTAAACACAAATTCCTCACTTTATGTGAACGGATGCCTTTTCGATGGAAACAAAGGCAGCAGTTTGTCCACCATCCAACTTTCCGCCACAGGCACGGCCCAGGCCAAAAAGGCATGTATCTTCGGCTCTTCCTTCCGGGGCAACGACACCGGATATGGATCCTTCCAGTCCGGTCCCGTCCCCTTCATCCTTGCCAACTGCTCGTTTGCGGAAGGAACTTTCTCGAAGTCCATCATCTACAATACTGCCAAAGTAACAGCATCCGGTTCCACCATCATTGCAAATATCATAACCGGCGATGACAACAATTCCATCGGAACGGCAGGAAGTCTGTATTCTACGTATAATGTCTATTCCGGATTGAAGACGACTACTTTACTCACCATGACCGGCGATCTCTCCGGAAAGTCCAAGGCCGATGTCTTCGGCGCGACGCCCACGCTGTCCGGAAGGAAACTGGTCCCGCTGGATTCCTTCACGGGCTACACGGAAGCCCCGGCGGCCACGGTGAAATCCACCATCTCCGAATTCGATGCGGACTTTGCCGCGTGGCTGGAAGCGCTCGGGGCCTACCCGGACGGAGAAAAATGGAAACCCGGTTCGTACCAGTTCTGACGGAGGAACCCATGAAACGACTTCCTTCCATCCTGCTGCTTGCCTGCTGCATCCTCTCCGGGTGCGGCAGCGCAAGGCAGGCAGCCCGGCAAGAGGAGCATCCCGTCCTGAAGATCTGCTCCTTCAACATCCTCGAACCCAAGGCCCGCCGGAACATGATCCGGGAAGGGCGGCTCACCAGCGACCAGCGCTACTGGTGCAACAGCGTATCCACCGTCGCCATGGCCATCGCCGACCTCGACCCCGACCTCATCGGCCTCCAGGAAGTGGGCGACAGCACCTTCGGCACGGTGGGCAGTTACGACCTGCGGACCTACCTGCGGAAGCAGACCGGCCGTGACGACTACGCCTGGGTGTTCTATCCCAACACCTCGAAGGGGCTCATCTCCTTCGACGTCGCCATCGGATTCCGGAAAGACAAGTTCAAACTCCTGAAAAGCGGTATCTTCTGGCTCGGCGGACAGCCCGACCGGCCCTATCCGGCACAGGATATCCACAAGAGTTTCGTGCGCCCCCTCGTATGGGTGACCCTGCAGCACCTCTCCTCGGGCCGGAAAGTCAACTTCGTCTGCACGCACCTGCGGGTCGACTCCGACAGCACCCCGCCGGGCGGCAACATGTACAATTCGAAGCAACTGGTGAAACTGGCCACGGAGCGGTTTCCCGCCGATATCCCCTCCATCATCGTGGGCGACTTCAACCAGGACGCCCGCGTGGGCAAACTGCGCTGGGAAGCCTCGAAGAGCGGCCGCTGGACCGATGTCTTCGAGACCCTCGACGCCCAGGGCGCCCTCGGCGGCCACATCCTGACCTACGGCACGCAGACCAAGAAGGACGAGAGCGGGTTCGGCACCTGGCGTCCCGACCACATCCTCTACGACGGGTTCGTCCCGCTGTCGTTCGACATCGACCGGCGGATGTTCCCGACGCGGGACGGCACCCTCCACTTCCCGTCGGACCACTGCCCCATCACCGCAGAACTCCAACTTCTCTGACCATGCACCGGCCCCTTCCCCTCCTGCTCCTCTGCCTGGCCGCCGTCTCCTGCAGCGGCCCGGCGGAGCGGCATGGGGAGGAATATCCGCTGTCCGCCGTTCCCGGAGCCACGGTGTACGGGAAGGTGACCTGCAATGGCACCGGCATCGGCGGCGTGGTGGTCTCGGACGGGGTGGTCACGGCACAGACCGATGCGGAAGGTGTCTACCAACTGGCCTCGGCCAAGCGGAACGGGCTCGTCTTCGTGTCGGTCCCGTCGGGCTACCGGGTGGCCTCCCGCTACGGGACGGTCCCCCATTTCTGGAAGGCCCTGAAACAGGAGGCCGGCACGCCGGAGCGGGTGGACTT
Organism: Bacteroidales bacterium; assembly: GCA_017476575.1. Taxonomy (GTDB): domain Bacteria; phylum Bacteroidota; class Bacteroidia; order Bacteroidales; family UBA932; genus Cryptobacteroides. The sequence continues at coordinate 12,635 of JAFUZO010000027.1, read as the reverse complement.
CTCCCTCCTGCAGGAAGACCAGACCCGCTTCACACTGCTGGTGCTGGGCGACATCCACCTGTTCAACGCCCGGTCGTCCGCCCTGTTCCGCCGGAGTCTCGTGCAGGAGGCGGGCGACCTCGTCAAGGCCGCAGACTGTCCCGTGTACGGACTCACCCTCGGCGACATGACCTGGGACTGGCACTGGACGGCGGACCAGTTCGGCATCAGCGAATACATCACCGAGATGAACCGGATCGAGGGGATGCTCGTCTACAACACCATCGGCAACCACGACCACGACTGGACCGTGGACTCGAGGAGCGAGTTCGCCGCCACGGGAGAGGACTGGAGCTGCGAGAAGCCGTACCGGCGGCTGCAAGGGCCGACCTGCTTCTCGTTCAACCTCGGGGCTTGGCACTTCATCTCGCTTGACGACGCCATCGTCCTCGACCCCGGCGACCTCGTGAAGGAGAACCGCTCCAGCGTCCGGGGCATCACGGACACCGACCTGGAGTGGCTGCGGCGCGACCTCTCGTATGTCCCCCGCAGCACCCCGCTCATCGTGTCGCTCCACATCCCCCTGCTGAACGCGGCCGGGGGCAACTACACGCGCCCTTCGAACTCGGTGCACGCCTCGCCGGAGGAAATCCTCGCCCCCTTCCGCGGATACGACGTGCTGCTGCTGAGCGCCCACACCCACACCGTCTACAACAACACCTTCACCGTGGACGGCATCTCCGCCGAAGAATGGAACGGGGGCGCCGTCTGCGGCGACTTCTGGACCTCGGCCGGCAAGGGGCTGAACCTGTGCGGCAACGGGGCCCCGGGCGGCTACCGCATCATGGAGTTCGACGGCGGCGGCTACCGCTCCACCTACAAGGCCCTCGGCAAGGATGGGGACTATCTCTTCCGCTCCTACGACCTGGGCGACGGGAGCGTCCTTGTCAATGTCTGGGACTGGAAACCCGGCTGGACGGTGGAAATCACCGAAGGCGGAACCCCGCTGGAAGTCACCCGGACCTCCGGCTACGACCCGCTCTACCTGCGGCTGCAGGAAGAGGGGCTGACAGGCACCGCCCCCGTCCTTTCGTACACCCTCTTCCACGCCACGGCCTCCTCCGCCTTCTCGGACCTCACCGTCACCGTGACCGACGCGCACGGGCGGAACCGCACCGAGACGATGCACCGGCCCAAGGCCCTCGAACTCGACACGTACCTATCTGAACAATAACCATCGATATGAAGAAGACTCTCTACCGAATCCTGTCCATCCTCCTGCTCCTGGTGCCGCTCGATGCGCTGGCCCAGCGGATGGTGACGGGCACCGTCTCGGACAGCGCCGGAGCCCCTCTGCCCGGCGCCCTGGTGGCGACCTCCGACCACAAGGTCTCCACCGTCACCGACGCCCAGGGGCATTATTCCATCACCGTACCCGAGGACGGGGCCGTCCTCGAATATTCCTTCCTCTCCTTCCTTTCGCAGCGGATAATGGTCGGCAGCCGCACCGTCATCGATATCCGGCTGCTCCCCGACGACATGATGCTGGAGGATGTGGTGGTGATCGGCTACGGGACCGTCCGCAAGGAAGACCTGACCGGCTCGGTGTCCTCCGTGAAAATGGCGGACATCGCGGACGCGCTCCTTCTCTCCGTCGACCAGGCCCTGCAGGGGCGCGTGGCCGGGATGGACGTCATGAACACGTCCGGCGAACCGGGCGCGGCGACCTCCATCCGGATCCGAGGCACCCGTTCCATCACCGCCTCCAACGAGCCGCTGATCGTGGTCGACGGCGTGATGGACGCCGTGTCCGACCTCTCCGACATTCCCTCAGGCGATATCGAGAGCATCTCCGTCCTCAAGGACGCCTCGTCTACGGCCATCTACGGGAGCCGCGGGGCCAACGGCGTCATCATCGTGACAACCCGCAAGGGAACCTCCGACCGGACCGCCGTGACCGCCCGGGCCGAGTTCGGCGTGTCGTGGCTGTCGAAGCGGCTCGACCTCATGGACACATCGGAGTTCATCCGCTACCGCAACGACTACCGCAGGGGGACCAAGACGGAATGGACCCCCGCCTACGACCCCGCCGACTATGCCAACGACACCGACTGGATCGGCGCCATCACCCGCGTCGCCCCCTACCAGAACTACAGCGTGAGCGCAAACGGCAAGGGCGGCGGCATCCGCTGGTACGCCTCCGGCTCGATGGCCGACGAACGGGGCATCGTGACCGACACCGGCCTCAGGCGCTTCTCCGGCCGCATCAACGCCTCCAAGGACTTCAACAAGTGGCTCACGGTGGGCCTCAAGATGAACACCGCCTACACCCGCCGCGACCTCAACAAGGCGACCTTCAGCGGGAGCGGCTACCAGAACGGGGCCATCTACCTCGCCCCGGTGATCGGCATCCTCGACGACACCAACCCGCTGGTGGAGAACGGGGCGCTCATCAACACGCCCTACGCCTCCATCCTGTACGAGGACTATTACAAGACCTCCTGGAGCGACAACAACACGGTCGAGGTGATCGTGAAGCCCGTCAAGGGCCTCACCCTCAAGAGCCAGGACACCGCCCGCCTGACCCAGTCGCACACCTTCCACTTCTGGCCCAACACCCTGCCCAAGCGCAGGCCCGAGGAAGGGGCGGACGGCTACAAGTACGAACTGGAGAACCTCCTGCTCTCCTCGGAGAACACGGCGACCTACAAGACGACCTTCCGGAAGCGGCACACCGTGGAGGGGATGGCCGGATTCTCCGCCTCGCAGTACAGCCTCGGCGCCACCTCGGTGACCGCGAAGGGCCTGGTGATGGACGAACTCAAATGGAACGACCTCGGCGGCATCTCCAGCAAGGAGAATTACACCGTCAAGTCGGACGAGAGCCGGATCGTGCGCGAGTCGTTCTTCGGCCGGTTCAACTACAACTACAACGGGGCCTTCTACCTCACGGCCACCCTGCGGGCCGACGGGGCCTCCAGTTTCGCGACGAACCGCAAGTTCGGCCTCTTCCCCTCGACCGCCCTGAAATGGAACCTCAAGAAGATGCCCTGGATGCGGAATGTCTTCTTCATAGAGGAACTGTCACTCCGGGCCGGGGCCGGACGGACCGGCAACGACGCCATCGCGGCCTACCGCTCCCTCCAGGCCTACCAGTCGTACACCAACGGCTACCTCTTCGACGGCGTGCAGGGGATGGTGTACGCGCCCTCCCGCCTGGCCAACCCCGACCTCAGCTGGGAGAAGACCGACCAGTACAACATCGCTCTGGAGACCTCCCTGTTCCAGGACAGGCTGGGCATCCAGGCCGAGGCCTACGCCTCCACGACCACCGACCTGCTGCTCAATGCGCCGACCGCGCTCCAGACCGGCTATGCGACCCGCTTCGAGAACCTCGGGAAGACGACCAACCGGGGCTTCGAACTCACGGTGGAGACCCGGAACATCGAGCGGCGCCGCTTCGGCTGGACCACGGCCTTCACCCTGTCGCACAACAGCCAGATGGTGGAAGATATCGGCAAGGAGGACTATGTGCCCAGCGTGAAGTCGCCGGGCGCCATCCAGTACATGATGTACGGATACAAGGCGGGCTACCCGCTGAATGCCCTGTGGGGATTCCGGTACGGCGGCGTCGTGCACACGGTGGAGGAATTCACCGAGAACCTCGAGACGAAGCAGTACTGCTACCGCCAGGCCTATACGGCGGCGGCCGCGCTCGGCGTGCCCCGCTACATCGACCAGGACCACGACGGGGTGATGACCCAGGACGACCTTGTCTATCTCGGCAATGCCGACCCCGACCTCTACGGTGGCCTGCAGAACAACTTCACCATCGGGAAACTCCACCTCGGCATCTATTTCGCCTGGTCGCTCGGCGGGAAGATCTACAACTATTCCGAATGCTTCATGGGCGGCGGCCAGCGCACCAACCAGTACCGCTACATGCTCGGGGCCTGGACGCCCGACCGCTGGTACTCGGACATCCCGCGCGCCGGGTCGTCGGACGTGATGCTCCCCTCCTCCAACTTCGTCTACGACGCCTCCTACCTGCGGCTCAAGGACCTGACCCTCCAATACACCTTCGACCTGCGGGGCCGGGCCGCGGACCTCGGCAAGGAACTGACCGTCGGCCTGTCCGGCTCCAACCTCTGGCTCTGGAGCAAGTATCCCGGCTTCGACCCCGACGTCTCCACCGAGAGCGGGGACTCCACCCTGCGCCGGGTCGACCTGAACGCCTATCCCACTTCCCGGAAAGTGGTCGTCAGCCTGCAAATGAAATTCTGAGCGTATGAAAAGGACCTTCTTATCCCTCTCCATCCTGGCGGCGGCACTCTGGGCCTGCTCGCTGGAAGAAGACCGCACCTCCTTCGCCGACCGGGCGCATTCCTTCGGGAACCCCATGCAGGCCGAAGCCGTGCTGAAGTCGTGCTATACCCCCGTGGGGAGCCTGTTCAACAGCGCGACGGCGATGATGATGGAAATCGCCTCGGACCTGTGGTACAACAACACCTCGACCGTCGACGCCATCAGTTCCATCTCCCCGTCCAGCCCCGGCCAGGGCAGCACGGTCTGGAAACAGTGCTACCTGGGCATCATGCGCTGCAACGAATGCATCGAATGCATCGGGGCCGCCACCTTCGACGAGTCCGTCAAGGCGTCCCTGACGGCGGAGGCCCGCGTGCTGAGGGCCTTCTACTACTATTACCTGACCAACGTCTTCGACGGGGTGCCCTTCTATACCTGCATGGTGGCCGACCGGGAGACGCAGGACGAGATCCGGCGCCTGCCGCGGACCGAGGCGCGGACCATCCGGGCCACCCTCTACGACGACCTGGAACAGAACGCCCTCCCCTACCTGGAAGCGGTGCGCGGCTCGGAGGTGAAGGAGAACCGGGCCGGACAGGCCCTGGCCCTGATGCTGATGGCCAAGTTCGCGATGTGGAACGAGGACTGGGACGCCGCCCTGGTGCCGCTGGAGGCGCTGGAAGCCCTCTACGGCCCGCTCACGGAGGAACGCTACCCGCTGGAAGAGACCGTCTGGTGGAAGAAGGACACCGCCGAGAGCATCTTCGAGGTGCAGCACGCCTGGTCGGCCGAAGGGGTGCAGTATGCCGGGACCGTGTGCAACATGTACTATCCCACGTATGACGGCGAGGGCTGGTACAACGGCGTGTACATGCCGCAGTGGGGCACGGAGATATCCAACCACTCCTCGGCCCGGGCCACCTGGCGCTTCGGCTGCTTCCGTCCGGCCAGCGGCGACAAGGCGTCGGAGACCACCAGCGAGAAATACCTGGAGGGCATCTTCCGTCCCCTGCCGCTCACCTACGGTCCCTACAGCGAGGACCTGGGGCGGCGGACCGCCGTCCTTGACCTGGCCGCCATCCGCGCGGGGACCATCCGCGGGGAGAAGATCGACCGCCGGAGCCTGTACGTGCTCGGCATGGGCGACCTCGACACCGGCGACACCTTCACCGAGGTGCAGAAGAACGGCCGTCCCTTCGCGGGGCGCAAGTTCTGGGTGCCGGGACGCGTGTCCTCGTACGACTCCAACAACTACAAGATCTTCCGCTATGCCGATGCGGTGCAGATGGCGGCGGAATGCTGGTGCCGCAAGGGCGAACCGGAGAAGGCGCTCGCCTACCTCAACCAGCCTCGCATCCGCGCCGGGGTGGACCCTGTCGAAGGCGTGACGGACGAGGAGGAAATCATGGGCCTCATCCAGGACGAGCGGGCCCGCGAGCTCGGCGGGGAGATGCACCGCCGGTTCGACCTCGTGCGCTGGGGCATCTGGTACGACGCCATCCTCCGCTATGCCCCGGCCAACGCCACCATCCTCACCTACATCAAACCGTTCCACCGATATTATCCGATTCCCGACACCGAATGCGCCCTCACGGGCTACATCCTCACCAATCCCGACTACGTAGGCTATGAAAACTGACCGCACCCTCCTGGGCCTCCTGACGGCCCTCTGCCTGGCGTCCGCCTGTGACGACCGGTTCGAGGAACGCTATGACAGCCTCTTCTGGACCGATGCCGAGGGGGCATCCCACTCCTATATGACCACCGGTTACGAACTCGGCTGGGAGGAGGGTACCCTCCCCCTGACCGTCTACTACTCCGGCCGCTGGACGGCCGCCCTCTCCGACGGGGACGGCTGGGCCAGCGTCGACACGCCGTCCGGCAACGGTGTCGGCTGGCTGCATATCTCCTACCGGAACAACCGCAACGGCAAGGAACGCACCGCCACGGTGGCTATATCCTGCGCCAACGGGGAAAGAGTCGACATCACCCTCCGGCAGAAGGAGGGGCCCATCGATCCGGTGTATCCTGAAACCATCGCGCTCCCGGAGCACGAGGTCGCCCTGGATCTCGGGGAGAGACGGGTCCTGGTGCCCGCGTTCACCCCGGCGAATGCCAACCAGACCGCCGTGGAATGGGTTTCACGGGACCCAGGCGTCGTGACCGTCGATGAGAACGGCACCCTGCTGGGCGTGGGCGAAGGGACGACCTACGTGAAGGTGGAGACCCTCTCCGGAGGCCTCAAGGACTCCTGCCTCGTGACCGTCACGATGCCGGAGTTCCACCCGCTCGACGGGGATTACTGGTTCTCGCCCGACGGTCTGGGCAACGGAGCCGATGCCGCCCATGCGGGAGGTCCGGCCCTGCTCCGGGTGCTGCTCTCACAACTGCCCGCTGCCGACGGAAGGACGCTGCACTTTGCCGCCGGAACCTATCCGATGGAAGCCACTCTCACCGGTAGTTGCACCGTCACCCTGCAGGGGGCCGAGGATGGTGGGACCCGGTTCCAGGGGGCCGCATTCACCCTCGACGGACCCGACGCCACCTTCCTGGACATCACCTTCCAGGACGGCCGGTCCGAGCACGCGGGCGGTGCCGTGTCGGTGCAATCCGGGGCCGTGCACTTCTCGGCATGCCGCTTCGAGGGCAACGAGGCCCAGGAGGGCGGCGGGGCCGTCCAGGTCCGGGGAGAAGACGCCTCGGCCACTTTCCACCGGTGCACCTTCCGGTCCAACAAGGCGGCATACGGGGCCGATATCAACGTCACGGGAGACGCCTCCGTGTTCATCAGCCGCTGCTCCTTCTACGGAGGATACATCTCGCAGAAGACGACGGGCATCTACCCTGGACGCAGCCTCAATGCCGAATCCGACGCGGAGGGAGGCTCCGGGGCCACAACCCTGTGCGTGCACAACTCGTCCTTCGGAGGCAGTTCCGGCGCCTTCACCCAGAACGGTGGACTGCCCATCGTGACGGCCAGCGGGGCGCACCTCGTCGTGAGCCTGTCGACCATCGCGGAGAGCGGTGTGGCCCTCATCCGGGGCGCCAAGCGGGGCTCCGTCAACGTGGACGACTTCCATGTGTACGGAAACCTCCTGCTCAACTCTGCCACCGTCAACAGCAAGCCCGGCAACGGCATCAACCTCGCAACGGGTATGACCCGCAACGGGTGGTGCAATGTCATCGGCAGCGGGAAGAACGCCTACGCAACGCTTGACGAGACCGACAATCCGCTGTTCTACAGTGATTTCGACCTGGCTTGGGATGAGGCATCCGGCCTGTTCACCTGGCAGTTGAAGGAAGGGAAGGCCCTGACGAGCCTCCCGGCAGCGGAAACCCTGGCGGCCAAGGTGGCGGCATCCTTCCCGGCGTTCGACACCTGGCTGCGCAGCGTCGACGACACCCCCTACGGCATCGACCAAGCAGGAACCTCCCGGCCTGCCGCCGACATGACGCCCGGCGCCTGGGAGGCCGTCCGGGACTGATTCTGCGCTCGGTGATGCCTGGTGGAAATCTCCGATAATTTGAGTATCTTTGCGGTTATGATGAAAAAGATACTCTGCCTCTTTGTGCTTGTTGCCGGAACAGCCGGTCTCTCCGCCATGGAGGACTGGCAGGATCCCGGTGTCTTCGAGCGGAACCGCCTGCCGATGCGGGCCACCTTTACGACCGACCAGCAGCAGACCCTGTCCCTGGACGGTGTCTGGAAGTTCCACTGGAACGAAACGCCCGAGGGGCGGCTCCAGGGCTTCGAAGCCCCCTTCTACGACGATCCCACATGGGGAGAGATGCCGGTGCCCGGCCTGTGGGAACTCAACGGCTACGGCGCCCCGGTGTACCTCAACCACGGCTATGCCTGGCGGGGTCACTATGAAGACAACCCGCCCTACCCGCCCGTCGAGGGAAACCATGTGGGCGACTACCGCCGGACCTTCGAAATTCCCGCCTCCTGGGCCGGGAAGCAGGTCTGCCTCGCCATCGGGTCCGCCACCTCGAACGTCCGCGTCTGGGTGAACGGCAAGGAGGTCGGCTACAGCGAGGACAGCAAACTGGAGGCCCGCTTCGATCTCACGAAGTACGTCAAGACCGGGACCAACCTCATCGCCCTGGAGATCTTCCGCTGGTGCGACGGTTCCTATCTCGAAGACCAGGACTTCTGGCGCCTGAGCGGCATCGCCCGCGGCGTGTGGGTCTACACCCGCGAGAAGGAGCGCATCGAGGACATCCATGTCACCGGTTCCATGGACGGGGACCTCTCCGTCCGCACCGAAGTGACCAAGGGTATCCGGCAGGTGGCCTTCACCCTTGTGGACGCAGCGGGGGCCGAAGTCCGCTCCTGGACAGCCGTCCCGGTGAAGGGCACTGTCACCCTGGAGGACCGGATTCCGGCACCGAAGCGCTGGAGCGCCGAGACGCCCGACCTCTACACCCTGAAGGTGGCCGCCTCCGGACGGAAGGGTGTCATCGAGAGCACATCCGTCGACTTCGGTTTCCGGACGGTCGAGATCCGGAACAGCCAGGTCCTGGTCAACGGGAAACCCGTCCTCATCAAGGGGGTCAACCGCCATGAGGTCAACCCGTACAAGGGTTATCTCGTCTCGGAGGAGGATATGGTCCAGGATATCCGCATCATGAAGGAACTGAACATCAACGCGGTCCGCTCCTGCCACTACCCCGACGACCCGCGCTGGTACAGTCTCTGCGACCGGTACGGCCTCTATGTCCTCGACGAAGGCAACATCGAGTCCCACGGCATGGGCTACGATCCGAACAAGACGCTCGCGAACCGCGAGGACTACCTCGCCGCCCACCTCATCCGCGACCAGCGCATGGTCCAGCGTGACTTCAACCATCCGTCCATCATCATCTGGAGCCTCGGCAACGAGGCCGGCAACGGGACCAATTTCGAGGCCTGCTACCGTTGGATCAAGGAAAACGACCCGGCCCGCATCGTCCAGTACGAACGGGCCGTGCTGGGTTGGAACACTGACCTGTACTGCCCGATGTACCTCGCCCCCGACCGCTGCGAGCAATACCTGCAGGACAACCCGCCGAAACCGCTCATCCAGTGCGAGTACGCCCACGCCATGGGCAATTCCATGGGCAACTTCAAAGAATACTGGGACCTGGTCCGGAAATATCCGTCCTACCAGGGCGGCTTCATCTGGGATTTCGCCGACCAGGCGCTCTGGTGGCCGGTCGACGCGGAAGGCACGGACCATATCTTCGCCTTCGGCGGCGACTTCAACGACTACGACCCCTCCGAGGGATCCTTCAACTGCAACGGCGTCATCGCCGCCGACCGCACCTGGCACCCCCATGCCTACGAGGTGCGCTATCAGTACCGCAACATCCTGACCTCCCCAGGTGCCCGGACCGGGATGGTGGAAGTCTACAACGAGTTCTTCTTCCGTGACCTTTCCGCCTACCGGCTGGAGTGGCAGGTCGAGGCCGACGGCACGCCGGTCCTCAGCGGCATCCGTGAGGGACTGGACATCGCCCCGCAACAGACGCGCACCCTGGACCTCGGCTTCACGGAGGCCGACCTCGCCGGATATGACGGGCAGGACCTCTTCCTTCACGTCCGCTATGTCCTCCGTCAGGCCGAACCGCTGCTTCCCGCCGGAAGCGTCGTCGCCTACGACCAACTCCCGCTGGCCGAAGCGGTCCTTGTTCCGTTCCAGCCGGACGGGACGCGGCCGGTCACCCTGGTCCACGGCAAGGACGGCTTCCAGGCCTCCGGCCTACTGCCGGGCAGCCAGACGCCTTGGTCGGCCGTCTTCACGGCCCATGACGGAGCCCTCGCCCGCTACACCGTCGGCGGCCGGGATTACCTCGCCGCCCCGCTCCTCCCCTGCTTCAACCGGGCCCTGACCGAGAACGACATGGGAGCGAAACTCCATGTCAAGTCCGCCGTCTGGCGCTATCCGGAACTGCGGCCCGCCGCCTTCGAGGCAACGCAGGAGGAAGACCATGTCCGGGTCCACATCGCCTGGCAGCCCATCGGAAAGGCGCTGGTCAGCCTTGACTATCGGATCTATGGTGACGGGACCATCGCCGCACGCGAATCCTTGGAGGACGGCGGCGGACTCGCCGAGATGCCTGACCTGCTGCGCTTCGGGATGCGGATGGCCATGCCGGGACGGTTCTCCACCCTCGACTTCTACGGCAAGGGACCCTGGGAGAACTACGCCGACCGCTCCTCCGCCACCCTGACGGGCCGCTATATCCAGCGAGTGCAGGACCAATACAACTACGGTTACGTCCGTTCTCAGGAATCCGGCACCCACACCGGACTCCGCTACCTGCGTGTCCTGGACGACGACCGCTGCGGCGTGGAGATCACCGCCCCGGAACGCTTCTCTGGCGCCGCCCTCCCGTTCAGCATCGAAGACCTCGACTGCACCCTCGGAAAGACCCCGCACAACCTGACCAAGCAGGTCGGGGCGCCGGGCCATTCCCTCCTGCTCAAGGCCAAGGCCCATGAGACAGACCGCACCCGCGGCACCACCTATGTCACCTTCGAGGCCGTGCAGGCGGGCGTCGGCGGCATCAATTCATGGCACGCCCTCCCGCTGGAACCGTACCGGGTCCATGCGGAAGGGCGTACCTTCGACTTCACGCTGAGACCGGTCCGCAACGATTAGCGGCCGGTCCCGGCTTCCTTATTCTGCTGAACCTTCCAGTTTGCCCTTCGCGTAGGCGAGGGTGAGCTTGAAGGTTTTCTTGCGGGTGGAGGGGGCTTCGAACATAGCCTCGCACATCAACTCCTCGCAGATGCTGCGGAGGCCACGGGCGCCCATCTTGCGGCCGAGGGCCGTATCCACGATGAGGTCCAGCACCTCGGGCTCGACCTCGAGCTTCATACCGTCCATGGCGAAGAGTTTCTCGTACTGGCGGATGATGGCGTTCTTCGGCTCGGTGAGGATGCGCTTCAGGGAATCGCGGTCCAACTGGTCCAGCCAGGTGACGACGGGGAGCCGGCCGATAATCTCGGGGATAAGTCCGTAGGCCCGCAGGTCCTGGGCCTCGATATAACGGAGCAGGTCGTCCTTGCCGATACGCTGCTTCTTTTCAGCGCCGAAGCCGATCATCTGGGTGTTCTTACGCTGGGCGATATGGCGCTCGATGCCTTCGAAGGCGCCGCCGCAGATGAACAGGATATTCTGGGTGTCGATGTGGATGAACTCCTGCTCGGGATGCTTGCGGCCGCCCTTCGGCGGAACGTTGATGACGTTCCCTTCGAGGAGTTTGAGCATGGCCTGCTGGACCCCTTCGCCGGAGACGTCCCGGGTGATGGAAGGGTTGTCGGACTTGCGGGCGATCTTGTCGATCTCGTCGATGAACACGATGCCGCGCTCCGCCTTCTTCGCATCATAGTCCGCCTCCTGGAGGAGCCGGGTCAGGATGCTCTCGACATCCTCGCCTACATAGCCGGCTTCAGTCAGCACGGTCGCATCCACGATGGTGAACGGAACGTCCAGCAGCCGGGCGATGGATTTTGCCAGGAGTGTCTTGCCGGTGCCCGTGGGGCCGACCAGGAGGATATTGGACTTCTCCAGCTCTACACCGTCGTCCGCTTTCTCGACAAGATTGTTGCTGATACGCTTATAATGGTTGTAGACGGCCACGGAAAGGACGGTCTTGGCCCGGTCCTGTCCGATGACATACTGGTCCAGGAAGGCCTTGATCTCCTTCGGCTTCGGGGCCTTGCCCTGCGGGGCCGGGGCTCCATCCCCCTGCGGTTTGCGTTCAAGTTCCTGCACATAGTCCGCAGCGAGGCGGGCGCAGTCGCTGCAGATGAACCCGTCGATACCCTGGAGGAGGTACGGAACCTCGCTGTCCAGGCGGCCGCAGAGGATGCAGTGGTCGTGATGGTTGTTGTTTCCCTTTGCCATTATGCCTTCTTCGTGAGGATTTCGTCCACCATTCCGTATTCCTTCGCCTCGGCGGCCGTCATCCAGAAGTCGCGGTCGCCGTCGGCCGCCACCTTCTCATAAGGCTGGCCGCTATGCTCGGCGATAATGCGGAACAGCTCAGTACGGCTCTTCTCGATCTCCCGGGCGGCGATGAGGATGTCACTGGCCTGGCCCTGGGCGCCGCCGAGGGGCTGATGGATCAGCACCCGGGCATGCGGCAGGGCGGAGCGTTTGCCCTTCTGGCCCGCACACAGGAGCACGGATCCCATCGATGCGGCCATGCCGGTGACGACCGTGGCCACATCCGGCTGGACGAGCTGCATGGTATCATAGATGGCCAGGCCCGAGGTCACCTGTCCTCCGGGGGTGGTGAGATACATCGTGATGTCGGCGGTGGAGGCGGTGGAGGCCAGGAACAGGCGCTGGGCCTGG
>JAFUZO010000026.1 GCA_017476575.1 Bacteroidales bacterium | reverse complement strand
TGGCAATATTGCTACATTCTCAGAAAAAATGCAAAGGCCACAAATCGCCCCTACAGCGGTCTGTGGCCTTGAATCATCCCCGGTTCGACAAAATCAAAGTGTCAAACACGGGAAGATAACGAATTTCTCCCTATTTCCCTACAATCAGCCGGGGAATATCGGTGTTGTCGATGCGTCCGTTGAAGCGGAAGGCTCCTTTGCCGACAGCATAGACGGGAACGGGGGCGCCGGTGTGCTCGTTGGTGGTCCAGCCGAAGCCGCACTCGTTCTGGAACCGCATCCGGTCGGGGTAGGAGAGTGTGTCGCGCCCGCCTTCTGCCATCCATTCTGCTTCGATCCGGTCCCAGTCCTGGACGGAGAACTGCCAATCGAAGTTGTAGCCGATGGCGAGGCCTCCGGTCTCGTGGTCGGCAGTCACGACGATCAGCGTCTCGTCCGGGTGGGCCAGGTAGAAGTCATAGGCTGCCCGCACGGCATCGTCGAACCGCAGGATGGCCTGGACCATCGGATAAACCGTGTTCTCATGGGCACACCAGTCGATTTCCCCTCCTTCGCATAGGATGAAGAAGGGTTTCTGGTCGCCGAGGTATTCGAGTCCGAGGCGCAACATGTCCGCGAGCGGCGTCCAGGTCGTGTCGTAGTCGAGGGTGTACTCATCCGCACTGCGGCCTCGGTTCGACTCCTGGCAGAAAACCAGATGCTCCCGGTCCATGTGGGCGCGGAACTCCTGCTCGCCGTAGCAGACGGTGTAACCATGTTCTGCCAGATACTCATCCGCCGGCTGGAGGGTCCCGTCCCGGCCGGCATACTCGGCGAATCCGGGACCGGCGAAGAACTCGTAGCCCGAGGCTGGCAGTTGCTCTGTGATGGGGTAGTAGCCCCACCGGTCGGTCTGATGGGCGTAGAATGCGGCAGGAGTGGCATGGTTGATGGGAACGGAACTCATGATGCCGATCCGGTAGCCCCCCTCGTGCAGGTCCATCGTGAAAGGGCGGGTCGGCAGGCTGTCCGGAGTCGCGCCGATGAAGCCGTTGTCGGTCTTGTGGCCGCTGGAGAAAGCAGTGGCAGAGGCAGACGAGCAGGTCACCTGGTGGTCCGCCGAGTACGTCGAGGCCAGCGCCAGTTCGGGGAACTGTGTGAACAGCAGTTGTTCCCCGCCCGGTTTCCCGGCTTTCCAAGACAGGTAGGATTCGGCGGCGCAGATATGTGAGTTGCCCATCCCGTCGCCGATGAAGAGGAAGATGTACTTCGGGGTGCCCTCCCGGTTTTTCCGCAGGTTGGCCCGCATGGCCCCATACCCGATCAGGAGGGCGGCAAGGACCAGGAAGGAGACGGCGGCGGTGCGCAAGGGTTGTTTCAATCCGTTTTCGTTCATAGTATCGCAAAGATACAAAAAAGCAGCCTGAAATGAGGCTGCTTCCTTGCATATTTGCGGTAAAGATTACTCTCCGCCGGGCTTTCTCGATGCGTACATGATCTTCAGCGCCGAGCAGCGCCGCAGTTCCTGCTTCACATCGGAAACGATACCCATGCGGACATCTTCATCGACCCTGAGGTTGACGGTCATGAGGGACCGGTCGGCCTCGGACATGGCGTCACGCTGGGCGGCGATGAAGTCGCGGATGTCGTCGATGGTCTTGAAGGAGTCGTTGAGCTGGATGCGGGCGTCTGTACCGTACATGTTCTGCAGGTGCTTCACAGGGGTACCGATGTTGATGTTCGCAGCCAGGTCCTTCCGTTCCAGCTTGGCGGCCTCGGATGCTTCAGGCAGCTTGACGATGACCTTGTTCTCCGTCTCGCGGAGCTGGGTGGTCACCATGAAGAAGAACAGAAGCATGAACACGATATCGGAAAGGGAACCTGAAGAAATTCCAGGAACATCCTTCTTGTTTTGGGAACCTCCGAATTTTGACATAATACTGTTCTCCTATGATTATCTTCTACCTGTATCCTTCGGCTCGGCCTCGGAGATGTTCTGGGGCACGGCCTTCTTGACAATATCCTGCTGACTTTCTGAAAGTTGGGCAAATTTCCTGCCGAATTCACGGAGGGAGAATTCGTCGCGGAGTTCGTTCACGGCCTTCACTAGCTCGTTCTGCACCGCAATATAGGCCTGGTAGCTGGTACCGCGGTCGTTCTGCAGGGAGATGACGCCCTTGGAGACCATGTAGGTTTTCCCTTCGATTTCCTTCGCCTCCTTCTCAGGCATGTTCGGGTCGTCGTTCGGGTTGGAGAGGAACTCCTTCATCTTTTCTTTCAGGAAGGCGATGTCCATGGCTTCGTTACCGGCAAAGAGCTTATCTGCAGAATTGATACGTACGATGACGATATTCCTGCGGTTCACCTTCTGGTCCTGGACATCCTTGGAGTCCGGAATCGGAGGCAGACGCCGCTGCAGACCTGACTGCTCACCCATCGTGGTGGTCATCAGGAAGTAGCACAACAGCAGGAACGCGATGTCCGCCGTCGAGCTCGAATTGATCTCCGGTGTTTTCTTCTTAGCCATGGTTATGCCTTTTTGCGGGTCGCCCCGATGACTTCGCCTACGATGATGGACAGGATGGCTGCGCCACCAAGGATGTAAGCAAGGTTCAGGACGGTGTCGGTAAGTTTAAGATCTGCATCGGAAGGGGTCGGTCCGTTGTAAGCCAGCGGCTGGTTGCCGGAAGCAAGCAGGTAGGCGACGAATACGACTACGGCACAGCCCACCAGGACGAGGCCGATTTTGATCAGGCCTTTCGGGTTGACGGTGGCTGTGATGTAGATGCCGACGCAGATCACGGCCACGAGGGCGAGACCCAGCATGATGTACGCCCAGTTGAGCAGCATGGTGACGGCCCCTTCCTCACCGGTACCCCCGAATTTCGGGAATGCGATGAGCATGAGCACGACACTGACAATCAGCAACGCCCAGGATACCCACTTGAATATTTTAGCGTATAACTGTTTTTCCATTGTAACGGGTGGTTACGGGTTCGTTTCTTACTTGTTGTACTTGGTGAGGGCATCCACGAAGCGGATGGAAGCATCCTCCATGTCGATGGTGAGGGTGTCGATCTTGCTGAGGATGTAGTTGTAGAACACCTGGAGGATCATGGCGACGATCAGACCGCCGACGGTGGTGATAAGGGCGACCTTCATACCGCCAGCAACGACGTTCGGAGAGATGTCACCGGCAGCCTGGATGGCGTCGAAGGCCTGGATCATACCGATAACGGTACCCAGGAATCCGAGGGACGGGGCGATGGCGATGAACAGGGAAATCCAGCTCAGGCCCTTCTCCATGAGGCTCATCTGGACGCCGCCGTAGGAGATGATGGTCTTCTCGACCACATCGACACCCTGGTCCATGCGGAGGAGGCCCTGGTAGAAGATGCTGGCGACCGGGCCGCGGGTGTTGCGGCAGACTTCCTTGGCCTTCTCGACACCGCCTTCAGCAAGCGCATTCTCGACTTTCTCGAGGAGCTTGGCGGTGTTGGTCTTGGAGAAGGAGAGATAGAGGATACGCTCGATGGCGAGGGCAAGGCCGAGGATGAGGCAGATGAGGACGAGGCTCATGAAGCCGGCACCGCCTTCGATGAACTTGGTCTTGAGCGCCTGGTGGAGCGGAACTTCCTCACCGGATCCGGCGAAAAGGTCGACAACCTCGTTGGAAGCGGCAACTTCCTCGGTCGCGGCCGGAGCGGCGGTCTCGTCCTGAGCGGATGCGATGTTAGCAGAGAAGGTGAGGGCACCAGCTACTGCCAGGAACATGAAAAACTTTTTCATAATCGTTTTTGTGTTGTTAGTTATAAATTGTATTAAAGTTAATAAAATTCAATATTATACCCCTGTTTTCACAAAAGTTCGTGCAATTTAGGAAATAATTTTCAAACGGCAAAGGATTATTTGGTTATTTCACCCCTCAGGTCCCTTTCCAGCATCTTTTTGACCCAGGCATTGTCGTCGCTCCGGCCCATCAGGGAGAACAGCTTGCCGAGGGCCGCCTCGGTCGTGATGTCGCTGCCGGAAAGGACACCGGCCCGTTTGAGGCTTTTGCCGGTGGCATAGAGGTCCATGTTGACCGAACCGGTCTGGCACTGAGTCACGTTCAAGAGGATCTTGCCGAGCTGGTCCGCCTCGCGGATGATGTCGAGGAACCAGTGTTTGGTCAAGGCATTGCCGCTCCCGTAGGTCTCGAGGATCACGGCCCGGATCTCCGGGGAGAAAAGGAAGTAGCGGGCCACCTGCGGGGTGATACCGGGATGTAGCTGGAGGATGGACACCCGGGTGTCCAGGTTCGTCTGGACCTGGAGCGGGAGGTCCCAGCGGGAGGGATAGCGGATCAAGGCGCGGTTGTAGCGGATGTTGATGCCGGCTTCCGCCAGCGGGGGAAGGTTCGGGGAGGCGAAGGCCTCGAACGATTCGGAGCTCATCTTGGTCGCACGGTTGCCCCGGATGAGCTTGGCGCCGAAACAGATACAAACTTCCGGCACCAGGGCATGCCCGTCCGGGTCCTTTGCCGCGGCGATTTCGACGGCCGAGACCAGGTTCTCCTTGCCGTCGGTACGGGGCCGTCCGATGGGAAGCTGGCTCCCGGTAAAGACGACCGGCTTGGCGAGACCGTCCAGCATGAAGCTCAGGGCCGATGCGGAATAGGCCATCGTGTCGGTTCCGTGGAGGATGACGAAGCCGTCGTAGGCGTCGTAACGGTTCCGGATGAGGCCGGCGAGACGGGCCCAGAGGGAAGGCTCCACATCGGAGGAGTCGATGAGCGGGTCGAACGTATAGGAATCGATGCGGACGGCGAATTTCGACAGTTCGGGCACTTCTTCCAGGATCTGGCTGAAGTCGAACGGCCGGAGGGTCTGGTCCACCGGGTCTTCTTTCATCCCGATGGTTCCGCCGGTATAGATGATAAGTATCGAGGCTTTCATAGCTTGAAGAGTTGTTCGGCGTTGCGGGTGGTCGCTTCTTCCACTTCTTCCAGGGTGATTCCTTTCTGCTCCGCCAACTTGGCTGCGATGAGGGGGAGATAGGCACTTTCATTGCGCTCTCCGCGGTGCGGGACAGGGGCGAGGTAGGGCGCGTCGGTCTCCAGGACGATCTTTTCCAGCGGGATGTGTTTGACGGTTTCGGCGAGGGAGGCTTTCTTGAAAGTGATGACACCGCCGATGCCGACGGACAGGTCGGCGTATCGGCCGGCTTCACGGAAGACCTCGTAGCTGCCCGAAAAGCAGTGCAGGTTCCCGCGCAGGCCGAGGTAGCGTTTCTCCTTCAGGATGGCCAGGAGGTCTTCCCACGCGTCCCGGAGGTGGATGTTGACGGGAAGGTCCCACCGGGCGGCCAGATCCAATTGGACCCGGAGGGCTTCCTTCTGCTGCTCCTTGAACTGTGTGCCTTCATGGTAATCCAGCCCGATTTCTCCGATGGCGACGATGCCGCGGTCGCGATAGGGGAGGAGACGTTCGATTTCATCTTCCCAATGGTCGTCTACGGAACCCGGATAGAGGCCCAGCATCGGGTAGAGGACGCCGGGATGGGCATCGCTCAGGGCCCAGAGGGCATCGCGTTCGCGGCTGTCCACATCGGCCTGGACCATCTTGCCGACACCGGCTTCGAGGGCGCGGGCAATAGCCGCTTCCGCATCGGGCAGGAGCCACTCGTCATAGAAATGGGTATGGGTGTCGATGAGCATATACGGCTGCAAATTTACACATTTTTCACCTGAATCGTGCACCGTTGGAGCAAGTCTGTCGTCAGGAAGCCGTCACTTTCCAGGATGGCGGCCTTCCCGGCGACCTCGGTCCAGCTCCAGCCGGTCTCGCGGCAGATTTCCTCGTAGGAGATGCCCCGCCGTCTCCCGACGAGGAGGCCCAGGGCTGCGAGCGGGCTGCCGGGGCCGTACCGGCGTGTGAGCTGGGTTTCCAGGTCGTCCTTCCGGGGACGGCGGGCCTTCCGGCCGAGGCCGAGGCGTTCCACGAGGTCGTCCGGATCGGTGACGATGTCGGCCATCCGCTGGCGGATGAGGAAGTTGCAGCCTTGGGAGCGGAGGTCGTCGGCCTTGCCGGGAAGGGCATAGACATCACGGTTGTATTCGGTCGCGTAACGGGCGGTGATGAGGCTTCCTCCCTTGGTCTTGGACTCGATGACGACGGTCGCCCGGGCGAGGCCGGCGATGATCCGGTTGCGCCGCATGAAGTTCAGGGCGACAGGGGCGCTGCCCATGGGGTAGTCGGTCACGACGGCGCATCCGGGCGTCCGCACGATACCGGCGGCGAGGTCGGTATGCTGCCAGGGATAGATGCGCTCGATGCCGGTAGCCATGACCCCTACGGTCCCGAGACCTTGTTCCAAGGCTGTCCGGTGGGCGACAGCATCGGCGCCGAACGCGAGTCCGCTGATGATGGCGGGCGGCGTGGCGGCCTGCGCCATGGTCTGGACCAGTTTCCTGCACCACTCTTTTCCATAGGCATCGAGGTCACGGGTGCCGACGACCGCGATGCACGGATGCAGGTCGAAGACGGTGGTCGGAGGCGTGCAGGCATTGTAGTAGAGGCCGAGGGGCGGGTCCGGGCATTCGCGGAGAAGGGCGGGATAGTCTTCTTCGTCGATGCCGATGAAACGGAATCCTCCGTCCCGGACACGTTCCAGCTCGCCTTCGGCCCAGGTTACCGCTTCCGGACCGAGGGCGTCGGCGAGGTCCCGGTGGCTGCCAAGGGCATCCTGCAGGATGCTACGCGGTTGGGTGAGGACGGCGGAGGCCGTTCCGAAGTATTCCAGGAGGCGGTGCCCGAGTACGGGCTGGTAACCGAGGGCCCGGTTGAGGGCGCAGAGGCAGGTCTTTTCGTCAAGTCCGGTCATGGCGTTTTTGCCATGAAGGTAGGCACTCCGGACGAAAAACAACACAGGTTGTTGATAACTTGTGTTGTTTCACCCTATAAATTCATGTTTTCTTTGGTTACACGATCAGCAGGGCATCGCCGTAGGGACCGAACCGGTAATCCTGCTCCAGGGCGGTCCGGTAGGCGTCCATCACTTTCTGATAGCCGCCGAAGGCCGCGACGCTCATGAGCATCGTCGATTGCGGCAGATGGAAGTTGGAGACGATGGCGTCCGGGACGGAATACTGGTATGGCGGGAAGATGAACTTGTTGGTCCAGCCGTCATAGACATCGATCTCGTGGGTGGTGGTGACATAGGTCTCCAGCCCCCGCATGACGGTGACACCGACGGCGACGACTTTCTTGCCGTTGCGCTTGGCCTTGTTGATGTCGGCAGCGGCCTGCTCGCCGATGATCAGACGTTCGGAGTCCATCCGGTGTTTCGAAAGGTCCTCGACATCGACACGGCGGAAGTGCCCGATGCCCATATGGACAGTAATGAAGGTCTTCTGGATGTCCTTGAGTATCATCCGGTTGAAGAGTTCGCGGCTGAAATGCAGGCCGGCAGCCGGGGCGGAGACGGCCCCTTCGTGGGCGGCAAAGATCGTCTGGAAATTCTCGGCATCTTCCGGGGTCACCTTGTCCTTGACCCAGACGGGAACCGGGGTCTCACCGAGGGAGAAGAGGGCTTCCTTGAAGTCTTCGTAAGGCCCGTCGTAAAGGAAGCGGAGGGTGCGGCCGCGGGAAGTCGTATTGTCGATGACTTCGGCCACGAGGCTTTCGTCCTCACCGAAATAGAGCTTGTTCCCGATCCGGATCTTGCGGGCCGGATCTACGATGACATCCCACAGACGCTGCTCCCGGTTGAGTTCGCGGAGGAGGAACACCATGATATCGGCTCCGGTCTTCTCTTTCTTCCCGTAGAGCCGGGCCGGGAAGACCTTGGTATCATTGAGGACGAAGGTGTCGCCCTTGCCGAAATAGTCTACGATGTCTTTGAAGAGGCGGTGCTCGATTTTGCCGGTATCCTTGTGGAGGACCATCAGCCTGGCCTCATCCCGCCAGCGGGCGGGCTCCCGGGCAATCTTCTCCTGCGGAAGGTCGAATGCGAATTGGGACAGTTTCATTACACGTATAGTTTAACTATTATAATACGTGGGATTCTGCAAAAAAGTTTCACACCTCTCCCTGCCATCCCCGTCCGTGTGCAAGACCAACCCGGAACGCACACCAAACCGGCTACCTCTTCCGCTCCAAGGCATCGAGACGGGCCTGGGCGGAGGCTCGGTCGGTCTCGGTCTCACCGTAGCGGACCATGAGGGGGAGGTACTTCTTCTCCAGCTTGGCGTCCTTCGCATTGCGGGCGAGGAGGAGGCAGTTGCGGATGGCGGTCACATCGTCCGGGTGGGCCTTGAGCACCTTGTTGTAGTATTTCAGGGCCTTCTTGGAGTCCTTCTTGTGGACGAGATAGTAGGAACCGATGTTGTCGAGATACATCGGCTCGTCCTTGTTGTATTTCAACAGATGTTCCGAGAGGGATTTGAAGGCTTCGGCGGAGGCGGCGGACCCGTTGCGGAAAAAAGCGAAGCAGTAGTCCTGCATGAGCGCCTTGAACGTGTCCTCGTCCACTTCGGCAAGGCCGTCGTACTGCCATGCCGGGTGTGTCGTGTAATGCTCGTCGGCCAGCGCCTTCAAGGCAGAGAGGGCCATGTCCGGGCTCTCCTTTTCGTAGGCGGCCAGGGCAGTGACCTTCAGCAGGCGGAAGTCGAGCCGGTCCGGGGCCAGGCCGATGGCGCGGTCGAGGTAGCGCTGTGCCTCGCCGAAGGTCTCGTCGTCATAGTCGGTGTCCTCGAAGTAGTTGCGCTTGACGCCCGTCGAGTCGGTGAAGGGCAGCAGCGGCTCCCGTCCCAGGTAGCGGTCCCGGTCCAGCTGGACGACATGGGATGTCTGGCACTTGGTGAAACAGAAGGAGAACCGGGCCAGCAGCATGTCGAAGTCGTCCGGTTCGGCGGCTTCCCATCTGTCCAGCAGGGTTTCGACCCCGACTCCGGCCGGTCCGACCCGGCCGGTGAGGTTGTTGTACCGGCGCACAAAGTCCTCATGGGTAGTCTGTGCGGAAAGGGTGAGGGACAGCAGCAGGAGTGCTGCCAGGGTCCAGGCGGTTCTTTTCATCGTATGTCCATTCTGATTCGACGGTCTTTGGGATAGAGGTTGTTGCAGCGGCTTCCGAGGTTCTTGCCGGCACCGAGCGGATGGCCCTGGTAGGTCAGGGTCAGGAGGCCGAGAGGGGCGTCCGGGAGGGTGACGGCATCGCCGTGAAGATACCGGAGGGCGGTTCCGTGGTCCAGGTCGTAGCAGGGGTAGCCGGGTTCCGGGGAGACGGGCCGCTCGGCATGGAAGGCCGCGAAGATGTCGCCGCGGCGGAGGAGGTCCGGGGTGCCTTCCTTCACCAGGACGGCTGCATATTGTCCTTCCCCGGGGACGAAGCCGGGCAGAAGGGCATAGCCGTGCCGGGTGCGCTCCACGGACGGGAAGTCGCCGAGGTCGATGAGGCCGGCCCCCAGTTCCCGCATTGCCCAGGCGACGTTGTCATCGTTCTCCAGATGGTTGAAAGTGCAGGTCGAGTAGATGAGGATGCCCCCTTCGGCCAGGGACGGCCAGATGTCGGACAGGATCCTCCGCTGGCGGGCGGCGCAGAAGGAGACGGTCTCCGCGGACCAGTCTGCGACGGCCTTTCCGTCCTTGCGGAACATGCCCTCGCCGGAGCAGGGAACGTCGGCGAGGACGAGGTCGAACCTGGCGCCGGAAAAGGCGCCCGGATCCCGCGAGACGATGCCGACCTGCGGATCGCCCCACGTGCGGACATTGCTCCGGAGCAGTCCGTAGCGGCTCCTCATGACCTCGTTGGCCAGGAGGGAGAACGCCCCGCGGAAGCGCTCCCGGAGGGAGGCGGCGAGGTCCGTCGTCTTGCCGCCCGGTGCCGCGCAGAGGTCGAGGGCCGTCATCCCGGGCGTGAAGCGGTCCAGGACGCGGCGGGCCAGTTCACCGACCAGCATCGCCGAGGAGTCCTGCACATAGTAGCAACCGGCATGGAAAAGCGGGTCCATGGTAAATGACGGACGTTCCCGCAGCAGATAGCCGTACGGGCTCCAGGGAATCTGGACGGCATCCGGAAACGGGCATTCCGACAGGCGGGACGGGTTGAGCCGGATGGACACGGAGGGCTCCGTCTCCAAGGCTTCCAGCACCGTCCGGGCCGTTTCTGTCCCCACCGATTCTTCCAGGAGGCGTATGAAATCCCTGTTAAACATGTACTCCGAACTGCGACGGGTCGAAGCCTTCGGGCATCTTGCCGTTGGAGGCGTCGGCCATGCCGTCCACAATCTTGTCGAGGACGTCCTTGATCTTGCCGCCGAGCATCATCTTCATCATGAGGTTGAGTTCGGCTTCGACCTTGATCCAGAAGTCCGTCTTGGTCGATTCTGCCCGGGCCGGATCGAAATGCAGCTCGATATGGAAGGCGAACGGGGCGCCGTAGTCGACCAGCTCGATCCGGGAATACGGGACGCGTTCATGGACCTTCACGCCGATCTGGAAGCCCTGCACCGTGGCGGAGAGGGTGTCGTAGTCGGCGGTCACATCTTTCTTGCGGTCCTCCGGGAGCATCATGAGGAAGTTCCTCATGTCTACAAAAGACATGTATAATTGGCAGGGTTCCCTTGAAACGATGGCGTGTTTGCTTTCGATTTCGGTCATAATCCATTATATTTGCAACCCACAAAGATAGCAAAATCTATGCACAAAATATACTTCGGGAAAAGATGTATCGTCATCTGCTCCCCTTCCGAAGAAGCCCTCGCCGACCCGAACTCCGTGGAATTCCACCCCGGCGAGAAGATCGATGTCCATGCGCTTGTGCGGATGTTCGAGGTGCAGGACACCCTCCTGCGCATCTACATCCCGACGGGGGATATCGAGCGGACCTACCGCCGGATCTGCGCCGAGTTCAAGGAGGTGAATGCGGCCGGCGGCCTCGTTTCCAACCGGCGGGGGGACTACCTGCTCATCTCCCGGAACGGCCTCTGGGATCTGCCGAAGGGCCATCAGGAAGCCGGGGAGGACATCGAGGTGACTGCTCTCCGCGAGGTCCAGGAGGAGACCGGCGTCGACCAGCTCCAGCTGCGCCGCCTCATCTGTATCACCGATCATGTCTATTTCCGGGACGGCCGCTGGCACCTCAAGCACACTTGGTGGTACGACATGCTTTACACCGACCCGACCCATCTTACTCCGCAGCGCGAGGAGGACATCACCCAGGCCGCCTGGGTCGCCAAGTCCAGTCTCCCGCCCTTTCTCAAGAACACCTATCCCTCCATCGTCGAAGTCTTCCGCGAGGCCCGCATCTAGAGTCTGTTGTGAAATGATTCAACGGATTCTTGATGCCCGGCGCGGCGGAGTTCCCAGGAGTTGAAGAGGTTCTGCCAGATGGCGTAGAGGCCGCCGGCAACGGCGGTGACGGGGGTGAGATAGGTGTAGCCGAGCCAGATCAGGAAGCCGGTGTTCTTCTGGCCGAGGGCCTGGCCGGCGGTGATGCTCCGGGCCCGGTCGGGGGCGGTGCCGGGGGTGTGCCCCATCCGGCGTCCGGCGAGGAACTGGAGGGCGCAGGCGGCGACCGACACGGACACGATGCAGACGATGGCGCTGACCCCGAGCCCGCTGTGCAGGAGGGCGCGGGTCGCCAGGAGTATCGCCAGCGTCAGTCCGACACCCCATATAGAGAAGGAATGGGCGCTCCACCGCATCATCCGCCGCTGGAGCCGGTGCGTCGTGTACCGGATGATCCAGGCCAGGAGGCAGGGGAGGACCAGCACCGGGAACACCTTCCAGGCGAGATGCCCCACATACTGCCAGAAGCCGAGGTCCGCCGACGGACGGACGAGGGGGATGACGGTCGGAATCAGGAGCGTGGCCGCGACGTTGATGAGGACCAGGTAGGTGACGGTCTCGGCCAGGTTGCCGCCCAGTTTCTCCGTGATGACACCGGCGGCCGAGGCGGTCGGGCAGACCAGGCAGAGCATCGCGCATTCCAGCAGGATGCGGACCTCCCCCTCCGGCGTCCACACGATGACGGCGGCCAGGCCGAGGAAGGTCAGCCCCTGGAACAGCAGCGCCCACAGGTGCCAGCGCTTCAGCCGCAGGTCGTGTGGCGACACCTTGACGAACTGGAAGAACAGCAGCAAGGCGATGACAAGCCGTTGGCCTTCGGAGGCGAGACGGTGCAGCGCCGGCCCGTAAGGATGCAGGACCGGCATGAAACGGTAGGCGAGGTACAGCGAGATGCCGAGGACGATGGCCCCCGGAAGCATCCAGTCCTGGACCATCCGGACGGCCTTACCCATGGATGAGCGGCTTGAAAACCCGGTCGACCAACGGGTCCGTCAGTTTCATGCAGAGACCCGTGCAGAGCGCAAGGACGACGGTGCCCTCGCGGATGATGACGGAGGCTCCGTCACCGAGCAGGTTGCGGAAGGCGGACCAGCCGAACACGGCAGCCGCGACAACCATGAAGATATCGAAGCAGACCTTGACATTGCTGACTTTGCTGCCGGTCACTTCTGCGAGGACGGCGATAGTCTTGTCGCCCGCGATCATCCAGGCATTGCCGATGATTTCGATGCGCAGGCCCACGGCCGTGGCGACGACGGTAGCCAGGCAGAAGGCCGCCTGCATGGCATAGCCGTCCACCGGGACTTCCCGGAGGACCCAGATCCAGGCATCGCACAGGTAGCCGAATACGAAGGCGGCCGGAACCTGCATCAGGTGCGACCATTTGAACTTCCGTCCGAGCAGGGCGGCCTGGAAAAGGATCAGTACGAAATGCATCATCCAGGTGAACGTACCGACCGAGACGGCGCCCCATCGGAGGTTGAACATGGCCGGTGGACAGGAAATCGGTGCCGTACCGAGGTTCGACTTCAGTGACAAGGCCACGCCCAGTGCCACAAGGACCAGCCCCAGGGTGGCGACGGCATAGCGGACCGCAATATCTTTCCCTTTCATAAAAATCATTCAAAAAGCCTACAAAGATGAACAAAAAGGTGTAAATTTGCAACATGAAAAAGTTTGTCCTCATCATGACCACTCTCGCGGCCTTGGCCGCATGCACGCAGCCGAAGCCCAAGGCCCCGGCGCTGGACCTGACGGACCTCGATACCACCGTGAGTCCTAAAGCTGACTTCTACCGTTATGCCACCGGCGGCTGGCAGCAGAAGAATCCCCTCAAGCCGGAATTTTCCCGTTACGGCTCGTTCGACGCCATCGCTGAACGCACCCAGGAGAACCTGAACGCCCTCTTCGAGAGCATGACCACTATGGATGCGGCGAAGGGCACTGTCGACCAGAAAATCTCCGACCTCTATAAGATGGCCCTCGACTCCACCACCCGGAACGCCCTCGGCGCCGAGCCGGTCCGCCCCTATGCGGACATGATCACCTCCGCGGCGACGAAGGACGACCTCGCCCGCGTCCTCGGTGAACTGAACAAGTACGGCGACGGCGGCTTCTGCGGAACGGGGGTGGAGGCCGACCTCGCCGACAGCGACATGCAGGTGCTCTACCTCGGCCAGGGCGGCCTCGGCATGGGCGACCGCGACTACTACCTGCTGGAAAGCAATGCCACCCTGAAGGCCGGCTACCGGGAGTATCTCGTGAAAGTCCTCTCCCTCACCGGTTATGAGGATGCGGAAGGCCTGGCAGACAAAGACCTCTATGTGGAGGATGCCCTGGCCCGGATCAGCTGGACCCGCGAGCAGAACCGCGACATGCAGGCGATCTACAACCCGATGTCCTCCGCCGAGATCGCAGAGCGCTGGCCGTCTCTGCGTTTCGGCACCGTCTGCGACGTCCTCGGCATCCCTGCCCAGGACAAGGTCATCGTGGCGCAGCCGAGCTACTTCGACGGGCTGGACCAGATTTTCGAGAATACAGACCTGGAAACCCTCAAGGCCTACACCCTGGCCCAGTTCATCAACAGTTCCGCCGGAGCCCTCTCCGACGACTTCTACACCGCCTCCTGGGAATTCTTCTCCCACCAGATGGCCGGTGCCCAGGAACAGCGTCCCCGCTGGAAACGTGCCATGTCCGTCCCGAACAGCTATCTCGGCGAGGCCGTCGGCAAGATGTATGTCGACCGCTATTTCCCGGCTTCTTCCAAGCGGAAGATGATCACTCTCGTGGAGAACCTGCGCACTGCCCTGGGCCAGCACATCGACGCGCTCGACTGGATGAGCGACAGCACCAAGGTCCGCGCCCGCGAGAAACTGGCCTCCTTCACCGTAAAGATCGGCTATCCGGACAAGTGGAAGGACTACAGCACCCTCGACATCGACCCGGACAACACCTATTATGAGAACCTTCGCAACGCCACCGCCTGGTACGTTGCCGACAACCTCTCCAAACTCGGCAAGCCGACCGACAAGACGGAGTGGGGCATGACCCCGCAGACGGTCAATGCCTACTACAATCCGACCACCAACGAAATCTGCTTCCCGGCCGCCATCCTCCAGAAGCCGTTCTTCGATCCCGACGCGGACGATCCGGTCAACTACGGCGGCATCGGCGTCGTCATCGGCCACGAGATGTCCCACGGCTTCGACGACCAGGGCTCGATGTTCGACGCCTCCGGCAACATGGTCAACTGGTGGACCGCCGAAGACAAGGCTAAGTTCGACGCCAAGGGGGATGCCCTCGCCGCCCAGTTCGACGCGGTCGAGGTCCTGCCGGGCGTCCACGCCAACGGCCGGTATACCCTCGGTGAGAACATCGGCGACCACGGCGGTCTCTCAATCGCCTTCACGGCCATGGAGAACGCCCTGGCCGGAAAGCCGGAGAAACGGATCGACGGCTTCACTCCGGCCCAGCGGTTCTACCTGTCCTACGGCGCCATCTGGGCGCAGAACATCACCGACCAGGAGAAGGCCCGCCTGACCAACCTCGACCCGCACTCGCTGGCCGAGAACCGGGTCAATGTCTCGCTCCGCAACTTCCAGACCTTCTTCGACGCCTTCGATATCCAGGAGGGCGACCCGATGTTCCGTCCGGAACAGGAGCGAGTCCACATCTGGTAGATGGACGCCACGCGCTTCATATCGCGCAAATTGAAATTCCAGGGAAACGTCGCGGCGGTCTCGATCGCCGTGAGTTTCCTGGTTATCATTTTGGCCGTGACCATCGCATCGGGTTTCCGGCATGCTGTCCGGGACGGGGTCTCCTCATTGACCGGTGACATCCGGATTTCTGCCCGGTCGGTCGGCCTGACGGGGGAGACCGATCCGATTCCGGCCCGTCTCTCCTGCGAAGAATCCTTGCTGGCGCTTCCCGGCATCCGTTCCATCGACCCGGTGGCGGTCCGGGCCGGCATCGTCCGCAGCGGCGATGTCATCCACGGGGTGCTGGTCAAGGGCATCGCCGGACGGCCGGATTCCTCCCTTTGTGTCTCTATCCCGACCCGCCTCGCTGCTGTTACCGGCCTGCAGGCAGGGGATGATATGACCACCTATTTCGTCGGGGAGAAGGTCCGGGTACGGAAGTTCCACGTTACAGAGGTTCATCGGGATATGCTGGAGATGGATGACAACCTAGTCGTCTACGCCAACCTCTCCGACATCCAGCGCCTGAACGGTTGGGGAGAGGATGGAGCGTCGGCCCTGGAAGTAACTTTGCGGCCGGAATACAAGGCCCGTCCGGTCCTGGATGAACTTACCGGACAGATCGGAACGCTCCTCCTTCTGGCCGGCAACGATGGAGAGGAGGACCTGTTGGCGACTTCTTCGGTCCAGTCTTATCCGCAACTTTTCGACTGGCTGGACCTCGTGGATTTCAACGTCCTTTTCATCCTGGTGCTCATGATCATCGTTGCGGGCTTCAACATGATTTCCGGCCTCCTGATCATGCTCCTGCGCCATATCTCCACCATCGGCACCCTCAAGACGCTGGGCATGGGCGACCGGGCCATCGGCAAGGTCTTCCTCCGGGTGGCTTCCGGGGTCGTCGGGAAGGGGATGCTGGTTGGCAACGCCGTGGCGCTGCTGTTCTGCGGGGTCCAGGGGGCGACGCATCTGATCAAGCTGGATCCTGCCAACTATTTCGTGTCCTACGTCCCGGTCCATATCGACATCCCGTGGATACTGGCTGCCGACCTGGCGGCGTGGGTGGGCATCATGCTCCTCTTGCTGATTCCGACGCTCTTCATCGCCCGCGTCGACCCCGCCCGCACCGTCCGGGCAGAGTAGGGAGATTTCTCACTTCGGATACACCGTCACATAGTCCTCGTACGTGTCGAGGACGCCGTCGACGTAGGCAATCGTCTGCCGCCCCGAGAACCCCGGGACTTCCGGAAGGATGGACACGATACTGTCCCACCGGGAGGCATCCACCCCATGGCGCTGCGCGTACTGGATGCTCTTGAGGATGTTGCCTTCCCCCGCATTGTAGGCTGCGAGCGCGAATTTGAGACATTCGGTCGTGTCTGCGGCATAGGGCAGGAACATCCGCTGGAGGCGGGACAGGTACCTGGTGCCGACCGCGATGTTCACCGCCGGGTCCAGGAGCGTGTCGACGCTATAGCGTCCGCTGCGGACCTGCATGAGCCCTACGGCACCCTTGTCGGAGCTGGCCTCGTTGGTGAAACGCGATTCATGGAAGATCATGGCGGAGAGCAGGCGCCAGTCCCATCCCATCTCTTCGGCATTGCGACGGATGAGGACGTCGTATGCACTGATGGAAGTCAGGCTGGAGACCTTGCCTTGCAGGAAGGTCTTGCTGAGTCTGCGGAAATGCCCGGATCCGGTGAGTGCCGCAAGCCATGTATTGACAGCTTTGAGGCTGGCAGGGTCATCATCCCGCAGGACCCATACCGTGCTGTCGTTGAAGGGACGTGATGTGACGAGTCCGTTCCCGTCCAGGCTGTCTGCCTGGTACATGGCCACGAGGTCCACGTGGCCCTCCCGCAGGGAATCCAGGTAATCGGACCCATCCTCCCGGACCCGGATGTCGGCGTCCAGGTGGAAGTCTTCGGCGAACTTGTTGAACATCATGCGGCTCAGGGCGACGGTCGCGCTGCCCGGCCGGTCGCCGCGGAGGTCGATGGCACAGCGGATGGAAGGATGGCGTTCCTGCCAGGGATGCCTCCGGGTGGACACCGGCAACACGACCAGTGCCGCGAGGGTCACGGCACCGAGGATGAAAAATCTGCGCGATCCTGAAGACATAGGCTTACATCCCGAGACCGCCCATGGCCCCTTTGAGACCGCCGCCCAGGCCGCTGCCTCCTCCACCGCCCATGCCGGAACCGGCGCGCGAAGAAAGGGTCTTGCTGCTGCCCAGGTTCGGATAGAACGGCCACAGGATGCCGACCTTGACGGCGCGGGTCGTGTGGATGTAATGGTGGGCGCTGAAATAGTCCTTCTTGTCCGCCGGCCAGCCCTGGCCGGCATTCTCGTACTTGACGAAGATGCAGGCTTTTTTCCACTGGATGTTGGCGAAGAGGTCGAACCGCGGCACGTTGCCGTACTTGTACTGCTTCTGGTTGATGAAGACACCGGCCACCGGGTTGAACGAGGGAGCATACCAGCCGGTATTGTAATGGATGTTGGCGCCCAGCTGCATCCGCATCACATCGTCCCGGACGATCGGGAACTGGATATAATACCGCAGGTTGAGGGCGGCAAGGGGCAACGGCAGGACCTCCTCGTCGGAGGAATACTGGACGAGGGCCTGGTTGTCCAGGTGGAGGAGCCGGCCGACCTGGACATCCCAGCGGAGCCGGGCGGTGAGAACGCTCATCAGCGGGTCGTTCTGCCGGGCGACGCCGAGGGTGTCGTAGTAGATGTTGCCGGAGAGCAGGGCATAGCCCGCCTCGGCATGCAGTTTCCATCTGGGGACATCGAGAAAGGCCTCTATCCTGGTCGTCGAAACCTTGGTGAAGTCGTTGTCCCACTGGTAATGGTTCGAATAGAAGCGCTGCTCATAGAAATCCGGTTCCTTGAGACGGGTCTCGAACCGGGCGCCGAGGGTGAGCGGGCTGCTGCGCTGGCGACGGAATGGATAGAGGTTGAGCCGGGCATCCGCCTTGACGAGCAGGTCGTTGACCTCTGTCCCGGCAAAGGTGTAGCGGCCGAGTGCATTCCATTCCACGTATCGGTTGATCCGGCCCTCGGCCCCGGCATAGACGTATGCGGAATTCCAGTTGTAGGAGGACGGGCGGCGGAGGTAGGAGCCTGGCGGAAGGAGATAATGGCTCTGGTGGCGGTAACCGAGGCCGCCTTCCAGCTTGGAGATGACGGCATCCTCATGCCAAGGCTGGAAGCGGACAAAGAGCCGGTTGTCCAGCCGCATGACCCGGAGCGAGTCGGAGCTCTTGGACGGGTTCATATAGAACCGTCCGTCAAAGAAATCGCTGCCCGCCTGGTCGGAGGTGGTCACCGCATCGGTGTACATCTTGGTGAACACGGAATATTCCGATGCCGTGCCGATGAAGGCGGTCGTCATGTCCGTGTCGAGGGTGTCCGCCTTGACATAGGCCGTGTCGCCGCGGTGCTTGAGGTCTTCGATGAAACTCAGGGGAATCCGGTAACTCTGGTCAAAGAACCAGGTCCGCTTCTTGTAGGCGTTCTGCGCCGTGGAGAGGGAGACGGCAATCTCCCGGGCGTCCACGGTCGTGTCCCGGATCCAGAAGTTGTCCTGGATACCGCCGTTCTCGGCCCGCAGGACGGTGTTGGAGATGAGGCCGCCATGGGCGAGGTATTTCTTGCCGAGGTAGTTGGCGGCCACAAAGGCGGTCTTGTTGCGGGTTTTCTCATTCTGCAGGATGCCGGCCCCACCGTAGGTCTTGAATTCCATGGCGATGTTCAGTTCCGGGAAGATGTTCTGCGTGGTGAAGATGCGGACGTTGTCGGCCGCTTTGGTCTCGGTGTTGAACAGGTTGCCGTCGTACTGGAGCTCGGTGTACGGGGTCTTGGTGTTGTACATCGGCAGGTTGGACGGGTTGTAGGTCCAGCTCTCGTAGGGGGCGTAGAAACTGACGGTCTCCGGGTCGTCGCGCTTGAAGAAGTCGTAGGTCTGGACGGCCGATCCAGCGACGCCGAGGAAGCTGCCGCCGACGTCTTCCCGCAGGTACGGGAAATCGTTGAAATGGTAGTTGGAGGTGGTGTCCCAGTCGAAGAGCTCTACCTTGTTGAAATACCGGTCGTGGTGCCAGGTCACGAGGCGCTTGTAGAACATCGAATCCGGCAGGAAGGCCGTTTCCAGGATGCGTGGTGTACTTTCGCGGATACTGTCCCGGATGGCACGCAGGCTGTCCTTCCGCTGGAGGATCGAGTCCTGCCGGTGCAGGATGGCCGGTAGTTTCTGTTCGTAGTCGTAGCGTTTCCGCTCGGCCTTGGTCAGCCCGGCATACCAACGGTTGAAGCGCTCGATGGCAGCGGCGGTCGAGTCGGCAAGGTAAAGCGAGTCGATCCGCGGCCAGTCGAGACTGTCCCCCTCGGCCTTGAGGGAGTCGACCACGATGCGGTGGGTCAGGGAATCTTTGGTGGCGACATACCAGCGGTACAGGAAAGGGTTGGTGGCCCGCAGGCTGTCCGGCACCTTCATCGTGTCGCGGGCGGAGATGTGGGGGAGGGTGTCTTCCTGCGGTTCGGCGAAGAGGTCGAAGTCGTCTTCCAGTGTATCCGTGAGGTCCTGGGTGCCCAGGCTGTCGATGGGCAGCAGGTGTGTCGTATCGGTCCGGAGGCTGTCCAAGTCAAGGGCCCGCAAGGCATGGAAGGATCCTTCCGGCCGGAGCACACGCGACGTCTCCACACCGAGCGTCCCCGCCGCAGTCAGCCCGACCATCACTGCCGGCACGAATATTTCCGACCACCAATTCTTCATCAATCTGCAAATATACAAATAATCCGCCCGAACTGCAAAAACCGCTCCTTACGGGAAGTCGGCGGGGGTGAGGAAGGCGGCGCGGATGGAGCGGACGGCACCGCTCTCGAAGACGACCTCGAAGGTCGTCCCGTCGTGGTTGGCCGAGCGGATGGTGCCGGGGCCGAAGACCGCGTGGGTGACCGGATCGCCGATGTGGAAGGGGCTGGCATACTCCACCCGCTCCTCGGCGAAGTCCACCTCGTCGAGGGCCACCGGCCGGTGCGGATCGAATTCTTCGTCGAGGACATGGACGAGGTTGCGGGTGCCCCGCCAGAGTTCTTCGGGGATGACGCCTTCGGCCACCATGAGTTCCGGGCCGATCTCGGCGAGGAAACGGGATGGATACTTGTTCGTCTTGGTCGAGACGTTGTACCCCTCGGATTCGGTCAAGAAAAGGGCCTTCTCGGCCCGGGTGACGGCGACATACATCAGGCGCCGCTCCTCCTCTTCACCATTCTTCTTGTATTCGCGGATGGTCCGCATGTTAGGGAAGATCCCTTCGGAAAGGCCGATGACGAAGACATAGGGGAATTCGAGCCCCTTGGCCTGGTGGATGGTCATGAGTTTGAGGACCGGGGTGTCCTTGCGGTGGTCGTCGTTGGTGTAGAGGGCGATGTCCTGGAGGTAGTCGGCGAGGGTGGCCTCGTCATCCGGACGGGCTGCCTCGTAGGAGCGGATGGAGGCGAGGAGTTCGTCGAGGTTCTCCAGCCTGGCCTCGTCCTGGTCCTCCCGGATGCTCTGTTTGAGTCCGGAGCGGTCCAGGAGGCGGTCCAGCAGGTCGCTGATGCGGTGCTCCCGGACATACTGCTTCCCATCCTCGATGAGGTCGATGAACGCGCGGGCCGCGGGCTTGCCGTAGCCGTCGTGCAGCTGGAGGGCGGTGTAAAGGGAGACACCTTCGGCATCTGCCTGGAGCGTGTCAAGGAACTTCCGTCCCAGTTTCCGGGAGGGGACGTTGAGGATGCGGGCGAAGGCAAGGTCATCGTCCTGGTTGCTTACGAGGCGCAGGTAACTCAGCGCATCCTTGATTTCCCGGCGCTCGAAGAAGCGGGTTCCGCCCCAGATGGTGTAGGGGAGCCGGGCATCCAGGAAGGCCTGTTCGACGGCCCGGGATTGGAATCCGCTGCGGTACAGGACGGCAATCTCGCCGGGCACCGCCCCGCCCCCGAGCAGGAGGCGCACCTGGGCGACGATCCAGTCCATCTCCTCCTTCCCGGACTTGCCGTGGAAATGGATGACGGCCCGCCCCTCGGCCTTGCGGGTGAACAGGTCCTTGGGGATGCGGTTGCGGTTGTGGATGATGACGCTGTTGGCGATGTCGAGGATCTTCGGTGTCGAGCGGTAGTTCTCATCCAGGACGATGGTCTTGTCGGCGGCGAACTGCACGAACAGGTCGGGCCGGGCGCCGCGCCACTGGTAGATGGCCTGGTCCGGGTCGCCGACGACGAAAAGGTTGTGGTGCCGGGCCGAGAGCCGTTCCACGAGGTCCCAGTCGTCGAGGTTGCAGTCCTGCGCCTCGTCGACCATGATGTAGTCGAGGGCGTCCTGCCAGGCCGCGCAGGCATCCGGAAAGCGGTCCAGGATGTATTTCGTGAAATTGATGAGGTCGTCGAAGTCGAGGGTGTAGCCCTTCATCTGGCGGCTGACATAGTTGGCGAGCCGGGAGGTGCGGCGCATCCCGTCGGTGACCTTCGATTCCGGGAGCATGTAGGTTTGGATATAGCCGTTCAGGGCCTTTTCGGCGGCGACGGCATCGAGGAACTGCCGGACCGTCTTCTCGGTGCGTTTGATGCCCATCTCGTCCATCGCCTGCTTCGCCAGGGCCTTGGCATCCTCCTCGTCGAGGACGGTGAAGCCCTTCGGGAAGCCCAGGCGGTAGATTTCCTTCCGGAGGAACTTGACGCAGAACCCGTGGATGGTGCAGACGAAGTCGTTGTAGTCGCCGCTGTGGACCAGGCCCGCAATCCGGCTCCGCATCTCGGCCGCCGCCTTGTTGGTGAAGGTGAGGCAGAGGATGTCGGCCGGGTCGATGCCCAGCACGTTGACGATGTAGGCATACCGGTGGGTGAGCGTCTTGGTCTTGCCGGTGCCGGCGCCCGCCACGACGCGGATGCGCCCTTCGGTCGCGGTCACCGCCTCGCGCTGGCGGCTGTTCAGTCCTTCCAGGATGGGGTCCATACCGCTACTTGACCTTGATGCCTTCCACCTCCATCTCCGCCAGGGCCGCGGCGTGCCCCTCGGGATCGACCCAGGCGAGGGCGTCCTTCAGCACCGTCACCCGGAACCCGTCCCGCAGGAGGTCCTCCGCCGTGTTGCGCACGCAGTATTCCGTGGCGATGCCGCAGACCAGGACCTCGTCCACCTCCAGCAGCCGGAGCACTTCCGATAGCGACTGCCCGGCCGTGTTGAACCCTTCGAAACCGCTGTACTGCTCCCGGTCGCGGTCCTCCCCCTTGAAGAAGGTCAGTTCCTCCACGGCATACGGCTGCAGGGCCTCGTGGATGTCGGCGCCCCGGGTCCCTTGGACACAATGGGACGGCCAGGGACCGCCCTGCGCCGTGAACGAGCAGTGGTCGGCCGGATGGTGGTCCCGCACGAAGAGGATGGGGTAGGCCGGGACGATGCCCGCCCCGTCGCCTGCCGTCCCGGCCGTGAGCCGTCCGATGACCTTGAGCGTGGCGGCGACGGCCTCCTCTGCATGGCCGCAGGCCATCGAGCCGTCGATGAAATCGTAGAGCATGTCCACGACGATGAGTGCGCTGTCTTTCATAACGATGTTCCTCTGACGCACAAATGTAGCAAAAAACTCCCTTCCGCACAAACAAACGGTTCCATAGGAACCGGACCGGGACACGGCGGTGCAGGGAAGAAAAAAATTTGGCGGGGAACCGTCCGATTTATATCTTTGCCCCGACGAATCGACCTGCAAAGATGACGGATCACCAATTCAAGAAGTTGTATGAAGACTACTGTGACCGGCTTGTCACCGTCTCCCGTCTCTATGTCCGGGACCGAATGGTGGCTGAGGATATCGTCGCCGACAGTTTCGTCCGCTTGTACCGTGCCGCCGGTTCGCTCCCGGCCGACGTCAAGTTGGAGGCTTATCTCATGACGATCGTCAAGAACCAGAGCCTGAACTATCTCAAATCCCTCCAGACCCACCAGCGTGTCGAGGGAGAGATGGGCAGCCATCAGGACCGGATGGTCCAGGCCGGTATCCGCTCCCTGTCATCGCTGGACCCGCAGCAACTCTTTGCCTCGGAGATCCAGCGCCTGGTGGCCGGGGCGATGGATACGATGCCGCAGATGACGCGCCAGGTCTTTTCTGCCAGCCGCCAATCCGGAAAGACCTACCAGGAAATCGCAGATGAACTCGGTATCTCCAACCGCCGGGTCCATACCGAGATGGAGAAAGCACTGGCCGCCCTCCGCCTGGCCCTCAAGGATTATCTTCCGGCGTGGCTCCTGGTCCTCTATCTGGACCATCTGATGAAATAATTACATTTTTTTCGCGGCCACCCTGTCCGTTGGATTGTTATAGGAAAAGATGGGACCATGAACCACAGGTCCCGTCGACCCGCTATAACCATGGAAATATCCAACGAGATGATCTTGAAGTACCAGCGTTGCGAGACGACCCCGGAAGAGGAACGCCTGCTGCTGGATTATCTGGACGAAAGCGAGGCGCACCGCCGTCGGTTGGACCGGGAGAATTTCCTCTTCTGTGCCGGGATCCTGAACCAGAAGCGCAAGGCCCGCAGGTTCCGCCTGGCCGGGTGGCTTTCGGCCGCCGCGGCCGCTGTGCTGCTTTGCGGGACCCTCCTATGGCTGTCCACCCGGCGGACTCCGGCCTTGGAAGACGCCGTCGCGGAGGTGGTCGTAGAGGCGTCGGAAGGTTCGCGGACCCGGGTCGGGCTCCCCGACGGCTCTGTCGTCTGGCTCAATTCGGGCTCCAAGTTGACCTATCCCGAGTCGTTCAACCGAAGCGTCACCCTGGAAGGGGAGGGCTATTTCGATGTGGCGCATTGTCCGGAGGCGCCCTTCATCGTATCCGTCGCCGATGTACGTGTGTGTGTCCTCGGGACGGTGTTCAACGTCCATGCCTATCCCGGAGAGGAACGGGTCGAGACGGCCTTGGCAACGGGCTCGGTCTCGCTGGAAGATGCCGCCGGCAACAAACTGTTCCTCCTGCATCCCGGCCAGCAGGTTTCCTGCCGCACGGACGGCTCCGATCTGGAGGCACATCCGGCGGACGTATGGACGATGCTGCTGGATACCTATGGTGTCGTCACGATTCCGGACATCTCCCTGACCGACCTTTGCGGCATCCTGCGCCAGGTTTACGGCGTGTCGGTGAAGGCGCAGTCGGATGACGGGACTCCGGTTACCTTCAGTTTTACCAAGGATGCGCCCATCGAAGATGTCATTGCACGTCTGGAGGCGTTGTCCGGCAAGAAATACAACATCGAAAAAGGAATCCGTCCATGAGAAGAATCATCCTCTTCATGCTCACATGGGCGCTGCCCGTCCTGGTGCAGGCCCATACCGTCCGTCTCACGACGGGCACTTCCACCATCCGGGACGTGAGTGAAGCCCTGACCCAGCAGACGGGCATCCTCTTTTCTTTCCAGCAGCCGGTCGGGCGGATGCCTGTCGGCCCGCTGGACCTGGACCTCAAGGATGTCTCCATTGCGGAAATCTGCGAAGCCGCCTTTGCGCACTCCGGTGTGCAGTGGAAGGTGAGCGGAACAATGGTCGACCTGTATGTAGGCCCGAAGGAAGCGGCGTCGGCGCCATCCGCTGCCGCGCAGGACCATCGGGCGAAGATCCGTATCACAGGCACCGTCAAGGATGCCCAGGACGGGCAGCCGCTGGTCGGGGTCGTCGTCCGTCCGAAAAGCCGCCCGCAGACCGGCAGTTCCACCGACTTGGACGGCCTCTATGTGATCGAGGTGGACAGAGGTGATGTCCTGTTGTTCGGCTACCTGGGCTACCGTGACCTGGAAGTCCCGGTGACGGGCGAACCGGTCATCGACGTGGCCATGCAGCTCAG
Source organism: Bacteroidales bacterium (assembly GCA_017476575.1). Taxonomy (GTDB): domain Bacteria; phylum Bacteroidota; class Bacteroidia; order Bacteroidales; family UBA932; genus Cryptobacteroides. The sequence continues at coordinate 12,649 of JAFUZO010000026.1, read as the reverse complement.
CGACGAGGTGCTGGAGGAGGCGACGGTGGTCGGTTACGGAATCCAGAAGAAGATTTCCCTCATCGGTGCGCAGCAGAGCATCTCCTCAGAAGAACTCAAGGCGCCGGTCGCCAACCTGACCCAGTCCATCGCCGGGCGTGTGGCGGGCGTCGTGTCGATGCAACGGACCGGTGAGCCGGGCTTCGACGACGCCACCATCTACATCCGCGGTATCAGTACGCTGACCGCCTCGATGAGCGCCCCGTTGACTATCGTCGACGGCATCCCCCGTAGCATCTCGAACATCGACCCGGAGGACATCGACAGTTTCACCGTGCTCAAGGATGCTTCTGCGACGGCCATCTACGGCGTCCGGGGCGCCAACGGCGTCATCATCATCAACACGAAGGGCGGAAAGGTCGGCAAGCCCAAGTTCGACATCCGGTACACCGAAGGCGTGACGCAGTTCACCAGCCTCCCTTCTTTCGTGGATGCGCCGACGTACATGGCCCTTTCTAACGAGGCGCTGGAGACCCGCGGGGAGATCCGCCGCTACTCCGATGTGGAGATCCTCAAGACCGCCACCGGCGAGGATCCTTTCCTCTATCCCGATGTGGACTGGATGAAACTCCTGTTCAAGCGCTCGGGCCACAACCGCAACGCCACGGCCAACATCTCCGGCGGAACGGAGAAAGCCGTCTATTACATCGGTCTGGCCTATTTCAACGAAGACGGGATGTACAATAACGATGCGACCCGGCACGACTACAATGCCAACACCTTCTACCATCGTTATTCCGTCACCTCGAACATCACCCTCAAGCCATTCAGCACCACTGAGATCAAACTCGGCGTCCAGGGCTATCTGGCCAACGCCAACTATCCGGCCACCTCCAACAGCAACATCTTCGCATCGGCCTTCAACAGGCCGCCCAACTACAGCGCCCCCTTCTATCCCGACGGGAAGATCGGTGACAAGCCGACCAGTTCCATCTCGAACCCGTACGCCTTGCTGAACGAGATGGGCTATGCCAACCAGTGGCGCAACCAGCTGTATTCCAACCTGAAGCTCACCCAGGAACTCCCGTGGATCACCCGGGGCCTCTCCATCTCGGCGACCGCCTCGTTCGATGCCTACAACTATTCGTCGAACCGTTTCACGCGCTCTCCCGACGCCTTCATGGCCATCGGCCGCGACAACGACGGCAACCTGGTCTACCAGCAGACCCTGACCGGCTCGGAGTCCCTGTCCTATGCCAACTCTTCGAGCGGCAATCTCGGCATCTACCTCGAAGCGGGCGTCAACTACAAGCGCACGTTCGGCCGTCATGATGTCAGCGCCATGCTGCTGTACAACCAGAGCGACGAAAAGAACACCAAGGCCTCGTCAGTGGAGACGGCCCTTCCATACCGTTTCAATGGTCTGGCCGGGCGTGCGACCTACGCCTATGACGAACGGTATTTCGTGGAATTCAACTTCGGCTACAACGGCAGCGAGAACTTCGCCCCGGCCCACCGGTACGGCTTCTTCCCTTCCGCCGGTCTCGGCTGGGTCCTTTCCAACGAAAAATTCTTCGAAGGGGCACGGGATGTCATCTCCTTCCTGAAACTGCGGGCGACATACGGCCTCGTCGGCAACTCCAAGATCACGGGACGCCGCTTCGCCTACCTGTCGACCATTGCCTCGTCCAGTTCTACGTCCTATACTTTCGGCAAGAGTTACGAGTCCTCCTACTCCACCAAGCGGGTCGGGGAAGAAGGGGTCGATGTGAGTTGGGAAACGGCGCGGAAACTCAATGCCGGTCTCGACATCCATTTCCTCGACAACCAGCTTTCCTTCCATGCGGATTATTTCAAGGACAAGCGTGTGGGCATCTTCCTCTCCCGTGGCGACATCCCCGACTACGTGGGTATCACGAGTTCGCCGCTGGGCAATCTCGGCAAGGTCGACAACCAGGGTTTCGAACTCTCGGCCGACTATCACCAGCAACTGGATGCCGACTGGTTCCTCTCCTTCATGGGCAACTTCTCTTACAGCCATAACACGGTGGTGGAGAACGATATCACCTATGCCTATCCCTGGCTCGACGTCCGCGGACAGCGGGTCGGGCAGCGCTATGGCTTCCTCGCGGAGAAACTGTTCGATTCCGACGAGGAAGTCCGCCATTCCGCCTATCAGTCGGGCGACACCCGTGCCGGCGACATCAAGTACCGCGACATCAACGGCGACGGCAAGATCGACGACTATGACAAGGTGCCGATCGGTTTCGGTTCCACGCCGGAGATTTCCTACGGATTCGGGTTCAACATCGCCTGGCGGAGCCTTTCGCTGTCGGCCATGTTCCAGGGGGCGGCCTGTGTGGATGCCCTCATTTCCGGACAGGGCGTCACCCCGTTCCAGCAGGGGATGTCCAGCGGCAGTATCATGACCTTCGTCCTCGACCGGTGGACCGAGCAGGACCCCCGCCAGGATGTCGCCGTTCCGCGCCTGTCGCCGAGTGCCTCTTACAACATGAATTACGAGGACAGCACCTGGTGGTTGAAAGATACGTCCTATCTCCGCCTGAAGAATGTCCAGTTCTCCTATTCTCTGCCCAAGCCGTGGGTCCGTGCCCTGCATCTTTCCGGTGCCTCCGTCTATCTGCAGGGCGTCAACCTCCTGACATTCTCCTCGTTCAAACTGTGGGATGTGGAGCAGTCCGACGGACGGGGGGATGTCTATCCCAACACCAAGTCCTACAGTCTCGGTATCAACTTTAGTTTCTGACCCGTATGAAAAGATACCTTCCCTATATCTTCCTGTGCCTGTCCCTGTCCTCATGCCAGGGTTTCCTCGACCAGGTGCCGTCCGACCGCCTGACGCTGGAGCAGATCTTCTCGAAGCGCAGTTATTCCGAGGACTTCCTCGCCACGGTGTACTCCTACCGTCTGGATGAGTCCCGAACCTCCTACAACACCTCCGACGGGTGCTCGGACGATATTGACATCTCCTATGACCGTCCGGAGAATGCCACGTACGACATGACGAAGATCAATATCGGCAACTGGAGCGCGTCGTCCGACTATTTCAACAACTGGACACCCCTGTACCGGGGCATCCGTGCCGCGACGGTGTTCATGCAGCACATCCGTTCCAATGCGGAGATGCTGGAGAACGGCGAGACCCGCCGCATCGAGCAATATTACAACGAGGCCCGCTTCCTCAGGGCATACTTTGCCTTCCTGATCCTGCGGCAGTACGGCCCCATCGTCCTCCCCGAGGAGACGGCCATTCCGGCCGATGCCGAAAGTTCCGACCCCCTCATGCAGAAGCCGCGTTCGCCCTACAACGCCTGTGTGGACTGGATCGTGGACGAACTCGACGAGGCGGGGAAGGGCCTCCCGCTCCATTTCACCGACCAACTTTCGTCGGACTACGGAAGGGCGACCCGGGCGGCCTGCATGGCCGTCAAGGCCCGCCTCCTGCTGTATGCCGCATCGCCCCAGTTCAACGGGAATCCGGCCTATCGGGATGTGCAGAACCCCGACGGGACTTCGCTCTTTGCGGCGTCCTACGATGCGGCGAAGTGGAAGCGGGCCGCCGATGCCGCCAAGGATTTGATCGACCTCGGCATCTTCGACCTGTACAGGGTCTATTATGAAGGCACCACCACCCTCGATCCGTTTTCTTCCGTCAAGGATGTCTTCCTGGAGCCTTGGAACTGCGAGGTCATCTGGTGTCTGACGACCCACGACAATACCAACGTCCATCGTCACGGCTCCCCGCGCTACTACAACGGTTACGAGTCCGTAGGCATCACCCAGTCGCTCGTGGACGAGTTCCAGATGTGGGACGGCCGTGACCGGACCGCCTCCTCCGCTTCCTGGCCGTACTCGGAGAGCGGATTCTCCACCGCTGATTTCCGCGACAGCAGGACCGGCTGGGTCTATGCACCGGCCGGTACGTACAACATGTGGGTGAACCGCGAGCCGCGCTTCTACCTGAATGTTGCCTTCAACGGTGCGTATGCCATCTACAACGACCAGGGCGACCGGTACAAATGGCAGTTGAACTATTCCGGGAACGACGGCAAGGGCGGCTCCTGGGACTTTCCCCGTTCCGGCTATGTCCGGGTCAAGGGTGTTTCTCCCGCCTACAACGCCAAGACGTCCACCTCGGTGCGGATCCCGTGGATCCTGTTCCGCTACGCCGAGGTCTGCCTCAACTATGCCGAGGCCCTCAACGAATATGATCCTGGGAACGGGGACATCCTGAAATACCTCAACCTGGTCCGCGTCCGCGCCGGTATGCCGGAAATCGCCGCCGGGAAGGACCAGGACGAGATGCGGTCCCTGATCCGCCACGAGCGGCGGGTGGAACTCTGCGGCGAGCATCTCCGTTACTATGACACACGACGCTGGCTCATCGCCGAACAGACTGACGGCGGGCCCTTCTACGGGATGAACGTGGATGCCGATGGGGATGCTTTCTACCAGCGCACCGTCTTCGAGACCCGCGTGTTCCGCAAGGAATTCTACCTGTTCCCGATTCCCCAGTCGGAAATCAACAAGGACAAGAATATCATCCAGAATCCGGGCTGGTAAAAACAGACTATGATGAAAAAGATTCTCAACCTGCTTGCGCTCCTCTCCGGGCTGGGCCTCCTGTCCTGCCAGGCGCTTCCGGAGGGCTTCGGGATCGAAGATCCCGGGCAATACTCCCGCATCTACATCGCGGCGTCTTACAACGGCGTCCAGCACAGCGAATTCACCTTTCCGGAGAATGTCTCCGTCAATATCTACGCCAATTATTCCGGCGTCGTCCCCCTGCATGCAGACGTGAACGTGTCCGTCGCCGATGACCTGTCCCTGACGGAGGCGTATAACGCTGCGGCCGGGACCTCCTATCCGCCCGTCCCCGCGGCCTGTTATGCCTTGAATCGTAGTACGACCACGATTCCGTCCGGGAGCACCATCTCGGCGGAACCGGCCGTAGTGACCTTCCTGTCAGCCGGTTTCCTGGATGACGGGACCTATCTCCTTCCGGTGAAGATCACGGAGGTGAGCGACCCTTCCATCGCCCTGACACCTGCCCTGTCCATCCTGTATCTTTCGGTCTCCTGCAAGGCGGGAGAACTGTCCGTCACCTTCCAACCCTTGGACGACTATAATCTTGAAGACGATGAAAAATGGTAAGATGAAAGCGGCCCTACTGACGGCCCTGGCCGCGTTCCCGTTGCTGTATGCATGCCAACAGGAGGACGTGTTCGCCACCTGGCGCGATCCCTCGAAATATGTCATCCAGTCGGAAATCAGTTCCTTCACGGTGATGCAATACAACATCTGGGGTGCCGATTCGCCCTGGGACTCCGGTCGTTTCGATGCGGTGGCCGGCGTGATCAACAGCCAGCATCCGGATTTCGTATCCCTCAACGAAGTGGATTCCCTGACCACCCGCAATCCCTGGTTCATGTGCCGGGAACTGGCCGAGCGGACCGGGATGTACTATGCCTATGCCGTTGCAATCGAGTCCGACGAGTGGACACGGAAGGGAACCTACGGAGATGCCATCCTGTCCCGTTATCCCATCGAAGAGGTACGCCGTTTCAAATTGTACCCGGACCCGGCACAGGGAACCGTCCAGAAGGAGAACCGGAGTGTCTGCGCCATCCGGGTCGACTTGTCCGGCAAGAAGGTCTGGATTGTGACCACCCACCTGGACCATAGGAGCAATGAACTGAGCCGCATCTCCCAGGCGGGCCAGTTGCGGACCGTGGTCGAATCGCTCGACGGATCCCTGGTGCTGTGCGGCGACCTCAACGCACGGCCCGAAAGCAGGACGATGTCGATCATCTTCGACTATATGGAGCCGCAGTATCCGTCCCCGACTTCGGAATACTATACCTATCCTTCCAAATACAACGGACAAGCCCAGCCCTCTTATATGATCGATTATATCCTGCTGAAGAAAGGGGAACCGACCTTGCGATGCGCTTCCTACCGTGTCGTAAATGCCACAGCCTCGGACCATTGCGCCGTTGTCGCCACCTTTAAAATCAACGAGCCATGAACAAGATAAGCAAGCAGGCCGTCGTGGTCGCGGCGCTTTCCTTCCTCAGCCTGTCCTGTGTCAAGCAGGTCGTAGAACCGTCCCCGGCCGGGGAAACGATTACGGTGCGGGCCTCCATCCCGGTGTCCAAGGTTTCCGTCGATGCGGCCGGCAAGACCACCTGGGTCCGCGGTGACCAGATCGGCATCTTCCTCAACGGCGAGGTTGTCCAGTTCAGCCTCATCGAGGGAGAGGGCACGGCCGACGGCGTTTTCGTCTCGGAGGGGGAACTGCGCGGGAAGACGTTCGACGGAGTGGCCGTCTATCCGTATGAAGCTTCCGCCACCCTGGACGGAAGCCAGGTCTCGGTCGTCCTGGACGCCGAGCCTCCCATGGTGGGAGCCGTTTCCGCCGACGGGACCTATGTATTCCGCAACGTGGCGGCCTTGCTGCGGATCCGTTACACCAACCTCCCGTCCGTGGCCCAGTCGGTCCGGCTGACCGTCCCGGCCATCGTTTCCGGTACCTTCACGCTGGAAGATTACAGGACTTCCGTCCTGGAGTTCGAGGCGAGCGGTGAAGAAAGCACCCTTACCGTCGACCTGTCCCAGCCCCGTCCTTCCGGGACGGCGTGGGTGGACATCCCGCTTCCGCAGGGGACCCTTCCTTCTATCCGTGCGGAACTGCTCGATGTCGAAGGAAAAGTCCTTGACACACATGTTTCGACGACCCCGAAAACGTTCACGGTGGGCTCTGTGAAGCCGATGGAACCCATCCATATCCCCGGGGAACGGATGACGGTGGAGTGGATCTGGGATAAAGGAAGCCTGCCGACTTTTTCGGGCAGTTTCCCGGCCGTCGACGACAACGGGAACGTCTATGTCGCCACCAACGAAGGGGCGCTGTATAAACTTGACCGCAACGGAGAACTTGTCTGGCGGACCGCGCTGCCCGGTGTGGGCGGCCGGGTCCAGACCAGCCCTTCGGTGGAGAAGGACGGTTCTGCAGTCTATTTCGCAGGCGGGCAGGACGGCAGCGGAGTCATCTATGCGATTGCCGCCGACGGCTCTGTCAAGTGGAAGGTGGAAGACTTTCCTTGGGCCGACACCTACACGACCCGGAAGTTCTGGCAGTCCATCATCGGAATCGGGGACCGGAACCTTTACGTGCCGGTCGGCACATTGTGCACCCTCTTGACCCTTGACAAAGAGACCGGAGAGCGGGTTTCCTACGGCAGCGGGACGACCGACGGGTCCCGTTCCAATGTCGGCTCGCCAGGTTCCGGCTGCGCCATCGGCTTGTCCGGAACGGTTTCTTTCATGTCGCAGGCCGGTGCCTACACCTGGAAGAAGGCACTGCTGGACGCCCCGACGGCCAGCCATTCCACCTACGGGATGTTCGTACCCTGGGGATTCCGGGATATGTGGCCGGGCTGGGGGAATGTCAAGCACGACAACAACGGCGTCGTGGCGACCCGGATGCCTTCGACCGGCGAAAACATCCTCATCTCCTGCGCCCAGGAGTCCGGCGGGCGTTTCGATGTCTGCTGCTACCCGGCCTCCTTCGGCCTGGATTACAGTCTCAAGCAGCACGACAATGCGGTGACCCGATACCATTGGCGCCATCAGATCGGTACGAACAGCAACAACGCGTCTTCTGCGGCCCTCCAGGACCAGGGCGGTATCGTAATCGGACCGGGGAACCAGTTCGTCATCGTGCCGATGAAATACCGATCCGGCGCCTCCGACCCGAAGATCGGTTCCGGCGGTCTGTACTCCATCCGGATCAGCGCCGACGAAGGAACGCCCGCTTGGCGGGTGACCACCCCGCGGTCCCTTTCCGGTGCCGCCGCCGTGGACAACAACGGGAATGTGCATTTCGCCGATGACACATACTATTATATCGTACATCCTGCTGCAGACGGCGACAGTTATGAGATCCTTGCCCGGATCCACCTGCGGAACCTCCTGATGGCCAGCGGATATATGGATTTCCCGGTCAGCGCGGCCGGTACCGCCTACACCGGGGTCTGGTCTTCCGTCAAGATCGCCGAGGGCGGACGGATCTATCTCAATGTCAACTGCTCCAGCATGCGGGGCGTCACCTGCTGCTTCACCTATCCCGGTGTGACCGGCCCGGACAAGACGTCCTCCTGGCCGCAGAAGGGCGCGGACCAGTACAATTCCTGCCGCCAGCAGTTATGATCCTTTTACAGCAACTTTTACCAATAACCATATGGAGAACAACACATCTTTGAACCTTGTGCGGAAGCCTTATCGGGCGGCACAGTGCCAGGTGTCGGCTATCCTGGCAGAATCGAACTGGATGGCCTCCGGTGAGGCTACGATCGAAGGCCTGGAAACGGACGGCAGTGAATATGAATGGGAATAAAGGAGAAACAGACATGAAAAAGAGTTGGATGCTGACGGCCTTCGCGGCCCTTGCCCTGCTTTCCTGTGCCAAGGAAGCAGCAGAAACCATCCTGCCTTCGGAAGAGACGGTGACCCCGGCTCCGGAGGGGTATGTACGCTATGAAATCACGGCCTCCGCCGACCGGACCCGCACAGCGGTCGGCGCGGACGGATCGGTCCGTTGGAACGCAGGCGACCGGATCGCCGTCGTCTATGACGGCGGGCGCGCCGTCTCGGAACAGGCGGTCATCGACGGGGACGGCTCCGTGGCGAAGTTCACGGTGCTGCTGCCCCAGACGCTGGCTCCGGACGCCGCCCTGTACGGGGTCTATCCGGCCGGAACGACGGCGGCGGTCTCGGACGGTGTCCTTCAGGTGACCATCCCCGACACGCAGGATGCTGATTTTGCCCAGGCGGACATCATTGCGGCCGCCACGACGCTTTCCGCGCTCAACTTCCGTTTCCAACAGGTCTGCGGACTGGTTTCCTTCACCATCTCGGAAGGCAATCCGAAGGCGGTCACCCGCGCCCTATTCAAGGACCTGTACGGAACGGCCGTCGCCGGTACGCTGCCGCTGGCCTTCAGCGCGGATGGTTCCGTGACGCCGGGTGAACCGACGGATGTCCGGACGGAGATTGTCCTTGAAAGCGTGGAGGCGGGCGAAAACTACCTGGCCGTCCTGCCCGGTGCGGCGCTGCAGAGTGTCGGCTTGAAACTCGGGACGGCCGATGCCTGGCTGACCCCGCTCGCGTCCGATGCCGACCTGACGGCTGCCCGGGCGACGGTCAAGCCGCTGGGCACGGTGGACACCCGCTCCGGTGACGCCTACTACGTCAAGGCCGGAGCTGCGGGCACGGGAACCTCGTGGGAGGATGCGGCCGATGTATCCCTCTTCGGTAAACTGATGTCCACGGCCGGGGAGCGGTCGGCCGATACCTGGGAGCGTCGCCGGAATGCCTGGAAACTGGATGGATACGAAATCCGTGTCGCCGAAGGAACCTATGTGCTGCCGGCAACGGACGGCTACGATTACCTGCTGTGCGACCTGGCCATCAACGACTTCGTCAACGAGGCCTCCTTTGCTATCAAGGGCGGATACGGGACCGACGGAGCGGCCGACCCCGCGGCAAAGGCCACTTTCTCCGGCGAGTCTTCCCATCCGATCCTGGCGTTGTGGGAGAACGTGACGGCGACCTTGGAAAACATCATCTTCAAAGACGGAAACAATACGGCCTATGCCGGAATCGGCGGTGCACTGGACCTGGACAATGGCGGGCAGTTCACCCTGAATCATTGCGCGTTCCTTGATAACTCCAATACGGCTGATGTCGGCGGAGCCGTCGCTGTCACGGCGGGAAGCACCAGCGTCTCATTCTTTGACTGCCTCTTTTCCGGGAACAGCACGACCGGGAAGAACGGAGGTGCCATCTTCGTCGGCAATTCCGATGTGTCGATGGACCAATGCACCTTTACCGGGAACAAGACGGTCACGTCCGGCTTCGGCGGCGCCTTGTACTTCAATGCGCCCAACAGGAAGAATACCTTGACTATCACCCGTTCCACCTTCGGCGGAGAGACGGCGGCCGAGGGCAATACGGCCCCGGTGGGAGGCGCCGCCCTCTGGCTGTCCAACGGCCTGTCTGCCACCTTGTCGGACTGCACGTTCCAGAACAACCGGGCCGGAGCCAAGAGTGGTGCGAACTACGGATGTGTAGGAATCTCCGACAAGATGCCGACCTCGTTCAAAAACTGCAAGTTCCTGTCTTCGACCGGCGGGGCCGTGGATGTCCTCAGCGCCTGGCCGACCAGCGCTCCCGACACCTATGATGGGGAATATGTCTCCTTCGACGGATGCCTGTTCCAGGGCAATACGACGGATTACCGGGGCGCCGGCCTCTGGTACCCCGGCACCATGCCCGTATTCCTCAACGCATGTGTGTTCAAAGGGGAGACGCTGACCGGTTCCCAGTCCTCCGGCGTGAGCCTCGCGATGGAGGCGGCGACCCGCGACACGCGCGGCAAGATCGGCATCAACAATTGCACGTTCTCCGGGTGTGCCTTCTCCTCCACCGGGAATGCCGGCAATGCCGGGTTCGTATATTTGAGGGGACTGGCCATCGTTTCCAACAGCACCGTGACGGGGGGCGGCACCCCTGCGGCATTGACCTTCAACCATAGTGACGCCTGGGGCAGCGTGACCGGATCGATGCTGGTGAACAACTTGGTTTGCGGGGAACAGACTTATACGTATGGCGGCGCGTACAACCCGTTGCGGTTTGTGGGCATTCCCGCGTCTTCCGTTTCCGGTTCCTGCAACCTGTATCAGGGCATCGGCGGAAGCAACTATAGCAACTATGCGGGAAGCGATGACAGCATCATCAATGCTGCCTGGTCGGATTACGGCTTCTCGGAGAATACAGACGGCCTGTTGGATTATTCCATCCCCACGGGATATGCCGTGACCCGGATTCTGGATCAGGACGAGGTGGGCACGGCCATCAAGGGGCAGGCGGATTTCGGGTCCCTGTTCTACGATTGGCTGGTTTCGGTGGACGGCCTTTCCAAGGATGCCGCCGGCCATTCCCGAGCGGGTGGCAATCGCCAGGGCGCCTTGGTGCGATAAGAAGATATCCGGCCCGGCTTTGAAGTCAGGGCCGGATTCTTTATCTTTGTAGATTGTTATGAAGCGAAGAAATTTCATCAAGGGGTCGGCGGCGGCCGTCGTGGCGGCCTCGACCGGCAACCTGCTGAAGGCGATGGACATCCTCCCCGACGGGATGGAAGAGGCCGGGGAGGAGGGCGGCCCCCTGATTGTCTCCGCACCGATGTTGCAGAATTTTGCCGAGACCTCCGTCGGCGTCGCCTTCGCCGTCAGTGCACTGGCCAACGGATATGTACTTTATGGCGAAAGGCCTGACCTGTCCGACGCCCGGAAGGTCCTGTGCGGCGGCTACCGCCTGACGGAGCCCCGGGACCGGGTCGTCCAGGTCCGGCTGACCGGGCTGAAACCGTCCACGACGTATTATTACCGGATCGGCGCCGACCGGATCCATTACGGCGGCGGGTACGACATGAAGGTCCTCGGGACGGAGGAGCAGCCGGAAATCTACCATTTCATGACGGCGGGAAAGGGGACCGCCGCCCGGTTCTGCGTCATCAACGACACGCACAACAACGGGACCTCCATCCCGTCGGTCTTCGAGAAGGTCCATGCCCTCGCCCCCTCCTGCGTCATCTGGAACGGCGATGCGAGCAACACGGAGGAAACGGTGGAGCACCAGGTCCGGATCTTCCTCGACCCGAAGACGCCCCGGAAGGACTATGCCGCCAGCACCCCCTACCTGCTCTGTCCGGGCAACCATGACCAGCGGGGCTGGGCGAACCGCCACCTGGAACAGGTCTGGATGTTCCGGCAGAACGAAGAACGTGCGCCGCGGGACTGGGACCTCGGGCGGAACTTCGCCGTCCGCCTCGGCGACATCGCCCTCGTCGGGCTGGACACCGGCGAGGACAAGCAGGACACCAACCCGATCTTCGCCGGCCTGTTCAACAACGCCGCCTACCGCGAGGCGCAGACACTGTGGCTCCGGGACGTCCTCCGGCGGAAAGACATCGCCCGGGCGCCCTTCCTGGTGGTCTTCTGCCATATCCCGCTGTTCGACTCCCGTCCCGACAGCAATCCCGGGGACATCGTCCCCGACGACAAGGACCCCCGCTACCGGACCGACTATGCCGCCTGGCAGCGCACCTGCGCCCGTCTCTGGGGACCGCTCCTGGAGAAGGCCGGCTGCCAGGTCGTCATCACCGGGCACCAGCACCGCTACCGCTACGACGCCTCGGAGCCGGGCCGCAGCTGGGCCCAGATCGTCGGGGGCGGCCCCAAGATGGAAGAGCGGGGTTTCCCGACCGTCATCGAAGGGGACATCGAGGCGGGCCTGCTCCGCATCCGTGTCCACAACATCCTGACCGGCACCGTCCAGGACACTTTCACCTTCAAGAAGCGGAGGTGAACGGGGCCATCCCGCTCATCGCGGACCCGGCTGTTGGGGATTGACATTTTTTGAGTAAATTTGTACAGTTGAATGTATCTTCCCGTGTTTGACACTTTGATTTTGTCGAGCCGTGGATGATCCAAGGCCACAGACCGCTGTAGGAGCGATTTGTGGCCTTAGTGTTTTTTCTGAGTTTGTAGTATATAAGCCGAGTGTCGCCTGCGGGCGGGGGCCTTTG
>JAFUZO010000025.1 GCA_017476575.1 Bacteroidales bacterium | reverse complement strand
TCTTCCCAATCCGCAGCCGAACAGATTTCTTTTCCATCCGGGTCGTAGGGCAGGGAGGAGAAGGTGACGAGCCTGCCCGCGCTCACGGTCACCCCTGCCTCCGCACCTTCGGAATCCCTCAGCCACAGGCTGCGCAGAACATGCCGTTCCGCATCTTCGAAGCGGATCAGGAAGCCGTCCGGATAGTTCCCGGCCGGGAGGGTGAAATAGAAATCGGTCCCCGTCGGAGAAAGGGCCGTTCCGCCCTCGGGGAGCGTCATCCCGATCACCGTCCCGCCGCCGGCGGGCACGAGTTCCCGGTTGTCCATGTCGAGGTCGTACGCACCGCAGATCTGCGCATCCCCGATGCTTTCGAGCCGGAGACCGGTGATTATGGCCCCTTCCGTGTCGGAAAGCCGTACCCGGACCGCTCCGCACAGGTTGTACAAGGATACCGGTGCCGCGTCGCTTTCTCCCCGGCCGCAGAGTACCGCCGCGCCCGGAGCGAAACTGCCCTCAACCCACTCCTGGGAGGACGGCAGCTGAATCCGGAGGGTGCCGTCGGCTGCGGCCGAAGAAAAGGCGGATGCCGGATACAGCACCGAGTAGGGGGCTTCTACATTCAGCAGTTCGAACTGCGCCTGCGACAACTTCTCCCCCGCTTCCACCTTCAACGGGGAAGACTGCATGCCGTTGACCGATATACAGTCCCCGTCGCTCCAATAGACAGGAAGCACGGATGCGTCGGAAGAACTGTCCAGCCATGTGCGGGTGCCGGGGGAGGCGATGCCAACGGAAAGGACGACGGAATCCCTCTCATGCACCGCCGGCTCCCCGTCACGCTCCGAACAGGAGGCGAATACCATCCCGCAGACGCATGATAGAAAGAATAGCGATTTAGTGTACGACATAAATGTGGCGGCTAATAATTTCTGGCAAGTTAATCCATTCGGGCATTTGCCACACGATTCCCTTTCCCGATTGGGCTGATATGCTTATTTTTTGGGTAAATTATGGCATTTTACAATCCTTTTCCAAACCAGCCGAAGCAAGAGATATGGGTTTACAGCCTTGTAGAACGGAACCGGATAGCGCCCGGCTGTGAAGCGTGTTCCCTGCGGGGCATAATCCCATGTGGCAAAGTCGCTATGATGGATGAAAGTTTTTTCCCGAATCATGCCAATCCATGCCCATCCGGAACGGACCTTTCGGAAAAGAAATTTTCATTTGTTACCTTTGTTGAACACTTGATATAACACGATGGACAGACGGGATTTCCTTAAGAAATCGGCATTTGCCGCAGGGACAGGGCTGGCAGCGGCGAACACTTTTCCCCTGGAGTTGAACGCCGCGCAGAAGCAGGACGGCCGCATCACTTCGCGGCTGGAGACCAAGGGCTGGGTGAAGGAACCCGCCCGCAAGATTCCCCTCGTGGCCACGGCCGACGTGGTGGTGGCCGGCGGGGGTGCCGCAGGGGTGGCCGCCGCCGTTTCCGCAGCCCGGCAGGGCGCACAGGTCCTCCTGCTTGAAAGATACGCCTTTCTCGGGGGCCTGTGGCTCGGCGGGCTCGTGCTGCCGGTGCTCTCCACCCACGGGCGCAGCCGCAGCGGAGCATGGGAGAAGGTAATCCACGGCTTCTGCACGGACATGTACGCCCGGATCGACGGCATGGGTATGATCATCAACCCGAAGAACCCCACGCCCGACCCCGAGGCCGCGAAATACATGCTCGACCGGATGCTGGAGGAGCACCATGTGCAGGTGCTCTATCATGTGCTCGCGTGCGGGGTAGTCATGTCCGGAAGCCGCATCGATTCCCTCATCCTCGAAACCAAGAGCGGGCGCGTGGCCGTCCAGGGCAAGGTCTATGTGGACTGCACCGGCGACGGGGACATCTTCGCCAACGCCGGAGAGGACTATCGCGAAATGAAATACCACATCGGGGCCATGTGGCGAGTCGGGAATGCCGGCCGGCTCAAGAAGGGAATCCCGACCCCCGTGGAAGGGGTGAAAATCTTCCACACGCGGGGCGAGGAGCAGCAGGACGGACTGGACATGTTCAACCTCTCGCGCCTGCAAGTCAAACTCCGCAAGGAGATGTGGGACAAGACGCAGGAGGCCCGTGCCCTGCCGGGAGGCGAAAACCTCTTCCTGCTGGAAACGCCTCCGCAACTCGGCGTGCGCGTAACCCGGGTGCTCAGTTCCCGCTTCGACGTAACCCTCGAAAACTCCATGAACTACGTCTCCTACCCCGATTCCGTGGGCATGAGCGGCGGCAGCGACACCATCGTATATCAAGGCCGGAAGGTAAAGGCCAAGGAAAGGCCCATCTGGCAGATTCCCTACAGGGCGCTCGTGCCCCGTACATGCCCGAACCTGCTGGTCGCGGGCCGCTGTTTCGGCTTCGATGACGGCATGGCGTGGGATGCCCGCGAAGTGGGCACCTGCTTCGTCACGGGGCAGGCGGCTGGAACCGCCGCCGGCATCGCATCGGAAAGCCGCTCCGCCGTGGCGGGCATCGACATTCAGAAATTGCAGGGTAGCCTCCGCGCCCAGAATGTAATGCTTTGAACATGAAAAAAGTTAATCTCGCTGATTCGCTTTTGGGCAGCCATCGTCCCGGCACAGGGCAGGACTTTCGCCCAAAAGGTCGGACGGCTCGAATGTTCCATCTCCGGCAAGGCCTCTGGTGCCCTACGATATCTTTGACATAGAAAACCGATGACAATAAGAAACTTACGGCTCATAGCCCCACTGTTTGCCCTGCTCCTCTGTCCTTTTCCACTGGCGGGCAGGAAGAAGGCCGAACCCGTATTCGATGTATACCTGCTCATCGGGCAGTCGAACATGGCGGGACGCGGAGAACTCCTCGACTCCGACAGGGAGGTGATGGACGGAGTGTTCCTCCTCAACGGGCGGGACGAAGTCGAGCCGGCGAAGCAGCCCCTGAACCGCTATTCCACCGTACGCAAGAATCTCTCCCTGCAAGGCTACAATCTTGGAGGACCGTTCGCCGACATCGTCCACAAGGCCACCGGAAGGCCGATCCTGCTCGTCGTGAACCCCCGCAGCGGAACCTCGGCCAGGCTTTGGAAGAGCGATGCGCCCCGCGGGAAATGGGCGGAGACAGACGACCTCGGCCCCGTGGGGGAAGAGATGCCCCAGTTGTTCGAAGAAGCGGTGAGGCGCGCCCGGATCGCCTGCAAGCACGGGGAACTGAAGGCCATCCTCTGGCATCAGGGCGAAGCGGACGCCCACGAGACCTACGCCCCTCTGTGGCCGGACAAGATGAGTATCATTGCGGAAGAACTGCGCTCCCGCCTCGGCGTGCAGGCGAAAGATGTACCGTTCATCGCCGGGGAAACCAACCGTGCGTTCAAGCGAAGCGACCTCATCAACAGGGAGATCCACACGATACCGCGCATCATCCCCAATAGTTCCTGGGTCAGTTCCGAAGGCTGCGGCGTCAACCGCGACAAACTGCATTTCAGCCGCCAGGGCATCTTCCTGCTCGGCCAGCGCTATGCCGAGAAGGTGCTGCAGATGGTCTACGGCTTCTCCGTGGCCGCTTCGGAGGCAGCCTGTACCGGGCAGGACCCCGTATACAGTCCGCTGCCGGCACCGGAAAGCGGGCTATACACCCTGTGCGACTTTGACCATCGTGCCGTGGAGTTCACGGCGGACGGGGGCACGTTCAGCGTAGTAGGCAATCCGCGCAAGGGAGAGGCCGAGCCGAGTGCGGTGGTGGGCCGGATGGAGGCCTCTTCCGAAGGGGCCTCGCTGCATTTCAGTTCCAGGCATCCCCTCGATTTCACCGCCGGAAAGCGGGAACTGCGCATACGGATCCTGCCGCCGAAGGCGGGTTGCACCGTTTCGCTCCAGCTTGGCGTAAACCGTTCCAAGGCTGCGGAAGGGCGCCTGAAGAAGGTCCTGAAAGGGGTGGAGGAGGTCACTGTGCAGGCACGGCTTTCCAAGGCCGGCGCCTGGGAGGAACTGCGCTTCGACCTGGCCGGGGTGCAGAGCAATTTCTATCAGGATTTCACCCTCTCCTTCGACGGCAAGGGCACCTGGTATTTCGACGACATCGTGATTCCCGACGACGACGGGTCGGCCCTGTCTCTCTTCCGACGGGTCGCCCCGCCCCTGCTCCCCGACCCGTCGCAGGCCTGGATGTCCAACTCCATCGCGAACCCCGACATCCTCACCCCGGAGGAGTCCCCGGACGGGAACTGGTGGCTCTTCGTGCGGGGAGGCGACGGCAAGCGGTCGCACCTCGGCCTCTACACCCAGAAGGCGGAAGGCTTCAACCCGCTCGGGCCGTGGGACTACTATGAGGGCAACCCCGTCATCCCGGCGGGCTGGTTCGGGGACGAGGACGCGCACCAGGCCATCGACCCGGCCCCCGTCATGGGGGACGACGGTCGGCTCTACCTTTACTACAAGGGTATCGACAAGAGCCTCGTGAACCGGGTGCTCCTGGCGGAAAGCACGGACGGCTACCACTACACCAAGGTGGAAAAACCATGGAAGGAAAAATGCGGGGTAGCGGATGTCGTGCGCTGGAACGGGCACTACTACCTCTACGTCTCGCAGCGCATCTACCGGTACGACGACCCGCTCTCCGGGGAGGACGCCACGGTCACCACCACCCTCACGAAGGGCGGAGGACCGGACAACTGCGACTGGTACTCCATCAACGGGGGCAAACTGTTCCGGGTCCGCGGGACGGACCGATGGTTCCTCGCCTATCAGGCCGGAGCGAACAACACCGATTTCCCCGAGCGCTTCCATGTGGCCTACTCCGATGACCTCCTGCATTGGACCAAGGTGGACAATCCGCAGCCCTTCTTCACCCGCGGAGCACGCGGGGAGTGGGACCAGGGAGCCATCTGGGCACCGGCCCTCTTCGAATACGGCGACAGCCTCTACCTGTACTACGAAGGCTGGGGCCGCGAGGGCGAGGTGCAGAACCGCGACAAGATGTATTTCCTCCCCGGCCACTCGCAGGTGGGCATCGCCTCCTGCAAGACCGCCGATTTCCTCGCCTGGTGCGGGCTCTAGTCCCCTGGCACGTCTGTCCGCCCAGGCTGCGCGCATTGTGTGCTGCGCACCTTTCTCTCTGATTACAAGATGATTACTGGTTTTAACCCATGTCAAATTGCATAGGTTAAAATGCTCTTCTTGCAGAGAATCAATGAATTACGGATGCGCCTCTTTGTCCCGTCGCAAGGGCATGGCCAGGAACGGGACGGCCGTCACACCGCTTCGGTGAGGCGGCGGGCGAGGTCGAGGAAGGCGAGGCTGTCGGGGCGGGTGCCGAGGGCGGCGGGCTCACCGGCGTCGCCGGCTTCGCGGAGGGCCTGGACCAGGGGAATCTGGCCGAGCAGGGGGATGTCCAGGCGGCGGGCCATCTCGACGCCGCCGTCGCGGCCGAAGAGGTAGTAGCACTCGTCAGGATGGGCCTCGGGCGTGAACCAGGCCATGTTCTCGACGAGGCCGAAGACCGGACGGTTCACGGATGGGTTGCGGAACAGGTCCACGCCCTTCTCCACGTCGGCGAGGGCGACGGCCTGCGGGGTCGTCACGATGACAGCTCCGGCCATGGGGATGTCGTTGACCAGCGAGATATGGATGTCGCCCGTTCCCGGCGGCATGTCGATGAGCAGGTAGTCGAGCACGCCCCATTGGACCTGCAGGATCATCTGCTTGAGGGCGTTGCAGGCCATCGGACCGCGCCAGATGAGCGCCTGACCCTTCTGGGCGAAATACCCGATGGACATCCACTTGACCCCGTATTTCTCGACGGGCAGGATCAGGTCCTGGCCGTTTTCCCGGACCATGTCGGGCACGGCGCCTTCGGTCCCGGTCATGAGGGGGACGGAGGGGCCGTAGACGTCGGCATCCGCCAGGCCGACCCGGTAGCCGAGGCGGGAGAGGGCGATGGCGAGGTTCACAGCCACGGTGGACTTGCCGACGCCGCCCTTGCCGGAGGCGATGCCGATGATGTGGGCGACGTTGTTGAGTTGGTCCAGGCCGAGTTCGGGAGCCTTCTGCTTCGGCGGAGCCGGGTCCTTCACGACGGTCTTCACCTCCACCTCGGTCCCGCCGGGGGCATGGCGGTACACGGCCGCCCGGGCGGCGCCGACGAGGTAGTTCTTCAACGGATCGGGGCGCTTGGGGAACGAGAGCGTCACGACGACGCGCCCTTCAGCCATCTCCACCGCCTCCACCATCCCCAGCGACACGAGGTCCTTGTCTTCCTTCCCCGGATGCTGCACCTGGGACAGCCATCCGAAAATCTCTCTTTCAGTCATATCGTTATTTCGCAAAGTCCAGTTCGGCGATGATGTGCGGGGCGCCGCCGAGTTTGTCCACGAGGAAGAGGACGTAGCGGATGTCCACGCAGATGCAGCGCTGGAGGTCCGGCTCGAACATGACGTCGGAGGACATGGACTCCCAGTTGCCGTCGAAGGCGAGGCCGACGAGTTCACCCCGGGCGTTGAGCACCGGCGAACCCGAGTTGCCGCCCGTGATGTCGTTGTTGGTGAGGAAGCACGTGTGCACGAGGCCGTCGGCGGCATCGGCATAGCGCCCGAAGTCGCGCGCCTCGATGAGTGCCTTCAGCCGCGCCGGGACGATGAACTCCGGATTCGACGGGTCCTCCTTCTCCAGCACGCCGTTCACGGTCGAATAGTGGCGGTAGAGCACCGCGTCCTTCGGCGAGTACGGCAGGACATGGCCGTAGGTCAGGCGCTGGGTCGAATTGGCGTCCGGATAGGACGGACGGCCCTTCTCCCATTCCAGGAGGCCGGCCGTGAAGGCCTTGCTGCCCACCGCAAGCCGGTCCCGGCTCCCCCGCATGGCCGGAAGACGGTCCATGAGCCGCCCCATGACCGCGTTGTACAGCCGGACGGCCGGGTCGTCCCAGATCTTCTCCCAGTCACCTTCGGCAGAGAGGGCCTCCAGCCGTTCGATGGACGTAAACGCCGATTCTTCAAAGAGATAGTCTACGTAGGAACCGATGTCCATGGTCTCGAAATCCTCGAAGTCGACCCCGAGGCTCTTCGGCAGGTCCTCCTTGGCGGCATGGTCCCGGTAGTAGGCCAGGAGGGCGGCCGCCTCCTTCTTGTCGAGCGCCGGCACATAGTCCCGGTACAACGGGCGCGCCGCGTCCACTCCCCGCTGGATGGAGACCTCGCCGTCGGAGGACGAGCCCTGCATGAACCGTCCGGCCAGGCCGACCAATTCGATGCGGTAGGGCACCTCGGTCAGGAGGGTCACGGCCTTCTCAGCCTCGGAGGTGGCGGTGACGGCCCCGGCAATCTGCTCCAGGGCGTTCCCGTAGGCCTCCTGGCGCTCCGGCTTCTGGGCGGCCCACTGCGTGAAGGCCTCTTCCTTGCGGAGTTCCCGACCGATGATGTCGAGTTTTTCGAAGGCCAGTTCCTCGCCCTGCCATTTCTTCCAGCCGTTGGCCGAGGAGGCGTACTTGTTGGCGTATTTCAGTTGCACGGCCGGGTCGGCGCACATCGCCTCCCACATGATATCCTGGCGGACGGTGCGGGCGTCGATGCGGATGCGGTTCGTCGCGATCATCTGCCGGAGCTGGGCGGCGGTCTGGAAGCGCTGGGTGCGGCCCGGATAGCCCATGATCATGGTATAATCCCCCTCCTGGACACCCTTGAGGGAGATTTTCAAGTGGTTCGCCGCCTGGTACGGGCGGTTGTCGCTGCTGTAGGGGGCCGGTTCGTTGTCCGCCCCGGCATAGACCCGGAACATGGAGAAGTCGCCGGTATGGCGCGGCCACATCCAGTTGTCCGTCTCGCCGCCGAACTTGCCGACCGAGGCCGGCGGGGCGCCGACAAAACGGATGTCCTCATAGGTCTTGGTGACGATGAGGTAGGTGTAATTGTCGTTGTAGAAGGTGGTCAGGCGGGCCTTGCAATGCGGGTTGTCCTTCTCGGCCTTCGCAACGAGCGCTTCCCGTTCGAGGGTCATGAGCGAGTCCACGGCGGCGCCGGTGCCGATCTTCTTGCGGAGTTTCGCCTCGGTCTTCTCCAGCAGGGCGGTCACGTCGGTCATGGACCGGAGGAAGGTCACGGTGAGGCCCGGGGCCGGGATTTCCGCCTCGCGGGTCATGGCCCAGTAGCCGTCCATGAGGTAGTTGTGCTCCGGAGTCGACAGGGCCTGGATGTGGCTGTAGCCGCAGTGGTGGTTGGTCACCAGGAGCCCTTCCGCGGAGATGATCTCGCCGGTGCAGCCGCCGCCGAAATGTACGATATTGTCCTTGAGGGAGGATTTGTCGACACTGTAGATTTCTTCGGGGGAAAGTTTACAACCGGCCTCCTTGAGGGCCTTGCCGTTCATCTTCTGGAGGAGCGGCAGGAGCCACATCCCTTCGTCTGCACGGGCGCCGAGGGTCAACAGGAGCGCCGCGAGCATCACGGTCATTCTTTTCATAAGCATCGTATTTGGGACAAAGGTAAGCAATTTCGCGGGATTTGTGTTAACTTTGCCGCCGCTTATGACAGGATCCGCCGACATCGAAACACTCTTCCGGCTCCACTACCGGCCGCTCTGCCTGTATGCGCTGCACTATGTGGCGGATGCCGACGTGGCGGAGGATATGGTGCAGGAAGCCTTCACCGCCTTGCTCGGACAGGAGGTGGATCAGCCGAAGGCCTGGCTCTACACGGCGGTCCGCAACCGCTGCATCGACCATCTGCGGCGGGCCAAGGCCGGCCGGACCGTGCCGCTGGATGCCGAGGGCGAGATATCCGACGAGGAGGCAGTGGACCGTTCCGGCGAGGAGGCACGCCTCTGGGAAGCCGTCGGGAAACTCCCGGAAATGCGGCGTCGGTGCCTCGTCATGGCCAAGCGGGACAACATGAGCTACAACGAGATCGCCACAGCGCTCGGCCTCTCACCCCTCACCGTCCGCAACCATATCAGCCGGGCACTCGCCACCCTCCGCAGCAGTTCCCAGGACATCCTTTCATTCGTCTTCCTTTTCTTCTGACAGCCCGGCCCTTCCCCGTGACCCGCCGAAGGGGAGCGTTCCGCCACGAAAAACCGGAAAACCAGGTGGTACTTTTTCTTGGACAGCACGTCTCAATGATAGATGAAAAAGATGGAAAATTCATATCTGGATTTTGTTCTTCGACACTGGCAGCCGGGGCGGTTCGACGTCGAGCAGGCCATCGGCCGCTTCCGGAACACCCTTTCCGGTCCCGACCCTCTGGTCAGTGCCACTCCGACCGGGGCCGAAGGTCGCACCCCAGTCGCCCAGACCGAGACCGAAAGTCACCCTTCTGTCATTCCGACCGGGACCGATAGCCGCCCGGGCAAGACCCGGAGGGTCGCGTGGAGGACGCTGGTTGCCTGGGCCCTGCCCCTTGCCGCCGCCGTGGTGCTCGGCGTGTTCCTGTTCCAGCGATGGACCGGGGCCACGACCGAATACCGGGCCTACGATGTGGTCCAGGCCTTCACCCTGCCGGACGGCACCCGCGCGACCCTGGCCCCGGGGGCGACCTTGACCGTACAGCCGCACAAGGACCCGCGGCGGGTCGCCATGACCGGCCAGGTCCATTTCGAGGTCACGCATGACGAGGCCCGTCCCTTCCGCATCCAGGCGCCGGCTGCCACGGTCCGCGTCCTCGGAACGGTCTTCCAGGTGACGGAGACGCCGGAACAGACCCGTGTGGACGTAACGGAGGGCAAGGTGCTGTTCGCCCGGAATGACGACGGCCTGATGCTGACGGCAGGGCAGTCGGCCGTACTGACGGCAGGAGAGGATGTGCCGGTGCGTATCGAACCGGAGCATCCGAATCCGACGGCCTGGGCGACCGGCCGGTTCGTCTACGATGCAGCCCCGCTTTCCGAAGTCCTTTCAGAACTTTCTGATTACTACGGAGTTTCCCTGTCACTCGCCGCCCCCAAGGCCGGTGCTCGCCCCGGAACAGGACCGACCGCCGTGCGCCGCCTCACCGGCACCTTCGCCACCGACAGCCTCGACGAAATCCTCGATGCCGTCTCCCTGGCCCTCGACGTGGAAATCCGCCGCACGCCCACCGGAAGCCACCCATGACGCGAAGCACCCAACCCGCTGATGAACAACGAAATAAGGAAAATCGGGTGCAACCAGATTTGCATCCGAGGACAACGAAATGACTGACTACCAGATAATAAGGTGCTGCGTCCCTTGGGCGGACCGGTCCGGGGACAGGGCGGGAGGACCCGCCTCCCCGACGGGAAACGACCCGGACCCGCTTTCTCCCCGGAGAACCGGCCGGCCCCTAGCCGCGGGCAAGGGGCATGGAGGGAAAGCGTGCCCGGAACTGGCCGTGGGCATGGGACGGGGAAGAGGGGGTGACGGGAAAGGTCGGGTTCCGATGGCGGGACCTTGCCCACCTTTTCGGCCTCGCATGGGGCTGGGTGGCACCATGCACGGGAAAGGTCTCCACGGTGAAATGAGACCTTGCCCGGAGACGGCCGCTGGAAAGGGACATGGAAGGAGACCGTGCCCGGAACTGACCGTGGGCATGGGACGGGAAAGGTCCGGAGGGGAAGCCGGAACAGGGCAGGTGGACTTTTGAGAGAAAGATAGTGGTACTTTTCCCGGACGATGCGTCCTTATGGGTAAAATGATGGATATGCACATGAAATTATGGCTCGGGCTGGCCCTGCTGGCCACGGCATGCACCCGGGAAGGCGGGCCGTCGAAGAAGGCGCTGGAGGCCGTCGACCTCCTGGTCGGACGGTACCGCCTCGTGGAACTGACCTTCGACGGCCCGCTCATGGACCTCGGCAACGACGGCATCGTCCTGCCCTCGTTCCGGGAAGAGGTGGAGGCGACCGGCTGGTCCGGTCCTGTCGGAGAACTCGATACGTTCGATGCGTCGATACGGCCGCCGAAGGAAGGCCTGGAAGGCCGCGGGTCCTTCCATATCATCACCTCCAGGTATCCCTTGCATTGGGAAAATGTCACAACCCGATCCGGCTACCTGGAACTGGCGGACCTCCCCGTCCGCTACGAGGTGGACGGGGACGGGACGGTCCGGCTCCATTCCGACGGCATCCATTTCGAAGGCGGCGATTCCTCCTGGCGCGAAATCGTGGACCAGGTGGAAATCACCCTCCTGTCCGGCCGCGACCTGGTCATCACGGCCGACGTGGAGTTCGTCGACTTCGCCGCGCACGAGGTCGTGACGGGCCAGACGACCCAGCGTTACCGCAATGTGTCACCGAAACCCTGGCTCGGACAATGATGAAAAGACTGCTTTCCCTCCTCCTGCTTCTCGCGGCCACGGCGGCGGGGGCGCAGGAAATCCTCCGGACGCAACTGGATACCCTGCAACGGCGGTTTGCGGTCCAATGGGTCTATGATGCCGACCTGGACCTGGCGCGACCCTACACCGGGCCCGGCCTGCAGGGCCTTCCGCTGGAACGGGCGCTGGACACCCTTCTCGACGGCAGCGGCCTTGTCTGGAAACGCAGCGGCAGCCACATCGTCCTGAAACCGGCCCCGAAGAAGGGCACGGTGTCCGGCTATGTCCGCGACGTCCGCAGCGGGGAACCGCTGATCGGCGCCGGGGTGCAATGCGGCCCCTCGGGCACCGTCACCAATGTCTATGGCTTCTACACCCTCCCGCTCGAATCCGGACGGAACCGCCTCACGTTCAGTTATGTCGGCTATGCGTCCCGGGCGGTCGAGGTGGAGGTGCGCGGCGCCGTGGACCTCACCGTGGACCTCCGGAGCGATGCGCAGGTGGCCCCGGCGACGGTGACGGCCCGCACCGACGTGGGCATCGGGGCGACCCTCATGGGCGCCCTGGAAATCCAGCCGTCCCTGATCCGGAACACGCCGGTGCTGTTCGGCGAGGCCGACGTGCTGAAGACCCTGCAGATGATGCCGGGCGTGCAGGCAGGGTCGCTGGGGATGTCGGGCATCTTCGTGCGCGGCGGCGGGGGCGACGAGAACCTGGTCCTGATGGACGGCGTGCCGCTCTATGGCGTGAACCACATGCTGGGCCTGTTCTCCGTGTTCACCCCGGAGGCCGTGAAGAAGGTCACCCTGTACAAGGGCGCGTTCCCGGCACGGTTCGGCGGACGGGCCTCTTCGGTGGTGGACGTGCGCATGAACGACGGCGACATGAAGGAGTGGCACGGCTCGCTGACCGCCGGGCTCCTGGCGGAGAAGGTCCACCTGGAAGGGCCGCTGCGGAAGGACCGGACGGCCGTCTCGCTGAGCGCCCGCGGGCTGCACACGGTGCTCGCCGAACCGGTCCTGCGCCTCGCCAAGGTGCCGTACAACTATTTCTTCTACGATGTCAACGCCAAACTCACGCACCGTTTCTCGGAGCGGGACATCGCCTATGTCAGTTTCTACCATGGCCGGGACTTCTTCCTGCGGCGGGAGGACGAGGATGTCAGCGAGCACCAGTGGGGGCCCGAACCGGACTACCTCCCGTACGACAGCCGGAAGGCCCGCAAGCGGGATATCCGGGTCGGCTGGGGCAACACGGCGGCTGCGGCTTCCTGGAACCACACGTTCTCCAGCGGCCTGTTCGCCCATACGGCCCTGACGTGGAACCGATACAGCATGAGGACCCGTCAGGACGGATGGCGCCTCCAGGACGACCTGGACGGGCATGAGGAGGAGACGACCCGCTACCGCCTCGCCTCCGGCATCCGGGACCTCGGCCTGGCGACAGACTGGGACTGGAGGCCTTCGGCCCGGCACATCGTCCGCTTCGGCGGCGGCTATACCCTGCACCGGTACACCCCGGAATCGGCCGGATCCGTCATCACGAGCCGGGACACGGTGCGGACGGAGATGCCCGGACGTGCCTACAACGGCCATGAGGCCGCGCTCTACGCCGAGGACGACATGGTCCTGGGAGAACGGTTCAGCCTCCAGCCGGGCCTGCACCTGAGCCTGTTCCACACCGGAGGACGCACCGATGCGGTGCCGGAACCGCGCCTGTCCGCCCGGTGGGCATCCGGGGCCTGGTCCGTCAAGGGCGGCTATGCCCGGATGTCGCAGTATGTCCACCTGCTCACCACGGGCGGGTTCAGCATGCCCACCGACATCTGGGTCCCCATCACGGGCGCCGTCCGGCCGCTGGTGTCGGACCAGGTGTCCCTCGGCGGGTACTGGACGGGGGTCCCGGGCTGGGAGTTCTCGGCGGAGACCTGGTGCAAGACCCTGCGCAACGTCGTCGAGTACATCGACCCGCGCCTGTTCTACGTCACGACGGTGGACTGGGAGGGGAATGTGGCGATGGGACGCGGGCGATCCTTCGGCGTGGAACTGCTGGCCGAGCGCAAGGCGGGCCGCACCACCGGCTGGCTGGGCTACACCTGGTCCCGCGCCACCCGCATCTTCCCGGACGGCAGCATCAACCGGGGGCGCCGCTACCCCGACCCGCACGACCGTCCGCACAAGGTGAACCTGGTCGTGAACCACCGGTTCTCCGGGCGGGTCGACCTCAGCGCCGCATGGACCTTCGCCTCTGGGCAGCCGGTCTCCTATCCGACCCGGGTGACGGAGGTCCAGACCGTCGACGGGGGCGTCTCCGAGTCGTGGTATTACCCCGACCGGAACAACTACCGGGTGCCGCCGACGCACCGGCTCGATGTCAGCGTCAACTTCCACAAGCGCGTCCGCCGGGGCGAGCGGACCTGGAATATCGGCGTGTACAACCTCTACGGGCGGAACAATCCCGACGTCTCCTTCACGGACCGGCGGAACGACCGCCGCATCATCCTGGTCAACAGCACCCTCCTGCTGTGCATCCCGGCTTTCAGTTACACTTGGCGATTCTGATATGGAACGATGGTTCTCCCTTTTCCTCCTGCCGCTCCTGCTGGCGGCGTGTGAGACGCTGATATACCCGGACCTCCCTTTCGAGGGAGATGTGCTGGTGATGAACGCCCGGCTCTCGACGGCCGATTCCGTGCATACGGTCCACCTGGCCTGGAGCCGCCGGGACTCCGTCGCCTACGTGGCGGATGCGGCGGTCTCCTGCCGGGTGAACGGCGTGGCCGTGGCGACGGCCTCGGGCGCAAAGGAGGGCGCCTACACGTTCGAGGCCCGGTTCGCCCCGGGCGACGAGGTGGTTCTCGCCGCCGATGCCGCGGGGCATCATGCCGAGGCTGCGGTCACCGTCCCGGCGGCCCCGGTGGTGGACCATCCGCGCTGGGACCGGGTCCGCCATGCCGAGACGGCGGAGGAGGAGCCGCGGGATTATTACCGGGTGAAGGTGGACGTGCACGACATTCCGGGGCAGCGGAATTTCTACAAGGCCGGGCTCTGGAGCAGTTATTCGGTGCCCGGACTGGGCGGATATGTCCGGGACGAGGCAACCGGGGAATACGTACAGGGGACGCTCTCCGTGACGCGGCAGGTCCGGGAACGCTACGTGACCAACTACTACGACCCGCTCCTGGGCAGCAGCCTGGACCTGTCGTTCGGCGCCAACGACCCGTACTGGAACGCCGACGAACTCAACTATTACCGGAATCTCTGGAACCTGTTCCCCGACACGTCGTTCGCCGACGGGGTGCATACGCTGGTCCTGGCGGGACGATGCTCCGAGGTGATGCGCAGGCCCTCCGCCACGTTCGAACCCGACCGGCAGTATGAGGCCGACGCCTGCATCCGAGTCCGGGTCTTTTCCCTTTCGGAGGAGGACTGGCGGCACCTGAACATGTCCCGGGCCGACCTGGCCGATTTCTCCATCGCCGGCCTGGATATCGATGTGTACGAACAGACCCAGCCCTATCCCGAGAACGTCACGGGCGGCATGGGCTTCGTGACCGTCGAGGCCGCCGTCGATGTCGTGGTGGACATCGGCCCCTTGCGCGGCACCTTCCACGAAATCTTCCCGGACTGACGGGGGTTCAGAAGAGCCCGGGCTCCAACTCCTTGACGTGGAAGGATTTCCGGTGCCAGGGCGTGTAACCGTGGCGGCGGATGGCGTCGATGTGCTCCGGGGTGGGATAGCCCATGTTGCGGTCCCAGCCATATTCCGGGAACTGCACGGCGAGGTCGCGCATGAAAGCGTCGCGGTACGTCTTGGCGAGGACCGAGGCGGCAGCGATGGAGGTGTAGGTGGCGTCGCCGTGGACGACGGTCCGGTAATCCCGGAAGCCGTAACGGCCGAAGGGGCGGAACTTGTTGCCGTCGATGAGCAGGAAGTCCGGGGCGGGGTCCAGGCGCAGTACGGCCCGCTGCATGCCGGTCACCGAGGCCCAGAGGATGTTGAGCCGGTCGATCTCTTCGGCGGATACGGCCTCCACGGCCCAGGCGACGGCCTCGGCCTCGATGACGGGGCGCAGCGTCTCCCGCGCCCGCTCGGTCATCTGCTTCGAATCGTTGAGGAGCGGATGGTGGAAATCCGGCGGCAGGATGACCGCCGCGGCATACACCGGCCCGGCAAGCGGCCCCCGTCCCGCCTCGTCGCACCCCGCCTCCCACCGTCCCGCTTCCAGGTATGGCTTCAAATCTGGTTTCATCCTACAGGGAATAGATCGGGAAAACAATCGGACTCAATGTCGTCACGGAGTCTCCGGCTCGTCGCCAACAACTCCGGAATACTTTCTTTGACCGTCGTGAAAATGCCCTCCTCGTCCACCTCGCCATAGTCATGCGACAAGAAGTTGCGCATGCCGAAGACATATTTCCACGGAATCTGAGGATAAGGGGCGAAAAGGGCCGCCGAGCATAGGTTCCGGATCTTGACAAAGGATTCCGTGACATATTGGAGACTCCTTCCGCAGGCCCGGAACACGACGAGGCCGTCCAGGGACGCCCCGAAATCGGAGGGGGCCGTTATCCGCTCCGACATGTCGATGAGCAGTTGCATCTCCTGGATGGCGGCGTCCAGCAACGACAGGACACGGGTTTTCTTATCCAACATATTCAGCCTCTTTTTCAAGTTGTTCCCGGAAACCGGCGGGCATCCGGGATTTCAGGGAAACCAGGTCGATGTCCCGTCCGAGAATCCTTTCCAGGTCCTCGGTTATTTCCGCATACAGGAACAGGCTGGGCCTGGCCAGGGAGATGCAGATGTCGACATCGCTCTGCGGTGTCTGCTCTTCCCGGACGAAACTGCCGAACAGGCCGAGCCTTTCGATGCCGAGGCGGTCCTTGTTATGGACATAATAGGCCTGCAGGCAGTCCATGACCCGTCTCTTTTCGGAGAGGGCCCAGCGGTCGTGGAACTGGAACCGGACTTCATAGCCGAGGGCGTCCAGCAGGCGGCCGAACGTTTCCGGACTTCCCAGCGAGCCGTGCTCCATCCGGGAAATCTGCGATTTGCTCATGCCGGCCAGGATACCCAGTTCGGATTGGGTCATCCCTCGGGCCTTGCGAAGCGATTTCAATGGCACCTGCATGTCCATGGCGTGGTCCTTTTCCGCAAAGATAGGGAAAGTTTAATAAATATGAAACTTTTTTCCTCTTATCTTTATAAAGGGTCCGCTTTTATTGTAAATGTACGAAAAATCGTTAAATTTGCAGGATACCGCGTAAAAGAACGCAAATAATTAATAATACACATGAAGACTTACACAACTGACCAAATCCGCAACGTGGTCCTGATCGGCGCCTCCCACTCTGGCAAGACCACCCTCTCCGAAGCCATGCTCTATGAAGGCAAGGTCATCGACCGCCGGGGCAGCGTGGAAGACAAGAACACCGTTTCCGACAACACCGAGTTCGAGCAGACGAACCAGAAGTCCATCAATGCAACACCGCTGTACGCCGAATTCAAGGGCTGCAAGATCAACATCATCGACGCCCCGGGTTCCGACGATTTCAGCGGCGGCGCCCTCTCTGCGTTCAAGGTGGTCGAAAGCGCCGTGCTCGTGATGAACGGAACGGCCGGTATCGAGGTGGGGACGACCATCTTCTCCCGCTATGCCGACCAGTATGGCAAGCCGGTGATCATCGCCGTCAACCAGCTCGACCACGAGAAGGCCAACTGGGACGGTGTCCGGACCGCCCTGAACGAGGAGTTCGGCAAGAAGGCCGTCCTCTGCCAGTTCCCGGTCAATGCCGGTCCCGGCCTGGAGGGATTCGTGGATATCATCACCATGAAGTTCTATAATACCAAGAACGAGGAACTGGACATCCCCGCCGCCTATGCCGACGAGGCTGAAGAGCTCCGCGCCGAACTCATGGAAAAGGCCGCTGAAGGCTCCGACGAGCTGATGGAGAAGTTCTTCGAGACGATGGAACTCACCACCGACGAGATCCGTGCCGGCATCACCGCCGGGCTCATCAAGGGCGAGACCCTGCCGGTGTTCTGCATCGCCGCCAAGAACGGGATCGGTGTCAAGCGCCTCATGGAATTCATCGTCAACGTGACCCCGTCCCCGCTCGGCTCCGTCCAGAAGACCATCGACGGCGGCGAGGTCAAGTGCAACCCGGATGGCCCTGTGAGCCTGTTCATCTACAAGACTGCCGTGGAGCAACACCTCGGCGAAGTCTCCTACTTCAAGGTTATGAGCGGCACCCTGAACGAAGGCGCCGACCTCGTCAACCCCGAGACCGGCAACGGCGAGCGCCTCAGCGCCATCTACGCCGTCGCGGGCGCCAAGAAGGAGAAAGTCTCATCCATCAGCGCCGGTGACATCGGCTGCGTCATGAAACTCAAGGCCGGCAAGACCGACGTCACCCTCGCCGCCCCCGGCCAGGAGGCCATCACACACATGGTGTTCCCGGATGCGAAGTACCGCTGCGCCGTCAAGGCCGTGGACAAGAATGACGAGGCCAAGGTCGGCGACGCCCTCAACAAGATTGCAGCCCAGGACCCGACCATCACCGTCGAGTACTCCAAGGAACTCCGCCAGACCATCCTCTCCGGCATGGGCGAACAGCACATCAACTATGTGAAGTGGAGAATCAACAACGAGTTCAAGCAGAATATCGAGCTCTACGCCCCGAAGGTGCCGTACCGCGAGACCATCACCAAGATCGCGACCGCCCAGTACCGCCACAAGAAGCAGTCCGGCGGCGCGGGCCAGTTCGGTGAGGTCCACCTTCTCGTCTGCCCGTACGTCGAGGGCGAGGAAGCGCCGAAGAACTTCAAGATCGACGGCAAGGACACCGTGTTCAACTTCAAGAGCCAGGATATCACCGACCTCGAATGGGGCGGCAAGCTGGAAT
>JAFUZO010000024.1 GCA_017476575.1 Bacteroidales bacterium | reverse complement strand
CGGCTTCGATATCGAAGGCTCCCATGTCCGTGACCCATCCCGTATGTCCAATCTCTTTGCCATCATCCTGATTGCGTATGTCTGGTGCTACCTCGTAGGAATCTATATCAACGAAAACATCAAAGCGGTAACGGTGCTGAAACACGGCCGGAGGGCTGTAAGCCTGTTCAAGTGCGGACTGGACTACATCTTCCAGTGCCTTGTCAACCACACCAACCGCTACCGAATCGATGTCTTCAAATTTTTGTCATATACTTAGTTTTGACACAATATCCGGCGGACATTCCCTGCAGTCCGATAAAGATGCCCATCCCGGACCCCGGGCCGACGGTCCGAATCCGACGATTTTTTATTACCTTTGTCATCCTGATGAAAAAAAGATGGACAGCCGCATGGACGGCACTGGTGCTGATGGTTGTCGCGGGCGTATCGGCCGCGGCGCAGGACCAGTATGCCTTCCGGCACTTCACGCGCTCCGGCGGTGCGCTGCCTTATGACGGCGTGCGCGTCATCCTGGAGGACAGCCGCAACCAGGTCTGGATCGGTACCCAGAAGGGCCTCAGCCGCTATGACGGCAAGCGCTTCGCCCTCTTCGACCGGGACCAGTTCGGTGTGATGTCGGACCATGTGTGCGCCCTGGCGGAAGACGCGAAGGGGAACATCTGGGTGGGGACCGATGACGGCATCATCGTCTACGACATTTCCACGGGCGGATTCCGCCGGATTGCGGAGGACCTGATCGACACCCGCGTCTACACGATGAAACGCGATAGTTGCGGGTTCATCTGGATCGGGACGAGCGGGAAGGGCCTCTACCGGGCCGAGGGCGAACAGGTGCGGGAGGTCCCCGGCGTGGACATCTCCCATGTGTACCGGATCGATTTCGTCGCCCCGGACGCCGTCGCCCTTGCTTCCTACTGCGAGAACTTGTATCTCCTGGAGTCGCCATACGGCACGGATCCGGCCCTGTCGGTGTGTGCTTCCGGTGCGTTCCGCGGTGATGACATCGAGGGCCTGGTATCCGTGCCGGTCCAGGACGGGACCATCCTGTACGTCGCCTCCAAGTCGAAGGGGCTGTGCCGCCTCGATACCCGGGGCGGTCCGGTGGAAACCCTCCTGCAACTGCCCGAGGGACACCGTCCCGTGGCCCTGGCCGGCAGCGGCCGCTACCTGTGGCTGGCCACGACCGAGGGCCTGATCCGCTACGATATCCTGACCGGTGGTTCCCTCCGCCTGGCCCCGGACCCCGACGACCCGTTCTCCCTCGGCGACGACTATATCCGGGACGTGTACGTGACCGCCTCCGGTGACCTCTGGGTGGGCACGGACCATGCCGGCGTGGACGTCTTCAGCGCGCAGAAGAACCGCTTCCGGAACTATTACCGGCTCAGCGGGGGCGGCAACCTCGCCTCCTGCATCGTCCGGGGATTCGCCCAGACCGGCGACGGGGACATCTGGGTCGCCACCCAGCGCAACGGCCTCCTGCGGCTCTCCGATACCGGTGACGGCGGCCAGCCTGAACTCCGGACGGTCTGCCGTCCCTTGCTGCCTTCCAACATCACGGCCGTGTGCGCGGACGGCGACGTGCTCTGGCTGGGCTCCCAGCAGGGCCTGATTCGCTTCGACCCCGTCACGTCCGATGTCAAGTTGTACAGCCGTTTCGACCGCAACGGCGGGACGGCGGACAACCGGGTGGTGAGCCTGTACCGGACCCGCGACGGAAGCCTCTATGTAGGGGCCGCCACCGGGGTGATGCGCTACGACCGCCAGGAAGACGATTTCGTGGTCGTCGAGGCGCTTTACGGGCTGACGGTGGAGGACTTCGAGGAAGACGCCGCCGGCAGATTGTGGCTCGCCACCTACGCGATGGGTGTCTGCCGGTTCGACCCCCGCACCGGAACCGTCACCGGCCGCTACGGCAAGCATTACGGCCGCGGCCCCATCCACGACATGACCTCGTCGGTCTGCCGGGATGCCGGCGGGACAGTCTGGACCATCGGTTTCAGTTCAGGCCTGTACCGGTACGACGAGGTCCAGGACCGCTTCGACAACTTCAATTGCGAGAATACGCCCCAACTTCCCACCGACCTGTACCTGACCGCCATCCCCGACGGCAAGGGCTGCCTCTGGATCAGTTCCGACGCCGGCCTGGTCCAGTTCCATCCCCAGACCCGGGCCGTCGCCGTATATGGAGAGGAAGACGGGATGCTCGGCGGCAGTTTCATCAAGTCCGGCCTCCGGCTCGGCGACGGGACCCTCCTGTTCGGCATGGCCGACGGGTTCATCCGGTTCCATCCCGATGATTTCGAGGTCCCGGCCGCCCCGGCCCTTGCGCCGGCGGGTCCTTGGGACTCGGTCGGCGCCAAACTCCTCATAGGATTTGTGCTGATCACCCTGTCTGCGGCCGTGGCCATCATCCTGATTCTGCTGGGGATGTCCCGGCGGGAGAAGCGGCGGGAGCAGGAGCGTGAACGGGAGCGCGAGGAGCAACTCTACCACGAGAAGATGAATTTCATCTCCGGCATCGTCCATGAGATCAAGACACCCCTCACCCTGATCCAGACGCCCCTCCAGCATCTCCTGGCATCGGCTCCGCAGCAGGATGACCGGCAGCGGGCGGGCCTGGGCGCCATCTCCCGCAGCACGGACTACCTCGACCGCCTGGTCCGCGAACTGCTCGACTTCATCCGGGCGGAGGAGCATGGATACATCCTGGAACAGACCGACCAGGACCTTTCCAGCCGGATCGGTTTCATCGTATCCACCTTCAACGAAATCGCGAAATCCCGCAACATCCGGCTGGGCTTCACGGCTCCCGGGGCCCCCGTCGTCACGGCGGTCGATGCCAAGGCCTTCGACAAGATCCTGAACAACCTGCTGGACAATGCCGTCAAGTATTCCGAGTCGTATGTCCGCATCTCCCTGGAACAGGAAGGGGAGCGGGTCCTCGTCCGCATCACCAATGACGGTCCTTCCATCCCGCGGGAACGGCGGGAGCGCATCTTCGGTGCCTTCGTGCGCTATGGCGACAACCGACGTCCGTATGCCGCCAGTTTCGGCATCGGCCTGTCGTTCGCCCGGCACCTGGCGGAACTGCACGGCGGGAGCCTGACTCTTTCCGACCGGGAAGACTGCACGGAGTTCGTGCTGTCGCTGCCCTTGAAGCAGGTGAGCCCGGAACCGGAGATGGTGGACATCGAGGCGGAGGTGAACGCCTCGTCCCAGCCCCTGGTGCTGGTGGTGGAGGACAACCACGACCTGGCTTCCTACATCCGCCGGACGCTCAAGCCCTCCTACCGCGTGTTCTGTGTGCCGTCGGCGGAGAAGGCCCTGGACCTCCTCGCCCATTATGACATCGACATCATCCTGACGGACATCGGCCTCCAGGGGATGAGCGGGGTGGAACTGTGCCGCCGGGTGTCCCAGGACGAGAGGCTGTCCCATATCCCGATCATCGTGCTCTCTGCCATCAGCGGCGACGACACGAAAATCAAGTGCATGCAGTACGGGGCTAGCGCCTACATTGAGAAGCCCTTCACCATCGACTACCTCCTGGCCTGCGTGAAGGGACAGTTGGACAAGCGCCGGACCATCAAGGCCTGGGCGGCGGCCGATTCCCCCGACCTCGGACGCCTGCAGTTGGCCGACCGGGACGAGCAGTTCGTCAAGGCGCTCGACAAACTGGTCGCAGAACACCTCTCCGACCCCGCCTTCTCCAACAAGCAGATGGAAGAGGTGCTCTGCATGAGCCATTCGTCGCTCAACCGCCGGGTCAACGCCCTCCTCGGGACGACCCCCAACGAGTACCTGCGCTCCAAGCGGCTGGAGACGGCAGCCCGGATGCTGCGGGAAAGTCCCTCGGTGCTCGTTGCCGACGTATGCTACGCGGTGGGTTTCAGCAATCCCTCCTACTTCGCCCGTTGCTTCTCGGCGGCCTATGGCAAGTCGCCGACCGAGTGGAAAGAGCAGCGGCAAGGGTGACACAATTTTCCCAGAAACGGTTGAATAAATCCCTTTATGTATCCGGAACCGTCGTCTGCGGGCTCTGTCTCCTTATTTTTGTTCCAAAACAACACGTGTCAGATATGAGGAGACTTGCTGTCATCTTATGGTCCTTGTCAGGGTCCCTGCTCCTTGCGGCGCAGAACGGGCCGGTGAGGATTTGGGAAGGGACGATCGACCTTCCGACGTACCGGGTGGCCGCACCGGAGAAGGCCCCGCTTTTCGAACGGGACTTCGCCTACCAGCGGGCCAAGCGTGGGGTATATCCCTATGCGATGAACGACAACCCCACGAACATCAAGGTGGACTCCACCCATCGCGCCCTGTACCTGGAGAACGACTATGTGAAAGTGTGCGTCCTGCCCGATATCGGAGGACGCCTGTTCTACGCGACCGACA
This sequence comes from Bacteroidales bacterium, assembly GCA_017476575.1. Taxonomy (GTDB): domain Bacteria; phylum Bacteroidota; class Bacteroidia; order Bacteroidales; family UBA932; genus Cryptobacteroides. The sequence goes on along the minus strand of JAFUZO010000024.1, from coordinate 37,650 downwards.
AGACCGACGGGTACGAGATTTTCTACCGCCAGAGTGTCATCAAGCCTGCCAACGTGGGCATGCTGGGCGCCTGGATCAGCGGCGGCGTGGAGTGGAACGTGTTCCATCACCACCGTGCGACCAGCCAGTATCCGGTGGACTATTCCCTGGTGGACAACGGCGACGGCTCCAAGACCATCTGGGTGGGTGAGGTGGAGCGCCGCCACCGCATGAGTTGGGCCGTCGGCCTGACCCTCCGTCCGGACCGGAGTTACATCGAGGTCACGGGACGCCTCATCAACGACAGTCCCGACCGCAACTCCATCCTGCACTGGAACAACGTGGCCACGCATGCCAACGAGGATTACCAAATCATCTTCCCGGAGAACACGGAGTTCGGCATGTTCCACCATAAACTCAGCCATATCCATTGGCCCGTGGCGAACGAGCCGTACAAGGGGAACCCGGACTTCATCGGCGTGGATGTCAGTTACTGGCGCAACCTCCCGTCCCTGACCGGGGACTCCGTCTTCATCTACGACCTCCAGGACGACTATGTGGGCGGATACGACCACGGCCGCAAGGCCGGGACCATGCTCGCCGGCAACCACAACATCAACAAGGGCGGCAAGTTCTGGACCTGGGGCCCCCACGCCTACGGACACGCCTGGGATTGCGAGACCCTGACCGACAGCGACGGACCCTATGTGGAACTGATGACCAGCGCCTACTCCGACAACCAGCCCGACTACTGCTGGCTGAACCCGTACGAGACCAAGGAGTTCACCGCCTACTGGTACGGGATCCGCGACCTGGAGCACGTGAACCGGGGCAATGCCGAGGCGACGGTCAACATGGACATCGACCCCTCCGGGAAGGTCCACCTCGCCGCCAACACGACCTGCATCCGGAAGGACGCCCGCATCGAGGTGACCCGCGGCGGGAAGGTGCTCTACGCCCGGACGGCGCTCATCGCCCCGGACCGCCCCTTCGCCGACGACTTCACCGTCCCGGCCGCCGAGGTGGCGGCCCCCGAGGAGGTGACCCTGTCGCTCTATGCCGCAGACGGGAGCCTTCTGATCGACTACTACCCCGTCCGGCACGACCTTTCCACGCCGCTTCCGGAGGACCTCCAGCCCGTGAATCCCGACCCGCGGAGCGTGGAGAACACGGAGGAATGCTACTACATCGGGATGCGCAACCTCCAGTTCCACCAGGCTCATGTGGACCCGTACGCCTACTTCGAGGAGGTGCTGCGGCGCGACCCGGGCGATGTGCGGGCCAATACCCAGATGGGCATCCGCGCCCGTCAGGCGGGGGATGACAAGGGAGCAAAGGGATACCTCCGCACCGCCATCCGGCGCCAGACGGCCCACTACACCCGTCCCTCCGACGGCGAGGCCATGTACAACCTGGGCCTCGTGCTGAAGCGGGAAGGGAAGTGGAAGGAGGCCGTCGACACCCTCTACCGGGCGGCTTGGGACTATGCCTATGCCTCGCCGGCGTATTTCCAACTGGCCCAGATTTCCCACCGGACCGGACACTCGGAGCAGGCCATGCAGGAAGCCCGGATGGCCGTGGCCTACAACGGGATGAACATCGAGGCCAAGAATCTGCTGACCTCCCTGTTGCGGAGCGCCGGCCGGCGGGGCGAGGCGGTCGCCCTCGCCCGTGAGGTGCAGGCGTTCGATCCCCTGAACTTCTATGCCCAGAACGAACTGGTCCTGCTGGGCGCGGCGTCGGCCTCGCGGCTCGAAACGCTCCTCCGGGGCGAAAGCGAGAGTTACCTGGAACTGGCTCTGTATTATCTCAACAACGGCTGTACCGGAGAGGCCCGGTCCATCCTGGAATACGCTGCAGCGGTGAAGCCCTATCCCACCGTGGCCTATTATCTCGGCGCCCTGGCGGATGGGCGGGGAGACCGGGAGGCAGCCCGCGACTGGTTCGTCCAGGCATCGACGGCCAGCCCCGACTATGTGTTCCCCTTCCGCCTGGAGACGGCACCGGTGCTGGAGAAGGCTCTGGAATACCTGCCCGGCGACGCCCGTACGCTCTATTACCTGGGCTGCCTGTGGTACCAGCGGCAGCCGGAACGGGCGCTTGGCTGCTGGACGGAGGCCGTGGCGGCCCGGCCGGATTACGCCGAGGCGCTCCGGGCGATGGGCTGGTACTGGCGCTTCAAGGACGAATACGGGCAGAAAGACCCCTCCGACTACTGGAAGGCCATCGACCTGTACCTGCGGGCCATCGCGGCCGACGGCGGGCGCAACGCCCTCTACCTGACCGAGTGCGACGAGATCATGGAGCGCGTGAATGCTCCCCTCGAACAGCGCTACGCCCTGTTTGCCGGACGGGAAGCCGTCTACGAGAAGCGGTACGATTCCGAGACGAAGGCCCTCCGCCAGCGCCTCCTGCATGGCGAGTACAAAGCGGTCCTGGACCAACTCCTGACCCGTTTCTACAGCCGCCGCGAGCATATCGAGGACTTGCATGACATCTATGTGGACGCCTGCCTGCTGTCCGGCTTCAAGGCCTGGAAGGAAGGCGACGACGCCCGCGCGCTGAAGGACATGCTCCTCGCCGCGGAATATCCGGCCAACCACGGCTATGCCCACCTCGAATACTGCCCCCGGGATGCGCAGGTGTACTACTGCATCGGCCAGGCCTATGCGCGGATGGGAGATGACGCAGCGGCCCGGGAATGGTACGGGAAGGCCGCCGGCGTCGAGGTCCGCGACAAGGACGCCAAGTACCGTTACGAGAAGGGTCTCGCCCTGGCGGAACTGGGCCGGAAGGCCGAGGCCAAACGACTCTGGAAACAGATTGTCCCCTGCGGGAAAGCCCTGCATACGGACTACGTCAACACCTTCTTCGAGAGTTTCGACCGCGGTCCCTTCGAGGAGGACATCAATACGGACGCCTTCTATACGTGTGCCGTCGGCTACAAGGCCTGCGGCCGCGGGTGGAGCGCCCGGCGCTACCTGAAAAAGGCCCTGCAGGAGCGTAACGACAACCTTTGGGCCCTTTACTATCTGGGAGGATTGCAATGAAACGTGTCCTGACCATCCTGCCCCTGCTGCTGGCGATGCTGCCGGCACTGGGGAAGACCCGCAGCCTGGATGCCGGCGCCCTGACCTTCCGCGTGGAGGAGGACGGCGGCCGGGGCTGGTTCGAGGCCGAGGGCGTCGATCCGGGGAATGCCCTTCCCGGCGAGTTCTGGCGTCTCATATTGGACGACGGACAGCGGCGGGAGATTCCCGTGTCGTCGTACGCCCAGAAGGGTATGGTGACCGCCGGGAAGGACCACCTGGTCATCCGGTATGATTCCCTGGTGTCCGAGCAGGGCGGAACCTACCCCATCCGTTTCACGGTGAGCGTGGAGAAGGACGGCGGCCTGCTGAAATTCTCATCCTCGGTGGACAACCGCAGCGCGGGAGTCCGTGTCAACGAGGTATTCTGCCCGATGGCGGATTTCACGAGCCTCGGTTCCGACAAGTCCCAGGACGTGCTGTACATGCCGCAGGGACCGGGCCGCCGGGACGTGAACCCCTGGGCCGTCATGGAAGGGAAGACCGGGGCGTATTACAGCCATGACGAGCGCGAGACCTTCATGAACCTCATCTACCCCCGGGCCTCGATGGGCTGGTACGGCCTGGAGGCCGGGAACCGCTTCCTCTATATGGCCCGGTACGACCCCCAGATGCGCTACTGCTTCCTGTCGGTCCGCCACCGCATCCACGAAGACAACCTGATGTTCACGGTGGACCATTTCCCGATGGCGCGTCCGGGCGAGCGCCTGGATGTCCCGCCCGTGGTGGTGGGCCTCCTGGAGGGCGACTGGCGCGACGGGGCCAGGACGTACCGTGCCTGGGCGGAACAGACCTTCTACACGCCGGTGGAGAAGGCCCCCTGGGTCAAGGACCTGACCGGCTGGCAGCGGATCATCATGCGCTCGCAGTACGGCGAGGATTACTACAAGCCGGAGGACCTTCCTGCGATGTACGAGGCCGGGGCGAAGTACGGCATCCATACTCTGTTTCTCTTCGCCTGGTGGAAGGAGGGAATGGACCGCGGCTATCCGTACTACGAGGAGGCCTATCCGGGCGCGTTCCAGGACCTTGCCGACAACATCCGGAAGGTCCAGGAGATGGGCGGCCGCATCATCCTGGAGTGCAACTGCCATTTCCTCGACCCGTCCACCGACTACTACGAGAAGTTCGGCAAGGACGTGGTAATCTTGGATATCAACGGGCAGGAAATCCGCAAGGGGTTCGTGTACAATGGCCGCGGCGAGTTCCGGGAGACGTTCGGCCATGTGACCTTCCCACTCGTGTGCTCCGGCACCCGCCGGTGGCGGGACCAACTCCTGGGCCAACTCTCGATGATGGGCGGCTTCGGCGCCGACTGCGTGTTCGCCGACTGCTTCGGCTTCTGCCCCTACCAACCCTGCTTCAACGACGCCCATGAACACGGGGCGCGGGTGGATGAGGAATGGATATACCACCGCCGGTTCTTCTCCGACGCCGTGGATTACTGCCAGGGTGCGGACAAGGTGCTGGGAACCGAAGGGGTGACCGACATCGCCGGGGCCTACTGCCAATTCCTGCACGGCAACATCAACGCCGATTTCCACACGAAGACCAACGCCTACCCCGCCCTGTTCTGCTACACATTCCCGGAAATCATCCAGACCGAGCGGAACATCTATTCCTCCGAGGGCGACTTCGACCGCCAGTTCCGGAACGCCCTGACGATGGGGATGCGGCTCGATGCCCAACTCTGGGTGTGCCGGGCCGACATTTCCAAGGACCCGAAGTACGCGGAGATGGTCGGCTGGTATACGTCCACGATGAACCGCTGGGGCGCCTACTTCTATGACGGCCGTTTCACAGTCCTGGACCGCACTCCGCTCCCGGGGTGGGTGAAGCGGACCGAATGGCTGAACGGAGACGGGACCCGCATCCTGCGGATCCTGTACAACGCTTCCGACCGGCCTGTGACCGCCTGCGGGCAGGTACTCGCCCCGGATGAGATGCGTTTCGATGAATTTGACAAGGAAGATTATGCGTATTGAGAGGATACATCCTGTCGTATGGGCCCTCGCCCTTCTCGCCTGCGCCTGTACGCCCGCCGAGCCGCACGGTGCACGGGGACCGGTGGAGAAGCCCGACCCCTCCGGCGGGGAGACGCCCGCCACGGACGACGGCCTGGCCCCGTACACCCTGTGCGACTTCGATGCGGCGACCCCGGTTGTCAAGCCGGTGAACAGCACCTTCGAGGTCGTGGACAATCCGGCCCCCGATGCCGTGAACGGCTCTTCCAAGGTCGGCAAGTCCGTCCTGAACGGCGGCACCTGGGACTGTGTCATGGTGGAGCCCACCCATCCGCTCGTGTTCGTCAAGGACCCCGCCGTCATCAAGGTGAAGGTCCTCGCTCCCGCCGCCGGCCTCAAGGTCTATCTGCAGTTGAAGGTGGAGGGCGCCGTCGCCGGGGCGCCGGACAAGCAGATGGTTTCCCTCACGACCACGACGGCCGGGAAGTGGGAGGAGATGGTGTTCGACTTCCGCAGTCTCGGCCTCCCTTCCAACTGGTACGACCAGATCTACCTGCTCTTCAACGGCGGCACCAAGGCGGCGGGCGAAGTGTGGTATTTCGACGACGTACGGATTCCGGACGACGACCTCTCGTCCCTCTCCCTGTTCAAGAAATGGGGGGCGGACCCGCTGATGGACGCGGACAAGAGCCATGCCTGGATGTCCAACTCCATCGCCAATCCCTGCCTGCTGTCCCCTTCGGAATCGCCTGACGGCAACTGGTGGCTCTTCACCCGGGGTGGCGATGGCACCCGAGGGAGCCTCGGCATCTTCACCCAGGGCGCGAAATTCTTCAACCCGCTGGGGCCGTGGACCTACTACGCGGGCAACCCGGTTGTCCCGTACGGCTACCACGGCGTGGAGGACGGCCGCCTGGCCATCGATCCCTGCCCCGTGGTCGGCAAGGACGGCACCCTGTACCTCTTCTACAAGGGGACTTCCGTCTCGGGCGCCAACACCGTCCTCCTGGCCACATCCAAGGACGGATTCACCTACACCAAGGTGGACAAGCCCTGGAAGGAGGACTGCGGCGTGGCCGACGTGGTGCGCTGGGACGATACGTACTACCTCTTCGTGAGCCGCCGGGTCTACCGGTTCACCGATCCGCTTTCCGGCGACAACGCGGAAATGTTCGAGACGCTTTCCAAGGGCGACGGTCCTTCCCACTGCGACCGCTATTCCATCAACGGGCAGAAGGTCATGCGCATGGACGGCAGATGGTTCATATTCTACCAGGCCAGTGCCTGCAACGCCGACTTCCCGGACCGGATCCATGTCGCCGTCTCGGACGACCTGGTCAACTGGACCAAGGTCGCCAACGAGCAGCCGCTTTTCACCCGGGGTGCCCGGGGGACGTGGGACCAGGGGGCCATCTGGGCTCCGGACACGTTCGAGTATAACGGAACACTGTATATGTATTATGAAGGCTGGGGCCGCACGGGCACGGTCGAGAACCGGGACAAGTCCTACTTCACGCCCGCCCATTCGGCCATCGGCCTGGCAACCTGTAAAAAAGAAGATTTTTTGAAATGGTGTGGAATTACCAACTGATGCTCGCGGGGACGGTCCTGTCCCTGCTGGCCGCCTCCTGTACCCATGACAATTCTTCTGGAGGCAAGGAAACTTCGGGGACGGCCGTCGTCCACAGGATTGAAGAGATCGCCCCCTATACGGCGGTCGACTCCCATGCGGGAGAAGAGAAGTGGAGTGTGTTGCAGCCGATGTACACGACCTTCTCGGTCGTCCCGAACTCACTCCTGACCGCTGCCATCTCCGATGAAACGAGCGACCAGAAACAGGCGTATTATGCCCGCGTCAAGGTCATGGCCGACGGCCGGTACCTGCTCCTGTACATGGGCGGGCAGTACGGATCGCGCTGTTTCGCGACCACCAGCAGCGACTTCAAGAACTGGTCGACGCCGCAGATGCTCCTGGAGCCGGAGAAGGTCCAGATTGCCGGTACCAGCGACTGGCGGAGGTATTCCGGCCCCGATGCCGTCGTGCTGCCGGACGGGGATATCCTGGCCGTGTTCTCCTTCCGGGAGACGGACAGTTATTCCAAGGGATTAGGCGGCGGCCTGGTGACGATGCGGAGCAGCGACAACGGAGCCACGTGGTCCGCCCCGCAATGCATTTACGAGGGAACCAACTGGGAACCGTATCTCCTGGTGCTTCCCGACGGACGCCTGCATTGCTACTTTACGGATGCCACGCCGATGACCCGCAATTCGGGCACCTCCGTGCTAGTCTCTTCCGACAACGGCAAGACCTGGAGTGCCAAGATGCGTTGCGCCCGCCTGTATAAATACAACTACGACGGCCCCAACACGGCCTATACCGGGCAGAAGATCTTCACCGACCAGATGCCTTCCTTCCGGGTCCTGAACGACGGCAAGACCATCTTCGGTTTCCTGGAGGCGCGGCTGGAGACCCCGGCGAGCAACCAGGGGTCGTCCTACTACAAGATGTCGCTGGTCTACAGCGACGGCCTGGACTGGAAGGACCTCGGCGAAGAGACGGCCGGTCCGGAACGTCGGCAGAGCACGGTGATCGCCGGGGCCGGCGGGTATGTGTCCACGTTCCCTTCCGGCGAGGTGGTCATCTCCTGCAACATCAGCAAGCAACTCTCCCTCAAGGTGGGCGACCGCACGGCTACCGACTTCGGCAAATGGGACAGCGGCTGGCAGGTCCCCTTCACCGGCAACGGCGTCTGGGGCAGCACAGAGGTCGAGGACGGCAATAAACTCCTCGCCGCTATCCAGAACTCGGGCCAGGGGGTGAATCTCGGCAAACTCTGGCTCAACCACAGCCTGACCGCCCGTCAGGCGACGGTGGCGGTGGGCGGCAACGGAAAGGAATGGGGCTTGGACGAGGCCCTGTATATCAGCACGAAGGACGGACATGAGGTGATGGTGCGTGCCGCCCGGGATGCGGACAACCTCTACCTGTGCCTGGACCGGCGCGGCGATGCCGACCTGCAACTGGTGGTCGCTGCGGCGGACGGAGGTGCAACCTACAAGGCCGCCCTGTCCCGGGATGGCGCGTTCACCTTCGGGAACGCGGCCTGGACGGGCAAGGCTTCCACGGTGAAGACCTCCGACGGCAAGAAGGGAACGGTGGCCGAGGTCTGCATCCCGCTCGCTTCGCTGGACGCCGCGTCCGCCCCTGCGGTGATGCTGTTCGCCAGCCTTGCGGGAACCCCCTTCACCGGAGCCTATATCAGCAATCCGGATTCGTGGCAGCGGATCCTTCTCCCATAGACGCATATGATGAAAAAAACAGTATTCGGGATGCTGGCCGCCCTGGCGGTGTGCTCCTGCGCCTCCCACAAAAGAGGCCCCTGGACCCCGGAGGAGGCCCAGGCATGGATGGATGCGCAGCCGTGGATCGTCGGCTGCAACTATGTGCCTTCCTATGCCATCAACCAATTCGAGTTCTGGCAGGAAGAGACGTTCGACGAGGCGGTCATCGACCGGGAACTCGCCCTGGCGGAGAGCATCGGCTTCAACACCGTGCGGATCTACCTGCATGAGCAGTTGTGGTATGCCGACGCCGTCGGGTTCAAGGGGCGGATCGACCGTTTCCTGGACATCGCCGACCGTCACGGCATCCGGCCCGTCATCACCTTCTTCACCAACGGGGGCAACCACGAGAAGGAGTTCCGTCTCGGCCCGCAGCCCCAGCCGCTTCCGGGGGTGCACAACTCCAACTGGATTCCCAGCCCCGGCCGGGCGGTCATCGACAACCCGGACGAATGGCCCCGTCTCAAGCAGTATGTGCAGGACATCCTCCGCACCTACAAGGACGACCGGCGCATCCTGTACTGGTGCCTCTGCAACGAGCCGGAGAACTTCAAGAACGGGTGTGACGTCAAGGACTTCATGCCTGCCGTTTACCAGTGGGCCTGGGAGGTCAGGCCCTCGCAGCCGCTCTCCTCGCCGGTATGGCAGCGCCCCGGCATCCACGGCACCGCTACCAAACTGGACCTGGTCAGTTTCGCCTGCACGCAGTCGGACATCGTCACGTTCCACTGCTACAGCAAGCCCACCGAGGTCGAGGCCATGATCGCGATGCTGTCCCGCTTCGGCCGTCCGATGGTGTGCCAGGAATACCTGGCCCGCAACTACGGGAACACCTTCGAGACCGTGATGCCCATCCTCAAGGAGAACAAGGTCGGCGCCATCAACTGGGGCCTGGTGAACAACAAATGCCATTTCCACCTCCCCTGGGGGCACAAGGACGGCGACCCGAAACCCGACATCTGGTTTCACGACATCTTCCGCAGCGACTACACGCCCTGGAGCGAATCCGAAGTCGCCTTCATCCGCTCGATGACGGCCACCGATTGACCCTTCCCATAAAAATGACAAGAAAATGAAGAGATCCTTTATTGCCGCCCTCCTTTCTGCCGCGTCTGTCTTTCCCGGCTTCGCTGCCGCGAGGGCCCCGCAATTCAAGGCGGAGACGCTCCCCGCTGGCGAGGGGGTGCGGACCAGCCTGGAAGTCGCGGCCTCCCGCGAGGGCAGGACGGCTGTCTGGCGGATCGACATCACCGCCACCAACGATTCGGATGCCCCCCGCACCTTCAAACTGGTCCTTTCCGCGGAGCCCGGCTTCAAGGCCGACCGCTACCTCATCCCTGGCGTCCTGTACAACGGCAACGAGTTCGTGGGCGATTTCATCCTCAGCGACGGACGCGCCTTCTCCAGCGCGATGCCCAACGGCCTGGAGAAGGACGGGCAGCCGTGGATCTTCGCCGGCGACCGGAGTTCGATCCCGGCCTGCACGGTCAGCGAGAACCGGCGCCATGCCTTCGGGCTCTTCTCGTCCGACGCGGACCTCCATTCGGTCACGGGCTCCAGTTCGCTCGAACGGCTCCCCGACGGCTCCTTCCGGCATCTGATCTACTGGCCCACCACCGAGGCTCCCGTCTCCTATACCGACAAGCGCCGGTTCAGCGAGCGGTATGATACCTACATCACCCTCGCCCCCGGGGAAAGTTACAGCGTGACGGCGTATGCGTGCCTGGGACGTCCGAAGTGGAAGAACTACGGCTTCTCCGTCGTGTTCCCCGTCGCCTGGAAACGTCTGTTGCACGAGACGGCGGCCCAGCATACGGTGGAGGAGACCGTCCGCCTGGACCGCACGTTCCTGGATTGGAACCGCAGGCGCAACGAGGAGGGTTCCTGGTTCAGCGGGGGCCACGACGACAAGATGTTCACGATGGGATACATGAACATCCCCCGGTCCAAGGAGGGGTATACGCTGTCCGACTATGAGAGGGACTTCACGCTCGACCGCTGGAAGAATGACGACGTCGAGCGGTCCAAGAAACTGCAGCCCGGGGAGTATCTCGTGAGCGGCGGTACGCCCAACATCGGCTTTGCCTCGCAGAGTTTCCAGAAGGCGCGCGTCACCCTGGCGTACGCCCTGGAGGACGGCGACCCCGAGGGGGTGCGCTTCGGATGCGAGGTGATGCGCAGTTGGATCCGGGTGCGGCAGCAGGAATCCGGATTCTTCCAGAAAGGGATCAAGCCCGTCCCCGGCAAGACCTTCACCGACGCTTCCGAGGTCGGCTGGGCGATCGGCGAACTTTCGCGTACCGCGATGTTCCTGCGGGCCCACCGGGACGGACTGGCGGCGCTGGGCTGCGATGCGGATGATTACGCCGACGAGTTCGAGCGGTCCGCCCGCCGGGAGGTGGCGGCCCTGCTCTCCGCCCTGCCCGGCGACGGGGGCCTCGGCTCGCAGTGGGACTACTCGACGGGGGAACTGACGAATGCGGCGGGGGACTGCGGCGGCTACGTGCTGATGGGCCTCGTGCGCTACTGGGACCTGACCCGGGACCGCGAAGTCAGAAAGGCGATCGACGCGGCGTTCAAATACTATTACGGGCGGGACATCGACCGCTTCGAATGCAACGGCGGTGCGATGGACTGCTCCAGCGTGGACCGCGAGGGCATCCAGCCCTTCCTTTCCGCCGCCGTGGAGATGTGGAAGATGACCGGCCGCCGGAAATATCTCGGCTATGCCCGCAAGGCGGGCTGGTATTTCCTGTCGTGGGTGTATCTCCAGAATCCCACCTACGGTCCGGACCTCGACCTGTCCGTCTACAACTGGCGGCCGGCCGGATCCACCATCGTGGGCACGGAGCATGCGGCGCTCGACGACTACGGCGGCCTGCTCATCCCCGAACTCTTCGCCCTCTCGAAGGTCGACCGGGACGGGATGTGGAAGGAAGTGGCCGCCCTGATGTGGCGCAACGGCACGCAGGGCTTCGCCGACGAGAACCGCGAGTTGTGGCATTCCCTCGAACGCCCCGTGGGGGCAAAGAACGAGGCCTATTTCCCGACCCGGTGGAGCAAGTACCGCACGGGGGAGAACAAGCGCGGGAGCCTGAACGACCACCTCATGTCCTGGGGCGGCACATACCGCCTCGCCTCCTTGCTCGAACTGTCCGCCGCCGACCGCTCCTGGCTCGAGGGCGAGTCCCGGCCCGGTACGCAGGTGGTGCTCTCGCACGCGGGGGGCACGGCCCGGGTGGACCTTCGCGGGGCCAACATGAGAAGTTGGCGGCCTGACGGCCGGTCGGAGGTCCTGGGCAATCCCGGCATTCCCGTCTACTGGCCGTGGGCCGTCTATGAGGGCCGTCCCGGCTGCGACATCCACGGCCTCACGCCCTATTTCGACTGGCAGGTGCGTTCCTGTTCAGACGACACCGTGGCCCTGTCCCTCGACGACAGCGAGTCCACCCTCCGGGTGTGGCCGCACAAGTTCCACGCCGAGATGGAATACCGCCTCGGCAAGGACCTGGAAGCCGAATTCCGGGTGACCAACACCGATGACCATGCATACTCCTGCACGGAACTCCTGCATCCGTTCTTCCGGGTCTCCCACCCCTCGAACTGCACCGTTGAAGGGCTTTCCGGGAAGAGATACTTCTGGAAGGCGGAGCCGGAGAAGGGCGCCGACCGCGTATGGCAGGGCGCCTTCCCGGTGAAGAGAGTGGCCGGCGGCCGGCCGGGGATCGTATTCGAGAGCGGCGACGGCGCCTACACGCTCGTCGATGGGGAGCGCCGGGTTACGGCGGACTTCAAGGGCGGCATCAAATTCATTGTCTATGTGGCCCCGGAAGGTTCCGTGGCGATGGAGACGGGAACGGTGTACCGCGACCGGGCCTACATCCTGAAGCCGGGGGAGACCCACACCGTGAGCGTCGTCCTCTCGGTGGATGAGCCATAACATCTTCTCCCCACAGACTCAATAGTTCACCCATCTGCCATTTTTACGGCCACCTTCACGAGCAAGGATTCCTTTTTTCTAAAGTTGTGACAAGTCGTTCTCAATGGTCCTGTCCGTTACGGCGATCTTTTCCTCCCGGCTTCAGTTCTTCGCAAAGAATCACTATCTTTGCGTAACCGACGACAAAACATCGTGTCTATGGACGAAATGACAACATACTCCGGATATGAATCTCTCGTGGAGAGCATCGGTTCCCTGCTGGATTCCGCACGCGGCCAGATTGCAACATCGGTCAATACGATCTTGGTCCAGACATACTGGAACATCGGCAAATATATCGTGGAGTTCGAGCAATCCGGCTCCCAGCGTGCCGAATACGGCAGCAACTTGCTGAACCGGCTTTCCGCTGACTTGACCCACCGATACGGAAAGGGTTTCAGCCGCAGCAATATCATCTATATGAGGAAGTTCTATTGCTCTTTTCCAAAAAGTGAGACAGTGTCTCACGTTTTGAGTTGGAGCCATTACTTCGAAATCCTCAAATCTGATGACCCGTTGGAAATCAGTTTCTATGCCAAGGAATGTGAAGCACAGAAATGGAGCGTCCGGGAACTCAAACGCCAGAAAAGCACGGCTCTTTTCCAGCGCTTCGCCCTGTCCAAGGACAAAGAAGGGATCCTTCAACTTGCGAATCAAGGTATTGAAGTACAGAAGCCCGAGGACATCATACGTGACCCATTCGTCCTTGAATTCACCGGTCTGCCGGAACTTCCCACCTGGAATGAGAAGACCTTGGAAGACGCCCTTGCCAGCAATCTCAGTATGTTCATGCTGGAACTGGGAAAAGGTTTTGCTTTCGTTGCAAGGCAATATCACATCCCTCTCGGTGGCCGCCACTTCCATGTGGACTTGGTGTTTTACAATGTAATCCTCAAAGCTTATTGCCTGATTGATTTGAAAAAAGATGGCGTACAGCACGAGGACATAGGTCGGATGAACCTTTATCTGAACTACTTCAAGCACGAGGTATGCACCGAGGGTGACAACGAGCCGTTCGGCATCGTACTTGGAGCAGAGAAAGACCGTCTCACCGTACAATATGCACTGGAAGGCATCAATAACCAACTTTTCGTGAGCCGATACCAACTCTATTTGCCCGACAAGAGTGCCCTCAGCCGTGAGGTTTACCGCATCATTGAAGCCCACGCAAAAGAGGGATAGTCCCATAGAAAGGGGGCGCGGCCGTTAGGTCCCGCCCCCTGGAGCGAATCCGAAGTCGCCTTTATCCGCTCGATGACGGCCACCGGCTGATCTCCCATGCCTGGCACGCAAGTCGTTGAAAAACAGCATGTTGAATAGAGCAGGGGTGCAATTTCCGTTGCACCCCTGCTCTGCTGATATTGTTGACGCTCAGTCGGTTATCTGCCAGTGTCAGTCTTCGTAACTGCCCGGCCAGAGGGCTGTGGTGCTGCGGGCGTGACCGCGGATGTCGGTCTGGAGGGCATTGCCTCCGTCGAATTTGAGGGATTGGAGCCAGGCCTTGAAGGCGGTACCTGCATCGGTATCGAAGGCGTCGATGGCCGCCTCTACACGCGCCGGGCTCGCCTTGACGAAGCCCTCAGGACATGACCCATCCCAGGATGTGTAGTGGCCGGTGGCGTTCCATGCCTGCGTGACGGTGGCTTCCTGGTCCGGATGGCCGGTCGCGTCTTCCAGTACGTAGACGGAATTGGCATCATACATTTTGGAGTAGATGTTGTGGCCGTAGGACGTGATGGCTTCCGTGGTCTTGAGGGCAAGGGCCTTATCGTCTCCTTGCGTTCCATCCGAGTTTACAATCGTATTGTTGACAATATAAACGGGCGCCTTGTCGGACCAGATACCCGCGGCAGATGCCCCTGACAATCTGATGGTGGTGTTGGCAATCAGGTTCTTGCCGCCTCCGGCATAGAAGTTCGAGGCACCGGTGGCCTGCTGGTTTTTGTTAAGTTGGAACACGCTGTTGAAGACTCCGCATACACTTCCGTCATTTCGGATGACGGAGGCATATTGGACAGACAGGTTGCTGTAGAAACTACAGGCGTTGAGGAACAAGGTCGTGCTTGCGACACTGGTATAGATAGTGCCGCCTCCTCTGGCCTCGTTGCTCTCGAAATAACACCGGTTCAGACGGATGCTGCTGGCTTTTGAGGCGGCAAAGATAGCGCTGCCCCATTTGGAGGCTCCGGTGACCTTGTTTCCGGTAAAAGAACAACCTTCCATGACCAGGGTCCCTCCCGTAACGGCAATGGCTCCGCCGTTGCCTTCCGCCGTATTGTTTGCAAAGGCACAGTCTGTGAAGGAAGCGTTGCCTCCTGCCACCCGGACGGCTCCCCCTCCATCTGTTCCTGTCTTGTTATTGGATGAAACCTTGCAGTTGTTGAAGGCCGCTTTGGCATAGGTTTGGAGGATGAGGGCCGAGCCGATGCCGCTGGAGGCATTGGCATTGCAGAAGGTCACACCGTCAAATGAGGTGGACACAATGGCAGAATTGTTCCAGACAAACAACCGCTTGCTGCCTTCTCCGTCGAAGACGGTCGTGTAGGTTTCAATATCACGTTGCGACAGGTCCGTTCCGGTCGAGGCCGGGTTGTAGCCGCCATAGATGGCCCAGCCGGAAGTGGCCCCGATACTTGTTTCTGTTCCGGTATAATGAGTATCATCCGGATACCCGGCCAGGAAAGCGTTTCCCGTGAACCCGGAGGCGATTTGGCTTTTGAAGGCCGACCAGTCCATCGCGTCGTCCCAATTGCTGCCGTCCTTGGAACCGGCGCCGTCGACGGTGACGAACAGGCCCGAGAGGACTGTGGCGGGGATGGCGCCGAGGTTGGCGAGGTCGCGGCGCTGGAGGTTGAGCCGCTTGCCGGTGAATTTCGCCCCGATGACGGCGTTGCTGCCGTCCAGCAGTTCCACGAGGAAGCCTTCGGAGAAGTCGGTCGGGAGGACGGCGGCGTAATAGTCGCCGGCCCCGTCTGCCACCAGCGTGATGCTGGAGGAGGCCCCGGTCACCGCGCCCACGGACGGGATGCCGTCGGCGAAGGTGATGGCGGCGGTTCCGGCGAGGGCCTTTCCCCCGTAGGCGGTCAGCCGGACGGCCTTCACATCGGCGGCATCGACGTTCACCTTCAACAGGCCGCAGAGGTGCTTGAAGGCCAGGTTGCCGTCCGCGACCGGGGCTGCTTCGACGGCCGCGCCCGCGAAGGTGCCGTCCTGCGTGGACGGGAGGGTGACGGTGAAGGCGCTGCCGTCATAGGCGGCGGCGATGGTGGCGGGATAGACCGCATAGGCGGGTGTGGCCCCGTCGGGCAGGGTGGACGTGAAGGTGGCACTGGCGGCTTCCGCCGTCAGGGACAGGGATTCGGAGGCGACGTTCCCTCCGTCGTAGACCACGTTGATCCGGTCGCCATCGGTCCAGAGGATGCTGCCGCCTTCGCCGAGCGCCGTCTTGGTCCCGGTGCTGTTCTCATGGGTGGCGGTCAAGGTGATCCGGCTGCCGGTCTCGACGGCGTTTCCGCCTTCTTCCGGAAGCACTTCTTCCCGTGCGCAGGCAGCGAGGGCGAGGATGGCCGCAGCGGCCCAGGACAAAGTCTTTTTCATCATCGTGTCCTCCTACCAATCCAGGTCATACATGTTCAGGTCTTCATTCGAGGCATCGGTCTCGATACTGCCGGCAAAGCACCGGGAAACGCACAACATCAGGGTTGTGCAAAGGGGTGGAGTGTATGTCTTGCTGTCCATAACTGTCAGTTGGTCCTTTTGGTATATTCAAAACTGGACCCGACGGGCGCGGTGACGCCGGTTCCGAGCAGGCCGAATTTCAGCACGCCGTCGGGTGCCGTCTCGCTCTTGGCATCGTAGTCGATGGTGTAGGGCTCCACGTAGGCGTTGCGGCTGTTCTGCTTCACACCGTTGACATAGGGATAGGCGTGGTAGCACATCAGGTCCTTCCCTGCAACGTCCTTGAAGAAGAAGGCATGGCCGGCCCCGCGCAGGTCGGCAGAGGAGGCGGAGGAGAACACCGGGTTCTTGGCATACTTGACCCAGGAACTGGAGAGCAGGGGGTTCGCGTAGTCGCCCCCTTCCCGTTTCAGGGTGAGTTGGCCCAGGCCGTAATCCGACCAGTAGCCGCTGCCGCAGTAGGCGAGGAAGATTTCGCCGTCCTTGCCGTAGACGGCGGTGCCGCCCTCCACGACCATCGGCAGGGTCGACGAGGCGCCCTTCTGCTCCCAGGCCTGCGTGGGCGTGGTGATGGTGGCAGCCTCGGAGGCAATCTGCCACGGCTTGGAGAGACGGGCGATGCGGAGCCGCTGGTAGAAGTTGCCCAGACCCGTGCCGCGTCCGACCTCGTCCACCCAGAGGGCATAGATCCCCTTGTACTGCCCGGTCGGAATCCGTAGGTAACTCACGCCGATGGCCCATTCCGTGAAGGGGTCGCCGTTGGCATCCAGGAAGCGCTGCGTCCGGCTCGCCTGTCCGGAGACGGGATGTCCCCAGGGGCCGGCCGGCGTCTTCCCGGTCGATTTGAGGACCACCGGACGCACATAGGCCGAATTGTCGGTCCCGCTTTTCCGGAGGGCGAACACCATGTACCAGCCGGCGTTGCCGGGGCATTCCTCTTCCGTGAAGTAGTGCAGTTCCGGCGACCAGGTGCCGTTGATGGTGGCTCCCGTACCGAAGATATCGGTGACGGTCGGGTCGTCCTTGCTCTGGTACACGAGGTGGGAGGAGGAAGGATAGTCGGAGGTAGTGAGTTTCGCGAGGTCCTTGTCATAGACCAGGGCGATGTTCGCAGACCCCGTCATGGTCAGGTAGAACACCCCGTCCTGGCAGACCATGCTGGGGTCGGCGGAACTCGTCCGCAGGAGCGTACCGCCCTTGGTGGCGGAGGCCGTCTTGACCTCCTCCTCCGTTTCGTCGGGCTGCGTCGGCTTCGACGGACCATAAGTATGCTCTTCTTTGTTGCAGGAAGAGCATAGGCAGGCCGCCAGGGCGGCCAGAGATAGAAGTCGCAGTTTCATCGCAACGGCCGTATCAGTCCATCTTGAGGCAGCGGACGCTGGAGGCCACGGCCCGGTCCAGGCCGGAGCCCTTGGAACCGTTGGCGTTGTTGCACATGCGGGAGTAGGCGCCGGTTCCGCCAGGGATGTTGGTCCAGTAGTAGCCGCGATACTCCAGGTACTTGATGTTGTCCACGTTCTTTTCGACGAAACCGGCGGTCGGATAGTAACTGGTCACGCCCTCCACGCCGGTGGCGTAGACATGGCCGTACTGGCTGTCGCACAGTTCCTTGGAGGTGAACTCGAGCCCATCGAAGGCCCTGTAGTCCGGGATGCGGTAACCGGCCGGACAGGGATCGTAGACCGTCTTGATGCCTTTCACGTCTGTCGTGTAGATATCGGTTGCGGCTGCGGGGACCCAGGTATTACCCCACAGGGCGTTGTCCCGGAATCCGTAGTGCCAGTCGTTGGCGGCCTTCAGGATGATGCCGGGGTTCTGGATGGTGTAGGCGATGATGCCGGTGAGTTCGCCGCTCTGGGCGGACTCGTGCACCGTGTAGTCGGTGTAGTACGGACTGCCGGTCGGACGCGTCTGGTTGTGCGGCCGCATGAACGGATCCTTGCGGCCCCACTGGTAGAAGACGCCGTAGGTGTCCTGGTTCTTGATTTCGGTGGAGGTCGCCCCCAGGTTGCGGTCCATCATGGTGTAGGCGCCGTAGCCGTCGGGGAAGTTGTAGGGCACATCCGCACTCTCGCTCACCCAGATGTGGTAGGACCACAGGACGGTGCCGTAGGTGTCCTTGATGGCGACCACGGCATTGCCCACCTTGCCGGAGACGGGGACGCTGAGTTCGTTCCCCGAGACGGACGCCTCTCCGGAGAGGACGTCCCCTTCGACGCCGGTGCCGGTCTGCTGCCAGACCACCGAGGCCGAGGCGGCCGTGACGGGTGTCCCGCCCACGGTCTTGCCCTCATAGGCATAAGGATAGGAGAAGGTGTAATAGGGGGTGATGTCGACTTTGACCGTCCCGGCTTCCGCCGTGCGGTAGCAATTGGCCGTGCCGTAGTAGAGGGTGAGGGGCACGGCGGCGACGGCCGTGGTCTCGCCGGGCTCGATGGTCACGTTCTCCCCGGTCGGAAGCGTATAGGCGCGGCCCTGGGTGTCCGTGAGGGTGATGTCGAAGCCTTTCGCGTAGGAGCCGATCGGGAGATAGAACAGGATGTTCACCGCCTCGGAGAGAGGCTTGTTGATATCGAAGCCGCCGGTATAGGTGGTGGAGAGTTTCCCGTCCGCCGCCGTCATGGTCGAGATGGTGGTGCCGTCGGGCGCCACGCTGTAGGCGAGGGTGATGCTCTCGCCGCCGAGCGGGGCCACTTCGGCCTTGGCGATGACAAGGCCCAGGCGCTGGTAGTCGGCGACGGCGATCTGCAGGCCGCCGAACTCGTCGAAGTCGATATCGGCGGGCGGGGTCGGCTCTTCCTCTTCGGCGGGCTTGGGTTTCACGTTGGGGTGCTCGTCGGCGGAGGGCGGGACGGTGCAGGCGGCGACCAGGCTCACCGCAGCCGTCATCAGGATATAGTGGATGGATTTCATGGCTCAGTCGTTTATCAATATCCAGGGTTCTGGTCCACCGTGGGATCCAGGGCGTCGTTGTAGTTGTATTCGTCCGTCGGGATGGGCCACCAGTAGGCGGCGTCCCGCACATCGGACTCCGAAGCCACCCGCCCGGCCTTCACGGCGTATTCGGCGAGTTTCCCGAGGCGCTTGAGGTCGGCGTACCGCTTGCCTTCGAAGCACTGCTCGTAGGCCCTTTCCTTGAGGATGAGGTCGATGAACTTGTCGTTGTCGGCATAGTCGGACAGGGCGTAGTCCTTGGCCGAGGGGACGTTGGGCTTCAGGCCGTAGGCACGGCGGCGGACGTTGTTCACGTACTTGAGGGCCGTGGCGTCCGGGGCGCCGAGGGCCATCGCCCGGGCCTCTGCGGCATACAGGAGGGCGTCGGCATAGCGGAAGACCGGGTTGTCATTGGCCGAGGTGGAACCGGTGGCTTCGGTGTCGCGGAACTTGAAGCAGATTATGCCGTTGTCCGTGAGGGCGTTGAGGGTGCCGTTCGCCGTCTGGCGGTACAGGTCCCACTGGTAGCGCAGGTCGGCCGGGTCCCAGTTCGCGATGACCTTGTTCTTGACCTGGTCGGTGTAGATGCCCAGCGAACCCATGTTCCGCACCGGGTTGGGGGAGCAAAGGTACATCCAGAAGAACTCGCCGGCCACGTCGCGGTTGTACTTGATGTAGAAGATTTCCTCGGTCGTGGAGACGACATCGACCCCGTAGAGTTTGGCGAAGTCGTCGGCCGTGGTCACTTCGACGAGGGAATACTGCTTGGAGTCGATGATGGACTCGAAGGCCTCCTGGGCTACGGCGTAGTGCTTGAGGTAGAGGGCAGCCTGGCCCTTGAGCATCGCTGCGGCTCCCTTGGACGGGCGTCCGGCGATGGATGCGGCCTTGGGCAGGGCGTCGTAGGCATAGGCGCACTCGTCCTCGATCCACTGCCAGATGATGGCTTCGTCAGTGCGGGGCTTGTTGAAGTCGTCCATGTTGTCCTCGGTGAAGAACGGGACGGCGCCCCAGTATTTCAGCAGTTGCGAGTAGGCCAGCGCCCGCAGGAAGCGGATCTCGCCGGTGAGCGCCTTGTAGTCGGCGTCGGACAGGCCTACATTGTCGATCTGGCGCATCAGGTCGTTGGAGAAGCGGATGCAGCGGTACATGATGGCCCAGGTGTCCTTGACGAAGCCGACGGCGCCGGAAGTCAGGCCGGTCTCATAGGAGGTCGCGTAGTTGCCGCGTCCGTAGCAGTAGTCCGAAAGGCCTTCCGTGAGGACGATCAGGTAGCGGCCGTAGGCCTGGAGGCGGTGCATCTGGTAGTAGATGGCGTTGACCTCGGCCTCGACCGACTTGTAGTTGGTCATGAAAGACTGTGCGTCGGCCTGTTTGGGGTGTTCCTGGAGGATTTCCAAGTCTTCGCCGCAGGAGGAAAGGAGCAGCGCGGCACCGGCAAGCAGGGACAGGGTTTTAACTATTTTTTTCATCGTACGGTCGTGTTGAGTGAATCATCAGAAAGTGACCCGGCATCCGACAGTGAAACTCCGGGCGGTCGGATAGCAACTGCTGTCCACGCCCTGCCGGAGGGAGGTGCCGCCGCCGTAGGCGTTGACATCCGGATCCCACAGGGGATAGGAGGTGAAGGTGTACAGGTTCTGCCCGCTCACGTAGACACGCGCCTTGGACAGCCAGGACAGCCGCTCGCACGGGATGTCGTAGCCCAGTTCCACGTTCTTGACCTTGAGGTAGGAGCCGTCGTAGACGAAGCGGTCGGACATCTTGATGGCGACGTTCTGGAGCAGGTTCGGATACTTGGCGTCCGGGTTGTCGGCCGTCCAGTAGTTGCCGATGACATCCTTGAGGACGTTGCCGTTGTAACCGTACTGGTAGGCGATCTGGCCGAGGGTCAGCGCGTAGATGTCAGCCCCGAAGGAGCCCTGGAAGAAGGCGCTCAGGCTCACCCGCTTGTAGGACAGGGTGGTGTTGAAGTTCAGGAGGAATCGCGGGTTCGGGTTGCCGATGATCTGCTTGTCCGTGGCGGAGAGGCCCGGAACCCCGTCGATGTCGTCCACGTAGACGATCTGGCCCTTGTCGTCATAGCCGGCCTCGACATAGCCGTAGAACAGGCACATTTCCTCGCCTTCGCGCAGGATGTTGAGTTGGTCGCTGATGACGGTGTTGCTCACGGTGGCGCCGAAGATGTCCTTGCCGTCGGCGAGGGATTCAACCCGGCTCCGGTTTAGGGAGAAGTTCGCGCCGAGGTCCCACTTGAAGGTCTTGTCGATGATGCGGGCGTCCAACTGGGCCTCGATACCCCGGTTGCTGACGGAACCGATGTTCCGCAGGGCCGTGGTGTAGCCCGAGGAGCGGGGCATCTCCACGTCGTTCAGCAGGTCGGTAGTGAGTTTGTAGTAGGCGTCGACGGTGAGGGAGACCCGGTTCCGGAACAGGCCCAGGTCGAGTCCCACGTTGGTCTGCGCCGTCTGCTCCCAGCGAAGGTCGCCGACGTACTTGTCGGCCGGGGCGTAGGCGACATAGGTGTCCTTGCCGAAGACCACGTTCTGGGTGGTCAGGGTGTTGAGCGTGGCGTACGGCGAGATGGCGGTGCTGCCCGTGATACCGTAGCCGGCGCGCAGTTTGAGGTTGGACAGCCACGAGACGTTGTCCTTCACGAAATGTTCCTCGGAGATGCGCCAGGCCGCTGCGGCGGAGGGGAAGTACCCCCACTTGTTGCCCTTGTTGTAGCGGGAGGAGCCGTCGGCGCGGAAGTTGACGGTCAGGATGTAGCGGTCGTCGTAGTTGTAGTTGATACGTCCCAGGTAGGAAAGCAGCCTCCAGTCGGAGAGCGACGAGGAAGGAAGGCCCTTCTCTTCGGCGGCGTCGATGTCGTAGGTGCCGGCGGCGTCGGAGATGAAGTTCTCGGCGGTGCCAGTGGTGGTGGACTTGGAGGTGTAACTTTCGTAGGTCATACCGCCCATGAGCGTCAGGTGGTGCTTGCGGGCGAAGAACTTGTCGTAGGTGACGATGTTGTTCGACGTGAGGTCGAGCACCTCGCCGAGGTCGATGGAGGCGGCGCCCAGCGAACCGGGCATGTCAAGGGACTTGAAGTAGTCCTTGCGGGCCTGGCGGTAGCGGGCGTTGCCGCTGATGGAGATGGACAGGCCGTCGATAGGGCGGATGGTGACCCCCGCGTTGGCGGTCATCCGGTCGGCATACCAGTCGTTCTGCGTCTCGTAGAGCGCGGCCACCGGGTTCACGTTGGCAGAAGGTTGGGTGCTGAAGTCGTTCCAGGTACCGTCGTCCCAGTGCGGCGTGGCGGTCGGGGACGAGATCAGCATGTTGTTGATGGTGCCGCCTACGCCGGAACTGCCGTTCTGGGCATGCTTGGAGCGGGAGATCACGATGCCGGCATTGGTGCTGACCACCTTGGAGAGGTTGTACTTGACGTCGGTCCGCAGGGACAGCCGCTCATAGCCGCTGGTCTTGACGATACCGTCCTGCTTGAAGTAACTCAGGCCCATGCCGGCGGAGAGTTTCTGTGTACCGCCGGAGATGCTGAGGGCATGGTCCGTGATGAGGGCCGGGCGGAACACCTCGTCTTGCCAGTTGGTGCTGTAGAGGGTGTTGTCGATCTCTTCCTGGGTGAACACGGCCTTGTTGCCGTTGACGGCGGCCTTCGCGTTCAGGAATTCCATGTATTCCCAGGCATCGGCCATCTCCAACTGCTTGGTGAGGGTCTGCACGCCGGCGCTTCCGCTGTATTCCACGCGGAGGTCGCCCTCGCGCGCTCCCTTGGTGGTGACGATGACGACACCGTTGGCGCCGCGCGAGCCGTAGATGGCCGTCGCGGAGGCGTCCTTGAGGATTTCCATGGAGGCGATGTCCGAGGAGTTGATCATGTTGATGTCGCCCGGGAAGCCGTTGATGATCCACAGCGGCTCGTTGTCGCCCTTGATGGAGTTGGTACCCCGGATGCGGATCTGCACGTTGGCACCGGGCTGGCCGGTGTTGGTGTTGACCTGCACGCCGGAGACGCGGCCCTGGAGGGCGTTGGCGGCCGAGAGCGTGGAGAATTCGTTGATGGTCTCGCCGGATACCCGCGTGATGGCGCCGGAGAGGTCTTTCCGGCGTTGGGCGCCGTAGCCGATCATGATGACCTCATCGAGGGCCGTCGCCGAGGCGGAGAGGGTGACGGTGATCTTCTGGCGTCCGCGGACGGCCACCTCAAGGTCTTCGAATCCGAGGCAGGAGACCACCAGTGTCGCATCGGAGGGGAGTTTCGAGAAATGGCAGACGCCGTTTGCATCGGCCACCTCGCCCGTCTTGGTGCCCTTGATGAGGGCCGCCGCGCCAGGCAGGGGTTCGCCCGAAGAATCCTTCACGGTGACGGTGCAGGGCCCGTTCTGGGCCGCCGCACTGCCGAAAAGCAGGAACGTGCCCAGCAGGCTGGACAGTAACCTTTTCTTGAAAAGCAGATTCATTGGTGTTATTGGTTTTGATGTTATCAATGTTGCGTCGTTGTCACAAAATTATGCGATACACCCGTATCCCCGGAAGAATGTCTTCCGGGTCGGGAATAAAATTACAGGTTCTGGGAAATTCGTTTCATCCGGGCGGTCTTTCCGTTGAGCCGCTGGATGACGGGCAGGAGGGCCGCCGTGGACACGATGAACACCGCCGTCATGATGATGGCGAGGGTCGTTTCCCCGTAGATCCAGTACCCGACTGCGAACATGGCGCTGTACACCGACGCGCAGGCGAGGGTCATCGCCAGCAGCCCCCACGCGATGTCGTGGCGGGTGGTGTGGATCTTCTCCTGGAAGGCTTCCTGGGTGGCTTTTCCCGTAGGCTTGGTCAGCAGGGTCACGCCGACCCAGGCGACGGTGGTAATCCCCATCACGATGAGGAGATTCTGCCACGAGGTGAGTTCCGGCAGGCCCAGGTGGGGATAGATGAGTTGGAGGAACACCGCCACGATGAACGAGACGAACATCGCCGTGATCTCGCTCCAGGCGTTGATGCGCATCCAGAACCAGCGGAGCAGGTAGATGAGGCCCGTACCCGCGCCGACCTGCAGGATCAGGTTGAACACGGTGCCCGCCGAGACGAGGTACGGCGACAGCAGGGCCGTGCAGACCATGATGACGACGGTGGACAGGCGTCCGACCAGGATGACCTCCTTGTCACCGGCCTCCGGACGGACGAACCGCTTCCAGAAGTCGTTGGCGATGTAGTTGGAGCCCATCGAGAGATGCGCCGCGACGGTGGAGAACAGGGCGCCCATCAGGCCGGCCGCCACCAGGCCCAGCCAGCCGTTGGGGACGAAGGTGAGCATCGCCGGATAGGCGAGGTCGCCCTTGACCAGCGACGGGTTGATGTGGGGGAAGGCCTCCTGGAGGGAGAGCAGGTCGGGGAACACGAGGAGGGAAGCGAAGGCCGTGATGTACCAGGGCCAGGGCCGGATGGCGTAGTTGATGACCTGGTAGAAGATGGTGCCGCCCATGCAATGGTTCTCGTCCTTGGCGGAAAGCATCCGCTGGACGATGTAGCCGCCGCCTCCGGGCTCACTGCCCGGATACCAGACATTCCACCACTGCACCGCGATGGGGATGACGAAGGCCGCGACGAACAGGTCGGGGTTGGCGATGTCCGGGAAGAAGCCCATGTGCTCGCGGACCGCCGGGTTGGACAGGAGGGCCTTGTAGCCGCCTACCTCGGGCAGGGTGACCGCGTAATGCATGCCCACGACGGCGCCGACCATGATGATGACGAAGAGGATGAGGTCGGTGTAGATGGCCCCCTTGAGCCCGCCGAGGGCCGAATAGATGACGGAGGCGATGCAGGTGATGATGATGACGGTCCACTGGTCCAGGCCGAACATGACCTGCCCGATCTTGATGGCCGCCAGCATCACCAGGCCGATGGAGATGACATTGAAGATGAAGCCCAGGTACAGGGCCCGGAATCCCCGCAGGAAGGCCGCCGCCTTGCCGGTGTAGCGCAGTTCGTAGAATTCGATGTCGCTCTTGGCGCCCGAACGGACCCACAGTTTCGAGTACACGAACACCGTGAGCATGCCGGTCAGCAGGAAGGCCCACCATTTCCAGTTCTCGCCGAGGTTGGAGTTGCGGATGTACTCCGTGAACATGTTCGCCGAGTTGGTGGAGGTGGAGGCGGCGCACATGGAGATGCCGATGAGCCACCACGGCATCGACTTCCCCGAGAGGAAGAAGTCTGTGGTGTTCTTGGCCGACCTCCGGGAGAAATAGGCCGCGATGCCGAACATCACCAGGAAGAACAAGGCGATGGCCAGCCAGTCGATGGTGTCAAAAAGCATAGTCGGTTCGTTTTATCGTTGCAAAGACGGTTTCGCAGTATCCGCATCCGGTGCACTCCCGCTCGCAGGCGCCCGTCCGGCGGGCCCAGTCTTCGGGAAAACGGGTGTTGTCCAGGCCCATGCGGAACTTGGCGAAGGCGGGGGAGAAGCCGGGCTCCAGCAGGTCCGGCAGGTTGCCCCGGAAGGAATGGTTCACGTAGGAGTCCACGACCAGGGCGGGGCGGGTGTGCTGGCGGGTCGCCAGTTTCACGAAGTCCACCCAGGGCTCGTACAGGGGAAGGTCCTCCGGGCGGATCCAGGTGGCTTTCAGCAGTTCCGGCAGGTTCGCCGGATCGGCGTACATCGTCCAGCACAGATGCGGGTTGAACCCGCGCAGCGGCCGTTCTTTGAGGGCGGCGGCGCTGTGGGCGACCAGGTTGTCGTGGTAGGTCTGCCAGGGACAGTTGCGCAGGCAGCCCGAGTTGGCCAGGAGGCCGACCTTCTTGCCGCTGCGGTGCGCCCAGTCGCTGAACCGCTTCACCGTGTCCAGGTTCCGCTGCACGTCCCGGCCTATATAATAGGAATCGAACCAGGGCGCGAGATACCGCATCGCCTGGAGCGTGGTCAGCCGCATGTTCACCGAGGCGCGGGTCTCGACTTCGGGATAGAAGCGCTTGACCGACCGGGCGACGAATGGGGAGGCCGCCGTGACGATGTCTGGCTTGCACCCCCATCCGTCCAGTTCCTTGATGATGGCCTCGACCTTGCGGTCGAGTTCGCGGCTCATGGCCTTCTCGCCGTAGCAGTTGGCGTTCAACAACAGGTCCAGTTTCCGCCCGGCGCTTTTGATGAGCGTCAGTTCCTCCTGCAGGAGTTCCTTGACCGTCTCGCTGTCGTCGCCCTCGCCGTAGCCGAGGACGGGCCGGCCGCTCGGCTCGTCCACCCAGGGGAAGTAGACTTCGCCCACCTCCGGGTATGCGAGCACCAGCGAAGAGAAGCGGTCCCCCTCGCTCTGGTGCTTGTATCCTACGGCGAACAGCATGGCCGGGCCGTCAGTCCATCATGGGATTGTACGTCAGGCCGGCAGCGTTCACCTTCGGCCCGGCGTCCTCGTCGGGCACGCCGCTCAGACCCGCCGCGGCCGCGCTGCCGTAGTTCTCCTTGGCATTGTATTCGGTCATGGCGTTGTGCGGCTCGACGCCCGCGTTCTGCATATAGTATTCGTACAGGTCCGGGTCGATCTCGTAGGGCTTGGAGCGGTCGATGCGCCACGGCTTGACACCGGGTGCGCGGAACTGGTTGCGGAAGGTCTTCAGGAGTTTGCCGCGTTGTTCGAGGTGGATCATGCAGGCACGCGTGCAGCCGGCGGCACCCTCGATGGCGCGGCCGTAGCCGTACTGGCGGGGATACTCGGCGTCGAAGGGGTTCTGTAGTTTGTCCTCACCGCCCTGCAGGCCGTGTTCGCAGGCCATCTCGTCCAGTTTGCCCCATTCCACCTCGTGCCCGGCCAGGGTCACCTTCACCGACTCGTTCATGGAGATGGCGTGTCCGGCACAGTTCCGCACGCACAACTTGCAGCGGTCGCAGATGTGTCCTTCATAGATGGGGTCGGGTTCCAGTTCGGCGTCGGTGAGGAGCACCACGAAACGCACCCGGGGACCGAATTCCGGGGTGAGGAACACCTTGGACCAGCCGAATTCGCCCATGCCGGCCAGGTAGGCCGCGATGCGGAAATGGACCAGCACGTCGGGATGGGGCTTCCCGGGGGCGACGGGGCGGCTCCAGCCTTCGCGGAACTTTCCGGTGACCGTGTTCACCGATTCGCCGCCGTTGGCGTTGATCAGGGGAACCACCTCATAGCCGTGGTCTTCCATGAAATTGCAGAAAGGCCACATGACCATCGGGCCCCAGACCTGGTTGAGCGCGGCGTAGCCCATCGTGGGATAGGTCGAGAACAGGGTTCCCTCTTCGATGCCGCGCAGGGAGCCTCTCGGGATGCGGAATCCGAAGACGATGAACGACTTCGCGCCGGGAAAGATGTAGCGGGGGTCGTTCTGTTTCGGAGCGCCTTCCCAACGTTCCATATTGCCGATGCCGCACAGGTCGGCGCCGAATCGCTTTGCTGCGGCCTTTACTTCCGCGCTGGTAAGTTCACCTTCGTAAGCCATATTTTTGTCATTATTGAATTGTCAATCCTGTTTCAAGGATATTGCAAAGATATAAAAATTATTATTATTGAAAGTATATCTATTGGATTATTTTGTCAGAAAAGTTTTTAAATTTATTTAAGTAATTGAAAATAAGTGATATAGAAAGATTTAAAGGATGGTAAAAATTTTTTCGATATTGAATCGTGTTTCAACATTGGTGAAAAATAGTTATCTTTGTCCCATCAAATGAAGCGAATATGAGAAAAGCATGTCTTGCCCCGTTGTTGGCCGGCCTTTCCGTGGCGGCCTGCGCGCCGAAGGCCCGGCCGGACCTCGTGGTCCCGAAGGGAACGCCCTCCGGATGGATGGAAATCGGATGCGTGAACTGGGCCGAGGAGTTCCCCGCCCATCCTGATGTCCACTTCCGGGTCTGGCATGACGGAGATTTCTTCTATATAGAATATAAGGTGCGGGAGGAGTTGACGAAGGCCGAGCAGGACGTCCCCGGAGGTTTCGTGCACCTGGATTCCTGCGTGGAATGCTTCCTGCACCCCGATCCGGAGAACAGTCCGTGGTACTACAGCCTGGAATGGAACGCTGCCGGACACATGTTCCTGGCCCGGCGGACCGGCCGGGACAATCCCGAGGTGGCCCCCCTGGCCGTCATCGAAAGTGTCCGGACCGAGCCCTCCCTGGGCCATGAACCCTTCGGTCCCGTGGCGCTCGACGGCCCCTGGACACTCAAGGTCGCCATCCCGGCTTCGGCCCTTTTCAAGGACGGCCTCAGGACCTGGGACGGCTTCACATGCCGGATGAACTTCTACAAGTGTACCCAGGGCGTGGAGAACAAGGACTTCCTGTCCTGGTCGCCGGTCCATACCCCAAAGCCCTCTTTCCACAATCCCGAAACCTTCCGCTCCGTGGAATTTGAGAAATAGGCGCGGATTCCGGAAAATTTTGTATCTTTGTCGCGGATTCAGGTGAATCTGCGGTTTTTTTTGTCCGCAGGTTTGAAAAGGGAACCCGGTGGAAGACCGGGGCTGTGCCCGCAACTGTGAGTTCCGTCAGGAAGTCCGGCATTCTGTGCCATTACCGCCTGGGGCGGTGAGAAGGCGCCGGACTGTGGAACAAGCCAGGAGACCTGCCTGGATCAAGTCAAGCCATCGTCGCGCCCGGGGCCAGGCACGGATGGATTGTGATTTTTCCGGCAATGATGCCAATGCGTTCATTAATGTTGAATCGATGTTCAATATTAATGAAATTGTGTATATTTGTGAAAATTTTAGAAAGGAGCCGATGATACAAGTTACCGACCGCATTTTCGATATCCTCGAGATGCTCGCCATCCGGATGGACCACGATTTCTCGCTCGCGGAGATTGTCGCGGACTGCGGCCTCAAGAAGAGCACCTGCGCCAACATCTTGCGCAGCCTCCAGGAGCGGGGGTATGTTGAACACACCGGGAAGATGCGGGGATACCGCCTGGGACACATGGCCTACCGGCTGACGGGCAGCCACGAGTATTTCAACCGCCTGGGCGAGACGGCACGGCCCGACCTCGAACATCTTTTCGCCCAGACGGCGGAGACCGTGGTCTTCGCCACCGAGAACCACGACAAGCGGGTCATCCTCCATACGATCGAGTGCCAGCAGGGCATCACGGCCCGGATCAACCACTCCACCAACCTGTACCGTTCCTCCGCCGGCCGGATCATGCTCGCTTTCTATCCCGAGGAGAAGGCCGCCTCCATCATCTCCCGCATTGGCCTTCCGGATGCCGACGTCTGGAAGGAGGCCCAGACCCCGGATGCTCTCAAGGAATGCCTGGCCGATATCCGCCGGGAGCGCATCTGCTTCGTCCATAACCTGGGGGACATCCTCGGCATCGCCGTCCCGGTGTTCAAGGAAGGGGACGTCTTCGCCAGCGTAGGGGTGTGCCTCCCGGAATATCGCTGCGATGCGGTCCGCCGTGCCTCGATCGTCACTGCGCTGGAAGAATGCGCCCGCAGGATCGAGGCGAAGTTATAGATTGCTCTTTGTATTTCAATAATATTGTATTTATAAACAAAAATTGCACGATTTAATCAATTTTGTACAATATTATTGCACAAAATTGATTTTTATTACTACCTTTGCCACGGATTCAGGTCGTAAGGGAACCCGGTGCGAATCCGGGGCTGTGCCCGCAACTGTAAGTTCCATCCTGCCGTGCGGTATTCTGAGGCCATTGCCGGGCGATACCGGTGAGAAGGCGCCGCGCGGGGAACGAGCCAGGAGACCTGCCTGGATCAAGTCAAACCTTGCCGGCGCCCGGGGTCAGGCGCCGCTCGGAATGGTAAAACGATGTTGCTGGCTGTTGCATCTTTAGTATTCGTCTTCCTGTCGTCGTACGCATTCCCCGATGCGTACCGGGACACGTTGCAGGCGGCCACGGCGGTGGGGACCTGGCAGGGACGCGCGGCGCTGGACGCCGGTGCGCCGCGGCTGGAGGTCGGCACGGCGGCCATCGAGCGGTCCGGTGCACGGGAGTTGCACGAGGTGCTGCGCACCCTGCCGGGGCTGAACGTCCAGGACTACGGCGGCATCGGCGGCCTGAAGACCGTGTCGGTCCGGGGGCTCGGCGCCGCGCATACGGCCGTGTGCTACGACGGCGCCTTGGTCAGCGATGCCCAGCGCGGCAGCATCGACCTGTCGCAGTTCGACCTGGACAACACCGGGGGCATCGCCGTGGAGATCGGTGCGGCGGACGATCTCTTCCTGCCGGCCGGCACCTCCACCGCCGGGAGCGTCCTCAGCATCGTGCCGAAGCCGCTGGATTTCAGCGGAGGTCCCACCCATGCCGAGGCCGCATGGACCTGGGGCTCGTTCGGCACGCTGAAACCCGCCGTGCGCATCGACCGGAAGATCCGGGACGGCTGGGGCGTGTCCGCCTGCGGCAGTTATCTCCGGAGCGACGGCGACTATCCCTTCACCGGGCGCACCATCACCGCCGACGGGGCCCTCTCGGAGCCCGGACGGTTGCGGCGGGAGGGGAGTGATGTGTCCACTTTCAAGTCGACGCTGCGCTTGGAGGGCCATGACCGGCGGGGCGGAACCCTCCGCGCCTCGGCCGATTGGCTGGATTCGCAGCGGGGGCTGCCCGGCCCTGTGATCCTGTACACGCAGGACCCGACTGAACGGCTGCGGGACCGGGACCTGTCCACCCGCGCCTCCTATGACCGCACCTCCAGTGGATGGCGGCTGCGTCTGGACGCCGGTTACCGGCGGTTCCGGACCCGGTACACCGATGCGTCCCCCATCTACCCCGAACCGGTCGACGACCGCTACCTGCAGCAGGTCGGCTCCCTGGGGGGCATCCTGGGGTGGCAGCGCGACTTGGGCACCGGCGGCACCTTGCAGGCCGTCCTGGCACAGGACCTGCGCCTCGCCCACCTGCATGCGAATACGGCGGCCTGTCCGCAGCCGACCCGCCTGGGCGGCATCACGACCTTCAGCGTCCAATACGCCGGACCGCGCCTCAAGGCCACAGCGAGCCTCACCGCCACGCTGATGCACGAATGGGTCGAGGTGCGGGAAGCCGCCCCGGACCGGCACCGCCTCAGCCCTTCGGCCAGCCTCTCCTTCGCGGCGGCGCCGGGCCTGCACCTGCGCGCCTTCGCCAAGGAGGGCTTCCGTGTCCCCACCTTCAACGACCTCTACTACGACCGTGTCGGCAGCATCTCCCTCGTGCCGGAGAAGGCCCGCCAGGCGGGTCTCGGCGCGACCTGGCACCGCGTCTTCGGCCGGGCCGACCTGGCCGTGACCGCCGATGCCTACCACAACGACGTGACGGACAAGATCATCGCCGTGCCGACGATGTTCGTCTGGCGGATGCGGAACCTCGGCCGGGTGCGGATGGACGGCATCGACCTCTCTGCGGCCGTGACCCTGCCCCTCGGCACCCGGTACACCTTCCACACCGATGCCTCCTGGTCCTTCCTCGATGCGGTCGACGTCTCGGACCCTTCTGCCAAGAACTACCGCCACCAGATCCAGTACACGCCCCGGCACAGCGGAGCGGTCAGCACCTCGGTCAGCACGGCCCGGGCCTCGCTGGGATATACCCTCTGCGCGGTCGGACCGCGCTGGTACTTGCCGCAGAACATCCCGGCCAACCGCCTTCCGGCCTGGTTCGACCATACGCTGGCCGTGCGTTGGCGCATCCCGGTCCGGCGGGCGGTCCTCACCCTCTCCGCCGAGGCGCTGAACCTGTCCGGCACCACCTACGAAATCGTCCGCAGTTATCCCATGCCGGGACGGCAACTGCGCATCACCGCCAAAATCACTCAATAATCCTATACCATGAAGAACTTATCCATCAAGACCTTGCGGGCGGCGCTGGTTGCCCTGTCCTGCATCCTCGCCTTCTCCTGTACCAAGGACGACAAGGAAGAACCCCATGCCTCCACCGGCGCCTACATCCTCAACAACGGTGCCTGGAACGCCAACAACGCCGGTATCAGCCGATACGATTTCGCCACCAAGACCCTGACCGGCGACGCCTTCGCCACGGCCAACGGCGGTACCGCCCTCGGCGACCTCGGCCAGGACATCCTCGCCGTCGGGGACGAACTGTACATCGCCGTCAACGGCTCCCAGACCATCTTCGTCACCGACCGCGACCTCGTGCTGAAAAAGGCCGTCACCGCCTCCGCCGGCGATGCGAAACTCTCCCCGCGTTCCCTCTGCTACGGCGGCGGGAAGGTCTATGTCACCTATTATGAAGGCTATCTCGGCGAGATCGACCCCAAGACCTATACGGTCCGTACGACCGCAGTCGGCCCCAACCCGGAAGGCGTCGCCTATGTCGGCGGCAAGGTCTACACGTCCAACTCCGGCGGCTCCCTCTACGGCGTCTACAACAATACCGTGTCTGTCGTCGATGCCGCCTCTTTCAAGGAGACGTCCACGTACACGGTCAACGTCAATCCCCAGGCCCTCGCCGCCTGCGGGCAGAAACTCTATCTCAACAGTTACGGCGATTACGGCGCAGCCGCTCCGAAGGTACAGTGCATCGACATCGCCACCGGGACGGTGGCCGACCTCGACTATGACTCGCCGTCCGCCATCGCGGTCCAGGGCGATGTCCTCTACATCCTCTGCGGCGGATACGATGCGGATTGGAATCCCCTCCCGGGCACGGTCTACCGGTACGATGCGGCCAAGGGTGCGAAACTGGGCACCTTCGTCACCGACGGCACCACCCTGCCGCAAGCCTATTCCCTCTCCGCCACGGAGCACTACGTCTGGGTCGGCTGCTCGGACTACAAGAACACGGGCGATGTCTACGCCTTCGACATCAAGACCGGCCGGCTGTTCGACTCTTTCGACAGCGAGGGTATCAACCCCCTCAAAGTCATTGAGTGACTTGGATTTTGAATTCAATTTGCATGTGGACGGGTGCCGTGGTTGCGGTGCCCGTCGATGGTGTCGTGCCGTAGTTATGGCATGGATTTCAAATGCTCAGATACGGTATGCATGGCGAGGAAGAGGTAGTCGGGCATGCCGCAGCCTACTTCATCGATGAGTCGGCGGGTGAGCGCGGCTGGTTCTTCTTCGACCGGTACGCCGCTGGCGAGATAGTCCCGGATCTTGCGGTCGTAGAGCCCGGTCCGGTCGGTGCAGTAGCGGAGCGCCCTGTCCACCGCTTCCGGGCCTTCCACGACGTTGCCGATCCCGTCATAGTCGTGCGCGCAGACGAGACGGTCCAGTTCCAATGCGGCCAACTTCTCCAAACTGAGGCGGTAGGCCGTCAGGTCGCGGTAGAAGCCGATCCCCTGTGTCGGAGTGCCGTTGGCCTGGATGGAGTCTCCGGTGAAGGCCGTCCGCGTCCGGGTATCGACCCAGACCAGGCAGTCATCGTCGTGTCCGGGCGTGGCGACGGCGTAGAACCGTCCCTCCAGCAGTTCGCCTTCCTCCAGCAGCAGGTCCGGTTCGACGCCCTTCAGGTAGGTCTGCGGGGCCGGGGAGTGGTTCGGGAAACGGGTCCTGACGCGGATGGCGACCTGGGCCGGGTCGCGCAGGGCATCGGCGGAAGTTTTCAGGGTCGCAGTCTTGAGCCCGTACCGGGTGACCAGGGCATGATGGCCGCCGATGTGGTCTCCATGGACATGCGTCTGGAGGAGCCAGCCGATGTTCCCGATTTCGACCCCGAGGTCTTCCAGCGCGGGAATCAGATACGGCTCCGGTTCCAGGTGCGACGAGTCGATCAGGATGTCCTTCTCGCCGCGCACCAGGATGATGCCCGTCCAGACGGGGCCGAACGGGACCTTCAGGAGATAGGTCCCGGGCAGCACCGCTTCGAACCGGGGGACCTTCCCCCGGCCGTGTTCCTGTATGGCTATCATACTTTCGCGTTCTCGGTGAGGGTCTTGGCCACGGCGGTGATCTTGTCCCACGCGCCGGCCTGGATCCATTCCGGGTTTGTCAGGTTCCCGCCGACGCCGGCACCGACACAGCCGGCCTTGATGAAGTCGGCCACATTGTCGGGACCGATTCCGCCGACGGCGAGGAACGGGATGTGGGGCAGGGGCGCTCTCAAAGCCTTGACATAACCGGGGCCCAGCGCTCCCGCCGGGAAGATCTTCACATAGTGGGCGCCGGCCTGGAAGGCCTCCACGGCCTCGCTCGGCGTCATGGCTCCCGGCATCGCCACCAGCCCGTCGGCGACGCACCGCCGGATGAGCGCCGTGTCTACATTCGGGGTGACCATCAATTCGCCCCCGGCATCCTCGCACATCTGCAACTGCTCCTCGGTCAGCACCGTACCGGCGCCGACCTTCATCGCACCGGAGAACCGGTCCTTGATGGCCCTGATGGCGGCGGCGGTATCCTTCCAGCGCAGCGGATCCCGCTGGTCGAAAGTTACCTCGACGGTGTCGATGCCGCCCAGGCAGTACGCTTCTGCGAGCCGCAGGCACGTATCCGGTCCATAACCTCTGATAATGGCAACAATCATATCGGAATGCTCTATTTGTCAGTTCCCGCCAACGGGAAATTCATGGACTCAACGGATCCGTCGACGGACTGACCGCCATCGACGTAGAAAATCTGGCCCACGATGAACCGGGGTTTCTCGATGTCGGCCAGGAACTGGATCATCGGGACGATTTCCTCGACCGTGCCGCCGCGGCCAGCCGGAATCTTATGCGAGAAGGCGGCGAGTTCCTCCTTCGAATAGCGGTCGGCGACCTTGGTGAAGATGAACCCGGGTGCGACGCAATTGACGCGGATGCCGTACTTGGCCACCTCGACGCCCAGCGCCTTGGTGAACATGTTGAGCCCTCCCTTGCCGGCCGAGTAGGGCAGCATCCGGCGATGGACCCAGGTGACCTCACCGTGGATGGACGAGATGTTCACGATACGGCCTTCGGTCTTCTTCTCGACCATGTCCTCGACGGCGTAGCGCGAGAGATAGGCGGCGCTGTTGAGGTTGAGCGCGATCTGGCTGTCCCAATATTCCATGGGCATATCCTTGAACTCGCCCTTGGAGCCGCCCGGAATCTCCAATGCCCCGCCGGCATTGTTGATCAGGACGTCGATCTTGCCGAACGTCTGGATGAAGTCCTCGATGATCTCCTTGCAGAAATCGTGTCGCCCCACGTCGCCGATATAGACCTTGGTCTTGACGCCATATGCCTCGCACTGCCGGGCGACCTCGGCCGCCGCCTCTGCGCCCGATTTTCCACAAATACCGATGTTCGCCCCCTCGTCTCTCGCGAATGCGATGGCGCAGCCCGCGCCGATACCATGGGATGAGCCTGTAATCAGAATGTTTCTTGCCATATTGGTTCCAATAAGTTTGTTTCATTGATATTCCGGCATGCGGGTGGTTCCGGCGCCCATCCAGCCGCCGTTCACATCCATCATGCCTCCGTTGATGACCAGTCCATTCCCTGCCACGTCGAAATCGGGGTTGACCGGACGGATCGTCCCTCCCCAACCCCGGCACTCGACGACGGAACTGTCGCCGAGCCAGGGCAACTGGTTCTCTTTTTTCGCTCCGGGGACGAGGTACGGGCCCACGAGCATCGGAGCGGGAGCCACCTTCCATACACCGTCCACCTTGATGCCATACTCGACACCGTTCCCTCCCGCTGCGGTCATCAAGCCCTTGACGCCCTGTTTCTCGAGACCGAGAAGGAGCGCCCGGCTGGCGGCCTGCCCGAAGTTGTGGGTGAACCGGTGGGTCGTGGCGAAGTAATCCAACAGCGCATCCCGGTTCGCGCATCGCAGGACATACGGGATGATGGCCCTTGTGAAAAGCGGGTCGAGGGCCTGCTGCGAGGAATGCAGTTCATCGCCCATGCGGATGGCCTCGTGGAAAAGGACCTTCATGGGGAACCCGCCTGCATCCTTGAGGACCTGGACCAGCGGCGGGAAGAGTTCGTCGCCCAGCCATCTCAGGTGGGCAGCAATCTCGTCAGAATACACGCCCCAGCCGCAGAAACCGCCGCCGAAACGGCCCTCTGCGGGGAAAAGTCCCGCCACGCCTCCGGTCTGCCGGTCTTCGACGATCAGGAGCGGGACGGACTTCGTGATGATGCCGTATCCGGAGCCGTTTGTCGCGTAATCAAAGGCGGCTTCGACTTTCACCTCGCCGTTCTCGAGCATCCGGACGGCCTCGGCCTCCGATTTCGCCCAGCCCTCGAAAAAGCAGGCATTGACCATGCTGCGGCGGTGCCCGGGGCACATCCGCCCGAATTCAATCGGCGGACCAGCATGCAGGATGGTCTTGTCGGCGAGCCCCAGGAACTCGCCGGCCTTCCGGAGGTCGATCCAATACGGATCTCCCTGGTAACGCAGGTCTTCCGGCTTCATATCCTTCCCCGTTCTGAGGCGGCCTGCCGTCCGGCGATCGCTCCGAACACCATCGCGGCCGTGCCGCCGTTGCCGCCGAGGCGGTTGTACCCGTGGACGCCGGCGGTCACTTCTCCGCACGCGAAGAGGCCCGGGACGACGTTCCCGTCCTGGTCGAGGGCATGGCATGACGGGTCGATCACGATTCCGCCCAGGGACGAATGAGGGGCCGGAGCGACCTTGATCATCCGCTCGGACAAGTCCATCTTGCATTCGAGCAGTTTTTCGTCCGGCACGTCCGTCAGGTCGTACCAGGCATACCCGCCTGCATTGAAAATCGCCCGGGACAGGGCATCCTTGTTCACCCGGGTATCCGGCAGCAGGTCCCTGCCGTCCATGCGGAGCATCCGTGCCCCCTCATAGAGGAGGGTCGTGATGACGGGGATGCCGCGCCGGGGCCCTTCGACCCGTACGGTCGGTTCGTACTGGACATGCGCCTCGTCGACGTCCTTTGTCGCCGCTCCCAGTGCTTCGGCCATCCGGAGGCCGTCCCCCTTCATGTAGCCGGGATTGGTGGAGAAGCCGTATTTCCCGCACCAGCCTCCGGTGGCGATGATGATGGGCATCTCCGGCCGCGCCGAGCGCAGCGCGACCAGTTCCTCCGGCGTCACCGTGCGGCTCTCGACCCTGACCTGGTCTTTCAACCGTTCCTTGATACCGGCGATGGCAACCGGGCCGATGGCGTGACGGATGGACACGCATCGCGGGACCGAGCAGCCGAGCGGGCGGATGAGCGTCCCGTCGAAATCGAATTCCTCCTTCAGCGACAGGGATTCCCGGCACATGGTCTCCACAAGGACGGGGTCGTTGCCGTATCGGCCGCCCGCAAGGGTGTCTTCGACGAACTGGCGGACCGAATCTTCAGGCAGGACCGGACAGTTCAGCGCATGGATGTGCGGTGAATTGCCGGCCCCGTTCGCAACCAGCGTCACGGAGGCCCCGTCCTTGACAGCGGCTTCTGCCGCCCGCCATCCGGCCAGGCCGCCTCCGACAATCAGTATCTGGCTATCTTCCATGATGCGCGGCTTAGCGTTGTACCCTTCCGGCCGTGTTCCCGGCCGCCAGCGATTCGACTTCCTGGACGGTGACGAGATTGAAGTCGTGCTCGATTGAATGTTTGAGGCAACTCGCGGCCACGGCGAAGTCGATGGCCGCCTGTGCATCCTTGCCCGTGCAGAGGGCGTAGATGAGTCCGCCACCGAAACTGTCCCCTCCGCCCACGCGGTCGACGATGTGCATCTTGTACTCCGTCGAGAAGCACGCCTTCTTCGTCTCTGCCTCGTAGAGCATGCCGGCCCAGAGGTTGTCGGAGGCGGAAAGCGATGTGCGCAGGGTG
>JAFUZO010000023.1 GCA_017476575.1 Bacteroidales bacterium | reverse complement strand
TGCAACCTTTCCGAAAAGACCTCGATTTCTTTCTGGGCCTGGAAGACGGAGATTTCCGGAGTCTTCATGATGCCGCTCTGGATGAATTGCAGGCGGGATTCCTCGTCAGCCTTCTCGCGCACCGGGACCAGCCTGCAGACCAGGCGCTCGATCTGCGGGATAAATCCGA
Organism: Bacteroidales bacterium; assembly: GCA_017476575.1. Classification (GTDB taxonomy): domain Bacteria; phylum Bacteroidota; class Bacteroidia; order Bacteroidales; family UBA932; genus Cryptobacteroides. Next base: position 22,973 of record JAFUZO010000023.1, on the reverse strand, counting down.
TGAGGACCAAGGTGTTGGTGACGTTGAACAACGTATGGAATGCGGCGAGAACGAAGGAGATGCGGGCCGGTTCGAGCGGACCGTCCGGTTCGACACCGACCAGGCGGCAGGCCAGGTTCACGAACGGGAAGAAGATGCAGAGCACCCACAGGACGCCGAAGAGGTTGAACACCAGATGGGCCAGGGCGGCGCGTCGGGCCTGCGTGTTGCCGCTCATGGCGGCGAGGTTGGCGGTCAGGGTCGTTCCGATGTTTTCACCCAGGACAAGGGCGATGCCCTGGTAGATACTCAGGACGCCGCTGGAGCAGAGGACCATGGTGATGGCCATGAGGGCGGCTGAAGACTGGGCGAGGGCTGTGAGAAGGGCGCCGATTGCAAGGAACAGCAGGATGGTCAGGTAACTGCCGGAATTGAAGCCGGCGAAGAAACGGACTACAGCCTCGTTGTGGGCGAGATCCATTTCGCGTCCGGTCAGGTTGAGGGTTCCAAGCGCGAACAACAGGAAGGAAAGACCGAAGAGGAAGTCGCCGGCATATCGGTGTTTCCGGAGCTGGATCAGGAGGATGGCGAGCAGGAAGGCAGGCCAGACCAGCATCGTGATGTTGAATGAGAAGCCCGCCGAAATGATCCAGGCGGAGAGGGTGGTGCCGATGTTGGCACCCATGATGACCGAGATGGCCTGTGCGAGCGTCAGTAGGCCGGCATTGACGAAGGAGACGGTCATCACGGTCGTCGCTGCGGAGGACTGGACTGCCACGGCGACCGTCATGCCGGTCAGGACGCCGGTGAACCGGTTGGTCGTCATGGCGCCGAGAATATGCCGGAGCTGCGGGCCTGCCATCTTTTGCAACGCCTCGCTCATCACCTTCATTCCGTAGATCAGGAGTGCGATGCACCCCAGCAGCTTGAACACGATTCCCATCTTACTTCAAATTTGTTACACAAAGTTACAAATCCGTTTCGATGCATGAAAGGGCGTCACGATAACGTCGTAGAATTGTAACTGATTCGAAATGTTCGGAAGGACTGGTCGGGCCTGCCATGGCTCGATGTGAAGTCGTGATGGAACAGATGGGATATCCCCCAAAAAATCCCCGACAGATAATTCCATCGGGGACCGGGGTGGAGGTGAAGGGGCTCGAACCCTTGTCCAAACGTCGCACCAGGCGGTTTTCTACATGCTTATCCTTCCTTTGGTTGTCGGGTTCGGGCTGCCGGAGGGCGGGCGACCTGTCACCTTAGCCTTTAGGTCTTAGCCGGCTTGAAAGGCGTCTGCCGGAGCGTCCTGTCCGGATGATACCCCTGGGCCGGACGATGACAGGCGGAACGTCCGAGGGATACTCGTCGGCGGCGCAGCCTTGGCGTCGCGGATTAAGCTTCTTGACTGAGTCAATTAAGCAGCGAGTGCGTAGTTGTTGTTGGCAACTGAATGGTTGGAATCTGAGATTTACGGGCAAGGTTCCGACGCCCGGCATGCTTACCGTCCGACATCGGCGCTGTCAAAACCAAAACACCCCCGTATCAGACGATGGGACAAAGGTACGAAAAGAAATGGAGAAATCCTACTCGACGGAATCCGGAAGTACCCGGCCTGCGCCGATGTAGCGCATCATGAAATAGGGGTGGGTGGACTGCTGCACCTCGACGCCGTGTGATGTGGAGGCATGGATGAAGCGGAACATCCCCCGCGGCTCGTCCACCTCCACCACGATGCCGACATGGCCGATGCGTCGGATGGAGTTGCGGGCCCCGAAAAAGACCAGGTCGCCTTTGCGGAGGTCGGAGAAGCTTTCCACCTTGCGGGCTTCCTTATACTGGGTGGCCGAAGAATGCGCGAGGTCGTAGCCGAATTCCTGAAAGACATACCGGGTGAAGCCCGAACAGTCGAATTGGGACGGACCGGATGCTCCCAGCCGGTATGGGACCCCGAGGAAGGTGTGGGCATACTCCAGGACCTGGTCGGCCAATCCCTTTTCCAGGACGGCTTGCTTCGTGGTGTCGGAGGGCTGTGTACTGCGCCTCTCCTGCACACGGGCAGCGGAGTCCAGGACAGCCTGCGCTTTTTCCTGCATCCGGAGGATTGCCGCCGAGTCGACGGGGATCTGCCGGATATCCTGGATGTCGTCGGGAACTGTCGGGGTACGTTGCAAAAGCCCGCATGAAGATGCAAGGAGCAACAAGGCCAGCCCGATATATATCCGGCACAATTTCATTCCGCAAAAATAATAAAATTGCGCCGGATATGAAAGGCTTTCGTTTCGCTCAGTCCACCTCGAGGGTGATGGAGCGGTCGCCTGAGGACAGGGTGAACTGCGAGGCGGGATCGCCTGCCTTCAGTGTGCCGACGGCCTTGATCTCGAAGCCGTCCCCGATGGCCGTTTCCTTCCTTTCGATTGAAAGGTGGCTGCCGATGTCTGTGATTTCAAAGCCGCGGGACTGGAGGCGGGACGGATAGACCTGGACGGTGTAGAGACCAGGCCTGACGGCGACACCGTCGACTTCCCTTGTCAACGCATCGTACATCCATCTGTCCTCAGGGATGAAGACGTAGTCGTCCTGGTCCGTCCGCGGCTTTGCCAGCACGAAGACGGTCTTGGCGCTGGCATGCACCTCGAGATGCAGGGTTATGGCATCCGCCCTTTCACCACAGGCCGCTTCCGCGTCTCGGTACAGGCTGCGAGCCTTTCCGGCAATGAGTTCGATTTCGTGTGAGCCCGGGCTGAGTCGGGGAAGGGCGATGCGGTGGGTCCGGCCGGAATACAGGGTCGTCGCGGCTGCGTTGACGGCCGTGACGGGCGACCCGTCCACGACGACCTGTCCCGGATAGAAGGACCGGCCCGGGACGCCTCCGACGGTGACTTCAACGACGGGCCTCTCGTATTCGAGGATGCTTCCGCTTTCAAGGTGGACGGAGAAGGTGTCGGCGGACGGGGCTTTGTCCCTGTGGCAGGATACGGCGGTGAATACGAGGACCAAGATGGGGAGGAAATACTTTTTCATGATCTGTGTGAATTATTGGGGAACGGTCAGAGATAGATGATGGTCACGTCACTCTTGTTGACGGTATAGTCTGTGCCGCCGACGTTGAACTTGAATTTCAGGGCCTGCGAGAGGTCGTAGGCGACAGGTGTCTCGGTCCCGTAGTTACAGGAGGTACGTGTGGTCCAGGGACCTTTCGCCGTGCTGTCGCGGAACACGAGCGAGAACGATGGCTTGCTCCAAGTCGTGGAGCCGTCCGTAACGACCAGGTACAGCGTCTCGGTGTTGCCTTCCACGTATTCGTATCCGTCCTGGTCCTCGTTGTAGGATTCGGAATAGCCGTAGCAGGCCTTGACCGTATATGTGACCTTCTTCGATACAGTGATGGAAAGGTCCTTCTTCACAGCCTGGTCGGTGGACGCGAGGGTAAGGCCGACCGTCTTGGGGACAGCTCCTGCATAGCTGCTTCTCAAGTAGAGGAGCGACGGCCCCTTGACCTGTGTCGGCGAGCTGAGCCAGGTGCTGCTAGTACCGAACCGGTATTCGAGTCCCGCCTCGCTGAGGACAGACTGTGGGCCGACCGTCCAGGTCTCGGTGCTCAACGCGGAGACCTTGACGGCTGCTACGTCCTGGCCGGCCACAAGGTCTACGGCCGACAGGTCGGTGTTGATATAGCGGTCGGTTCCGTCGACGTAGACGATATCCTTCCATTTGACCAGGTATTCCGTCCCGGCGACAGTAACTCTGATAGACGGCTTTTCCGCCAGCTTGTGGAGGAGCGGCGTTTCCGTGCCGGAGTTGGTCGAGGTGTACTGTGTCCAGGGGCCTTCGGTCGAATCCCTGAAAACGAAACTGAACGACGGCATCGAGGCGACGACCGAACCGCCCTTCCGGGCGATGAGATGGAAGGTCTCGGTGTTGCCGTCGACATAGGGCCGTCCGTCCTGGTCCTCGTTCTCGCTTTCCGTGTAGCCGTAATAGCCGCTCAGCACGAAGTCGGGGTCCTTGCTGACGGTGACAGCCAGTGTCCGGACGATGCTGCCGTCTGCGGAAGCGACGTTGAGGAGGGCCTTCTTGATGATGGGGCCTGCATAGGTGCTCCTGACATACAAGGTCTTGTCGCCGGTGACGGTAAGGGTCCCGGACGTCCAGTCCTTGTTATTGACAGAATACTGGATGGCAGCGGCCGAAAGGTCGGCGCTGTTTCCCGAAATCGTATAGTCCCGGGTCTCGTATGCGATGGCGCCGACATAGCCGGAGGCCGTGATGGAGACGGTGCCGGCGACATTATCTCCGTAAAGTGCGAGACGGTCGTCGTCCAGGACGATGTTGTTGCCGGAAAGGATGAACGTCACCTGGTTCCATTCCCTGGTGAAGTACCCGTCGTCTCCTTCCGTCATACCGTCCTTGAACCTGATGACCGTCGTATCGGCGAAGGCCTTATAGAGTCTCTGCTCTGGAAGATAAGCGGTCGGAACCCCGCCGTTGTCCAGATAAACACGGGTTTCGCCTTCCGTCGTCAACGCGAGCGCATCGTTCCAGGACATGATTTCGATGAGCCCGTTGGCGGGAACCGCGACTTGGAAGGGGAGCGGTTTCGATGTCCCGTCGCTGTAGTTCCCGATGAAACGGACTTGTTCCGTGATCTTGTTCGCGTAAAGTTCGTTTTCATCATTGACGTTCCAGTTCCAGGTGAAATCATAATGGCAGTGGATGCTTTCGAGCACGACGGGAGGTTCTCTCGACAGGTTCTCCGTCCCGTGTTTCCAGTCGTTGTACTGGAGTCCGTCCTCGGTGTAGGTAAGTTCCCAGACGTAGGCGGCGTTCCGCTCGATGTCGAAGTTCGTCGTGGCATTGTTGCCGAGGTAGCTGCGGTAGCGGACTTCGCCGTTGTACCGTGGGCTGCAAGCATCCACTGCCGTCTCGATATAGGTAAGGAAGTCAGCCTTCCCGGCCACCGTGCTGTCGTGGTCCTTGCTTTTGTAGAAAGAGCCGGAAATGTCGCTGACCGTTCCCTGCATGTTCTCGGGGACATAGAGGACGGCCGATAAGGTGGCGCCCGGGCTGGGTGAAGAAGCGCTCTCGACTACGGTTGCAAGCCTGTCGGAGCGGGACGTGATGGCGCTTGCTCCGAAGGGCCTCAAGGTCTTGTTCATGTTACGGACCTCTACGGAATTCACCAGCGGACCCGGCCAGGTGCAATGCACGTTTACTGTCACCTTGGCGAGGAGGCGTTTCACGGGAATGGGTCGGCCGGCCCCCGTGCCGGCCACGAACTCCGGCAGGGATCCGGCCATGGGAATCCCGACGGTGTCGATGCCACCCGCCCCCGTGTAGGCGGAAATGGTGTATGTCAGGGCAGGAAGGGCTGATTCGTCCGTCGGGAGCGAACTCCTCATGTCTCCCATGTTCACCAGTGCATAGACATGGTAGGCCCATCCCTTGATGAGGCCCAAGGGCATCGACGTGAACTCCGCCGTGTAATAGCCGCTCGCAGAGAGTTTTCCTCCACTGTAGGCCGCCAGCGTAACTGAAGACTGTTTTGTCTCGATGTCGGACGCCGTCAGGATCGTCTTTGTCGCTGCGATGCCTTCCATCTCCTCGATGTCGGTACGGAACCTGTCGGTGACCTCTGTCCCGCCGCCGTCCACACCGGCATCTTTCCTGCAGGACGATAAGGAGAGGTTTGTTGCGGACAGGAGCGAAAGCACAAGGAGGAAGTCCTTCATGTGCCCTGCTACGGTATGATGATGCATTGTTGTCATTCCTTACATTTCAATGAGCGTGAATACGATGCCGTCCTCCCAGCCATCCACGGAAACGGAAGCATTCCCGAGGGCAAGGTCGATGGCGATGTAGAGGTCCTGGAGGTCTTCTGCACCCCAGTCGTAGCCCCGGCAGGCGATATATCGGCCCAGGGGCAGTCGGCCGGCTTCTTCGAAGGTGCCGTTCCCGTTGCGATGCCACAGCGCTATCGTCATCGAATCGTCCGACTGGCGAGGGATACGGAACTCCAGGATTCCAGTCCCTCCCACCGGCACCGGCCCGAACCGGTATGCACCGGGTATCGGCCTGAAGTCCAGCAGGTCGAATCCGCAGGTGTTCCCCTCGACAAGGAACCGGTAATCCTGCATCTGCTCCTCTGTCTTCGAGAGGTCGAGATGGACCGTGCAGAACTGCTTGTGGAACACCACTTCGACATAAGCCATGTTCCCGGTCGCATCGACCCTGGAGCGGAAAGCATACAGGCTGTCGCACTCGTTGCCGACCGGAACGAGTACGTAATGATCCGCGATGCCCGGATGTCCGGCCCCCATACAGGCCGACAGGTCGAGGAAACCCTTCCGGACAGCCTTCACCCAGTATGGGTCGTGTTCCGCGATGTCGATTTCCTCGTGGAAAAGTTCACCGGCGTCAAAGCCGAGCAGGCAGACTTTCTTCGCGATGTGATCCCGGTCATGGAAGGAGACATTCAGGTAGGCGGGACAGGAGATGCGGTCCTCCTTGATGGTGCAGCCCGTTCCGGACAGCACACAGAGAAGGAGCACTCCGGCGAGTCCCGCCTTGTAGTTGGAAAATGTACGCATGTCCATTACGAGATTTCATCCACCCTATAGGTCTCATCCCATCCGTCCGTCGCCGTGGACCATTTTACGGATACCGCATCCGGATTCTCGTCTTCGGGATCCTTTGACCCGATCCGCCGGATGATGACTTCCTCGGCGAAGTACGTCTTGTTCCGGAGGATGCCTTTGTCGGCGGAGGCAACGGTGACAGGGTAGTAGTACGTCGTCCCGCCGACCTGTACCTCGATGACAATCCGGGTGCAACGCTTCGTCCAGACGGGGGAGCGCGTGTCCGATCCGGAAAGAACCGGGTTCTGATAGCAGTAGAACCAGTGCTCCGGGACGTAGCTGCCGCCGGAGGTGCCGATCGGGATATCCAGACCCGTTTCTGAGAGAAGCCCGTCGGTATCTGCGTCTGGAGAAAACCCCATCCGGTTGTACCAGCTGGACGGGGTGGCAGTCAGCTGCGCTGCAGTATAATCCGCTCCGAAAGTGGTATGGCTGTAGGCATTCGTTACATAGAGGCCTTTCAGGGTGAAGTCCTTGGACGCCAAGGCCGGGTTGTCCGAGAAGTCCACGGTGATTTTCCGGATGCCGAGCTTTGCGACGAGCCGCGAGACGGGAATGCTATGGCTTCCCGTCCGGTCGGCGGCAACCGTGATCCGTTTGCTGCCGGACATCACCAGGTTCGATGCCGAATTGTCCCGCAGATGCGAGACTGTGCCGGTCAGTTCGGAAACAGTCGAAGGAGCCCCCGGGGCGAAGGCGGCGTTCCCGGAAGCCGGGTAGTTCACCACGGCATAGGCCGTATAGGTCCCCGGATTGAGGTCGAGGGTGATGTCCGCGCCTGAATCGCTCCAAGCCCTCGTGAAAATCGATGCCTGTCCGTCTTTCACAAGGAAGAGTGCCCAACGGTTCACCTTTGACTCGTCGGCGGACGCAATGTCCGTCGCCCGGGTGCCGCTTCGAATGTCTGTTTCGATGAAGAAGTCCACTCCCAAGCTTCCGTCTTCAGGCTCGGGAGCATCCTGGGTGCAGGACAGCAACGAGAGTGCTGCCAAGGCCGCAGCAAAGATGCCGGGGTAGTATGAATCGTTTTTCATCTGATGTTCTTTCTAGGATTCTGGATACCGTCATTGAAGGGCGTGCCCTGCGTCGTGTCTCCGCCGGATAGGGACATCCGGCGGCATTCCACCTCCGGGTCGGCGGCCCTGTCGTAGGTGGCGATACCGGAGGAGCGGAATGTATGCGGCCGTACCTTTCCATGGAAAGTCAGAGTTCGATGGTTCCGAGGTTCAGGCCGGTCTCCCATTCGTGGACACTGATGGTGACCTTTGTTTCGCCGGTGTCGATCGGCTCGTAGGGATTGTCACCCGGCAGGCGGGAGATCTGGACCTCTTCGATGATATAGTTCTTGTTCCGCTCCAGGGCCGGAAGGGCGACCGGATAGTATCCGTGGATTCCTTCCGTGTCGGAATCTCCTTGGAACATCGTCACCTCGATGACCACCATCGATCCGCGCGGAGTCCATTCAGCGGCATAGGCCTGGGCTTCTCCCTCTACGTTGGTACCATGCACATTCGGATAGGGATAGAACGCATGCTCAGAACCATAGGAATTGTCAGTGACGACCTTCCCGGCGTCATTCAGGATGCTGTTGCGTATGGTCACACCGGAAAGTTCGTCATAGAGGAGCACATCATATGCAGCGTCTGTATGTCCGAGCTTGTTCACCCAGGAGCTGGCTTCGCCTCCGGCTTCATACGGGCTGTCACCGGCGACGTTGATCATGTAGATCTTCTCGATGCGGATGGAGTAGTCCTTGCGATAATCCTTCAGGTTGCAGGAGATCTTCGCGACGGAGACCCGCGAGACGATGCGCTTCACGGCGATGGGAACATTCTCTCCGTCGACAAGTTCCTGCTTCGTAGAACCCGTCATCACGAAGTTTTCCTTCGTGTTGTCGGAGAGGGCCGTTACCTTGGTCTTCAGTCCCGTGAGCGTCAGCCTGTCCTCGTAGAGGTCTTCCACCCCGTTCACGACGGCCCATATAGTCCGTTCGCCGGAGGTGGCAGGAACAAGGGCCTGGAGGCTTCCGGTGACGCTTTTGTGCGCCTCGCAATCCTCGCCGTTGAAGACGAAGACTTGGAGGGTGTTCACCTTGGATTCATCCGCGTAATCCGTATGGGTGGCACGGGTGGCAGGTGTACCTTGGATGGAAACGGTGATTTCGACGGGATGTCCGTTCTCCTTCACCGGTATTTCGGCCTGCTCCTGATGGCAGGAGACGAGGACGAGGGCTGCGGAAGCAGCAGAAAAAAGCAGATTTTTTTTCATGGTTTGATGGTTTTTATGGATGGAACTTGTTTATCGTTCTATGTCTTTTTTGTCCTGGTCCGCCCCGTCTAACCGGTACCGTTTGACAAGCGCGGAGATTTCCGGGTCCAGGTTGCCCCGGTGGACCAGGGTGGGATTCTGGCGGCAGGCTTTCAGATAGCATTCCGCCGCTTTTCCGTCTTCTCCGCACCGGCTGTACAGAAGGGCCAGCAGGTAATTGACCTTGTCTGTGCGGTCCAACCCTTCCAGCACCTCCAGGGCGGAGGCATTGTAGTCCAGGGCACAGTAGGCGACGGCGGTATTGTAATCATGATAGGGGCGCAGCAGGGTCAGGGCGGTCTCGTATTCGCGGTCCCGGATAGCCTGGACGCCTCGCATGTAGGTCGTGTCGACGACCGTCGTATGGACGGTGTCTTTCTGGAGGCCCTTCCGGTGGAGATGGAAGTCGAACCGGACCGTCCGGAGCCTCGGGTAGAGTTGTTCCCGGATATACCGGTAAGAGGGGAGGGCGTGCATCCTTTGTTCCCGTTCATCCAGGGAGGTCAGCGTGGCGAGCCGTCCATATTCTTCCTTCTCGCGTTCGGAGAGCGTTCCGTCATCCCGGACCAGGACATCGAGCAGGGACCAGTTCTCCGGATTGCTCCGGGCCAAGAAGCGGATGGGCCGCGTTCCGGCATCCCGGTAGTCCGTATCCAGGCTCAGGACGGCGCCCCGCTCCCGGTCGACAGAGTCCCGATACCGCCGGATGAATGATCCGAAATAGTCGGAAACACTTTCCGACCGTCGCATAGACAGGTTCCGGTTGTGGGTGACGGACCCTTCCGGCGAGCAGGAAGCCGTGACGACAATGGAATCCAGATCGAATTCGCGGTTCTCCAGCAGGCTCCGCAGGTTCCCCTCGATCCGTTCCATCTCTTCCCGGTTATGCCCCTGGTCCCGGCGGATGTCAGCCCGTCCGAGTGCGAAATCGATGTAGCAGGCCGTGTTGGCTTCTACCCTTCTTTCGACGACCCGGGTGCGGTAATGGACGGCATCATCCGTCAGGCCGCTGATGGAACTGATGTAAAAGGAAAGCGGTTCGCTCCGGGGTACCCGGTAGATGCGCCGGTCTTCCTCGTAGATCTCTCCTTCCAGCACGACCGTTGCCTTGCGGAGCTTCGGCCTGACCTGGATGGATTGCACATAGTCGTAGATGAGGTCGCCGTCGCTGTTCCTGATGACCGTGTCCAGCCGGAGCCCTTCGGTCACAATCGGCACCTTGACCCACTTGCGGAACAACTGGTCCTTGCGTGCGACCTTCCGCCTGTTGTGTCTTACCCGCAACTGGTTGGTATAATGCTGCAGGGCCTGCTGCTGCGTGACCCCGTAGCCGGAGGCGAACGTCTCGTCCGAGACCGCAGTGCTGTCGTTCCGGTAGCGGTAGATGCCGGGCAGGTTGCGCTTCAGGAAGATCTCCAGCTGGAAACGGTCCACGAAGCGGGTGGAGTCTGCCACGATGGAGTCCAGGAACCGGCGATAGTGCTCATATCCTTTCAACTGGGCCTTCCGGTAGCTGCTTCCCGTAATCAGGATCGGGTCCAGCCGGAGACTGTCTTCCAGGACGAACAGGTCGGGATGGAAACGGAGCTGCCAGTCCTTGTCCTGCATGATTTCCGGGACGATGATCCGGAAGTTGAGTTCCACTTTCCCACTCCGTTCGGCCACGTTCCGGAAACGGGCTGTGACCTTGGCAGCCTGGAGGATGTCGGTCGCTACCATCTCCCCGTCTTCGTCCTTGACGGCCCGCATGATCAACACGGTGTTTCCGTCCGGGTCCTCCACGGTCAGGGTGTCCCGGTGAGATTCCTCTCCGAGGGAAAGTTCCAGCAGGTCGTTCTCCCGGGAGAGGACCACTTGGGCGCCCAGGGACTGCTCCCGGATCCGGTGCAGTTTCTTTTGCGGACCGCACCCGGACAGGAGGCAGGTGGCCGCAAGGAGCAGGACAGTCCGTCTCATGGCTATTGGAAACGTTGGGGTTGCATCGGGTCGCCGTCCGGTTCCAGGAGGAAGACCTGCCGTGCATAGATTTCCCAGCCGAGCCGGTCCGTGCCTTCCGAAGTCGTGAACTTATAGGTGCGGATACGTCCCTGGACCTGTACCCAGGTTCCCTTGACAATCTTGGAGAGGTCCGGCATGCCCCGCCCTTCCCAGGCGGTGACATTGAACCAGGTGGAGTCGATGACCGGGGAGCCGTCCCGGCGGGAGGCGAAGTCGGTAACCACGGAGAACTTGCAATATTGCCTGTCCCCGTTGACGGCGAGGTTGGCCGTCCCGACGATGCCTCTGATTTCGATTTTGTTGATGAATTCCATTTCTAAGGAATGTTATGGGTTGAACTTGCCGCCGGAAGTCCGGGCGCGCTCCGTTTCCGGCAGGGCAAAGTAAGGGCATCCCGGGCAGGAATCCGACGGAAAGCGGTCTCCTGGGTGCAACTTTTTATGTTTCTTGCGGAGATGAATGGTTTCCGATGTTGTCTTATACATGAAAAGCCACATCGCAAGATTTATTTTTACAATGCCGTTTTCTTGTTGTTTCATCAAAACGTAAAAATCTGCGTTTTGTTTCTTGCGGCCCCTTGGATTTATGGATGAGGCTGTGCATCTTTGCCGGCAAAAGACATGCAGCGATGAAGTATCATATCCATGAAGACACGGAACCCCACTGCCTGGAATGCGGCGACCTGGTTCCCTATGGAGGAAGGCCGGACCGCAGGTTCTGCTGTCCTCAGTGCAAGAACCGGTGGCATAACCGGAAGGCGAGGGCACGCAGGCACGGACAACTCAAGGTTGTAAATATCCTCGAACAGAACTATTCCATCCTGGAACGGCTGCTCCGGATGGGAATCAAGTCCATCGAAAAGGCGGACCTGGCGCATCTTGGCTACAATTTCGATTACGTCACCTCTTATCACAAGGTGCACCGGCGCAATGAGTACCACTGTTTCGACATCAAGTACGACGACACTCCCAGCCGCATCATGCACATCCGCCTGCTGCCGGTCCTGCCGGTCGAGGAAACGGGAGAAAATGATTAACTTTGCAGCCTATGAATGGAAAGGATATTCTTCTGGGAGCCTCTACGGCACCGTTCGGGGCCCCGCAATTCGATCTCATCCAGGATGAGGATGTGCTGCCGGCTTTCGAAGAGGCTGTTGCCGGAGCCCGTTCGGAAATCGATGCCATCGCCTCCTGCACAGATCCGCCTTCTTTCGACAATACGATAGCCGCCTTGGAATATGCGGGAATGCGCCTGAGGCGGGTGGAGGGGCTCTTCTTCAACCTGCTGGAGGCCGATGCCGGTACAAGGCGGCAGGAGATTGCGGAGAAGGTTACGCCGATGCTGACGGAATACAGTATGTATGTTTCGCACAACGCCGCTCTTTTCGGACGGGTCCGGACTGTCTATGAGGCTCATCCGGACCTGCCGGCGACAGAGCGGAAACTGCTGCGGGATACCTATCGGTCCTTCCTGCATGGAGGTGCCGGATTGGGAAAGGAAGACCAGGAGGCATTTGCCGTGGCTACGGAACGGCTGTCCTTGTCAGAACTCCGTTTCTCGGACCATATACTGGCGGCGACGAACGGTTTCTTCCTGCATCTGACCCGGGAAGAGGAGCTGGCCGGGCTTCCGGATTTCGTGGTGTCGGCCGGGGCTGCCGAGGCCCGGGAGCGGGGGCTGGAAGGCTGGGTATTCACCCTCCAGTATCCCTCATGGAACCCGTTCATGACGTATAGCGCCCGCCGGGATCTCCGGGAGAAGATGTACCGGGCCTACGCGTCCCGTTGTATCGGAGGCAAGCATGACAACACGGAGATCATCCTGGAAATCGTCAGCCTCCGGATCCGTCTGGCCCGGCTGCTGGGCTATGGAACGTATGCGGACTATGCCCTCGAGGAGCGGATGGCCGGAAAGACCGGTACGGTCCGGACGTTTCTGGCGCAGTTGATGGAGCCTTCTCTCCCGAAAGCACGGCAGGAAGTAGCCCGGATCCTCTCTTTTGCACGGGAGCGGGGATTCGGGGATACGGAACTCCGGGCATGGGATTTCAAATATTGGGCGGAGCGCTACAAGCAGGAACATTACGCCCTTGACGAAGCGGTCTTGAAACCTTATTTTCCGCTGGAGCGTTGCGTCCAGGCCGCTTTCGACTTGGCCGGCCGTCTCTACGGGCTGCAATTCCGGCCACGGCCGGATGTTCCGGCCTATCACCCTGAGGTCCAGGTCTATGAGGTGCTGGATGCCGACGGAAGCCATCTGGCCCTCTTCTATACGGACTTCTTCCCGCGGGCAAGCAAGCGAGGCGGGGCCTGGATGACGGAGTTCCGGGGGCAGTACCGGCAGGGTGACCGGGATTTCCGGCCTTTTGTCAGCATCGTCACGAATTTCTCCAAACCGACTCCGGACCGTCCTTCCCTCCTGACTCACGATGAACTCACGACCCTCCTCCATGAGTTCGGACATTCCCTGCACGGCATGCTTTCCCGGGGACGCTATCCTTCGATGTGTGGTACGGAAGTGGCCCGGGATTTCGTCGAACTTCCGTCCCAGCTCATGGAAAACTGGGCCTACGAACCGGACTTCCTCCGGACTTTCGCCTTCCACTATGAGACCGGCGAGCCGCTGCCGCAGGTGGAAATCGACCGGATTGTCGCCGCAAAGAACTATCTGGCCGCCTATTACCAGGTGCGGCAACTCCAGTTCGGTATCATCGACCTGGCCTGGCATACCCTCGAAGAACTCCCCGAGGAGTCGGCCGTCGCGTTCGAGGACCGGATCCTGGGACCGTACCGTACGCTCTCTCCCGTTCCGGGAACGGCCCTGAGCCCGACGTTCGGACACATCTTCAGTGGCGGCTACAGCGCCGGTTACTATTCCTACAAGTGGGCAGAAGTGCTGGAGGCGGACGCTTTCGAGTCATTCCGGGAAAACGGCATCTTCGACCGGGCGACGGCGGACTCCTTCAGAAAGAACATCCTCGAACGAGGCTCGTCCGAGGATGAATCTGTGCTGTACCGCCGCTTCCGCGGCCATGATCCGCAGCCGGAGGCCCTGTTGCGGAAACTGGGGATTATCTAGGCCTGTTTTTTCTGCGGGTCCTTGAAGAGGACGGCAAAGAGGATCCCGACGGCGAGGGCGTAGCCCGCGAAGATGTACCAGGCGGTCGGCCAGCCGGTGGACTGGACCACGAATCCCGCCAGATACGAGCCGATGAAGGCCCCCAGGCCGTTGGTCATCAGCATGAAGACACCTTGTGCACTGGCACGGATGGAGGAATCCGTCTCCTGGTCGACATAAAGCGAGCCCGAGATGTTGAAAAAGTCGAAGGCGACACCATAGACAATCATGGAGAGGATGAACATCCAGACACCCGGACCGGGATTTCCCGCTCCCAGCAGGCCGAAACGGAATACCCATGCAAACATGGAGATCAGCATCACTTTCTTGATGCCGAAACGTTTCAGGAAGAAAGGGATCAGCAGGATGCAGAGGGTTTCCGAGATCTGGCTGAGAGAGATCAAGATGGTGGAATGTTCTGCCCCGAATGTCCCGGCATATTGCGGAAGCTCCCGGAAGCTCTTGATGTATCCATCGGCAAAAGTGTTGGTGATCTGGAGAGCCATTCCCAGCAGGGCGGAGAAGATGAAGAAAAAGGCCATGTTCCTCTGTTTGAAGAGGGAGAATGCCTTCAAACCGAGTTTATCGACCAAGGAACCGGTCTTGTCCTTGCTGAGTTCGCAGTTGGGCAGCGTAAAACTGTAGATGCCGAGGACGATGCTGATTCCTGCGGAAAGGAGCAGCTGGCTGCTGGTTTCATTGAATCCGGTCAGGTCGACAATCCACATGGCACAAATGAAACCGATGGTTCCGAAGACCCGGATGGGCGGGAAGTCTTTGACCGTGTCCATGCCAGCCTTGGTCAGGGCATTGAAAGCAACGGTATTGGACAAGGAGATGGTCGGCATATAGAAACAGACAGCCGCAAACATAAGCGGGTATATGCCCGAATAGGTGGTTTGGAAAGAAGCTGAAATCAAAAAGACGGCGCACAGGATGTGTGAGATTCCCAAGACTTTCTGGGCATTGAGCACCCTGTCTGCCACAATCCCTAAAAGCGCAGGCATGAACAAGGATGCAATTCCTTGCAAGGCATAGAAGCTGCCTACTTGGACGGGTGTAAAGCCGAGTACCCCTCCGAGATAGGCGCCAAGGGAAATCAACCAGGATCCCCAAGCAGCATATTGGAGGAAATTCATCGCAATAAGCCGGCTGGTCAGTTGTCTGATTTTCATCTGAGAATGTGTTTATTTCGGCAAATATCCAGAAAAAATCCGGTTTGATGCCGGACTCTTTGAAATACTCGCAGAGATGCTCGAGGGAACCTTCCGTCGGGTTATATGCAAGTGTTTGATTGATCGTATCATAAAAACGACTTGACGGAGGGTCTCCCCTGATTCCATGCCTATCGTTCAGACATCGGATGACCGCTGGGGGAGGCGGGAATATGATATGTCCAAAAAAATCCTTACCTTTGAAAGATTAAACGAGAATTGATGTTCAAATTCATACAGACGGCAGCCGATCCCCGGTCCGGAGCACGGGCCGGTGTCATTTCTACCGACCATGGCGAAATCCATACACCGATCTTCATGCCGGTGGGAACGGTCGGTTCCGTCAAAGGTGTCTACCACCGGGACCTGGCCGGAGATATCGGTGCCGAGATCATCTTGGGTAACACCTACCATCTTTACCTGCGTCCGGGCCTGGACACGCTCCGCCAGGCCGGTGGACTCCACCGCTTCGAGCATTGGGACCGGCCGATCCTTACGGACAGCGGCGGCTTCCAGGTCTTTTCCCTCGCTCCCATCCGGAAGCTCACCCCGGACGGATGCACCTTCGCCTCGCATATCGACGGCTCCCGGCACACTTTCACGCCGGAGAACAACGTGGAGACCCAGCGGATCATCGGGGCGGATATCGTGATGGCCCTGGATGAGTGCTGCCCCGGTGACGCCGATTTCCGCTATGCTCAGAAGTCGCTGCGGCTGACCCAAGGTTGGCTGGAGCGTTTCGCCCGGCATTTCGATGAGACGGAATCGCTTTATGGCTATCAGCAGGTGATGTTTCCGATCATCCAGGGCTGCGTCTATCCTGACCTGCGCAGGCAGGCCGTGGAACATGCCTTGAACTTGGACAACGACAACCGCGGCGGCTATGCGGTCGGAGGCTTGGCGGTAGGGGAGCCGGTCGAGCAGATGTACGAGATGCTTGAAGTGACCTGTCCGCTCCTCCCGGTCGGCAAGCCCCGTTACCTGATGGGTGTCGGCACCCCTGCCAACATCTTGGAAGGCATCGCCCGTGGCATCGACATGTTCGACTGCGTCATGCCCACCCGCAACGGACGCAACGGGATGCTGTTCACCTGGAACGGCATCATGAACATGCGCAACGCCAAGTGGACCGAAGATTTCGGGGAACTGGACCCGTCCGGCACTTCGTTCGTGGACCATTATTATACCCGAGCCTACCTGCATCACCTGTTCATCGCGAAGGAGATGTTCGCGGCCATGGTCGCGTCGGAGCACAACCTGGCCTTCTACCTGGACCTTGTCCGCACGGCCCGCCGCCATATCGAGGCAGGGGATTTCGCGGACTGGAAGGATATCACTGTCAAGAAACTGACGCAGCGGCTATGATGGGACTCAAAAGACTCGACTGGTATATCATCGGGAAGTTCATGTCGACGTTCTTCCTCTCCATCCTGTTGATCATCGGGATCGTCATCATCTTCGACGTCAGCGAGAAGATCGACGATTTCGTGCAGAAGGAGGCGCCGCTCAAGGAGATCGTCGTCGACTATTACCTGAACTTCGTCCCTTATTTCATGAACATGTACAGTCCCATGTTCGTGTTCCTGACCGTCATCTTCTTCACCTCCAAGATGACCGCCCATTCGGAAATCATCGCCATCCTGTCCTGCGGGACCAGCTACCACCGGATGATGGTGCCGTACTTGGTTTCGGCCGCCTTGCTGGCCCTCCTTTCCCTGGGCCTCGGCCTCTGGGTGATTCCCAAGGCCAACGATACGCGGGTGCAGTTCGAGCAGAAGTACATCAAGCGGATGAAGGTCAAGAACGGCCGGGATATCCATTATAAGCTGGAAGGGGACAAGTTCGTCTATGTCGAGTCGTTCAGCACCTGGAACAATACGGCCTACAACTTCACCTTGGAGCAGCTGTCCGAGGGAAAGATGGTTTCGAAACTCTCCGCGGAATCCGCCCAGTGGGACAGCCTGTCCGGCAGCTGGAAGCTGAAGAACTGGTTCATCCGGGAATACGGCGAGGGTCTGCAGGACCGGATTGTCTCGGGAAAACAGATGGACACAACCCTGAGCTTGACGGTGGAAGACTTCTACCGGAACCGCTTCACCATCGAGCGGCTCAACCAGCGGGACTTGGACAAGCTGATCAAGACCCAGATTTCTCGTGGGGATGCCAATGTGCGGGATGCCCAGATCGAGAAGAACAACCGTTATTCGATGCCTTTCTCGGCCTTCATCCTGACGATTATCGGAGTATCGTTGTCCACCAAGAAGCGGCGGGGTGGCATCGGCTGGAATATCGCCATCGGCATCGCCCTGGGCTTCTCGTACATCCTGTTCATGAAATTCAGCGAGATGTTCGTGTTCACCGGTGCCTTGCCGGCCTCCGTCGCCATCTGGCTGCCGAACATCATCTATACCGGCATCGCCGCCGTGCTCTATATGATTGCCCCGAAGTAATATGAAAGTACAGATTATCAACCGATCTCCGTATGCGCTTCCCGCGTATGCAACTCCTTTGTCTGCCGGATTGGACCTCAAGGCCGCCCTCGATGCGCCCGTGACACTTGGACCGCTGGAGCGGATCCTGGTCCCGACCGGCCTGTATATCGCCCTGCCGGAAGGGTATGAGGCTCAGGTGCGGCCCCGCAGCGGCCTGGCAGCCAAGCATGGTGTCACCGTCCTGAACACGCCGGGCACCATCGATGCCGATTACCGGGGCGAGATCAAGGTCATCCTCGTGAACCTCTCCGGGGAACCGTTCGAGATCGTACCGGGCGAGCGGATCGCCCAGATGGTCATCGCCCGCCATGAACGGGTGGAATGGGAGGAAGTAGACGTCCTCGACGGCACATCCCGTGGCGCCGGCGGCTTCGGCAGTACAGGAACATTATGAACATCATCGAATTATATCAGCTTTTCCGCGCCTCGTCCGGCGTCAATACCGATACCCGTTCCCTGCGGCCGGGCCAGCTCTTCTTCGCCCTGAAAGGGGAGAATTTCGATGGCAATGCCTACGCGATGGCAGCCCTTGATGCCGGGGCCGCATATGCGGTGGTCAATGAATATGTGGTAGAGGAGGACCCGCGCCTCATCAAGGTCCCCGATACGCTTGCGGCCCTGAAGGACCTGGCGGCCTGGCACCGGGAACATGTGCTCGGGGAGCGTCGGCTGCCGGTCATCGGACTGACCGGGACCAATGGCAAGACCACCACCAAGGAACTTATCCGGGAGGTCCTCTCGACGCGGCACCGGGTCACGGCCACGGAAGGCAACCTCAACAACGACATCGGTGTCCCTTTGAGCCTCCTCAGCATCACTCCGGAGACAGAGATCGCCGTCATCGAGATGGGCGCCAACCATCCGGACGACATCGGGAAGCTGGTACAGGTCAGCCGGCCCGACTACGGTCTCATCACGAATGTCGGCAAGGCCCATCTGTTGGGTTTCGGCAGTTTTGATGGGGTGAAACGGGCGAAGGGACAGTTGTACGACTACCTGGCCGCCCACGGCGGGAAGGCCTTTGTCAATGCCGCCGACCCCGTACTGGTGGAGATGGCGTCGCAGCGGGGGCTGGAGACCCTTCCGTATGGCGCTGTCCAAGAGGTGCTTCCGACCACGTCGGAAACTCCTTTCCTCCGTCTCTGCATCGACGGGATGCTTGTGGAAACGCACCTGGTCGGGGCTTACAATGCCGCCAATGTGCTGGCTGCCATCGCTATCGGACAGGCTTTCGGCGTATCCCTCGCAGAGGCTGTCGGAGCCATTACGGCCTACGTGCCGGCCAACAACCGTTCGCAGATGGTCCGCACGGAGCGGAATGTCCTGATCGAGGATGCGTACAATGCCAATCCGTCCTCGATGGCTGCCGCCCTGGACAACTTCACGACCCTGCATGACAGCCATAAGGTCGTCATGTTGGGAGATATGCGCGAATTGGGCGTAGATTCGGTCTGGGAGCACATGCAAGTGGTCCGTCGTCTGGACGGATGCGGCCTGTCGCAGGCCTTCCTGGTCGGGGATGAATTCCGTAAGGCTGTAGCCAATGTCGGCTGTCGGCCTTATGTCCGGCTTTTCGCCACTTCGGACCAGCTGGCTGCCTGGCTGGCCGGAAACCCGCTGGAGGGCGCGACAATCCTCGTCAAAGGCTCACGCGGAATCCGGATGGAAAAGGTGCTTCCTGCGCTTTAGGGCGCTGTGCCAGAAGGATTTCCATTCAATCGGTTCTTTCTCCACCCACTTCAGGATGATGAAGCGGGTGGTGTAGCCGGTCAGATAGCCCAGCACCAGTCCGAAGACCATGCCGACCAGGATGTCACCGACGAAGTGCATGGCGGTCATGACCCGGGACAGGGCGACCAGGGCGGCCCAGACGAAGCCCCACCACATATAGGCGTTGTAACTGTGCTCCCCGTCGTTGCGGAAGCCCACGAGCGAGCAGGCGATGAAGGAGAACACATTGCTGGAATGGCCGGAAAAGAAGCCGTAGAGTCCTTTCCGGGGGAGGGGTAGGTGGATGCCGTTCTCGATCATGGCCGCGGTATAGCAGGGCCGCAGCCTTTCCACGGCATATTTGACATGATAGGATATCTGGTCCGCCAGGATGACGGTGGCGATGCAGGAAAGAAGGACGATGAGGGCCTTCCTCCATCCCAGGCGCAGGAACATCATCAGCAGGATGAACCCGTAGGCCGGGAACCAGACCCGGACGTCCGACAGGACAATCCAGAACGAGTCCGTCAACGGCGTATGGAAGCTGTTGAGATACAGGGTGGCGGCCTGGTCGAACTCGATGAGGCGGTCCAGGATCATGGATTCAGGGCCCTCCAGAGCTCTTCCTTCAGTTCGTTGAGGCCGGTCTGGGCGACCGAGGAGATGAACACGTGCGGGATACCCTGTGGCAGTCCCTTCTCGATTTTTTTCTGCTGCTTCCCGTCGATGAGGTCGGTCTTGGTGACGGCGAGGACACGGTCCTTCACGAGCAGTTCGGGGTTGTACATCTCCAGTTCGTCCAGCAGGACCTGGTAGGCCCTGGCGACATCATCCTCGTCGGCGGCGACCATGAACAGCAGCACGGAGTTCCGCTCGATATGGCGGAGGAAGCGGATGCCGATGCCCTTTCCCTCATGGGCGCCCTCGATGATGCCCGGGATGTCCGCCATGACGAAGGAGCGGTCGTCGTGGTACCGGACGATGCCGAGGTTCGGCTCCAAGGTGGTGAAGGCGTACCCTGCGATCTTCGGCTTGGCGGAGGTGATGGCGGCGAGGAGGGTCGATTTCCCGGCGTTCGGGAAGCCGACCAGGCCGACGTCGGCCAGCACTTTCAGTTCCAGGATGAACCAGCCTTCGACCCCTTCTTCGCCCGGCTGGGCGTAGCGGGGCGTCTGGTTGGTGGCGGACTTGAAGTAGTTGTTGCCGAGCCCGCCCCGGCCGCCCTTGCACAGGATGTATTCCTGTCCGGGTTCCACCAGTTCGGTGATGACCTCTTCCGTCTCCGCATCTTTCACGACGACGCCGGGTGGAACTTCGAGGACGATGTCGGTGCCGTTCTTCCCCTTACGGAGCGCGGCCCCGCCCGGTTCGCCGGCTTCCGCCCGCACGACCTTGCGGTAGCGCAGGTGGATGAGCGTCCAGCGTTGCGGGTTGGCCCGGAGGATGATATGTCCGCCCCGTCCGCCGTCACCTCCGTCGGGCCCGCCCTTCGGTACATACTTCGCCCTGTGCAGGTGCGCCGACCCGGCCCCGCCGTGCCCGCTTGCACAGAATATCTTCACATAGTCGATGAAATTCGATTCAGCCATGACTGTCCGTTTTGTCCGGCAAAGATAACGATTTATCCGCAATCTGCCAGAATTATATCAAAAAAGGTATTTACATTTTTTGTAATTACCATTTTTGTTTCATATCTTTATCGCGATTAAAAAGACAGTGTATGGAAGCCCCCTTCATATTCGGCAGAATTGCCACAGCAGAGAATTTCACGGACAGGCAGCAAGAGACAGCCCATCTTGTGAATAACTTTGAATCCCTTATCAACACCATCATCATTTCTCCCAGACGCTGGGGAAAGAGTTCCCTTGTCCATAAGGCGGCGACCCTTGCACAACATGAAGATAAGAGACTGAAAATCTGCGTGGTCGACCTTTTCAATGTCAGGAGCGAAGAGCAGTTCTACACTGCTTTTGCCCGGAGCCTGATCCAAGGGACTGCCACCAGATGGGATGAAGCCGTCGAGAATGCCAGGAGATTCTTTACGCGGCTCGTGCCCAAAATCTCTATCGGCGCCGATCCGATGAACGAAGTCTCCATCGACTTCGACTGGGAAGAGATGAAGAGGATTCCTGATGAAATCCTCGACCTTCCTGAGCGCCTGGCCATCGCCAAAGACATCAAGATAGTGGTTTGCATCGACGAATTCCAGAATGTTGCCGAATTTGAAGATCCGCTTTTCTTCCAAAGAAAACTCCGGGCACATTGGCAACAACACCAAAAGGCAAGTTATTGCCTATATGGGAGCAAACGGCACATGATGATGGAAGTCTTCGCAGACCCGTCCATGCCTTTCTACAAATTCGGTGACCTTTTCTTTCTGGACAAGATCGACACGGAACACCTTGTCTCCTTCATAAGAGAACGTTTCCATTCCACCGGGAAAGAGATTACGGATGCAGCCTGCCTGAAGATTGTTTCTCTTACCGACAATCATCCCTATTACACGCAGCAACTCTCCCAACTCTCTTGGCTCAGAACGGCCGATGACTGCACGGAAGAGATTGTCGCCAAGGCCCATGAATCTCTCGTGGAGCAACTCAGCCTCCTGTTTGCAAACCTCATGGAGACCTTCACTTTCCAGCAGATCTGCTACCTGCATGCCGTGGTCGCCGGCGAAAAAGCCGTTACAAGCGCCGAGACCATGTACAAATACCATATCAGCAGCGCAACGTCCGCTTCACGTTCCCTCAAGACCCTGATAAAGAAAGATATCCTTGACAGCAAAGCCGGCGAACTCTCCTTCCAGGACCCCATTTTCGCATACTGGCTCAAGTCCCGTTATTTCAAGGCCCGATAGGTGGGGAGAATGCTTGTCAATACGCCTGGATTGCGCTCCTCTCCCGTTCGATGGCGGCCAGGCACGCGGCCAGGTCCTCCATCTCTTTTTCCAATCGAAGGATATCTACATACATTTCCAAGGCCGCATCCTTTCCCATGAATTCCCCCAGCAGAGGACGCAACACATCAGAAAAGAAACGGTAGCGCTGGGACGAATACATCAAGACCAGCAAAAAGTTCCCCGCATTCTTTTCCCCGTCCGCGTTTTCTCCAAAGTATAAATCTAGGGCATGCTTGTATTCCCCCTCGTATACCGACTCCCTGAATGTCTGCCAGATCTTCCGACTCTCTTCAAGCGATCCTTGTGGCAGCCTCCCCGCCTTCCATCCATGCAATGCCGTCACCACTGAATCCAGATGCATAACCGCCTCTTTCACTTCGTGTAATTGCGGCCCTGCCTTTGCCGTTTGGGCTTCCGCCCCCAGGCAGACCACCAGTAAGAGGCTGAGTATTAGAATTTTCAGTTTCATAAACATGATTGTTTAAGAAGCTGTTTAAATTTTATCAACTTCAATCTTTATGATCTTTTTTTGCCATTTTGTCGCCATTCTTCGGTCATGTAGCCACCGCTACACTCCCTCATCCTGTCAACAAAATGCCTAAAAATATCCTCATAAATCTTT
>JAFUZO010000022.1 GCA_017476575.1 Bacteroidales bacterium | reverse complement strand
GTGGACAAGCCGGGCGTGGACAGCCCCTGGCGGAACCGGACGCCGGAGGAGAACCTGCGGCTCTTCCGGGAGAT
Organism: Bacteroidales bacterium; assembly: GCA_017476575.1. Lineage (GTDB taxonomy): Bacteria > Bacteroidota > Bacteroidia > Bacteroidales > UBA932 > Cryptobacteroides. The sequence goes on along the minus strand of JAFUZO010000022.1, from coordinate 33,507 downwards.
GCGCGACGGCAAGTATGCGGAAGGGGAGAAGGTGCTGCGGGCCAAGATCGACATGGCCCATCCGAACATGATGTTCCGGGACCCGCTCCTGTACCGCATCAAGTTCGCCCATCACCACCGCACCGGCGACAAGTGGTGCATCTACCCGATGTACGACTTCACCCACGGGCAGTGCGACTCCATCGAGCACATCACCCACTCCATCTGCACGCTGGAGTTCGACGTCCACCGTCCGCTCTACGACTGGTTTATCGAGACCCTCGGCATCTATCCGTCTCACCAGTATGAATTTGCACGGCTCAACCTCACGTACACCTTGATGTCCAAGCGGAAACTGCTCGAACTCGTGCAGAAGGGGCTGGTCTCCGGCTGGGACGATCCCCGGATGCCGACCCTGTGCGGGGTGCGCCGCCGCGGCTACACGCCCGAGGCGCTGAAGATGTTCTGCGAGAAGATCGGCGTCTCCAAGCGCGACCAACTCATGGACATCCAACTGCTCGAATGGTGCGTCCGCCAGGACCTCAACGCCCGCTCCAACCGCTACATGGTCGTACAGGATCCGGTCAAGGTGACCCTGACGAACTATCCGGAGGACCAGGTCGAGTGGTTCGACTGCCCGCTGAATCCGGCCGATCCGGAAGGAGCCTCCCGCAAGGTCCCGTTTTCCCGCGAGCTCTACATCGACCGGGCCGACTTCATGGAGGATGCGCCCAAGAAGTTCTTCCGCCTCAAACCAGACGGTGAGGTGCGGTTGAAATATACCTATATCATCAAGTGCAACGAGGTGGTCAAAGATGCTGATGGAAAGATTGTTGAGTTGAAATGTACCTACGATCCGGCCACCCGTCCGGGCGGCGGCGAATGGCGTTCCGTCAAAGGAACCATCCACTGGGCGAGCATTCCGCACGCTGTCCGGGTCGAACTCCACAACTACGACCGCCTGTTCACCCTCGCCGACATGTCGCAGGTCCCGGAGGACAAGGACTACAAGGACTTCCTCAATCCGGACTCCCTCGTCGTGGGCACCGGCTATGCTGAACCCGCCCTCCTGGAGGATACCTCCGGCCTCGCCGTGCAGTTCGAGCGCACCGGCTACTACGTCCTCGACAGGGATTCCACTCCGGAACATCCCGTCTTCAACAAGACCACGGCCCTGAAGGACTCCTACAAGCCGGAATAGGCTGCGCACGTCCATTTGTGTAACGTATTTTTACTCAAATGCTTATAAAACCCCGTGTGCCCGGCCTGTCCCGAAAGAGGCAGACCGGGCACGGGGTGTTTTGCAGGCTGTTGATTGTCAGGGAGTTTCGAGACATGCCGTGCGCGGCCTGGAATGCTTGCAATTTATTGCCGGAAAATGCCTATCTTTGTTGAAATGGTTGGAAGCATGAAGACGAAAGTACTGTATGTACTGGTCAGCGGGCCGGGGGACCTGTATCTGGGACAGGCCTTCGTATCGATGTATTCGGTGAAGCGGCATACACCCGGGGCGCATATCGTCCTTCTGACAGACCATGTCAGCGACCGGACATTCGCCGGCCCGCGGGCGGAACTGCTCCGCTACGTGGACGAAAAGGTCGTCATCGACCTGCCGGAGGACTTGACGGCGCAGGAGCGCTCGCGCCTGCTCAAGACCGGGATGGGGCTGTATGTCGGGGGTGATTTCCTCTATGTGGATTGTGATACCGTCATCGTCCGTCCGCTGGATTCCATCGACGGAATCCCTTTCCGGCTTGCCGCGGTGCGGGATGCGCACTGTGCGTTCCGCGACAGTCCCTACCGGGAAGCGAACCTCCATGCCGGGGCCCGGCTCGGCTGGCCCGTTGAAGGGGAGGACCGCTATTTCAACGGCGGAGTGATGCTGGTGCGGGAAGATGCGCAGACCCGCGCTTTCTTCCAGGGTTGGCAGGACAACCTCCGCGCCTGCTGGAAAGTCGGCTTATGGATGGACCAGCCGGCCCTTGCCAAGACCGATTTTGAACAAGGACATCCGCTGCAGGAGCTTCCTGACGGATGGAACTGCCAGCTCAAGCATGGCATCAAATATCTCAAGGAAGCATTTGTCGTCCACTATCTTACGACGAATCCTTCCGAAAAGTTATTCCTGCTCAACGACCCTTCTGTGCTGGAGGCTGTGCAGGGCGGAGAATTGTCCGAGGCCATCCTCCGTACGGTGGAAGATCCCTTCGAGGGGATTGCTTCCTGTACCCATACACTCTGCGGGGAGGAACTGTATCTGCTGCGCACCCGCCGTTACCGGTGTCTCCGCAAGCATTTCCGGCGCGGTCGTTTCTCGCTGGCAGAATGGTTGCTGAAAGTGTACGACCACCTTTTCAAATCTTGACCCATGTACGATTATCTCATTGTCGGAGCGGGCCTGTACGGCGCTACCTTCGCCCACCTGGCCAGGAAAGCGGGCCGGAAGTGTCTCGTCATCGACCGGCGGAACCATCTCGGAGGCAACACCTACATGGAAGAGGTGGAGGGGATCCGGGTCCATACCTACGGGGCGCATATCTTCCACACCTCCGACGCGGAGGTCTGGGATTTCGTAAACAGTATCGTCCCTTTCCGCCCCTATATCAATTCGCCGGTGGCGGATTACAAGGGGCGCCGCTACAACCTCCCGTTCAACATGAACACCTTCTCACAGATGTGGGGTGTCACGACGGCCGACGAAGCGCGGGCTGTCATCGAGGAGCAGCGGGCAGACGTCGCCCGCGCTCTGGCAGGAAGGGAGCCGCAGAACCTGGAGGAACAGGCCCTCATGCTGGTCGGCCGGGACATCTACGAGACGCTGGTCAAGGGCTATACCGAGAAACAGTGGGGACGGCCGTGCAACGAACTACCGGCCTTCATCATCCGGCGGCTGCCGGTGCGCTTCATCTACGACAACAACTATTTCAACGACACATGGCAGGGGATTCCCGAAGGCGGCTACAACCGTCTGGTGGAAGGCTTGCTCTCGGGCATCGAGACCCGCACCGGCATCGACTACCTTCAGGAGAGGGCCGCCCTGCGTCCGCTGGCTCGGAAGGTGCTCTTCACCGGGGCGGTGGACGCCTATTTCGACTACCGGTTCGGACCGCTGGAATATCGGAGCGTCCGTTTCGAGCAGGAGATCCTGGACCGGACCGATTTCCAAGGGACGGCCGTCGTCAACTACACGGACCGCGCTGTGCCTTGGACCCGGGTCATCGAGCACAAGCATTTCGAGCCCGGTCTGGAGGTCCCCCGCACCGTCATCTCCCGCGAATATTCTGTCGGATGGTCCCCGGGCATCGAACCTTACTATCCCGTCAACGATGCGCGCAATGCGGCGCTGTATGGACGTTACCGGGCCTTGGCCGATGCCGAACCGGATGTCGTTTTCGGGGGCCGGCTTGCCGAATACCGCTATTACGATATGGCTCCGGTCATTCGGAAGGTTTTGGACATCAAAGAGTTTTAGGGTATGGAGAAGACCCTCACTGTCGTCGTTCCCGTCTACCGGGTGGAGGCGTACATCCGCGCCTGCCTGGATTCGCTGGTGCTGGAGGAAGGAATGGGGCGCCTGGAGGTCATCGTCGTCAACGACGGTACCCCGGACCGTTCCGCCGACATCGCCCGGGAGTACGAGGTACGTTTCCCCGGCACCTTCCGTGTCATTGACAAGGAGAACGGGGGGCACGGCTCGGCCTGGAATGTGGGGCTGAAGGCGGCGACGGGCCGTTACCTCGCCTTCCTCGACAGCGACGACTGGCTGGAAGGCTTGCCGGAGGTGATGGACTATCTCGATACGGCGGAGGCGGACCTCGTGATGACCGACCAGGTCCTCTGCTTCGAGGCGGACGGCTACCGGGAGAAGACGGCCGTCGTCGGCCTGGAGGCAGGGCGGGTCTATGATTTCGAGACCCACACCTGGCCGCTCCGGCGTTCCGGCTACCGGCAGACCATCTTCCAGACATGCCTGTACCGGACCTCGCTCCTGCAGCCGTTCTGGCCGCTGTTCCAGGAACACACCTTCTATGACGATATCATCCTCTTCGTCGCCCCCGTCATTGCAGCACGGACCTATGTCTATCTCGGCCGTCCGCTGTACTGCTACCGCGTCGGGCGGGAGGGGCAGACGATGCAGCCTTCTGTGCTCGCCCGCAAGATGCCGCAGCAGATGGCCCAGCGCCGGTATGTCGTGGCGTTCGTGGAGGCGCACCCCGTCGACGGGGTACGGAAACAGGCGCTGCTCCGGGGCATCGTACGCCGTGTCGTCAAGACGCAGTACGATTTCATCGGACGGCTGCCCGCCGCGGAGCAGAAGCCGTACCTTGACGAATGGACCGCCTTCGTGCGGTTGCATGTTCCCGACGCGGGGCTGGAGGCCCGGCTGTACGGGCGGGTGCCGATGCTGCTCTACCGCCTGGCCGTCCGGTCGAAGAACGCCTGGGGGCGTCTGAAGGACCTTTTGTCATGAAGATTCTTGTCATCGTCGTCACCTACAACGGTCTCGCCTGGGTGGACCGGTGCCTCGGAAGCGTGACCGGGGCGGACCTGCTTGTCGTGGACAACGCCTCGTCCGACGGGACAGCGGACCGGGTGGCGGCGCGTTTCCCGGAGGCGGTGCTGGTGCGGAGCCGGGAGAACCTCGGCTTCGGCCGGGCCAACAACCTGGGCATGCGCTATGCCCATGAGCATGGTTATGATGCCGTTTACCTCCTCAACCAGGATGCCTGGCTCCTGCCGGATACGCTGGAGCGGCTTTCGGCGGCGATGGAGGACCATCCGGACTACGCCGTCCTCAGCCCCCTGCAGATGCAGGCAGGCGGCGTGGACTACGACCCGCTGTTTGCCGCGCATGTCCTGCCGAAGGCGGGGCCGCTGCAGGACGGAGTGCGGGAAGTGCCCCGGGTGATGGCGGCCCACTGGCTCGTCTCCCGGGCCGCCTGGGAGAAGGTCGGCTTCTTCGCTCCGCTCTTCCCGCTCTATAGCGAAGATGACAACTACTGCGACCGGGTCCGTTACCATCGGATGAAAGTCGGCATCGTTCCTGCCGCAGCGGCTGTCCATGACCGGGCCTTCCGGGTTGAAGCGTTGGATAAGGTGGTCCGGCGCAACTACTTCATGGGGTCGCTCTGCCGGCTCTGCAATATCAACCGCCCCCTATGGGAGCGGATGCTCTATGTCTTTCTATTTACAGCGGTGAAGACGGTGAAGTACCGTTCGCTCTTGCCGTTCAGGTATTTCCGTCAGATTGTCGGAAAGATCCACGCCATCCGGGAGATGCGCAGGGCCACAGCTGCGCCCGGGGCGTACCTTACCGGGGAAGCGTGACCTGGTCTCCCATTTCGCGGAGGAATTCCGGTGTGAAATAGTCCATCCGGCCGGCCGACCCGGCGAAGGTCATCTCTCCGAAATAGAGACGGCCCCGGACCTCGTAGAAATCGACCCGCACTTCCGGGAAGCCGGCCGAGAGATCCGCGGCCGCCTGGAGCATCCGTTCCAGGGTGACGGGGCGGGGGAGCCGCCCGTTCCCGACCCGGTAGTGGGCCGTGCCGACGGAGACTTCCGGACGGACGTTCCAGTCCAGGTCGTAGATGTTGACGTCGACATGGTCGGCCGTGCGCCCCTCGCAGGCCCAGATGCACCAGGGCCGTCCGCCGAAGCACCAGACCTTGTAGTCGACAGGGACCTCCGTCCCGCTGTCGAGGTATTCCTCGGCAAGGATGCAGGGCGTGATATCGTTGTAGTACAGTTCGCCGAGCCGGTAGCCGTACTTGACCTTCAGGGCGGCGTCGAGGCCTTCGCCGACAGCGGTCCGGTCGGTCCCGGGGCCGATGATGCGGGTGGAGGCGCTGTCATGGTTGCATTTGAGGACGAAGCGCTCCGGGAGGCGTTCGTAGGGGATGTCGGCCGACCGTTTCCAGGTGCCGAGGAGGGGGACCAGGAGGTCGCCGTGTCCCTTTTCCGTGACATAGTCGCGCACCCGGACCTTGTCGGCGAGCCGGGCCCATTGCGTGGTGTCCGACCGGTACAGCAGCCACTGGATCTTCTCGTTGAGGTCCTGCGGATGGTCCCAGTCGATGCGGTGGCCGAAACGCTTCTTCCAGTCCCGCTGGACGGCTTGTGCATAGCAATGGTCGAGTTCCCACGCATGCCATTTCCGGTAGAGGAACTTGCGGATGCGCTTGCGCTCGGACGGACGCAGGCCGATCAGGAGGATGGCGGCGGCCGTGACGGCGAGCGTGACGGCGAGGCCGACCAGCTGCATGCCTGTCGATTCCAACGGAAGCAGCTTGTACAGAAACAGATAGAGGACCATGACGGCGGCGACGGCAAGCGGGCGCAGGTAGGCGTGCCGGAGGAAACGTCCGAGGGGGAAGCGGAACTGGATGCGGAGGAGGATGAGCTGGTTGATCCGGCTGAGAGCATCGGCGGCGACGAAGGCGATGATGATGGTATAGGCGGGATGACCGGAGCGGAACAGCAGCCAGCCCACGGCGAGGCTCGCAAGGTAGAGGACGGCAAACTGGATCTTGTACCATTTTACACGGCCGTAGGCATTGATCAGCTGGGCAATTCCGGCGGAGGTGGAGGAGACGGCGGCAATCAGGAGGGTCCATCGGCACATGAGGACAGTCCCTTCCGGCATCTTGGCTCCCAGCCACAGGTGCAGGATCAAGTCCAGTTCGCTCCAGAGGGGAAACAGCAGGAGGAGCAGGAGCAGGATGCAGATGCGGCAGGTCGTCTCGGTCAAGCGCAGGGAACGTTCCGGATTACCGGCGCTGATATTCCGGGTGATCTGCGGGGCGGCGGCCGTGTCGAAGTTGGCGATGAACTGGTTCACGTAGTTCTGCACCGTTCCGGCATAGTAGTAGGCGGCATTGACCGTCGTCCCGAAGAAGAAGTTGATGAGCATGTTGGAGCCCTGGGAACGGACGATCAGGGAAGCAGAGGAGAGAAGGTTGTAATTGTTGAATACCAGCACTTCCCGGTAGGCCACCGGGTCCCGGACCGGCTTCCACCGGACGATGGAGGGCCACCTCCGGCGGCTCAGAAGATGGTAGGCGGCAAAGGAAATCCACGTCGTGACGCTCATCAGGACGGCGTAGAGGCGGAGGCCGTCGCCGTTCCAGGCGAAGAGACTGCCGACAAGGCCGAGTTTCACCAGGGCGTTGACGATATCCACCACCGCGACGGTGGCGAAGCGCTCATGGACATTGAACAGGCTTTGGAAGGGGACGTTGGCGATGCCGAGGCAGGCGACAAGGGTCGAGACCTGGAAGACGAACATCGCGTCGTCCTCCTTGCCGGGCGGCACGTTGAGGTGGGTATGGATGTACCAGAGGCCGACGGATTCCAGCAGGAGCAGCAGGACGAGGGCCCCGCCGATGTGGATGACATGGCAGATGTTGAACATCCGGTTGGTGTCACCGCCGGGCTTTCCCATCTCGAAGTTCATGAACCGGACGGTCGTGGCCGTCAGGGCACCCGTGATGAAGGAGACGAGGGCGACCGTGCTCCCGACCGCACTGTAGATGCCCACGTCGGAGGCTCCCAGGGCCTGAAGGACGAGCCGGCTCGTGACGAGTCCCACGACGATTGTGACCGCCATCCGGACATAGATGACGGCGGTGTTCTTGGCGATACGGCTGTTCTCACTTCCTTCCATGAAACGCAAAGATAATATATTTTTGATTATCCCGTAAAATATAGTTAAATTTGTGGGATTTGATATTAAAGGAGAAGTATCTATGGCTTTAGCAGACATATTGAAGAAGGTTTTCGGCTCGAAGTCCGACCGGGACATGAAGCAGATCAGGCCCATCCTGGACCGCATCCTGGCTGTCTATCCGGACATCGACAAACTGTCCCATGACGGGCTCCGGGAGCGCACCGCCTCTCTGCGGGCCAGGGTGGCTGCCGTCGAAGAGCCCTTCGAGCGCCGGATCGTGGAGATCAAGGCTGAGCTGGAGAAGGATATCCCTGTTTCCCAGAAGGAAGTGTTGGCCACCGAGTCCGACAAGTTGGTGAAGGACGAGGACGAAGCTATCGAAAAGGTGCTGGAGGAGATCCTCCCTGAGGCCTTCGCCATCGTCAAGTCCACGGCCCGGCGCTTTGCGGAGAATGCAGAGGTGGAGGTGACGGCGACGGATTTCGACCGCGGCCTCGCCGCGGCGGGACGGGATTTCGTGCGGATCGAGCATCGGGGCGGCAGCGACCTCGGCGATGGCGTGCTCCACGGGGGCCGCGACATCGCCATCTGGCAGAACCACTGGGTCGCCGGCGGTAACGAAATCACCTGGGACATGGTCCATTACGACGTCCAACTGATCGGCGGTATCGTCCTGCACCAGGGCAAGATTGCGGAGATGGCGACCGGTGAGGGCAAGACCCTCGTCGCGACGCTCCCGGTGTTCTTGAACGCCCTGGCCGGCAAGGGGGTCCACGTGGTCACCGTCAACGACTACCTGTCCAAGCGCGACTCCGAGTGGATGGGCCCGCTCTACCAGTTCCACGGCCTCTCGGTCGACTGCATCGACAAGCACCAGCCCAACTCCGATGCCCGCAAGAAGGCCTACAACTGCGACATCACCTTCGGCACCAACAACGAGTTCGGCTTCGACTACCTGCGCGACAACATGGCCGTGAGGATGGGCGACCTCGTGCAGCGCAAGCACCACTATGCCATCGTCGACGAGGTCGACTCCGTCCTGATCGACGACGCGCGGACCCCGCTCATCATCTCCGGCCCGATGTCCAAGGCGGCCGACGACGAGCAGTTCATGGAATACCGCCCTTACGTGGAGAACCTCTACAACAAGCAGCGCGCCCTCGTGAACCAGACCCTCAACGAGGCCAAGAAGGCCATTGCGGCGGGGGACGAGGCCGAAGGCGGCAAGCTCCTGTTGCGCTGCCACAAGTGGCTTCCCAAGTACCAGCCGCTCATCAAGTTCCTCTCCGAGCAGGGCATGAAGCAGCTCCTCCAGAAGTCGGAGAACTACTACATGCAGGATAACGAACGTGAGATGCCGGTGGTCACGGACGAACTGTATTTCGTGATCTCCGAAATCCAGAATACCGTGGACATGACCGACAAGGGACATGAGGTCCTCGCCGAGTCGGTCTCCGACCCCAACTTCTTCGTCCTTCCGGACATGGGCTCCGCCATCGCCGAAATCCAGCACGACACCTCCCTGAGCGCTGCCGGTAAGGCCGAGAAGAAGGACGCCCTCATGGAGGACTTCTCCCTCAAGAGCGAGCGTGTCCACACTGTCATCCAGCTTCTGAAAGCCTACGCGATGTTCCAGAAGGACATCGACTACATCATCGTCGACAACAAGGTCAAGATCGTCGATGAGCAGACCGGCCGTATCATGGAGGGACGCCGTTGGAGCGACGGTCTCCACCAGGCTGTGGAGGCCAAGGAGAATGTGAAGGTAGAGGCTGCTACACAGACGTTTGCAACCATCACCTTGCAGAACTACTTCAGGATGTACCACAAGCTCTCCGGCATGACCGGTACGGCCGAGACGGAGGCTGGTGAGTTCTGGAGCATCTACAAGCTGGACGTCGTCGTCATCCCGACCAACCGGCCGGTCATCCGTGACGACCAGAACGACATCATCTACAAGACCAAGAAGGCGAAGTATGCCGCTGTCATCGACCGGGTGGTCGAACTGACGAAGGAGGGACGTCCAGTCCTCGTGGGTACCACCGACGTGGAGACGTCCGAACTCCTGGCGCGGATGATGCGCCTGCGCGGTATCCATCCGAACGTGCTCAACGCCAAGGAACACGCCCGGGAGGCGGAAATCGTCGCCCAGGCGGGCCAGGCCGGCAAGGTGACCATCGCCACCAACATGGCGGGCCGTGGTACGGATATCAAGCTGACTCCGGATGTCAAGGAGGCCGGCGGTCTCGCCATCATCGGCACCTCCCGCCACGACAGCCGTCGGGTGGACCGCCAGCTGCGGGGCCGTGCCGGCCGTCAGGGCGACCCGGGCTCTTCCACCTTCTACATCTCCCTCGAAGACGACCTCATGCGCAAGTTCGGTTCCGAACGGATTGCCGGCGTGGTCGACCGTCTGGGCATGAAGGACGATGAGGCCCTGGTCTCCGGGATGCTCTCCAACTCCATCGAGACGGCCCAGAAGAAGGTCGAGGAGAACCATTTCGGCTATCGCAAGCGTACCCTCGAGTACGACGACGTGATGAACTACCAGCGTGAGGCCATCTACGCCCGCCGCCGCAACGCCCTTTCCGGAGAGCGGATTGAAATAGACGTGCAGAACATGATGTCGGATACCGCCAACATCATTGCCGACAAGGCCGAGGGGATGACCTTCGAAGCCTTCGAGGAGTTCGTCATCGCCACTCTTTCCATCGACCTCGGCTTCGATGCCGCGTTCTACGAGCACGCCAAGCCGAAGGACATCGCGGACAAACTCTGCGGACACATGCAGGAGGTTTACAACCGCCGTATGGACACGATGGTCGAGAAGGTCGATCCTGTCATCAAACAGGTCTACGAGAAGCAGGGCTCGATGTACGAGAACATCGCCATCCCGATTTCCGACGGCAAGCGGGTGCTCAACCTGTCGGTCAACCTCAAGAAGGCCTACGAGACCGAGAGCCGCGAGATCGCCAAGGCCCTGAGCCGCACCATCATCCTCTATCAGATCGACGAATACTGGAAGCAGCACCTGCGCGACATGGACGATCTGCGCCAGAGTGTCCAGAACGCCGCCTACGAGCAGAAAGACCCGCTCGTGGTCTATAAACTGGAGAGTTACAACCTGTTCTCCGAAATGCTGGAGCAACTCAACGAGGCGGTCCTGACCTTCCTTCTGCGTGCTTTCATCCCGCTTCGGGATGCCAACGATGCCCGGGAGGCCCGCCCTGCCGCTCCGCAGCCGCGCCGTGACTTGAGCCAGCTGAGGACCAACGATCCTTCCCAGCTTTCCACCAACGCCGAACAGCGTTCCCGCATGCCGGTCCGGGTGGACAAGAAGGTCGGCCGTAACGATCCCTGCCCTTGCGGCTCAGGGCTCAAGTACAAGAACTGCCACGGCAAGGGGCTTGTATAAGAATAATTATATAAAAAATATGGCTAAAACAATGGAACCTGTCAATGTCAACGAGGTGAGCCGGATTTCGGCCGGAACTGTGTTCAAAGGCGAAATCTCTTCTCCCAACGACCTCCGTATCGATGGTACCTTCGACGGAAAGGTCTATTCCAAGGGCCGTGTCGTCGTCGGTGAGAAGGCGACGGTCAAAGGCGACATCATCTGCCAGAACGTGGATTTCTGGGGAACGATGCACGGCAATTTCTACGTCAAGGATACCCTTGCGCTGAAGAGTGGCTGCACGGTGGAAGGCGACCTGCATATCAAGCGCCTCCAGGTGGAGCTCGACGCCAAGTTCAATGGCAATTGCAAGATGATTTCCGAAGGCGAATTCGACAAGGTCGTCGCCCAGGTCACCGGCCGCCCGGTGCCGCAGGCCGCCACCCCGGCCGCCGCCCCTGCCCAGAAATAGAGAAGACTCCCCAAAAACTGATTCACAGGACTCATGCGCCGTGGAGCATCCGGTCCTGTGAATGTTTTTTATGCACTGCATTCAGTGCATTTTTTGTAATTTATTGCACGAAGGAATCAGTAAAAAATAACCAGCCTCAGTTTTCCACCTTCGGCCCCTTCGGGTCCTCGTTCCTCCCGGCCTGACGGCCGGGCCCCTCACTCATATGCCGTGGGCGGCACGTTCCAAACAGAGGCTGGTTATTTTTTACACATCACTAAATCCAGTGCAGATCTCGCCATCAGCCGGAACAGCATTCCGGATTATATCGAATATCTGACCCGCTCCGGCATGTTCAATGCCCTTCGGGAGCCTGGGCAACAGCAACATCGCCTGGTCCCTTTCCGAGGACGGAATCATTGATGCCGGCAACATGCGTGAGACCGATTTCCTGGTCTGGACATCACAGGTCCACCGGGTTACTTCCTCGAAGATTTCCGATTTCGAGATGGATGGTATCACCTTCGAAGTCGGAGGCAAGGGCAAGAAGGGACGGCAGATCAAAGATGCCGAAGTCGGGTATCTCGTCAAGGACGACCTCGAATTCGCTTCCGGCCATTCCATCCCTATCTGGATGTTCGGTTTTCTGTACTGATTATACATAGGTATCTGATTATTATAATACAAAACATTATTGTTTTATATTATAACTTTTTTGTTAACGTTTTTTCATTCCGACAAAATCCGACCGTTCTGGGGAAAGGTTCGGCATACAAAGATTTTTTTCATGGCCCGGTACGTTTTATCTATAAATCATTATATTTGCCGTAAGGTGGAATATAAAAAATGACGCTATGTTGAAGTAGGTGGCCATGAAAACGACAGAGACCATATGTTTATCGCTTCTCCTGGCGGTGGTTTCCATCGATTCGTCCGGGCAGGGCGGGGGCCGGTGGGATGAGGTCTGGGACGCCGTCGATGAGTTTGTCGCCGCCGAACAGAGGCCTGGCGATGACTCCATGGATGTGTGTCTCCTGTTGGAGGGCGATGGTTTTTTGACCATCGGCGTCCCTAACCGGCTGTTGGACCTGTCGACAGAAGGGATCACCTATCACGGCATGAAGGTGCATGGGACGGCAAGGGTATTCGTCTTCAGCCTGGGAAATCCGCCCGGCGATATCGGGTCCCTCTTGCAGGGAACCGTCTCCAAGGCTCCGGTCGGTGCGGATGAAAAGTACCAGGCCGACGGGCCGTACGCGTTGACACGGCTGCGGGATTACGAGTTCTTCCGCGGACATTGGATTCCTTTCCGCTATTATGGGACCTTGTTGCGCGAGGTCCGGGATGCGGATTCGACGGAAAATCGGATAGCCGTGCCTGCCTACGAACCCCTTGCCACATTCTATGACCAGAAGACACGGACGCTCACTCTATACCAGTATCCCCAGCGGTTTGTCTTCAACCTGTCGGACACCTACGGTCTTCTGCCCTTCGGGGAATGGCGTCTGGTCGGAAACCGGTTGATGTTGTATGAGACGGACCGGTACGACGGACAGCAAGGCTTCCGCTCCGTCCCGGATGATCCGGACGACCTCTTCCCCTCTCTTTTATATGTGGAAGGGGAGCGGATACAGGATAGGACTGATTATCTCCGGCGCCCTGGGAACCGATGGATGCCGGCTGCCGGGAACCTGGAGGAATTCTGCGAGTTTTATGAGATTTCGACGACGTTCATCCGTTACTGATTGAAACTCGAACCGCCGAGGAATTCGCGGAGGAGGGAGGTGGCAGGAATCTCGCGGTCGGGGACAGGGGTGAAGTAGTGGATGAACTTCAGGAGCCGGTGGGCTTCAGAATATTCCGGGCAGTTCTGCGGGACGCTCCGCAGGATGGGCTCGGCATGGTTCTTCAGGACGGCGAACTCGATCAGGTAGGCCGAGTTGAACATCACGTCGGCCGTCTCCTGGAAGGGGTAGATCCACTTCTCCTCGGCGGCGCGGACCTTGGGCCACTGGCTGATGGATTCGCGGGCGGAGAAGGCCCCCTTGTTGTAGTCGCGCACGATGCGGCGCAGGAGCCGGTTGTCGCTCGTCGGAATCCAGTTGTGGTTGTCCAGGAGGGTTCCGGTGAGGGTGTTGATGAAGACCTTGAACTTGGCGCTGTCGGGAATGCCCGAGGTAAGGACCGGATTCAGGGCATGGATGCCTTCGATCAGGAGGATGCACCCGGGTCCGAGCCGGAGGGTCTTGCCGTTGTATTCCCGCAGGCCGGTGACGAAGTTGAATTCGGGGACAGAAACTTCTTCTCCTGCAATGAGTTTCATGATGTCCTGCTCCATGAGGGAATGGTCCACTGTCTCGAAGTTGTCGAAATCATAGCTGCCGTCCGGAAGTTTGGGCGTGTCTACGCGGTTGACAAAGTAGTCGTCGGTGGACATGGACATCGGTTTGAGCCCGCACGCCTTGAGCTGGATGGAGAGGCGCTTGCAGAACGTAGTCTTGCCGGAGGAGGAGGGACCGGTGATGAGGACGACCTTCATGGGGTGCTCGCCCCGGTAGCGGCGGTCGATCTCTTCGGCGATCTGGACAATCTTCTTCTCCTGGAGGGCTTCAGCGATCTGGATCAGTTCGCTGGCCTGCCCCTGGAGGATGGAATGGTTGACGTCGCCGACGGTGTTGAGCCCCATGATGATGTTCCAGCGCAGGTTCTCCTTGAACATGCCGTAGGTCTTGGGCTGGTCCACGAACGGGGCGAGGACGGACGGGTCGTGCCGGTCGGGGACCCGCAGGAGGATGCCGTCGAAATAGGGCTGGATGCCCCAGACGGTGAGATAGCCCGTCGAAGGGACGAGTTTTCCGTAGTAGTAGTCGGCGGTGTCGCCAAGGGTGTAGTAGTCGGTGTAGGCCTCGCCGCTGGTCTCCAGGAGGCGGACCTTGTCGTCGTAGCCGGACTTGCGGAACTCCTTGATGGCGCGGTCCGTCTGGACGTCGTAGCGGTGGAAGGGCAGGTCCTTCGCCACCAGTTCCTTCATCCGGGCCTGCAGGAGAAGGAGGTCGTCGCAGGTCAGTTCCGTACCGTCCGCCTTGCGCAGGTGACAGAAGTAGCCGCCCGAGATGGGATGCTCCATGTAGAGTTGGCTCTCCGGGAAGACATCGAGGGCCGCCTTGTACATCAGGAAACAGAGCGAGCGGCAGTAGACCCGCATGCCGCTCGATTCGCGTACATCGATGAATTCGATGTCCTTGTTCTGGTAGACCTTGAACTTGAGGCCCTGGGAGACATTGTTGACCTTGGCCGACACGATCGGATAGGGGCGCTCGAATTCAAAGTCGGAGAGCATCTGGGCGAGGGACGTGCCTTCCGGATATTTCCGGGAGGTGCGGGTGTTCTTGCAATAGACCTGCAGCATAGGTAGGGAGTTTGGGTACGCAAAAGTACGGATTTCCCCTCATATATCCAATTTTTCGTGTATCTTTGCGGGCATGGAAGCGGAAAGAAGCATCGACCGCCTGGCGCGGTACCTCATCAGTCTCGGCGTCTTCGCCATCGTGGCGGCCCTCTGCTGGTATTTCAGCAGCGTACTCGTCTACATCATCGCCGCCTTCGTCGTGTCGCTCATCGGCCAGCCGGTCATGCAGGGGCTCCGGAAGGTCCGGTTCCGGGGACGGTCCGCCCCGGACTGGCTCCTGTCCATCCTGACCATCTGCATCATCATCCTGGTGCTGGCCCTGGTCATCACCCAGGCCGTCCCGGTGGTCACGCGGATCATCCGGGATGCTTCTGTGCTGAACAGCCGCGGACTGTCCGGCCATCCGCTGGATCGTTTCAACCAATGGATCGTGGGCTTGTTCCCGGGCCTCGGGGCGGATTTCGACGCGGTGGCGGTCCTGATTGACAAACTGCGGGAGGTGACCAACCTCGCCAGCGTGACGAGCGTGATCGGCTCCGTGGCCTCGGTGGTCGGCAGCGTGGCGGTCGGGCTGTTCTCCATCGTGTTCATCTCTTTCTTCTTCATCAAGGATGAGCACCTGTTCGGACGGATTGTCGGGGCGCTGGTCCCGGACCGCATCGAACCGTCGGTGGAGAAGACCATCCGTGAAATCGAATTCCTCCTGTCCCGCTATTTCCTCGGATTGCTCGTGGAAATCATCGGCGTGGCCCTTGTAGACTTCCTGGGACTCTGGCTCATCGCCCGCATCGGTTTCAGCTATGCCGTCGGCATCGCCTTCATCGCCGGCCTGCTGAACGTCATCCCGTATCTGGGCCCGCTCATGGGAGAAGTCATCGGCGTCGTGCTCGGCTTGATTCTCAAATACGGTACAGGGGCAGGTCTGGACGTGAATATCTGGGTGTTCGCCGTGGTCATCTTCGCCATCATGATGGCGGCCCAGCTCATCGACAATTTCATCTACCAGCCCCTCATCTACTCGACGAGCATCAAGGCAAGTCCGTTGGAGATCTTCATCGTCCTGCTGGTCGCCGGGCATATCGGCGGGGCCATGGGCATGTTGGTCGCGATTCCGGCCTATACGGTCCTCCGGGTCATCGCCAGCCGCTTCTTCTACCGGTTCAAGCCGATACAACGACTCATCCCGGACCTCAGCGAAGAGGACCGGATGCTCCATTCATAGTACGGGCTGGTTCAGAAGCGGTCCATGAGGCTGCGGATCCGTCCGCGGACCTCTTCGATGGAGCCGGCACCATCAATTTCGTAATAGCGTCCGTCCTTCCGGTAATATGCCGCCACCGGTTCCGTCTTTTCATGGTAGGTGCGGATACGGTTATCGACAACTTCCGGCCGGGCATCGTCCGCGCGTCCTTCGATGGAGGCCCGGTGGGTGATGCGCTCGCGGATCAGTGTGTCCGGGATCATGATGGAGACGACGGCCGTCACTTCCTCTCCCCGGCGGTTGAGCAGGGCATCCAGGGATTCGGCTTGTGCAATAGTGCGTGGAAATCCGTCGAGGAGGAATCCGTCCACGCCTTCCGCCTGGTTGAACTGGGACTCGATCATGCCTTCTACGACCTCGTCCGGGACGAGGGAACCGGCTTCGATCAGGGTCTTGGCCTGCCGTCCGAGCGGGGTTCCGGCGGCAATCTCGCTACGGAGAAGGGCGCCGGTCGAGAGGTGGCGGAGGTTGTACTTCTCCACCATGGCGCCGGCCTGGGTGCCTTTCCCGGCACCTGGAGGACCAAAGAGGATGTAGTACTTCATATTACTGGTCGATTACATAGATGTCCTTGCTGTTGCGGCCGAGTCCGTCGTAGTCAAGGCCGAAGCCCACGATGAACCGGTTCGGAATCTCCATGGCCACGTAGTCCAGGGGAATATCCTTCTTGTAGACATCCGGCTTGAGGAGCAGGGTACAGACCTTGACCTCGGATGCGCCGTGCGCCTTGAGGGTGGCGATCAGGTTCTCGATGGTGGTGCCGGTGTCCACGATGTCCTCCACGATAAGGACCCGCTTCCCTTCGACGCTTCCGCTCAGCCCCATGATTTCACGGACCTCACCGGTGGAGGCCGTACCTTCGTAAGAGGAAAGTTTCATAGAAATGAGTTCGAGGTTGAAGTCGAGGCGCTTCATCAGTTCAGCGGTGAACAGGACGGAGCCGTTGAGGACGCACAGGAGGGCCGGGATGTCCGCCGATCCGCGGTAGTCGTGGTTGATCCGTTCTGCCACCCGGTCAATGGCTTTCTCGAGGTCCGCATAGGGAATGTAAGGCTTGAAAGTCTTGTCGTGGAGTTGGATGGTGTTGCTCATGGCGCATTTGTTAAGTCGCAAATTTAGCAAAAAATCATCGGAAACGTAAATTTATAGCGTGAAACAACACAAGTTATCAACATTCCGTCGGCCGGAGCGTGCGGATTTCCTATCTTCACCTGGAAATGCAACGGATATGAAGTGGATGATGACCTTGTTCGCGGGTCTCTTGAGCCTGAGACTCGCCGCCCAGGAGGAGGATGTGCTCCGGGCCGCCCTGTATCTGACCGGGGCCTCAGCGGTTGAAGAGCTGGATGAAGAAATCGTGGACAGGCTGGAAGCCTGCCGGGGACGGCCCGTGTCAGTGAACGCGCCGGCGCGAGGGCTCTCTGCCGGCCTCCTGTCTGCCTATCAGGTGGCGAGCCTTGAAGACTACCGGAGGCGTTCCGGCGACATTTTTTCCTGGCGGGAACTGGAACTGGTGGACGGGTTCGGGCCCGAGGTGGTGCTGGCTTTACGGCCCTTCCTGTCGCTCTCGTCGCAGACCCTGCCAGGACAGGTCGATACCTTGCGTCTCTCTCAGGCGGCAGTCCTCCGGGGCGGAAACCGTGGTTACGGCGGTAAGTATCGGATCGGATCGGAGCACATGGAGGCAGCATGCGCCTGGAAAGGGAAGGCTGGAACAGCCTGTGTCCAGCACCGGGCCCGACATGGAAGGTGGCTTGCCGGAGACTTCAATGCCCGCTTCGGACAGGGACTTGTCCAATGGAGCGGTTTCTCTCTGTCCGGGTTGCCGACTCTCCAGGCTTTTTCCCGGCGCGCTTCCGGGGTGACGCCCTCCTGGTCATTCACAGGAACGGGGACTCACCGCGGTGTGGCCTGGGACGGGCACCGGGGACGGTTCGACGCGACGGCCTTCGTGTCGGTCCCGGGCTTGAAGGCATGGATGGAGACCGGTCGGAAGGACCTCTCGGTGCAGGGCGGTCTCCATGTCGGCTGGACGGGACGGCAGGGGCAGGGGGGAGCGACGACCGTGGCGGACCGCAACGGGCAGAAACTCTCTCTGGAGGGACGTTATGGCTGGAAAGGAGTGGACCTGTTCGGCGAAGCGGCTTGGAAAATAGCGGGTCCGGCGGCTATCCTGGCCGGAAGCCGGGTGCCGCTGGGAGAGGGAGGAAGGATGGCGGTGCAGTTGCGTGCCCTCCCGAGCCGGTATACCGGGAAGAAGTATGGAGAATATGCCGTTGCGTTGGGCGGGGAATACCAGGCGGGGCGTTTTATCACCCTGGCCGGTCGGTCCGGTTTCGGCAGCGCGGTCCGGCGTATGATTGCCACGCTGACCGTGGATGCGGCCTTGCTGCCGTTGCCCGGGCTGGAGCCGCACCGTACCCAGATAAAGACGGTGGCGCTTTGGAACTGGCAGGTCTTTCCGGCATGGGCTTCTGTGCTCCGGGTGACCGACCGCTACCGGAGTTATGAACGGCGCCGGACGGAGGGGCGCTGGGACTTGACCTGGTCCGACGGACGCTGGTCGGGGCGCTCCCGCCTCCATGCCGTGCAATGCCGGGACTGGGGGCTGCTCGGTTATGTAGAAGGTGGTTTCCAAGGCGATGCCTGGATCCTGTGGCTCCGGTCGACCGTTTTCCGGGCCGACGCTTGGTCCAGCCGTATCTACTGCTATGAACGCGATGTCCCGGGTTGTTTCACCGTGCCGGCCTATTATGGACGAGGCATAGCCTTATCCGCTTATAGTAGCTGGAAGAAACGCTTCCGGAAAGCCCGTCTCCGCATCGATGGGAGAGTGAGTTACATGTTTCGGAAAGAAAAGCCCGGCCAAACCGGGCTCCAACTGCAGGCGACCTGGTCGCATTAGCGTTTGCCGACCTTGAGGCGCTGTCCTTCGCGGATATTGTCGTTGCGGAGGCCGTTCCACTTCTTGAGGTTGGAGACAGTCGTGTGGTATTTCCGGGCGATCTTGCCGAGGTTGTCGCCGCGCTTGACCGTATAGTAGACCCAGGCTCCGGTGCCGCCCTGCCGGACGGTGGTGCCAGGACTGGAGACGGAAGCCCGCCCGCGACCATCATCCACCTGGGCGGAGAACATCTCCTGCGCCTTGTAGCGGTAGATGGTGTCCTGCAGGTCGATGAAGTCGGCACTATAGTTGAAGGGGAGGCGGAACACTTGCTCTCCCTGGTTGCCGGGGACGATATCGCGGTAGTACTGGGGGTTGAGGTCGCGGATATCATCAAGAGGGATACCGATCATCTCGCTGACCTGGCGGAAATGCAGGTTCTTCTTCACATGGAACGTGTCGATATGGGCAGGAATCTGGACTGGAGCCGGTTCAAGCCCATATTCCTTGGCGTAGTTCATGGCATACATGGCTCCGACCATGGCTGGGACATAGCCGCGGGTCTCGCGGGGAAGGTACTCGTAGATGGACCAGAAGTCACGGCTGCCGCTGCGCTTGATGGCCTTGTTGACATTGCCGGAGCCGCAGTTGTAGGAGGAGATGGCGAGGCTCCAGTCGCCGAAGATGCGGTAGGCGTCCCGCAGGTAGCGGGCGGCAGCGTCGACCGAGGCGTAGGGGTCCATCCGCTCGTCGATGTAGGAGTCGATCTTCAGACCGTAGTTCCGGGCGGTCGGATACATGAACTGCCACATGCCCGTGGCCCCGGCCCTGGAGACGGCGCGGGGATTCAAGGCCGATTCGATAATGGCTACGTACTTGAGTTCCAGCGGGAGGTCGTACTTGCGGAAGGTCTCTTCGAAGACCGGCATGTAGAACTGGGCCAGGCCGAGGATCTGCCCCATCTTCACCGGCATCTTCTCGGAGTAGAGGATCATGTAGTTCTTGACGGTCTCGTTGTAGGGGAGCCGGATGAAGGAGTTCATCTTCTCCAGCCGCTCGATCAGGACCTGGTCGGGGACGAGTGTCGTGAAATGGACGCTGTCCATGTTGTAGCCGGTTCCCTGCCGGTTCTCGCGGGACTGCCGGTGGAGATACCAGACGCTCAGGAGGCTGTCCGTCACCTCGGGGGTATAGTCGGCGGAGGTCATCCCCGCGGCCAACTTGTTCTCGTTCTCTTCATAGAGGCTGACGAGTTCGTTGCGCAGGCTGTCTCTCTCGTTGATGTCGTTCTGGTACCAGGTAATCTCCTGCTGGAGGGCATCGAGCCGTTCCCGCAGCTGCCGGTTCTCCCGTTCCAGTTCACGGCGGCTCTTCTTGTTGAAGATGCCGGCGTCGGCAGGGAGGGTGGCAAGGACGGCGGCAAGGCCGGTGGTCAAAAGGATGATGGTCTTTCTCATGTCATGTCAGAATCTCAGTCCGATGCGCAAGCCCATCGTCGGGGTCATGGCATAGGGGATGTCGATAAGGGTCGGCTGGACCCGCAGCGCGATGTCGTCGGAAACCTCGAAGTCCTGCATGTAGGCGAAGACATCGGCGTCGATGATCTGGAGCAGATAGAATACGGCCGTGGCCAGGACGGAGTAGTCCCGGTAGCGGCGGTAGACGTCGCGGTAATAGAGGGCGGTCTGGGCCGGGATCGGCGGCTTCTCCACGTCCGGGTCCTCGCTGGTGGCCAGATCGTAGATATCCTTGAAGCGATGGTAGTTGCGGCTGTTGTTGGTGTAGAAATAGACGCCTCCGCCGATCAGCCCCCAATAGAGGGGGACCTTCCAGAACTCGCCGTTGTACAGCTGCCCGAGACCAGGCAGCAGGAGCGAGTAGAGGGTCGATTTGGCCGGATCGGGAGACCGGTTGCTCCGGTAGCTGTATACGCCGTCCAGAAGGGTGGCCCAATAGACGAGGCCGGCGGCCCCGTAGGCATAGCTCCTGTAGTCCTTGTACTTCTCTTCTCCGGTCGTATGGTATTGTGTGTTGAAATGGATACCCAGACCGATGCCGGCACCGATGCCGCCATAGACGAGGGGGAGTTTCCAGTACTGTCGGTTGTAGACCTGCTCGCCTCCGATGAAAACGGTCGATCCCATGAACAGGGTCTTCAGGCTGGCCGGGCGCTTGTGGGCAAGGCCGCCGAAATATTCCCGGAAGTTGAACAGTTGGGAACTGTCCCGCTGCGCCTGGTCGGTGGAATCCGCGTAGTTCTGCGAGAAGGCATCCCGCTTGAACTGGTCGTCCCGGACCTGTGCTGGAAGGAGGAGGGGGATGACCAGGGCCAGGGCGGATATGAGGAGCCTCGGCTTCATTCAGCTGCGGATTTCATCGAGTGCCTGGAGGAATTTTTCCATCTGCGCGTCAGAGTCGAACCTGATGGTGAGGCTGCCCTTGCCGTTGTCGGAACGCTTGAGCGAGATGTTGTCGCCGAAGTAGCGGCCGACGTTCTCCAGGAGACGGTAATACAGGTCGGGGAGCTCTTGCGGCTCCTTCCCTGCTTTCTCCCCCCGGGAAAGCGCCTTGATCTTTTCCTCCAATTGACGGACGGAAAGGCCGTTCCGGATGATCAGGTCGCAGAGTTGTTCCTGCACCTTAGGGTCTTCAACACCGAGGAGCACCTTGGCGTGCCCGACGCTCACGAGGCCGACCTTGAGGTCGTGCTGGACCTTGGCCGGCAGCTTCAGGAGGCGGAGCTGGTTGGCGACGGAGGCCCGTTTCTTGCCCACACGGTCTGCCATCTGTTCCTGGGTGAGGCGGCATTCTTCGATGAGACGCTGGTAGCTCATGGCCACTTCGATAGGGTCGAGGTTCTCGCGCTGGATGTTCTCGACGATGGCCATTTCGAGCATGCCCTGGTCGGTGGCATCCCGGATATACGCAGGAACCATGTCCATCCCGGCGAGGATGGAGGCGCGGTAACGCCGCTCTCCACTGATGATCTGATATTTGCCGCTTCCGCCCTTGCGGACGGTGATGGGTTGGATGAGACCGAAGGTGCGGATGGAATCGGCAAGTTCCTGGAGGGATTCCTGGTCGAAGGACATACGGGGTTGGAACGGATTCGGTTCGATAAGCCCCACCGGAATCCGGAGGATATCGGAAGTGTCCTGCTGCTCCTTGGTCCCCACGACTTCCTTGTTGATGTAGCCGACCGGCTTGCGGAGTTCACGGATATCGCTTTCGTTGCCCAGGAGGGCGCTGAGGCCCTTCCCGAGGCCGTGCTGTACTTTTGCCATCAGGATCTTTCGTTTTTGTCAAGGACTTCCTTGGCGAGGTTGAGGTAGTTGGAGGTGCCGTTGTTCATCACATCATAGAGGATGATCGGCTTGCCATGGGACGGGGCTTCGGAGAGGCGGATGCTGCGCTGGATGATGGTGTTGAACACCATGTCCTTGAAATGCTCCCGCAATTCCATGACAATCTGGCTGTGGACCTTGGTGCGTCCGTCGAACATCGTAACCACGAACCCCTCGATGGTGAGTTGCGGGTTGATGGTGTTTTGGACGAGGCGGATGGTCTGGAGCAGTTTGGCCAGGCCTTCAAGGGCGAAGAATTCCGGCTGGACCGGAATCATGACCGAGTCGGCGGCGGTCAGACAGTTGACCGTGATCAATCCCAGGGAAGGAGAGCAGTCGATGATGATGTAGTCGTAGCGGTCCCGGATGGGCTGCAGGGCCTTCTTCAGGACCGATTCGCGCTCCTGCCACTCCAACATTTCGATTTCGGCCCCCACAAGGTTGATATGGGAGGGAATCATGTGCAGGTTCTGAAGCTCGGTCTGGATAAGGGCGTCATCAGCGCCGATCTTGCCGATCAGGATTTCATACAGGGTGCGTTTCTGGCCGTCGTCCGGAGAGAAGTTGAGGCCGGAGGTCGTGTTGGCCTGCGGGTCGGCGTCGATGATGAGCACCTTCTTCTCCAGTACGGCCAGGGAAGCGGCAAGGTTGATGGCCGTCGTGGTCTTGCCCACGCCGCCCTTCTGATTGGCAATCGCAATGATCTTTCCCATAAACTTGGTGTTATAAGCCCACAAAAATACAAAAAAAACCGGTAGGCCGCAAGATTTGTTCCACAAACGCTCCGGAGGTTCCACAAAAGGGATTCCCTGTCCTATACTGGATCCACGTCAATGGTGATATGGCCCGTGTAATGGCGGTTTTTTTCGAAGATGGAGACGGTGGTGGCGAGAGTTTGCTTGCGCCCGAGGAGGGACTTGTCCCGCGGGAGCATGATACGGATATGGCGGATATGGCGCCCGGAGACCCGGTCGACGGCGGGGGGATAGGGCCCGATGATGGTGGGACCGTCGGGCAGGGCGGCCGAAAGGTCATGGACGAGACCGTGGCCCATGCTCTCGATGCGGTCCGGGGATTCGTCCCGGAGGACCAGTTGGACGATGCGTGTGTAAGGCGGATATCCGAACAACCGCCGCTCTTGGAGAAGGCGCCCGTCCGGCTGGCCGGAGAGCCGGACGTAGACCGGGTGCTCTGGGGCACGGGTCTGGATGACGAGGAGGCCCGGCCTGCCGCGTCGTCCGGCCCGGCCGCGGAATTGTTCCAGCAGTTGCAGGGCACGTTCGTCGGCCCGGAAGTCCTGCAATCCGACCAGGCTGTCGGCTTGGATGACGGCGACCAGGGTCAGCCCCTTGAAATCGAAACCTTTCGTAACGATTTGTGTTCCAACCAATATATCGATATTACCTTCGGCAAAACTTCTGATGATGTCCGCCTCCTGGGTTTCGGGTGTGTCGCTGTCGAGACGGGAGAGCCGGGCCTGCGGGAAGAGGGCTTGGAGTTCTTCTTCGATTTTCTGGGTCCCGGCCCCGAGGGGCTGGAGCGGGCTGCCGCATTGACTGCAGAGGCCGGTGTAAGCTTCCGAGTGGCCGCAGTAGTGGCAGACGAGGCGGTCTGGATTGCGGTGGAGGCTGAGGGGGACGTTGCACCGCGGGCACTTCTGGATGGTGCCGCAGCCGGTGCATTGGACGGTCGGTGCATAGGCACGGCGGCCCCTTAATACGAGCACCTGTCCTCCCGCTTCGAGCGTGCGCTCTATTTCGGCGAGAAGCTTGCGGGAAAGGTTACCGACCATGCCCCGTTTCCGCTGCTCTGCGATGGTGTCGACCAAAAGGATTCCAGGGTCGGCCGATTCGTGGAAGCGTTGCTTGAGGTCGACTTTGACAAATCTCCCGTTTTCAGCGTTATAAAGTGATTCAAGAGAGGGAGTTGCACTGCCCAGCAGGACGGGAGCCCCCTGAATGACGCCGAGCATGATGGCGGTGTCCCGCCCGTTGTAGCGGGGGGCGGGAGAATCCTGCTTGTAGGAGGTGTCGTGCTCCTCGTCCACGATGATGAGTCCGAGGTCGTGGTGGGGAAGGAAGAGGGCAGAGCGGGTTCCGAGGATGAGGCAAGGCCCGTCTTGCCTGACCCGGGCGGCGACCTGCTGGCGGCGGGCCACCGTTTCGGCGGAATGGAAGACTTGGAGGCCGGGAAAGACGGTGGAGATCCGGTCTTCCAGCTGGCGGCTGAGTGCGATTTCCGGAACCAGGTAGAGAACGTTGCGTCCGGCGGCAAGCGTTTCCTTGGCGAGGGAGAGATAGATTTCGGTCTTGCCGGACCCCGTTACCCCGTGCAGGAGGGCGGTCTTGCCGGCTGCAAAGGCCTGGCGGATTTCCCGGACAGCCGTTTCCTGGGGGAGGGTGAGATGGATTTCCTGACCGGGGCCCGGATCCGGGCCCTTTCCGGACCGGAGTGCATCGAGGGCAGCCCGGTAGCGGTTCCGGGTCTCATCCTTGCGAGCCTTCGCCAGTTTCTCCTCCAACTTGGCCATCCGGACCAGGAGCCGTTCCCGGACACGCGCCTCCACAGCTTCCTCATCCACTCTCCGGGCCGGGTAGGCTGCCTTGTACACCTCACCGACCGTACACAGATAGTATGCGGCGACGGCTCGCCAGAGCTGGATTTCCTCCTTCCGGACCGTCGGAAGGCCTTCCGCAATACCGCCGATGGGAAGGATACGCTCCCGGGCTGCCTGCGGTTCGACATCGACGGCGCTCACGACGCCGATATAGCCCTTATGGGCGAAGGTGACATGGACACGGTCGCCTGGATGCGCCGCGAAACCTTCCGGCAAGGCATAATACGGCTCCCACTCCAGGCGGAGCGGGAGGATGACCTGGATGAAGGCTGTGTTTCCTGAGACAGGCGTGTCCATGACCGTCGACATTTTCCGGCAAATTTAAGCACTGTCCGCCTATATTCCAACGGACCCGTGCCGATTTTCCCATTTTTCCGGGTTGCTATTTTGAACGATTGCCGTTATCTTTGCAAGATAAATAGACAGTCATGATCAAAGACATTACACCGGACATCCGCTTCATCGGGGTCGATGACCTCGACTTGGACCTTTTCGAGAGCCAGTACATCGTGCCGGAAGGCATTTCCTACAATTCCTATCTCATCCTGGACGAAAAGGTGGCCGTCATGGACACCGTCGACGGGCGGAAGGGAGTACAATGGCTGGAGAACCTTGAAACGGCGCTCCAAGGCCGTACGCCCGACTACCTGGTGGTCCACCATATGGAGCCGGACCATTCCAGCCTTATCGTCGAACTTGCCCGCCGCTACCCTGACATCCAGATTGTCGCGACGGCCAAGGCTGTCGCCATGCTCGGTCAGTTTTTCGAGAACGCGGCTTTCAATACGCGGGCCGTCAAGGAAGGAGAGACCTTGGAACTGGGTGCGCATACCCTCCAATTCGCCCTCGCGGCCATGGTCCACTGGCCGGAAGTCATGGTCAGTTTCGACCGCAGGGACCGGGTGTTGTTCTCCGCCGATGCATTCGGCAAGTTCGGTGCCCTAAGCCGCTGCGGCTTCTTCGGCGAAGAGGATGACGACTGGGCCTGCGAGGCACGCCGGTACTACTTCAACATCTGCGGCAAGTACGGTGCCCCTGTGCAGGCGCTCCTGCGCAAGGTCGATGCCTTTGCTCCAGCGGTTGTAGCGCCGTTGCACGGCCCCATCCTCCGGAAAGACCTCGGGGCCTACCTCGACCTCTACCGGACCTGGAGTTCCTATGGCGTCGAGACCGAAGGCGTGTTCATCGCCTGTGCTTCCATCCATGGCGGTACGATGCAGGTGGCACAACGCCTGCAGGAGATCCTGCTGGCCAAAGGCTGCCCGAAGGTGGCACTCGCCGACCTGGCACGCGACGACAAGGCCGAGGCCGTCGAGGATGCTTTCCGCTATGGCCGGATGGTGCTGGCGGCCGCGTCTTACGACGGCGGACTTTTCACGCCGGCCTACGAGTTCCTGCACACGCTCCAGATGAAAGCGTGGCAGAAACGGAAGGTCGCCCTTGTCGAGAACGGCAGCTGGGCGCCCTCCGCCGCCCGGGTCATGACCGAGATGCTGGGGACCATGAAGGACGTTGAAATCGTCGGCGCACCCGTCACGATCCGCAGCCGGATGAAAGAATCCGACCTTCCGGCCCTGGAGGCCTTGGCCGACGCCATCCTTGGATAGCCATGAAAAAGGTCGGAGAGTGGGCTTTCTACCTCGTCATCGCGGCTGGTGTGCTTGCAGGAGGATTTGTGGCATGGAAAATGCTGTATCATCCATCGGCCCGCCCCGGAACCGTCGATGCGGTCCACCCGTCCATGCCTGCCAGCCTGGAAGGAAACTACTCCATGAAGATCGTCTCCGCTGGAGAGACGCACTATTCCACGGCGGTCGTGAGGAAATTGGTGGAACGGCAGTATCGGGTTACACGGATCACGGTGTATGGTCCGGCAGTGTACGGATTCACCCTGGAAGGGGAGGACACCGTTACTTCCATGGAACTGGGAAACGGCACTGTCAGTTACCGGGCGGACTTGGAAAAGACCACCATCCGATTTGAAAGGGAGGACTTTGTATGCGAACTCACCCGATAACGGCGGCCTTTGTGGCCGCAGGTATGCTGGCCGGTTGCGGTCAGCCTGCCGGAACTGTCAAGAAAGCGGAATATGAGGCCTTGGAGCGGGAATATGCCGACCTCAAGGCCAGTGTCGAAATAACCCGGCAGGAATACGTAGAGCAGGCCATGGCCATGGACGATATCCTGCAGGAACTCTCGCAGGTCTCCGGACACACGGCCGCGCTCCGGACCAACGTAGAGCAGGGAACCGCCCGCCTGACACAGGTGGAGGTGATCGAGGGGAGCATCAACGAAATCAAGCGCAAGCTGGACCAATTGGACCATCTCACGAAGGACAATGCCCGATACCGCAAGCTCGTCTCGAGCCTCCGGCAGGTCATTTCCGGGAAAGAACAGGAAATCGAGCGGCTCCGCTCCGAGATCGAGGCGCGGGACCGCACGATCAGCGAACAGAACCAGACCATCACGGAACAGACCGGTACGATCCGGTCCCAGCATGAGACTATTGAAACCCAGCAGGAGAACCTGCGCCGCTCTGTCCAGGAACAGGCGAAGATGCTCTATCAGGCCGGCCGGGATTTCGAGGAACTGGGCGACGCCTCGCCGTCCGTATCCCGGCGCAAGGACAAGGCCAAGGTCAAGGTCCTGACGCGCGAGATGTACGAGAAGGCCATCTTCTATTATTCCAAGGCCCAGGAGACCGGCTATCCGGAAGCTGCCTACCAGATCACAGAAATCCAGGAGAAGATTTCCCTCCTGGGCGATATCAAGTGATCCCTGTCACTGAGAGTCTGTTGGATCACTCCAAGACAGACTCTAAGTCGTTTCTTCCTGGAACAAGGCGTCAAAGACGGGGCGGAGGCGCTCCGGCTCCCGGATGAGGATGCGGAGCTCTTCCAGCCGTACGGCGTTGTCAGATTCCGGAATCCAGAGCTTCAGGTACCCGCCGTCGCCATATTTCTCCTTCAGATGCGCGAGAGTACGCTTCCAGTATCCTTCCCGGTCCAGTTCCGGGTAGTTGGAAAGGCCGTACTGGATGGTCCGTCGGATGACGGTCATCGGGTCGATGAGCCGGTCCGCCTCCGCGATGATGCGCCCGTAGATGCTCCGGGGTTCCGTCCGGGCGGAAGCGCGGTGGTCCTCCGCCGCCTGGGCGATGGTCTCGACCTGCTCCGGGCTGAACCATTCCCGAAGATGCGCATCGGAGCGGATGATCCGGCCGGATTCCAGATGGTGGGTCTTCCGGTCGACGGCAAGTCCGGTGTCGTGGAACGCTGCGGCCGCATGGACCATATCGGGGTCCACGTCGTAGTGCCGGGCCAGTTCCAAGGCCCGTTCGATGACGCTCCGGGCATGGTCTTCGCGGTGTGCCTTGTCGAAATGACGGTAGCGGGGGATGATTTCGTCCTCGATATAGGCGCTCAGTGCTGCATCCATCGTTTGAAATTTTCGCAAAGATACGTAAATTTGTCGAAATTGACGTGATATGATCATCCGAAGCAAGGCGCCACTCAGGCTGGGGCTTGCCGGGGGAGGCAGCGATGTCTCTCCCTACAGCGACCTGTATGGCGGCCTCATCTTGAATGCCACCATCTCCCTGTCCGCCTATTGCACCATCGAGGAGACGGAGTGGAACACTATGGCTGTCGAAGCGTATGACGCCGGGGTGCATGAGACGTTCGAACTCCAGGGGACGCTGCCTGTCGGGGATGGCGCAGACCTGGTCAAGGGTGTGTACAACCGGATCGTGCGGGATTTCGGCCCGGTCCCGGGCGGGTTCCGCATCACGACATACAATGATGCCCCCGCCGGATCGGGCCTGGGCACCTCTTCGACCATGGTCGTCTGCATCCTGAAGTGCTTTGCCGAGTGGATGAACCTGCCTCTCGGCGATTACGAAATCGCCCGGCTCGCCTACGAGATCGAGCGGATCGACCTCGCCCTTGCCGGCGGCAGGCAGGATCAATACGCAGCGGCTTTCGGCGGCTTCAACTACATGGAGTTCCTGAGTGACGACCGGGTCATCGTCAATCCCTTGAAAGTCAAACGGTGGATTGTCGAAGAACTGGAATCCTCGATGGTCCTCTACTATACGGGCCGCTCGCGCAGCAGCGCTGCGATCATCAGGGAGCAGCAGAAGAATACATCCTCCGGCCAGGTGGAAGCTCTGGAGGCGATGCACCGCATCCGTCAGAGTTCCGTCGAGATGAAACTTGCCCTCCTCAAAGGCGATATCGAGGCTTTCGCCCGGATTCTCGGCCAGGCCTGGGAGGATAAGAAGAAGATGGCCGCACCCATCTCCAATCCGATCATCCAGGAGGCATTCGATACAGCGATGGCTGCCGGGGCACTCTCCGGCAAGGTCTCGGGTGCGGGCGGCGGCGGGTTCATCATGCTGGTCGTCCCGCCGACCCGGAAGATGTCCGTCGTCAAGGCCTTGGAAACCCTTCCGGGGCAGGTGGTCCCGTTCCAGTTCACGGAGCGGGGCGCCCACGCCTGGCGCATCTATGATTCGGACAAAGTCTCTGCCTTATGGAGGCCGTAATCCTTGCCGGAGGGCTCGGCATGCGGCTCCGCTCCGTCGTGCACGATGTCCCGAAATGTATGGCACTGGTGGCAGGAAAGCCTTTCCTGGCCTATCTGTTGGAAGGGTTGGCACGGGAAGGAGTGGACCATGTCGTGCTCTCGGTGGGCTATCTCCGGGAGGCGGTCATGGACTGGGTCGATACCCGGGAATGGCCGTTCAAGGTATCCTATGCGGTGGAGGAAGCTCCGCTCGGGACAGGCGGCGGCATCCGTCGAGCCCTTTCGTACTGTTGCGAAGACAAGGTGCTGGTACTCAACGGGGATACACTTTTCCATGCCGACGTGGCGGCCCTTGACACCGGGGCGGCCGTCAGCATCGCCCTGAAGCCGATGCGGGACTTCGACCGGTACGGTTCCGTGATCCTGGAGGGAGACCGTGTGGTCTGTTTCGAAGAGAAGCTGCCTTGTGCGGAAGGGCTCGTGAACGGCGGGGTCTATCTCATCGATCGGACACGGCTCGACCTTTCCGCCTTTCCGGAGAAATTCTCGTTTGAACAGGATGCCCTGGTGCCGGGTGCCTTGGCCGGACAGGTCGGCGGCGTCGTGCAGGACGGCTACTTCATCGATATCGGCATTCCGGAGGACTATGTGCGGGCGCAGCAGGAATTGCCCGAACTTCAGGCTGTCCTGACCGCCTCTGATGCTGTTCTGGCCGCAGAGGCCGACACCCTTTTCCTGGATCGGGACGGCGTCATCAACCGACTCGTTGCCGGTGATTACGTAAGGGATTGGTCCCAGTTCCATTTCCTGCCGGGCATTCTGGAGTCGCTCCGGGCCTGGGCGGGGAAGTTCCGCCATATCCTCATAGTGACTAACCAGCGCGGAGTCGGAAGGGGACTGATGGACGAAACGGCGCTGTCGGATATCCATGCGCGGATGTGTGCGGAGATTTCTCGTGCCGGAGGACGTATCGACGGTATCTACGTCTGTACGGCGATGGACCCGGCCGATCCATGCCGGAAGCCGGGTACCGGCCTTTTCTTTCAGGCTTGTGCGGATTTCCCCGACATCGATCCGGCGCGCTGCGTCATGCTGGGAGATGCCCCTTCCGACATTGAATTTGCCCGACGTTGCAACATGGCGGCTGTCCGGGTGTCTTTTCCAGGCTGAAATCGAAACAAAGGCCAGGTTCGGCTGAACGGACAGAAATCTGCCCTCCATGATACTGGACGGCATTTTTGACAATGGCAAGGCCGAGCCCGGTCCCTCCCATCCGGCGGGAGCGTCCCTTATCGACCCGGTAGAACCGTTCGAACAGGCGTCCCATATCTTCCGGGGGGACTCCGACTCCGTTGTCCGCGAAGGTGAAGTGCCAGAAACAACGGTCTGGAATGGCATAGAGCGTGATGACTGTTCCCTCACCGGCATAAGCAATGGCGTTGTCGACGAGGTTGCGGAAGATGCTGTACAGGAACGAAGGGCTGCCTTGGAGGCGGATGCCGTCGGGGAGATGGTTCCGGAAGGTCATCTTCTTTTCTTCCAATGCGATGGACGTTTCCTTGGCCACCAGTTGGACGATGGCCGATATGTCCACCTCTTCAATATCTTCCAGCCGGGATATGTCTTCCATGCGGTTCAGGGTGGTGAGGTCCCGGATGAGGGCACCGAGCCGAAGGCTCTGTGCATAGCTGCGCTCCAGGAAGAGTTGGCGGGTCTCCGCCGGCAGGTCGGGAGTCTCGAGGATGGTTTCCAGGAATCCCTGGATTCCCGTTACCGGCGTCTTGAGTTCGTGGGCGATATTCTGGGTAAGCTCCCGGCGCATCTCGGCATTCTTCTCGACCGTCCGCCGGGCGATGCTGGAATCCAGTTTCCGACGGACGAGGAGGAGGGATACGACAAGCAAGATGATCAGGGCCGCGATGAACCATAGGAAGAAGATATCGCCATGCAGGATGATGGACAGATCGATATCGGTGTCCAGATACAGGAAGAAGGCGACCTCGATGGCGATGAAGATGACAAGGATGCCGATAAAGGTCTGCCAGCCGGTGGAAATCGTTTTCATGTTTCGAAACAATAACCGAAACCGGACCGGGTCACGATGGCGCTGGCGAAGCGGCCGATCTTCTTGCGCAGACGGGTGATGTTGACATCGACCGTCCGGTCCAGGACGATTACATCTTCCGGCCAGACCTGGTCGATCAGTTCCTGGCGGGAGAAGACCTTGCCCGGATGCTCCAGCAGGATACGCAGGAGTTCGTATTCAGTCCGGGTAAAGGGGATATCCTGGCCGTCGATGCAGACTGTCTTGCGGTCCAGGTCGATGATAAGCCCATCGTGCCGGAGGATATGCTGCGATGTTTCGGCACTCCTGCGAAGAACGGCCTTGATGCGGGCCACGACTTCCCGGGTGGAAAAAGGTTTGGGAATATAGTCGTCGGCCCCGACCGCGAAGCCCCGGATGGTATCGTCCTCAGAATCCCGGGCGGTGAGGAAGATGACAGGAATGCCGGCGGTCTGCGGATTGCTGCGCACGACCTTGGCCATACGCCAGCCAGACATACCGGCCAGCATCACATCCAGCAGCAGGAGGTCGAATCCGGCAACACCGCGTTCCAATGCCTCCTCGGCGGATGTGGCTGTGGTGACTTGGAAGCCTTCCGCCTCCAGGTTGAACCGCAGGATCTCGCAAAGATCCTGTTCGTCATCGACTACAAGTATCCGTTTCATGACACAAAGTTCGTCAAAAAGTTCGATTTATCCCAATCGGGCCTCCACCACATTCATCACGTAGTCGCCACATTTTTCGCATTCGTTGACGAGGTCCATGTAGATGGCCCCGCTGGAGAAGCTGTAGATGTGGTTGTCGACATCGGCGACATTCTGGGAGCGGAGAGCGTTCCGGGTCATGTTGAGTTCGGCCTCAAGGTAGGCGGACGGGGCCATAGGCACTTCGCGGTCGCGGAGGATGGCGTCCATGTGCGTGAGCGCCTCTTCGACAAGGTCGAACATGGTCTTGAGCCCTTCTTCCTGCACCGGGGTGAACGTGACGGCTGCATCCCGGCGGCGGTTGAGGGTGCGTGAGAGGTTGTAGCAGGCATCTCCGATGGATTCGAGTTCGCTGATTTCCCGGAGCATCGCCCGGATTTTGGCTTTGGTATCGTCGGAGAGGTGGGCGTCGCTGACCTGGCCGAGATACTTGCCGATTTCGTTCTCCATGTTGTCGGAGATGCCTTCGTACTTTTCGATGCGCTGCAGAAGGTCGTCGAAACCGTCCCGCGCCGCGGCGAGTTCCCGTACCATGCCGAACATCCGCTGCATGCGCTCAGAGAACGACTCGATTTCCTTGTGGGCCTCTAATACAGAGAGCTCGGGCGTCTTCATGATACCAGAGGTGATAAAATGCAGACGGAAGTCCTCTTCCTCGTCGACCTTCTTCGGCTTGATAGCCCAGCAGACGAAACGCTCGATATAAGGCACGAACCAGATGAGCAGGATGGTGTTGCTGACGTTGAAGGCCGAGTGGAAGGCAGCCAGTGTCATCGAGGCCTTCAGGGCGAAGTCGGGTGCAGAGGGTGACATCTGCGGGTCGAAGCCGACGAAGGCACAGACGGCGGCGAAGAACGGCTTCAGCAGGATGACTACCCAGAGCACACCCAAACAGTTGATCGACATGTGGGCAAAGGCAGCACGCCGCGCTTGCACATTCGCCGTCAGCGCCACGATGTTCGAGGTGATGGTCGTACCGATGTTCTCACCCAGCACAAGCATAATACCCTGGTCAATGTGGAGCACGCCTGTCGAGCACAGGGTCATCGTGATAGCCATAATGGCAGCCGACGACTGCACGCAGAGTGTCAGCACCGTACCCATAAAGAGGAACAGCAGCGAGTTCCAGATGCTCGGCTCGTTGAAGTTGGCGAAGAAGGCGTTCACGGCCTCGGCATATTCGCCCGTCACGGCTTCGGCACC
>JAFUZO010000021.1 GCA_017476575.1 Bacteroidales bacterium | reverse complement strand
AATGTGGCAATATTGCTACATTCTCAGAAAAAATGCAAAGGCCACAAATCGCCCCTACAGCGGTCTGTGGCCTTGAATCATCCCCGGTTCGACAAAATCAAAGTGTCAAACACGGGAAGATACGAATTTTTTCTGATTTGCAAGGATTTTTGTGGAGTTGTACGGAATTTCGGAAGAGGGTGACAGCCTTTCGGACGGGAAAAGGGCGGTTTCCGTGCCGAAACTGTACCGCCGGGGCCGGAGGGGAGAGGAGGCTGTATTCCTTGGAAAAGTCTTAGAATACAGCCTCGACGAAGAGGGACAGGGACGGACAGTGCGGGACGGGGACGGGGGAACGGAAACGGAAACGGAACATCCCGCAGGGAGGACGCGTGTCCTCCCTGCGGGATGAAGAATCTGGACCGGGCTTACAGTTCGTAGCCGGCGAACTCGATGTCCTTGGCAGCGCGCTCGGCCAGCGAAGCGTCCTTGGAGGCCTTCTCAAGGTTGGCCTTCACGGCGTCGGCATCTCCCTGGCGGGCGGCGATGACCGCCTTGAGGTACTGGCATTTCGGGCAGGCGCAGTGGATAGTGGACGCCGCCTTGTCGAGCTGGTCGGTGAGGATATACGCGAGGGCCGGATTGTGGCAGCAGCCGGGGGCGTCGGCGAGGGTCTTCGCCGCGTCGTCATACTGGCCGTTCAGGATCTGGACGATGCCGAGATTGGCCTTGGCCGCCTCGGTGCCGGACTTGCGGAAGCAGTTCTCGGCGGTCTCGAGGTCGTCCTTGTGGAGAGCGAGGACGCCCATGGCATTGATGACGTCGGCATCACCGGACTTCACCTTGGAGAGGGCCTCCTCTGCCTTGGTGTCCTTCCCCTGGTTGAGATAGAGGGCGGCCAGGTTGAACTGTGCGCGCTCGCTGCTGAACTTGGAGACGGCCCGTTTGTAGATGGCTTCCTTCTGGGCGGCATCCTTCACGAGGGTGGCGGTGCGCAGGAGGGCTTCCTCGTCGAGGACGTCGGCATTCTCCTCCAGGAGTTTCAGGAGTTCTTCGGAAGTATAGTTCTGGTATTCGACATTGGCGATGAGACGGGCACGGCGGAGTTCCGGGAGCACCTCGCCCTTGAGGGCGGAGTAGACCTGGGACATGTTGCGGATCTCGTTCTCACGGACGGCCGGGTCGCTGTACATGGAGAGGACGCGCAGGATGAGGTCCTTGTCCTCGAGGTTGGACTCGCTGACGAGCTTCTGGAAGCCCTCCCAGTCCTCGCCGACACTCTTGACCTCGGGATCGCCGGCCTCGCGGCCCTTGGTGATCTGCTTCCAGGCCTTGCCGGCGGTGCCGGAACGCTTGCCGGAGAGCTCGTTATTCAGTTTCTCGGCTCCCTCCGGAGAGGCATAGGCGACGATCTCGGTGCCGGTGATGGTGGCGCGTTCATTGGCCTTGATGGCATCGAGGGCTTCCTGGAAGTCCTTGACGGACTGGCCCTTCAATTCACTGTTACGGACCTCGGCGCTATTGACGAGATAGCGGATCTGGCCTTCCTTGCTCTCGGAGATGACGTCCTGGTAGGCATCCGCCTTGAAAGGGACGACACCGGCGCGCTTGACCAGCATATAAGTCGTATTGGCACCATCGGCGACCTTCTTGGAAGGGAGCGCGACACTCTTGGACTTGGCCTTCGCGACACCACGGAGCTCCAGATAGCACTTCTCCATGCCCTCGACATACTCGAAGTGGACCTTCTCGGTCACGGTCTGCCCGGCGGCGGAAACGACTTTGTAATTGTCCTTCACCTTCTCACCCTGGTAGGTGAAAGGCTTCATCTTGGCCTCTCCCCCTTCATAGACGATGACGGGCGTCACCTCGAGGATGGCCTTGGGGTTGAAATAGTCTTTCGGATAGGTCACGGTGACAGTGGCATCGATGGTACCGGCGACGACCTCGAGCACGGACGGCTCGCAGCTCACCTGGACACTCTCCGCCATTTTCTCCATCTTCTCGATGGAGGCACAGGATGCGGCTGCGGCGATGGCCGCAGCGGCAGCAATGAATCTAAGACCTTTTTTCATATCACAGAGATTTAAATTGTACACTCGTCGTACATTTCGCAAATATACGCAAAAATTTAGTAAATTTGCCGGGACTATGGATATACAGGCGTTAAAAAATAAATTCGACATCATCGGAAACGACCCGGCGCTCAACCAGGCCTTGGAAACGGCGGTCAAGTTCGCGCCGACCGGGCTCAGTGTCCTCATCCTCGGAGAGAGCGGCGTCGGCAAGGAAAGCTTCGCCCGCATCATCCACCAGTATTCCCTCCGCCGGAGCGAGAACTTCTTCGTCGTCAACTGCGGGGCCCTCGCCAAGGAACTCGTCAATTCAGAGCTTTTCGGCCATGTCAAGGGCTCCTTCACCGGTTCCACGGAGACACGGAAAGGCTATTTCGAAGAGGCCAACGGCGGCACCCTGTTCCTGGACGAGATCGCGGAGCTGCCGCTGGAATCCCAGGCCCTGCTGCTGCGGGTCCTCCAGTCGGGAGAATACCGCAAGGTCGGTTCCAACAAGGTGGAGCATACGGACGTGCGGGTGGTCGCTGCCACCAACGTGGACCTCTATGAGGCGGTCAAACGCGGCAAGTTCCGCGAGGACCTCTACTTCCGCCTGAGCGCAGCCCAGATCCGCATCCCGGCCCTGAGGGACCGCAAGAACGACCTGTACCTGCTGTTCCGCAAGTTCACCTCCGACTTCTCCGAGGTGAGCGGCATGTGCAAGATATCCCTCCGACCGGATGCTATCCGCCTGTTGGAAAGCTACCGCTGGCCGGGCAACATCCGCCAACTGATGGGCTTTACCCAGGCCCTGACCGCCCAGGTGTCGCAGAAAGTCACGCCGACCCTCCAGCGCATCGAACTGGACGCTGCCGACCTCGCACCCTTCATGCCCATCGAGCAGGGCGAGCCGATCCCGGTCGTCTTTGAAGGCGCACAGCAGCCATCGTCTACCGGCCCGGGAATGAGCCCGGAAGAGCGCCAGGCCGTCTACAAAGCCATCTTCGACCTCAAACAGAAGGTCGATGCCCTCGAAGCCCGGCTGGACCGCCGGCAACTGCCGCCGCCTCCTGCCGAAGAGCCGCTGGAGGCTGAATGGCAAGGGCAGGACGAGGCGCCCGCGCGCTACGTCGACCTCGATCCGGAAGAACAGCCGCAAGACAACCTTTCCCTCAAGCAGACCGAGGCCGAACTGATCCGCCGGGCCCTGGAAAAACACCATGGCAACCGCAAACTGGCCGCGGAAGAACTCGGTATGTCCGAACGCACCCTCTACCGCAAGCTGCCCCCTGAATACCGGAAGAAATGAAAAAGATCCTGACACTCATCGCGGCAGCCCTCACCACCGTCGCATGCGGCATCTACTCGTTCTCCGGAACGAACATCCAGCCGGACGTAAAGAGCATCACCATCCCGTACGTCGAATACAAGGCGCTGCGGGTCAACCCGTCCTTGTCCAACGACCTTACGGAGGCCCTGCAAGACAAGTTCCGCAAGCTCACCCGCCTGGAACAGGTGGATGTGGACGGCGACCTGGAACTGGTCTGCGAAGTGACCGGCTACGACGTCAAGGCAACGGCTGTGACCGCCGGAGAATTTGCCGCCCAGAACCGCCTGACCATCACGGTCAAGGTGACTTTCACGAACCGGAAGTATCCCGAGGATGACTTGGAAAAGTCCTTCTCGGCCTACGAGGACTACGACTCCAACAACTCCCTGGATGCTGTCGAGGCCGGGCTCTGCGAGACCATCGTCGAGAAACTGGTCGAGGACATCTTCAATGCAACCGTCGCACAATGGTAGGCTATATCGAACTCAAGTCCCTCACGATGGACGAACTCGCCGGGGTCGTCAACCTCTATCCCTGGTTCGGCGCGGCGCACAAGGAACTCTGCGTGCGGATGTCCCGCCTCGGAGGCTCCGACTGGGGCGAGGCGCAGTATGCCGGCGAGGCCTTGTACATAGGTGACCGGCGGAAGGTCGCCGACCTCGTGCGGGCCGCCCGCAAGGCCGATTATTCCGACAAGGACGTCCAGGCCATCCTCTCCTCCTACATCGATCCCGCCGAAGTGCAGGCGGACGAGCAGCCGCAGCGGACCGTCCATGTCATCGGGGGGGACTACTTCTCCCAGTCGCAATACGACAACGTGCGCCGCACCGACGACAACATCTTCACCCGCTTCGCCGTCAAGGCCAAGGGCGAGGGTTCGAAGGACGAGAAAGCTGCCTCCGACATCGCGGACCGCTTCGCGACGGAGACCCTTGCGGAAATCTTTGCCGAGCAAGGCTGCATCGAGGAAGCGAGGCGCATTTATTCCCGTCTGATTTTGGATAATCCAGAAAAAAGTGCTTACTTTGCATCCCTTATCGACAAGTTGAGTTAAAGAAACAACAGATATGAACATCGCATTCACTATCCTGGTCATCCTGATTGTCATCGCGGCCATCCTCCTGATTGTGGTCGTCCTCCTGCAGAACGGCAAGGACGGCGGCCTCGCCACCAACTTCACCACGGCCAACCAGGCCCTCGGCGTCCGTCAGACCGCAACGATCCTCGAAAAGGCCACCTGGTATCTGGTCGCTTTCATCCTTGTGCTGTCCATCATCACCGTCTACACGCTCCGCTCCGGCAACGCCCGCAGGGGCAGCGACGCCATCAGCACCGAAATCCTGAACGAAGCCGGCACCGCCGACGAGACGCCCGCCTTCCCGGTGGAGATTCCCCAGACCGACCCGGCTGAGCACTGACAATCTGTCAGTCTCCCCTGAAAGGAACAGACTTTGACCATAGCCGTTTGTCCGACCGACCGGGCAGACGGCTATGCCTGTATCTCCCCGCCGGTGGACGAAAAGGAGATAACAGACTATGACACAACAACAGAACAACAACAGCTTCCTGCAGCGGTTCGCCGTGAACCTCAACGAGCGGGCCTCCCAGGGCAAGCTCGATCCGGTCATCGGCCGGGACGACGAAATCCGGCGGGTGCTCCAGATACTGTCCCGACGGACCAAGAACAACCCGATCCTGGTCGGCGAGCCGGGCGTCGGCAAGACCGCCATCTCCGAAGGCATCGCCCAGAACATCGTCGCGGGCTCCGTCCCGGAGAACCTGAAGTCGAAGAAGGTCTACTCCCTCGACATGGGTGCCCTCATCGCCGGGGCGAAGTACCAGGGCGAATTCGAGGAACGGCTCAAGGGCGTCGTGAAGGAAGTCGTCGACTCCGACGGCGAGATCATCCTCTTCATCGACGAAATCCACACCCTGGTGGGTGCAGGACGCACCTCCGGCGCCATGGACGCGTCGAACATCCTGAAGCCGGCCCTCGCCCGCGGCGAACTGCGGACCATCGGCTCCACGACCTTGGACGAGTACCAGAAATATTTCGAGACCGACAAGGCGCTGGAGCGGCGGTTCCAGATGGTCATGGTGGACGAGCCGTCGCCCGCCGAGTCCATCGCCATCCTCCGCGGCCTGAAGGAGCGCTATGAGAACCACCACAAGGTGCGCATCGAGGACGATGCCCTCATCGCGGCCGTCAACCTTTCGCACCGCTACATCACCTCGCGGTTCCTCCCGGACAAGGCCATCGACCTCGTGGACGAGGCGGCCTCCAAGCTCCGGCTGGAGATGAACTCCGTCCCGGAACCCATCGACACGCTGAACAGCGCCATCCGTCAGAAGGAAATCGAGAAGGAGGCCATCAAGCGTGAAGGCGTGTCCGTCAAACTGGAGAAGCTGGAGGCGGAACTGAAGGAGCTCAACGCGCAGCGCGACGTGCTGATGAAGCGCTGGAACGAAGAAAAGGATATCCTCTCCGGTCTGCAGGAGGCCCGGCAGCAGATCGAGGACTACAAGATCCAGGCGGCCGCGGCCGAGCGTGCCGGAGACTACGGCAAGGTGGCAGAGATCCGTTACGGCAAGATGACGGCGGCCCAGAAGACCATCGACGACCTCAGCGCCAAGGCCGCCGCCATCCAGGACCCCATCGTCACCGAGGCCGTCACCCCGGAGGATATCGCCGAGGTGGTCGCGAAGTGGACCGGCATCCCGGTCAAGCGGATGCTCGAGAGCGAGAAGGAGAAACTGCTGCGGATGGAGGCCGAACTGCACAAGCGGGTCGTCGGACAGGACCGGGCCATCGCGGCCGTATCCGACGCCGTGCGCCGCAACCGGGCCGGACTCTCCAATGAGAAGCGTCCCATCGGCTCCTTCCTGTTCATGGGCACGACCGGCGTCGGCAAGACCGAACTGGCCAAGGCGCTCGCGGAGTTCCTGTTCAACGACGAGAACATGATCACCCGGATCGACATGTCCGAGTACCAGGAGCGGCACACGGTGTCGCGGCTCGTGGGTGCGCCTCCGGGCTACGTGGGCTACGACGAGGGCGGCCAACTCACCGAGGCCGTCCGGCGGAAACCCTACTCCGTCGTGCTGCTGGACGAGATCGAGAAGGCCCATCCGGACGTGTTCAACGTGCTCCTGCAGGTGCTGGACGACGGCCGGCTGACCGACAACAAGGGCCGGACCGTGGACTTCAAGAACACCATCCTCATCATGACGTCCAACGCCGGGTCCGACATCATCCAGGGCTACATGGAGCGGCTGCCGGAGGTGAACGGGGTGGACATGCAGGCCATCGCCGCCCGTCGCGCCCTCCTGGACGAGTGCGCCGGCAAGGTGCTGGACGTCCTCAAGCAGACGGTCCGTCCGGAATTCCTCAACCGGATCGACGAAATCATCATGTTCGACCCGCTGTCCCAGGCCGACATCCGCGACATCCTGCACATCCAGATGGACGAGTTGCGGCACAAGCTGGCCGAGAATGGCATTGAAATCGCTTTCACGCCGGCCTTCGAAGACTACATGGTCGAGCACGGCTATGACCCGTCCTACGGCGCCCGGCCCGTCAAGCGGCTGATGCAGCGCGAACTGGTGAACCTGCTGGCAAAATCCATCCTCGACGGCACCGTCCACCGCGACAGTGCCATCACCGTCGATGCCGCCGGCGGGCAGATCCTCCTGAGGAACGCATGATTGCACCTATCCTTCTATTATTGGCACGGGACGGATTCCGTTTCCCGTGCATTTTTTTTACCTTTGCACGGACACTAACACAAGAACCATGATCAGAAGAGACTTCCTCAAATCAGTCGGCGTGCTGGCTGCGGGCACAGCCCTCAGCGACCCGTTCGCCGTCGCCAAGACCGTCCTCGGTGCCGAAGCACAGGATGGTGACCTGAACAACCTGGACCTTCCCATCCGGTCGCTCCGTCCGCAGACGGACCGACAGGTTTCCGTCATCATCATCGGCGCCGGCAACCGCGGCAACGTCTATGCCCGCTTCGCCGAGATGTTCCCCGAGGCCATGAAAGTCGTCGGCGTCTCCGACATCCTGGACCACCGTCTCAAGCGCCTCGCCGACAAGCACGACGTGCCCCCCGGGATGCGCTTCGGCCATTTCCGCGAGGTGTTCGCTTCAGGGCGGAAACTCGCCGACGCCGTGGTCATTTCCACGCCGGACGACCGCCACTACGAGCCCTGCATGAAGGCGCTGGAACTCGGTTACGATGTCTTGCTGGAAAAGCCGGTCGCCCAGACCGAGAAGCAGTGCAAGGCTATCCTCTCCCAGGCGAAGAAGTACGACCGCATCGTGGCCGTGTGCCATGTACTCCGCTATGCACCGTATTTCATCGCCCTGCGCGAGGTGGTCCGGAGCGGTGCCATCGGCGACCTGGTGAGCGTGCAGCACATGGAGCCCATCCAGTACGCCCACATGGCCCATTCCTATGTGCGGGGCAACTGGCGCAACTCCAAGGAGACGACGCCGATCATCCTCGCCAAGTCCTGCCACGACCTCGACATCCTCCGATGGATCATCGACGCACCGTGCAAGAGCATCGTCGCGGACGGCGACCTGTTCCTCTTCAAGAGTGAGAACGCGCCAGCAGGGGCCCCGCTCAAGTGCACGGACGGGTGTCCGCACGAGGCGACGTGCCCGTATTCCGCCATCGACATCTACACGCGCAAAAAGGCCCATCTCGGCGTGTTCGACTTGGACGGCAGCCGCGATCCCGACCTCATCATGCAGCGCCTCCTCGACCCGGCCTACAGCAACTACGCCCGCTGCGTCTACCACTGCGACAACGACCAGCCGGACCACTATGTCGCCGACATGGTCTTCGAGGGCGGCAAGACGGCCTCCTTCTCCATGGAAGCCTTCGCGCCGTGGGGCGGCCGCCGGACCCGCATCATGGGCACGACCGGCTACATCGAAGGCGACATGACCCGCTTCACCGTCACGGACTTCCGCACCCGCAAGTCCCAGGTGTGGGACAAGAACGTCTCCGAGATTCCCGAGTACAAGGGTGCCGGCCACGGCGGCGGCGACCTCGCCCTCGCCCGCGACTTCATCGAGGCCGTCGCGGCCCACGACGCCTCCCGGCTCTCCAGCACCATCGACGTCTCCATCGAGAGCCACGTCATGGGCTTCGCCGCCGAGCGCAGCCGCCGCTCCGGCCGCAAGGAGAAGGTCTGACGGCTTTCCCTGGAATGCTTCTGCCCCGGGCCGTT
The DNA here is from genome assembly GCA_017476575.1 of Bacteroidales bacterium. Lineage (GTDB taxonomy): Bacteria > Bacteroidota > Bacteroidia > Bacteroidales > UBA932 > Cryptobacteroides. The sequence continues at coordinate 28,059 of JAFUZO010000021.1, read as the reverse complement.
TCCCTGAAACAGTCCGGGGCAGATAGGATAGGGACGTCCGGGCCGGTCAGACCTCGGTGGCGGTGGCGAATTCGCGGAGGAAGCGGAGGTCGTTCTCGAAGTAGTGGCGGAGGTCGTTGACCTGCCACTTGAGCATGGCGATGCGCTCGACGCCCATGCCGAAGGCGAAGCCGGAGTACTGCTTGGAATCGATGCCGCTGGCTTCGAGGACGTTAGGGTCGACCATGCCGCAGCCCATAATCTCGAGCCAGCCGGTGCCCTTGCAGATGTTGCAGCCCTTTCCATGACAGATGTTGCAACTCACGTCGACCTCGGCGGAGGGCTCGGTGAACGGGAAGTAGGACGGGCGCATGCGGATCTGGGTGTCGAGGCCGAACATCTCACGGGCGAACAGAAGGATGGCCTGCTTGAGGTCGGCGAAGGTGACGTCCTTGTCGATGTAGAGGCCTTCGACCTGGTGGAAGATGCAGTGGGCGCGGGCGGAGATGGCTTCGTTGCGGAACACGCGGCCCGGGCAGATGACGCGGATCGGGAGCGGCTGGGTCTCCATGGTGCGGACCTGGACGGAGGAGGTGTGGGTGCGCAGCAGGAGCGGGTTGACATGGCCGGTGGACACGAAGAAGGTGTCCTGCATCTCGCGGGCGGGGTGGTTCGGCGGGAAGTTCAGAGCCTCGAACACGTGCCAGTCGTCCTCGATTTCGGGGCCTTCGGCCACGTCGTAGCCGAATTTGCGGAAGATGTCCACGATCTGCTGGCGGACGATGGAAACCGGATGGCGGGAGCCCAGGGGGAAGGCGTCGCCGGGCATCGTGAGGTCCTGCTTCGGGGCGGACTCGACGGCGTCGGATTCGGCGGCGGCCTTGAGTTCCTCGATGCGGGCGGTGGCGGCTTTCTTGAGTTCGTTGAGTTTCTGGCCGTATTCCCGTTTCATCTCCGGGGCGACGGTGCGGAACTGCTCCATCAGCCCGGTGACGGACCCTTTTTTGCCGAGGAACCGCACGCGGGCCTCTTCCACTTCCTTCTGGGTCGATGCTTTGAGTTCTTCCAGTTCCTTGCGAATCTGCTCGATGGCTTCTTTCATATCCGGTTGCTTTCTAAAATGGTGGGAAGAACCGGGTACTTTTACGTCCTGTCGCTTCGCGACCCTGTCCGGGCAAATGTCCGTAAAAGTACCCGGTTCTTCCATTTAACCTGCAAAGATAACTATTTTCTCTCATTCTTGAGTTCGGCGGAGGCTTTTTCCACCTTCGCCCGCCGCTTGTCGCGCGCCTTCTGGGCCCGTGCGCCACCGGACTTGAGATACTTCTTCCACTGGTCCTCGTTGAAGAACCGCCGGTAGGAGTCCGCGATCTGCTGCTGCCACTTGTCCTGGATGCTCTGGTACAGGTCCACGTTGCCGACCTTGGCCTTCTGCAGGTCGTCCATCTCCTCCTGGAGCGCGTGGTAGTCGTGGGTCAGGGTGGAGTCGACATAGAATTCCTGCCAGTATTCGAGGTCCAGGAGGTCGGAGAGGCGCTTGACCTCCTTGTCGATGAACTCGAGGAGTTGCTTCTCCTTCTGCTCGGGGGTCTGCGGCTGCTGCTGGTTCTGGGCCCGGAGGGGGAGCATCGACAGCCCTGCGGCGAGGATGAGGGCGGATAACTGTTTCATGCCAATATTATTTTTCATAAATTTGCAGGTCTGAATGACAAAAGTAACAATATTTGACCAAAAGCACAACAACGATGCGCATATCAACGATATCCCTCCTCGCCGCCACGGTGCTGGCCCTCGCACCGGCCCTGGAAAGCCGCGCCTGCACCAACGTGATCGTCACCAAGGGCGCCAGCGCCGACGGCTCGGTCCTGGTCTCCTACGCGGCCGACTCCCACTCGCTGTTCGGCGAACTCTACTACCGTCCGGCCGCCGACTGGAAGGCGGGCGAGATGCTCAAGGTCTATGAATGGGACACGGGCAAGTACCTCTGCGAAATTCCGCAAGTGGAACACACCTACCAGACGGTGGGCAACATGAACGAACACCAGGTCATCATCACCGAGACCACCTGGGGCGGCCGTCCGGAACTGGAGGACAAGCGGGGCAAGATCGACTACGGCTCCCTCATCTACATCGCCCTCCAGCGGGCCAGGACCGCCCGGGAGGCCATCGATATCATCGTGGACCTGGCCAATACCTACGGCTATGCCTCCGAGGGCGAGACCTTCACCATCGCCGACAAGGACGAGGCGTGGATCATGGAACTCATCGGCAAGGGGACGAGCATCCGCAACGGGGCCAACATCAACAAGGGCATTGTCTGGGTGGCCCTCCGGGTTCCGGACGGGGCCATCTGCGCCCATGCCAACCAGGCCCGCATCGGGGCCTTCCCGCTCGACGACCCGGACAACTGCCTGTATGCCAAGGACGTCATCACCTTCGCCCGCCGCAGGGGCTACTTCGACGGGGAGGATGCCGAGTTCAGTTTCAAGAAGGCCTACTGCCCCGTGGACTTCGGCACCGTCCGCGCCTGCGACGCCCGGGCCTGGAGCGCCTTCAACATCCTCACCGGCGGGTGGTTTTCCTTCTATGACGCCGAGGGCCGCGCCGTGACCAAGGACGCCTTCTCCTACCTCGACTACGCGATGGGGTACAACCTGGAGGCCGACATGCCGCTGTTCGTCTATCCGCGCGAAAAGGTGACGGTCAAGCAGGTCGCCGACGTCATGCGGGACCACTTCGAAGGCACGCCCATGGACATGACCCAGGATATCGGGGCCGGCGGCAACGCCCTGCCGTACCGCTGGCGGCCGATGGAGTTCGAGGTCGACGGGCAGAAGTACCTCAACGAACGGGCCATCGCCACCCAGCAGACCGGTTTCTGGATGATCGGCCAGGCGCGGGACTATGTTCCGGACGTGGTCGGCGGCATCCTGTGGTTCGGCACCGACGATGCTGCGACCTCATATGTGACCCCGATCTATACCAGCACGACGAAGGTGCCGGACTGCTTCCGCGAGGGCAACGGGGACCTGCTCCACTACTCGCCGACGGCCTCCTTCTGGATCAACAACCGGGTCGCCAACGCCTGCTACAAGATGTACAATATCATGGCGCCACACGTGCGGGCCAAAGCCGATGCCTTCGAGGTGGACCAGATGGAGCACAAGACGCACTCGGTCGACAGCATGGCCGTCGTGATGTACAACGACATCGTCGTCCGGCTCCAGAAGAAACTCTCTTCGAAGCGGGACGTCATGGTCTCCAAGAAGCCCTTCGCCCCGGTCATCAAGTATGTGACCGACTACACCGTCAAGACGGCCCAGGACCAGTTCGCGGCCTGGACCGCCCTCGAAGAGGAACTGCTCGTGAAATTCATCGACGGCAACGTCAAGCCGCAGGACGCGGACGGCCGCTTCATCCACTCCGACTACTCCGAGGGCATGCCCAAGAAAGTCGAGTGGCCGGGCTACACCGACATCTGGAAAGAAACCGTCGCCTCCGAGACCGGCGAAACCCTCAAGGTGCGGGAATAGGGCCGGACGGTCCGCATGTTGATAACTTCTTTGCCGGATTTCCGGGAAGAAGTCGTATCTTTGTTTCCGACTAAAACCGGAGGACCGCCATGGCATTCGTTCACCTGCATGTACATACGCAATATTCCATCCTCGATGGACTTTCCGCCATCGGGGACCTGTTCAACCGCGCCGAGGAACTGGGGATGCCCGGGATCGCCATCACGGACCACGGCAACATGTACGGGGTCAAGGAGTTCTTCAAGTATGCGGCGAAGCATCCGACGGTCAAGCCGGTCATCGGCTGCGAGATCTACGTGTCCAAGGGCGACCACCGGATCAAGGAGAAGGGCTACTACCACCTCATCCTCCTGGCCAAGAACTACCAAGGCTATCTGAACCTCGTGAAAATCGTGTCTACGGGCCATGTGGAGGGCATGTACTACCGTCCCCGGGTCTCGCACGAGGTCATCGAGCGTTACCATGAGGGGCTGATCTGCTCTTCGGCCTGCATCGCGGGCGAGGTGCCGCGGGCCATCCTCGCACACGACGAGGCTGCGGCCGACAAGGCCATCGAATGGCACAAGCGGGTCTTCGGTGACGACTATTACCTGGAAGTGATGAAGCACAAGACCGAGATTCCCGGCGTAGACAACGACAACCTCTACGAGCGCCAGTGCTTCTACTGCGATGAAATCTTCCGCCTGGCCGAAAAGCACGGCGTCAAGGTCATCGCCACCAACGACGCCCACTTCATCCGCAAGGAGGACGGCCCGGTCCACGACCGGCTCATCTGCCTCACCACCAACGCCTACATCGACGACCCCTCCCGCCTCCGCTACACCCAGCAGGAGTACATCAAGTCCGAGGAGGAGATGCGGGAACTCTTCCCCGACCATCCGGAAGCCCTCTCCAACACCCTGGAGGTGCTGGACAAGGTCGAGACCTACAGCATCGACCGCGACCCGGTGCTCCCCGTCTACGAGATCGACCCGGCCTTCATGCAGGACATCGATGCCCACATGGAGCGCTACAAGGACATCATCGATGCCGGGCGGTGCGACAAGAAGGGCAACTACCGCGGCGATGGGTTCTGCCACTCGGTCGCCTTCCTCTGCCACCTGACCTACAAGGGCGCCCATGAGCGGTACGGCGAGACGCTGACCCCTGAACAGGAGGAGCGCATCGATTTCGAGCTCAAAACCATCTCCCGCATGGGCTTTCCGGACTATTTCCTGATCGTCCAGGACTATATCGCAGCTTCCCGCGCCATGGGCAGCATGGTCGGCCCGGGCCGCGGGTCCGCCGCCGGTTCGGTAGTCGCCTACTGCCTCCGCATCACCAACCTCGACCCGATCCGTTACCAGCTCCTGTTCGAGCGCTTCCTGAATCCGGACCGGATCAGCATGCCGGATATCGACGTCGACTTCGAAGACCTTACCAAGGCCCATGAATACGTGGAAGGCAAATACGGGGCCGACCATGTCTCCCGGGTCATCACGTTCGGGACCATGGCCGCGAAGAGCGCCATCAAGGATGTCGCCCGCATCAGCCATGTCTCCATCGACGAGTCCAACCGACTCACCAAGATGGTTCCCGACCGTCTGAGCGAGAAGAAGGAGCGAGAATATCCTTTCAATCCCAAACTGGACGAACTGAAACCGGGGTTTAAAAGGGTGGAGCACGACGGCAAGACCTTCCAGCGGGGCATGGAGGACGTAGATGTGAAGATCACGCTCGCCAACTGCTACCGGCTGGTCCCGGAATTCAAGGAGGAGCTCGCCAACGGCCCCGAAATCAACAAGGAAGTCTTGAAATACGCCCAGGCGCTGGAGGGAAGTATCCGGCAGGTCGGCGTCCATGCCTGCGCCACCATCATCGGTCGCGGCGACCTGACCGGCTACCTGCCCATCTGCCTCTCCAAGGACAAGGAAACGGGGGAAGATGTGCGCACCTCCCAGTACGACGGCCACTACATCGAGGACGTGGGCATGCTCAAGATGGACTTCCTGGGCCTGATCACCCTCTCCATCATCCACAACTGCCTGGACCTCATCAAGGAGCGCAGCGGCGAGGAAATCGACATCGAGGCCATCCCCATCGACGACAAGCCCACCTACGAACTCTACGGCCGCGGCGACACCACGAGCGTGTTCCAGTTCGAATCCGAGGGAATGAAGACCTGGCTACAGAAGCTCCACCCGGAACGTTTCGAGGACCTGATCGCCATGAACGCCCTCTACCGGCCGGGCCCGATGGATTATATCCCGGACTTCGTGGACCGGAAACTGGGCGTGCAACCTATCGAATACGACCTGCCCGAGATGGAGGAATACCTCAACGACACCTATGGCGTCACCGTGTACCAGGAACAGGTGATGCTCCTGTCACAGAAGCTGGCAAATTTCACCAAGGGCGAGGCCGACAAGCTCCGCAAGGCGATGGGCAAGAAACAGATTGACATCCTGAACTCGCTGAAGGACAAGTTCATGGCGGGCGGTATCGCCAACGGACATCCGGAGAAGGTGCTGGACAAGATCTGGAAGGACTGGGAGAAGTTCGCCCAGTACGCCTTCAACAAGTCCCATGCGACCTGCTATGCCTGGGTCAGCTACCAGACCGGATGGCTCAAGTGCCACCATACCTCCGAATTCTTCGCCGCCTGTCTCACCTGCGCCAAGAGCATGGAAGAAATCAAGAAGATCATGGACGATGCGCGGGCCCATTCCATCAAGGTCCTGAGCCCGGATATCAACGAAAGCGCCGCCCACTTCACGGTCAACAAGAAAGGCGACATCCGTTTCGCCCTGTCCGGCATGAAGGGCTTCGGCGCCAACATCGTGGAAGCCATCATCAAGGAGCGCGAAGAAAACGGTTATTTCTCTGACATCTACGATTTCGTCGAACGGATGTCCGGCAGCGTCAACCGCAAGGCCTTCGAGACCCTTCTGTTCGCCGGCGCCCTCGACAGTTTCGGCTACAAGCGGTCCCAATTCCTCCTCCCGGGCAAGTCCGGCGACCTGTTCATCGATGAAATCACCCGTTACGGCGAACTCTACCGCAACGACACCGTCGACGCCGCGGCCTCGCTGTTCGGCGATATGGAGGAGATGAAGCCGACCCGCCCGGAAATCCCGGAGATGACCGGCGAGGAGAACGTCATGGAACTGCTCCAGAAGGAGAAGGACCTGGTGGGCATGTATCTGTCCTCCCATCCGCTGGCCCGGTACGACTTCGAGATGCGCAACTTCACCAACTGCCAGCTCGCCGACCTCCCGGGTCTCGTCACGGAATGCGAGACCGCCCGCAAGACGGCCAAGGTCTATGTCGCCGGCATCATCACCGACTACAAGCCCCTCGTCACCAAGACCGGCAAGCCCTATTCCCGGACGATGATCGAAGATTACAGCGGCTCCTACGAACTCACCCTCTTCGGCAAGGACCATGAATCCTTCATGCAGTACATGAAGCCGAAGGAGACCCTGTTCTTGGAAGGGGAGATCGGTGAGAAATGGGCCCTGAAGGCCGAGGAGCGCGCCCAAGGCAAGACCGCCCCCTACGCCTTCAAGCTCAAGAAAGTCACCTTGCTCGGCAACATCTCCGACAGCATCCTCGTCGGGTTCAGCCTCAACATCGACACGCCGATGCTGTCGTCGGAGTTCCGGGAGAACCTCGTCAAGGTCATTCGGAAGCACAAGGGCGGCATCCCCCTCGAGCTCTTCCTCTACGACCCGCAGACCCGCTACCGCATCCAGTTCAAGTCCCGCAAGTTCCAGGTGGCCGTCACCTCCGACTTTATCCAGGACCTCCGCCACATCGGTGTCGACCAGTACGAAGTCCTCCGGAAATAACTGGACCGGTCCCGTCTTGATCCCCATCTGGCTTTTTCAACGGAGAGAGACCACTTCCTCGTACTCCCGGAAGTGCCGACTCCGCTACGGGAACAAGAGGTGCTACAAGCCTGAAAACGCCCGGACACGGTGTGTTGTGCCGGGCGTTAAGCGTGTCGGGCGCGGAATGCGCTTATTTCGTGAGCTTGAAACCGACCTTGTAGTTGTCGTAGCCGTCGGCGAGGCTGGAAATGGCGGCGATGCCGCTGGAGCTCTGCCCGGCCACAGCGAGGACCTTCTTCAGGAGAGAGACCATCTTGTTGGCCTGGAAGACCATCTTGGCCCCATTCGTGGTGGACTCGAGGTTGCCGGTCATGGACAGGTACTTGAGGGTCTTGCCGAAGGTGAGGGTCACGGTCTTCTCGCCGTCTCCGACCTTGTAGGTGCCCGGAATGCTGACACCGAGGGCGTCCATCGTGAAAGTGTTGTCCTCGTTGTTGAAGGTGAAGGTCATGGCCCCCGGCGTGATGCCGAACTTGGCCAGCTGCTCGTCAACCTTGGACTCGACGGCGGAAGAGGCTGCGGTACCGGCGAGGTTCGTCAGAACATTGCCCTCGGAGCTGCTGACGGAGACCGCGCTGCCGCCGTAGGTGTAAGTGCCGTTCAGGCTGACCGGGGCGGAATAGACCGTACCGGCGAGACCGCTGACGATGTTGCCGAGCGTGGAAGAGGTGCTGGAGCCGGAAGTGAGGCCGCCGAGGAGGCTGCCGAGAGAAGTCTGAGCGCTGACCGTGGCCGTCATGGTCGCCGCGACAGCAAGGATAGAAAGGACTTTTTTCATGATATTATTTTGTATTGATGTTTATTTCCTGTCCATAAAGACAATTGTCTTCTTCCAAAACTGTGCCGTTAGCCTTCATTTTCCGGCCAACCTTGGGCCTTGACCGGGAACTCGACCCCTTCCGGCGTCACCAGGACGGTGCCAGCCTCCGGCTGGGCCAGGTGCCCGATGATGTCGAAGGTCTGGAAGTCCCGGCGGAATTTCTCCAGATGGAGGATGGGCACGGTATAGAGGAGGCGGAAATCGTCTCCGCCGTTCATGGCCGCGGAAACCGGGTCGATGTCGAGTTCCTTGCCGAGCTGGAAAGAATTGCCTTCGAAAGGTATCTTGTCGGCATAGACCTTGGCGCCGAGCCCGCTGTCCCGCGTAAGGCGTTTGAGGGCATCAGAAAGCCCCCGGGTGACGAAATAGCCGTAGGCCGGGTAGATTTCGATATCCTCCAGCCTCGTGACGACAGAAGCGTCGAGGGTTGGACGGAGGTAGTCGCCGACGAGCATCCGCCAGACGGACAAGTCGGGCTGGGTGCCAGTCTTCTCGAAGTCGCGCCGCCCCTTCTCCAGGACTTGCATGCCGAGGTAGGCCGCCCCAAGGGGACCGGAGATGCAGATGAGGTCCTTGGATTTTGCGGCCATCCGCCGTTTTTCGGTCAGGAGCGAAGTCTCGCCTGTGGCGGCAAGGCTGATGAACAGGCCGTTGTTGGACGGCTGGAGGTCAAGGTGGACGGCGGTGTAGCCGTGTTCCTTGGCCGCCACGGTGATCCCGGCCCAGAGGTCCTTGACTGCGTCGAAATCCAACTTGGCGGAGATGCCGAGGAGCACATGCAGCAGTTTCGGACGGGCAAGAGCCGCGTAAAGTTCGCCCGTCACCCCGACGACGCACTTGTAGCCGAGATGTTTGAGCGGAAAGTAGACGAGGTTGAAGTCGAGGCCCTCCAAGTACATTCGGGCGGCAGTGTGCACCTTCCCTCCCTTCCCGGAGGTATAGGACAGGCCGGGGACTGGACGATACGCAGAAAGGCGATAGAGTTGGTCTATCGCCTCGATTCTGCCGATGTCGGTGAAGTTTTCCGCCATCCGACTACCGGAGTTGGAAGATCACCGGGAAGGTATAGGTCACCTTGACGGCACGGTCGCGCTGCTTGCCCGGCTTCCACTTCGGGGAACTGGAGACGACGCGGACAGCTTCCTTGTCCAGAGACTCGTCGACGCCGCGCAGGACTTTCACATTGGTCACACGGCCGTCGGCCTCGACGGTGAACTGGAGGGTCACACGGCCCTGTACACCGTTCTCCTTGGCGATTTCCGGATAGACCAGGCGGGAGTTGACCCACTTCGAGAACTCGTTGGCATCGCCACCGTTGAAGGAGGGCTTCTGCTCCACAAGCTGGAACGGAATGGCTTCTTCCTCGACCTCTTCCTCGACAACCTCGGCCTCCTTGTAATCCATGATTTCGACGCCGGTATTGTCATCTTCCAGGTTCATGAACATGTCGTCGTCGAGTTTGATATCATCGTCGACGATGTCGATCTGGTCAGAGAGGACCGGGATGGACGGCGCTTCAGGCGGGGGTGGAGGGAGCTCATTCTGGATGGCGACCATCTCTTCCTCGATGTTGACCTGGGTGGTGTCCTCCAGGAGAGCGACCTGGCCCTCCTTGGTGGAATAGTTGAAGCCGAAGTAGACAGCAAGAAGCGCGACCACAAGGCCGATCTCCGTGAAGAGGAGCTTCTTGTTCTCCAAACTGGCTTTTACGCTTTTTTTTACTTCCATCGTATGGGTGTTTTAATGGTTTTTTCGCTGATACAAAGGTCGGGAATTCCCATCAAGACGCCAAATTTCCAGAGAAAATGTTTCTCGCAGAGGCGTTTCTTTAACGTGTTAATATTCAGCGGTTTACTCAAGAATACCTTTCCTTCGTTCTCGCAAGAGGGCGAAAAACGGTCGATGACCACCCGATTTCAGCCGTTCACCTTAACTGAAAAATCACCGGGAAGGTGTAAGAGACCCGGACGGCCCGGTCGTGCTGCCGACCCGGGACCCACTTCGGGGAAGAGGAAACGACGCGGACCGCCTCCCGGTCCAGGGTCTCGTCGGCTCCCCGAAGGACTTTCACGTTGATCACGCGCCCGTCGGTATCGACGGTGAACTGGAGGATGACACGCCCCTGCACTCCGATTTCCTTGGCCACCTCCGGGTAGACCAGGTGCGAGTTGACCCATTTCGAAAAGGCATTGGCTTCGCCACCCTGGAATGTCGGTTTCTGCTCCACCACGACGTAGGGCAGTTCATCGTAGGTTTCCTCCTCTTCGACCACCTCCTGCGGAATATAGACACCCACCGGAACAATCGAACCGTCTTCTTCTGTGAGGTTGGCAAAGTCGACATCTACCAGGAAGTCATCCTCGACGACTTCGATTTCGTCCGAAAGCCGCGGGAGTTCCGGGGCGGAAGGAGGGGGTGGCGGAGTCTCCATCGGAAGGGCGAGGATGTCATCGCAGTCCACGACGAGGGTGGTGCCGGTAAGCAGAGTGGCCGACACCGGGGCCGTCCTCCGTTCGAAGGCTAAATACACCATGCCGAGGGTGACCACCAGGCCCGCTTCGGCCAGCAGCAGCCTCTTGTCCTCGAGGCTTGCACGCATACTTTTTTTGATTTCCATGTCGCTCGTATTTCAAGATCTGGAAGCAAAGGTAACGCTCCGGCGGTGCGGAATCAATGACAGCCGGCTGCCGCCTTCTCGCACAGAGCCGGCACATAATCAACAGGAAATGAGCGATATGAGAGGTACAGGGGTGCAACAAAAATGGCACTCCTGATACAGGAACTCGCAGAAAGGCAGGGGCTTGGCTGCCAGGTGCTACTTTTCCAGGCAGGCGAGGAAAAAGTCGCGGTCGGGCGAGGGGGAAGCCTTGATGCGCTCCTTGAGGCGGTAGATGCGGTTGTAGACGTAGGGCTTGTCCTTCTCCAGGAGGGTGGAGATGGTCGTGGAGGAGAAACCGGATGCCGTAAAGCAGTAAAGGAGGAAATCCTCGTCTTTCCAGCGTGGGAAAGCTGTTCGCAGGCGTTTCATCACGTCGTCCGAAGAGGCGTTCAGCGACAGCTCCAGGTTGCGCTGGACCTTAGGATCGCTCCGCAAGCCTTCAACGATGGATCTGACCTCACCGAGGATCCGGGGCTGGAGATTGGAGGTGCCTTCGAAAACATAGTACTGTTCACAGAGGCGGTCGAGCATGTCGAGGCCCGGGACCGGTTTCTTGTCGGCGGAGCGGGCGCCGAGAGCCGCGACCTTCGAGCGGAGGTCTTCGGCAATGGACATCATGCGCTCGTTCTCGGTCCGGGTCTCCAGCAGGAGGCGCTGCGTCTGGTTCCGCCGGGCCCAGAAATAGAGGACGAGGGTCGCCAGCACAGCAACCAGGAGAAGGGCGGACATGCCGGTCCGTACCCGGGCCCGCTCGATGCTCAGGGCCACAGCCTCCGCCTTGCGGAACGAGACGAGGCCGCTGCCGTAGCGGTTCGTCGCGGTCTGCACCGTTCCCATCAGCTCCCAGGCCCGCATCCGCTCGACCGCCGGGCCATGCCCCTCGAAATACAGGCAGGCCCGTTCCAACGCTGCTTCAGACGCATCATCCAAGAAGTAATAGTTGCGGTAGAAGGCATACGCTGAAAGATAATCGTACTCGGCCTGCTCCCGGCCGGAAGCGAGGGCCGACCGGGAAACCCCGTCCAGCACATACAGGGCACTGTCCGGATGCTCCTCCACCAGTGCGGCCGCTTTCCGTAAGCCGGGCTCCTTCCCGCCACAGGAAACCAGCAGCAGGACAAGGAGACAATGTGCCACGAGACGCTTCATGGCACAAAGATACGGAAAAAATAGTTATTTCCCGGTGAAGACCCCTTCGAAAAGGAGGGCGCCGGACGTCTGTTCGCCGATGAGAAAGACGAAGGGGTGGTCGGCGGTGAATTTGATGTAGTCGCCGGGCTCGATCGAAGTGGTCTCCTTGAAGATGACGGTCACGGCAGCGGCTTCCGTCCCCCATTCGGCGACGGAAATCTTGGCTTTCTGCAGGACCTCGCTGATATAGAAGTCCGTTCCCGGAGCATCGAACATGCCACCGAAGTCGGCGAGACCGGGGATGAAGGCCGAATTCATGCCGAGCGACTGAAGCAGTCCGTTGAGGCCGTAGCTCCCTTCGATGTCGAACTTCGGCAGGCGGAGCCGGACTTCGCCATCCGTCTCCAAGGTGGCCGCCAGATCGGTCCAGGACAGGGTCGGAAGTTCTTCCATCAGCCGGGTCAACCCCCTTTCCTTAGGTAGAAGGATATACATGTAGAACTTTCCCTGTGCATACGGAAGACCGAGAATCTGGAAGGTCTCCGTTTCCGCGTATGGGAACCGGCCGGTGGTTTCCATGAAAGGCAGAAGTTTCTCTTCCCCTTCGTCCGGGTGGAAGGCCCTTTCACTGGTCAGGTCGGGGGAGAACATCGGATTTTCATCGCCCCCCTGCCACCGGGCCCTGAAATACAGGGCGTTCATAAGGACGGAGACGATCGAAGGATCGAGGCTGTCCAGCAACGGGTCGATCAGGCCTTCGGTATTGCGACGGGCCCATTCGTTGATCCGGTCGAGGACCCGTTGCGGGTCGGAGAAGGGCAGGCTTTCGACTGCCGCATAATAATGTGTTTCAATCGTTTCCTTGTAGGAAGGAAGAAGCGTGTAGCGGTCGTTGACAATCAGGGCATCGGCCAGTCGGAGCGCCACATCGAGGTCAACAGCAGGCAGCTGCTCCATCATGGTTTTCGAATAAACGTTGAGCGCCTCCACGCCCTCCGCTCCGTAGCCGAGGACACCGAGGATTTCTGTCGCCGTCTCGCCTTCCGCTCCGTTGACCGCCATGGCCAGGGCATATTGGAGGCTGAGCGGGGAACAGATGATGTCCTTGGGATTCTCCTTGTAGAGTTTCGTCAAGAAACGGAACGCAAGCGCATTGCCCGCGCGGACATAACCCTGCTGCGTCGCGTCCAGGACCACGGCCGGAACCGCTTCCGACGGGACCGGGGAAGAGACAGAAATCGGATCGAGAACGGGTCCCTCCGGTCCCTCGTCCACAGGAAGGCCGGAGCAAGCGGTCACGGCAAGGGCAAGGAATATCAGGTCAGTCGTTTTCATAGTGTCATCGTTTTCTACAAATATAATCGACTTTTCCTGAAAACCTTGCGTGTGAGATCAAAAAAGCCCGGACAGGGAAGACGGGGCCGTCAAAACAGTGGAAAGGGGCCGGCTCTCATAAACCTTTCCATGGAGGACAACAAACCAGGCTGCCTGCCCCTTCCCGTATCCGGTGGGCAGGCAGCCAGACCTTCCATTGTCTTCCTGAGGCCTACAGGTTCCGCAGGAGATTCGTGAGGGAGACCTTCTTGTCGATAAGGGCGCGGAGGTCTTCGATCTTGACGCGCTCCTGAGCCATCGTGTCGCGATCGCGGACGGTGACGGTGCCGTCGCTCACGGTATCATGGTCGATGGTGACGCAGAACGGGGTACCGATGGCGTCCTGGCGGCGGTAGCGCTTGCCGATAGAATCCTTCTCGTCGTACTGGTAGGAGAAGTCGTACTTGAGTTCGTCCACGACCTTCTGGGCGATTTCCGGGAGACCGTCCTTCTTGACGAGCGGAAGGACGGCGACCTTGACCGGAGCAAGCGGGGCAGGAATCTTCATCACAACGCGCTCTTCGCCATTCTCCAGCTTTTCTACGGTATAGGCATGGGAGAGCACCGCAAGGGTCATACGGTCGACGCCGATGGATGTCTCGACACAGTAAGGGACGTAGCTCTCGCCGGTTTCGGGATCGAAGTACTGGATCTTCTTGCCGCTGAGTTTCTGGTGGTTGCCAAGGTCGAAGTCAGTCCGGCTGTGGATGCCTTCGAGTTCCTTGAATCCGAACGGGAAGTTGAATTCGATGTCAGTGGCGGCATTTGCGTAGTGGGCCAGCTTCTCATGGTCATGGAACCGGTAATTTTCCTCGCCCATGCCGAGGTTGACATGCCACTTCATGCGGTTCTCCTTCCACTTGGCGAACCATTCCATCTCGGTGCCCGGCTTGCAGAAAAACTCCATCTCCATCTGCTCGAACTCGCGCATGCGGAAGATGAACTGACGGGCGACGATCTCGTTGCGGAAGGCCTTGCCGATCTGGGCGATACCGAAAGGGATCTTCATGCGTCCGGTCTTCTGGACGTTGAGGTATTCGACAAAGATGCCCTGGGCGGTCTCCGGGCGGAGGTAGATCTTGTCGTCGGTCGCCCCGGTATTGGAAAGGGAAGTCGAGAACATAAGGTTGAACTGGCGGACGTCGGTCCAGTTGGCCGTACCGGAGATCGGGCAGACAATACCGCAGTCGAGGATGATCTGCTTGTACTCGCCCAGGTCGTTCGCCTCCTCGGCCTTGAGGTAGCGCCCGTGGACCTCGTCGTACTTGGCCTTCTCGCGAAGGACGTTCGGGTTGGTGGCACGGAACTGCGCCTCGTCGAAGGCGTCGCCGAAGCGTTTGCGGCCCTTCGCAACCTCCTTGTCGATCTTCTCCTCGATCTTCGCCAGGTAGTCCTCGATGAGGACGTCGGCGCGATAGCGCTTCTTGGAATCCTTGTTGTCGATGAGAGGATCGTTGAAGGCGGCGACATGGCCGGAGGCGACCCAGGTCTTGGGATGCATGAACACGCAGGAGTCGATACCGACGATATTCTCGTTGAGCCGCGTCATCGCCTCCCACCAGTAATCCTTGATGTTGTTCTTGAGCTGTACACCCATCTGACCATAGTCGTACACGGCGGCAAGCCCGTCATAAATCTCGCTGGAGGGGAAAATGAAGCCGTACTCCTTGCAGTGGGCCACCAGCACCTTGAAAAGTTCTTCCTGTGTCATATCTATATAAAATTGCGTGCAAAGTTACACAAAAATCTCCGGAAAAGCGGCGCGGAGGGAGGGTTTTGCGATTTCCTGAAGGGGGAGCATGACGAAAGGACGCTGGCGGATCAGGGGGTGCGGAATAGTAAGCGTTTCTGTATCAATATGTTCAGACCCATAGAAGAGGATATCGATGTCCATGGTCCGGTTGTGGTAGATGCGGCGTCCTTCCGCATCGTAGGTTGTATCCACCGGCCGTCCGAGGTTCTGCTCGATTTCTTTGCAGATGCGGAGGATGTGGGAACATTGCGCCTGCGTATCTTCCTCACGATGGATCCGGTAGAGGACACAAGCGTTGAGGAACTTGTCCCCCTTGAACCCCCAGGAGTCCGTCTCGATAACCCGGGACAGCGACGTATAATGCGTTCCCAGGCGGCTGTCCAGCAACGTCAGGGCCGACTCGATGTTCCGGAGCCGGTTGCCCAGATTGCTTCCCAGGCCGAGATATACGCTGACGTAAGCCATTTATTCCAGTTTTCCGTAATCATCCTCTTCGTAATCCAGCCCGAGCTCCACGCGAGCTTCCTCGGAGAGCATGCTGCGGTCCCAGACCGGCTCGAAGGTCAGTTCGATGGTACATTTCGTGACGCCGGGAACGTCCTCCACGCTCTCCTGGACCTCCTGGATTACCTCGTCGGCCATCGGGCAGTTCGGGGCTGTGAAAGTCATGAGGATGGAAACCTCCCGGTCTTTGTTGATATCGAGCTCATAGATCAGGCCAAGGTCATAGATGTTGACCGGAATCTCCGGATCGTAGACTTGTTTGAGGGCCAGGATCACATCGGCATAAAGCGGCTGGAGGGCCTTCACATCCTCCGCCGTCAGGACTTCGTTGTTTTGTTTCTCTTCCATCGTCTTTTAAATTTCTCCACGTGTTCCTCCCGATAAAAATCACAAAGAGGCCTCCTGGGCCGCCCGGCGGATGGTGGCGACCATCGAGACCAGGCCGTTCGCACGGGTCGGGGACAAGTTCTCCTTCAGCCCGATCTCGTCGATGAAGGAAAAGTCATCCTGCGCGATTTCCTCCGGTGTGCGCCCGGAGTAAACGCTGATGAGCAAGGAAATGATGCCCTTGGTAATGATGGCATCGCTGTCCGCCGTGAAGAACAACCGCCCGTCCTTGAGCGTATAGTCCAGCCAGACCCGGGACTGGCATCCCTTGATCAGCCGCTCCTCTGTCTTGTCCGTCTCGGGATAGGTATCGAGCGCCTTTCCGAGTTCGATCAGATACTCGTACTTGTCCAGCCATTCGTCGTACATCGAGAACTCTTCGATGACTTCCTGCTTCTTTTCTGCTAAGGTCATATCCATTCTTTTTCGTCATGCCCGGGCTGACCGGACCATTTCAAGTCAGCATCGCTATCGCCTTACCTAGACATTCCACAAAATACTCCGCTTCTTCCATCGTATTGTATGGGGCAAAGGAGGCCCGGAGCATACCGGTGACACCGTAGCAGTCCATGAGCGGCTCGGCACACATCTGCCCGGAACGCAGGGCAATCCCCATCTTGTCCATGATGAGAGCCAGGTCCTCGTGATGGACGCCCTTCACCGTGAAGGAAAAGAGCGGAATCTTATCTTCTGTTCTACGTGGAACGCCATAAAGAGTCACCCGAGGGTCGCTTGTCAGACTCTCGTACACGTATTCTTTTATTTTTCTTTGATAATCAAGCACTTCCGGAACCTGCGCGCAAGATTGTAAAAAAACGATGGCCGGTCGCAAGGTCGGAATACCGTTTACATGCTGCGTCCCGGCTTCGAATTTTTCCGGCAGCGGAGCGTAGGTCGTACCGCTGAACCGGACCGTTTCGATCATCTCGCCGCCGCCCAGGAAGGGAGGCATTGCATCGAGCCATTTCCGCTTGCCGTACAGGACCCCCGTCCCCGTCGCTGCGTAGATCTTATGGCCGGAGAAGGCATAGAAGTCGCAGTCCAGGTCCTGGACATCCACGTTCTCATGTACGATGCCCTGGGCGCCGTCGATAAGTACCGGCACACCCTTCTCGTGACAGATCCGCACGATTTCCTTCACAGGGTTGACAAGCCCCAACACATTGGAAATGTGCGAAATAGCAACGATTCTCGTGCGTTGAGAAATCAATTTTCCGAGGGAGTCGATGTCCAACCCGCCGTTTCCGTCAATGTCAAGGACTTTGAGGAACGCCTTCTTGCGACCGCACATCATCTGCCAAGGGACAATATTGGAGTGATGCTCTGCCGCCGAGACGATAACCTCGTCCCCTTCGTGGATGAAAGCCTCCCCGAACGAGAAAGCGACCAGGTTGATGGACGCCGTCGTCCCGGAAGTGAAGATAATCTCTTCGCGGCTCCCGGCATGGATGAAGTCCCGGATGAAGTCACGGGTTGCTTCGTATTCTTCGGTCGCCCGGACAGCCAGGGAGTGGACGGCGCGGTGGATATTGGCATTCGTATGGAGCGACAGTTCCGCCTCCTTGTCCACCACGGACTGCGGGCGCTGGGCGGTAGCCGCATTGTCCAGATAGACCAGCGGCTTGCCGTAGACCGTATCGGCAAGGATGGGAAACTGGCTTCTGATATCTTGTATCTTCATGTGTCGTTGGATAAGTCTGCAAATTTACATAATTTTGCAATATGATAGACTACATCAAAGGACAAATCATCGAACTGACCCCGACTGAGCTGATTCTCGAGAACCAAGGGATCGGCTACAGCATCCTGATCTCCCTGCAGACTTATGAAGCCTTGCAGCAGCAGACCCAGACGGTCGCCTACATCCATCATTACATCCGCGAGGACGAAGAATTGTACTACGGATTCGCCACCCGGGATGAACGGGAACTCTTCCGCCTTCTGATCGGCGTATCCGGTATCGGCGTCGCTTCGGCCCGGATGATGCTCTCCTCCCTGACCTCCGACGAAATCCGGCAAGCCATCCTCGCCGAGGATGTCAACAAGATCAAAAGCGTCAAAGGCATCGGCCTCAAGAGTGCCCAGCGCCTCGTGCTCGAGTTGAAAGACAAAATCGTCAAAGGGGCCGGCTGCGATTCCGGAACCATTTTCAAGGTGGACAGCAGCGCCGTGGCAGATGAGGCAACGACGGCCCTCGTCATGCTCGGTTTCTCCAAGGCCAATATCACGAAAGTCCTGCCCGGGATTCTCAGGGACCATCCGAAAGCCAAGGTCGAGGAGATCATCAAAGCTGCACTGAAGCGGCTATAAGTCGTTCCACGAGGAACAGTTATCGACCGAAGAAAACGAGTAAAACAGAAATATCCGCCGGAGAGACTCCGGAAATACGTGAAGCCTGGGCAATCGTCTCAGGCTTATATCGTTTCAATTTCTGTCGACATTCGATAGAAAGGCTGGAGACTCGGTCAAAATCGAAATTCGCCGGAATTTTGATGTATTCCAACCGGTGGCTCTTCTCCGCTTGCAGCTTCTCCCGCTCGATATAACCAGCATATTTGATGCCCACCTCGACCGCTTCCACGACTTCAGCAGGAAATGTTCCACATGGAACAATTTTCAATAGTTCGGCCAAGGAAAGTTCCGGTCGTGCAACCAACTCGGACAGATGCTTCGAGTCCGTCAAGGGGGCAGACCCCGCCGAAGAAAGATATGGGTTGACCGCCGCGCCACGGACCTTCCGTTCCGCGCAGAGGGCCCCCAGCCGCTCCACCTGCTCCTCTTTCTCGCAGACCGCCGCATAGCGAGCCTCGTCCGCCAGGCCGATGGAATGCGACAGCGCAGTCAATCGGAAATCCGCATTGTCCTGTCGCAGGAGAATCCGGTATTCGGCCCGGGACGTGAACATCCGGTAAGGTTCATCGACCCCCTTGTTGACCAAATCATCAATCAGAACACCGATATAGGCCTGGTCGCGCCGGAGCACGAAAGGCTCCTCTCCATGCACTTTCAAATGGGCATTGATACCGGCCATGAGCCCCTGTGCTGCCGCCTCCTCATAGCCCGTCGTCCCGTTGACCTGCCCGGCAAGGAACAGCCCCTCGACGATGCGGGACTCCAGCGAATAGCGGAGATACTGCGGATCGAAATAATCGTACTCGACCGCATAGGCCGGCTTGAAAACCTCGGCACGCTCCAATCCGGGAATCGCATGCAGGGCATCCAACTGAATATCAAGCGGCAGAGAGGAAGAAAAACCTTGGAGATAATATTCTGGATTGTCCCGCCCTTCGGGCTCCAGGAACAACTGGTGCGAATCCTTGTCGGCAAAAGTCCGCAACTTGTCCTCGATGCTCGGGCAATAGCGCGGGCCCCTACCCTGGATCATCCCGGTGAACATCGGCGACCGGTCGAAGCCGGACCGGAGGATGTCGTGGACCTCGGGATTCGTATGGAGGATATAGCACTCCATCTGCGGGGCTCCGGCCTGGACCGTCGAGGGTTCCGGGAGGAAGGAGAAGCGGCCCGGTTCGGCGTCCCCGACCTGGACCGGAAGGGCGGACAGGTCGACGGAGCGGATATCGATACGTGGCGGGGTGCCCGTCTTCATCCGCTGGGTCGGAATTCCGAATGCAGCCAACTGCTCCGTCAACCCATAAGCTGCCGGCTCGCCGATCCGCCCGCCCTCGAAATGGTGCCGACCGATAAACATGCGCCCGTTCAGGAACGTGCCGGCCGTCAAAACAACGGCCCGAGACTTGAAAATTGCCCCGGTGACGGTGCGGACCCCGGCAATTTTTTCATTCTCAAAGAGAAAATTTGCGGCGAAATCTGCATAAATATTTAATTTACAATTATTTACAAGAATTTTTCTCCAGCACAGGGAAAAGGCGAGTTTATCGCACTGCGCCCGGGGACTCCACATCGCCGGCCCCTTTGAGCGGTTGAGCATCCGGAACTGGAGCGTCGCCGCATCCGTGACCCGGCCGGTCCATCCGCCAAGCGCGTCGATCTCCCGGACAATCTGTCCTTTGGCGATGCCGCCGACCGCCGGGTTGCAGGACATCTTGGCAAAGCCGTTCATGTCCGGCGAAACCAGCAGGACGGACGAGCCCATGGAAGCTGCGGCCATCGCAGCCTCACATCCGGCATGGCCCCCCCCGACCACGATGACATCGAACACGTCTGTCATACCTTGTCCCTGAGTGAAAGGTAATCATTCTCCTTGGCCCGCATCACCGCGATCTCCTCTTCCGTATGGTCGTCATAGCCGATCAGGTGGAGAAGCCCGTGCACGATGACCCGGTCCAGTTCATCCGCGAACGCCACGCCGTAGAAAGAGGCATTCTCCCGGACCGAATCCACGCTGATGAACAGGTCGCCCGACAGCGTATCGCCCTCACAGTAGTCGAACGTGATGATATCGGTATAATAGTCATGCTGGAGAAAGCGCCGGTTGACGTCCAGGATGTACGGATCCGAGCAGAAGATGATGGAAACAGCCCCCAGGCGGCGGATTTCATGCTCCGCAACCAACTTGAGCCACCGGGAGGTAAGCCGCTTCTTCTTGAAATCGAATTCCGTGTCTTCGGTAAAATAAGAAACCATCGGTACTGAAATTTACGCAAAATTACGAAATTATGGGTAAATTTGTGCCCTATGAGCGAATTTAAGACCAACAAGGCCGTCTTCGTGGGGGTAGTCCTGGAAAAGGGCGGCGAGCGGAAGGTGCAAGAATACCTGGACGAACTTCAGTTCCTGGCGGAGACTGCCGGAGCCGTCGGGGACAAGATGTTCATGCAGCGCATGGACCGTCCGGACAAGGCAACCTACATCGGACCGGGCAAACTCCAGGAAATCAAGGACTACTGCGTCGAGAACGAAATCGAGTACGTCATCTTCGACGATGAACTCACCGGCACCCAGCAGCGCAATATCGAGAAAATCATCGAGTGCAGCGATGTCATCGACCGCACCAGCCTCATCCTGGAAATCTTCGCCCAGCGGGCCAAGACCTCCTACGCCAAGATGCAGGTGGAACTGGCCCACTACCAGTACATGCTTCCCCGCCTTGCTGGGATGTGGACGCACCTGGAGCGCCAGCGGGGCGGCATGGGGACCCGCGGCGGCATGGGCGAGACCCAGATCGAGGTCGACCGCCGGATCGTCAAGGAAAAAATCACCAAACTTAAGGAACAGCTCAAGAAAGTCGACCGCCAGATGGCCACGCAACGGGGCAACAGGGGCTCCCTGGTGCGCCTGGCCCTGGTCGGCTATACCAACGTCGGGAAAAGTACGCTCATGAACCTGCTGGCCAAATCCGACGTCTTCGCGGAGAACAAACTGTTCGCCACCCTGGACACGACCGTCCGGAAGGTCGTCATCGAAAACTGCCCATTCCTCCTCTCCGACACCGTCGGCTTCATCCGCAAACTCCCCACCCAGCTTGTAGAAGCCTTCAAGAGCACGCTCGACGAGGTCCGCGAGGCCGATATCCTTGTCCATATCGTCGATATCTCCCATCCCGATTTCGAGGAACAGATGCGGGTGGTGGACCAGACCCTCCGCGACATCGGCGCGGCGGGCAAGCCCGTCTTCGTCGTGTTCAACAAGGTAGACGCCTACACCTGGGAGCCCTACGACGAATATTCCCTGGAGCCCAGGACCGCCGTCAACCGTACCCTCGACGAACTCAAGAACAGTTGGATCGCCCAGGAGAAGACCCCGTGCATCTTCATCTCCGCCCGGGAAAAGATCGGCATCGACAAGCTCCGCAACGACCTCTACAAGATGGTCGCCGAAATCCACGCCGGCCGCTATCCCTTCAACAACTTCCTCTGGTAACCCCGCATGAGACGAACGTTTCTCCTCCTACTCCTTCTGCTCATCCTGCCCATGGAAGGACCGGCGCAGGAGGACACCGCCGGATATACCGCCCTGTATCGGGGCAGCCTCCCGAAAAGTTATCCCTTCCGGTACAACGGAACGTATTTCTGGAACCGGAAGGCCTTCCAGCCCGGCTTCGTCTGGTACAACGGCAAACAATATGACAACGTGCTGGTGAACGTAGACGCCTATAGCGGGGAACTCCTCGTGTGTCCGCAGGAAGGGGTGGGAACCGTCGTCGCCTACCGCGACCAGGTCGCTTGGTTCACGATGGACGGCGTCCTGTTCGTCAACCTCCGCTACCTGGGATATCCGGAGGCCCCGGAGGGGTATTTCGAAGTCCTGGTGGACGGGCAGGTCCCCCTGCTCCGGCAGGTCGTCAAACGGCTCCGCTCCGACGGCGGCACCCACAACGGCGACGCCATCGGTTACGACGACCCGCAGTACGACGCCGATGTCCCCACCTATTTCCTCCGGGAAGAACGCTACTTCGCCCTGGAAGACGGACGGCTCGTCAAAATCCGGAAACGCAACTACCAGAAGCGGTTGCGGCAGGACCCCGGAGTGCCGGTCCTCGCCGCCCGGACCGCCACGTGGCACAGCACCACGGAAAAGGCCTCCCAAGGGACCATGCCGGAGGTCTACCTGCCGGAAGGAAGCCGGACCCGCCTCCCGGACGGGTATTTCGACGAGCGAAAGGAAGACACCACGACCGTCCGGTACGCCGGTCCGTCCATCCTGGCCACGTACCGGAACAAGGTCTACACCATCGGCCAGGCCGGGAACGCCGAGCCAGGGAAACGCTCCGTGACCGGCACCGTCTCGGATGCGGAGAGCGGAGAACCCATGTACGGAGTCGTCATCTATGACGAAAAGACGGGCTCCTACACCCGCTCCGACCGGAACGGCCGCTACCGTCTCGACCTGCCAGAAGGCGAGAATATCCTACATTTCAGTGCTGAATCCAAGGAAGAGACGGCCCTGCGGGTCATGCTCCTGTCCGCCGGGAGCCTGGATGTGATGATGGTCGAGAAGCAGACCGTGCTGAAAGGCGCTGTCGTCTCGGCCGAGAGCATGGCCAACCACCGGCGGACGGAGATGGGGCTGGAACGGGTGAGCGTCAAGACCTTGAACAAAATTCCGACCGCCTTCGGCGAAGGGGACGTGCTGAAGGCCGTTCTGACCCTGCCGGGCGTCAAGACGGTCGGCGAGGCCTCCGGCGGCTTCAACGTCCGGGGCGGCTCCTCCGACCAGAACCTGATTCTCTTCAACGAGAACACCATCTACAACCCCACCCACCTGTTCGGCATCTTCTCCTCCTTCAACCCCGACATCGTGGAGCACGTCGAACTGTACAAGAGTTCCATTCCGGCCGCATACGGCGGCCGGGTCTCCTCGGTGCTCAACGTCCGGAGCAAGGAAGGGGACAAGGAGCGGTGGAAAGGGTCGCTGGGCATCGGCCTCCTGACCAGCCGGGGACACATCGAAGGGCCGCTGGTGAAAGGGCGGACCACCCTGGTCGCCGGCGTGCGGACCTCATATTCCGACTGGCTGCTGAAACGGCTGCCCAAAAACAGCGCCTACGCAGGCGGCGGGGCCTCCTTCACGGACGCCAACCTCGGCATCACCCACCGCATCGACCCGCAGAACACCCTCCAGGCCTCCGCCTACTTCGCAACGGACCGCTTCGCCTTCAGCAGCGACACGACCTTCCATTACCAGAACCTCAACGCCTCCCTGACCTGGAAGCACCGGACGGAGGACAATGGGGTCCTGCAGGTGAGCGCCGGGTACGACCAGTTCTCCAACCGCGTCGGCGTACATGCCTGGGAATACGGAGCCTACGACCTGGACACCGACATCCGCCAAGCCTTTCTGAAGGCGAACCGCACCCAGACCTGGAACGAGGCGCACGCCCTCTCCTACGGCGGCCAGGTCCTGGCCTACGCCCTGGTTCCGGGCACCATGAACCCGTATGGGGAATCCCTCGTCACGGCCCGGAGCCTGGACCGGGAAAGGGCCCTGGAAGCCGCAGCCTTCGCCTCGGACAACTGGACCTTGACCGAGGCCCTGTCCGTGGAAGGCGGGCTGCGGTTCTCCGGCTTCCGCGCCGGGAAGGATGCCGCGCTGTACGGCGCCCCCGAGTTCCGCGTGTCCGGGAAATATTCCCCGAAGGAAAACCTCTCCTTCAAGGGTGGCGTGAACACGATGCAGCAATATATCCATCTGATTTCCAACACATCCGCGATTTCCCCGATGGACACGTGGAAACTCTGCGACGCCTCCGTCAAGCCCACCTCCGGCTGGCAGGCGGCGGTCGGAGCATACTGGACCCACCTGGGCAGCGGCATCGACTTCTCCGCCGAAACCTACTACAAACATATCTCCCGCCACCTCGACTACAAGGCCGGGGCGACCCTGTCCATGAACGACCACCTGGCCGATGACCTGATTCCGGTCTATGCCCGGGCCTACGGCATGGAACTGATGATGCGCAAGCCCGCCGGACGGCTGACCGGATGGCTCTCTTACAGTTACTCCCGGGCCCGCTTCCGCGAGATGCAGGACCGCGGCCACGAGACCATCGCCGGCGGCGGGTGGTACAACGCCCCCTACGACAAGCCGCATGAAGTGAAATTCGCGGGGAACTACGCCCTCACCCACCGCTACAGCATCTCCGTGAACATCGACTATTCCTCCGGCCGCCCGGTCACGGTCCCTTACGGCATGTACTATTACAAAGGACAGTTCCGCATGGCCTATTCCGAACGGAACGCTTACCGCATCCCGGACTATTTCCGCACCGACGTGGCCCTGAACATCGATCCGGGGCATTACTTGAAGGCGCTGATGCATGCCTCCATCACCCTCGGCGTGTACAACGTGACCGGCCGGAAGAACCCCTATTCCGTCTTCTTCCGTGCCAACAGCTCCGGGTCGGTCGACGGCTACATGCTCTCGGTCTTCGCCACCCAGATTCCCTACATCAACCTCAATCTCCTGTTCTGATGAAAAGAAGCCTGCCCTCTATCGTCCTGCTGGCCCTCACGGCCTCCTGCATCTATCCCTTCGACCCGGAGATCGACGCGGCGCCGGAAGGACTGGTCGTCGTGGATGCGGATCTGGTCCTCGGCGGGGCCTCCACGGTCCAGTTGCGCTCTTTCCAGTCCCTCTTTTCCAGTTCATGGATCACCGCCCCGCAGGCGAAAGCCTGGGTGGAGGACGAGGAAGGGACTCTCTACCCGGGCATCCCGACCGGCTACGGGCCCGCTTTCGCCCCGACCAAGGCCGGGACCGGGTACGGCTCGGACTTCACCGTCGACCTGGCCATGGCGCCCGCCGACCGGAAATACCGCCTGCGGTTCGAAACGCTCGCCGGCGACTCCTATTCGAGCGACTGGCTGGAGGCCGGGACGCCACCCGCCTTTGAAGATATCCTCTTCTCCGCAGACGAGGCAGAAGTAACGGTCGCCGTCACCCTGGACGGAGGAGCTGACGGAACCGGCTATGCGATGCTCCGTTTCGACGAGACGTGGGAATTCCACTCCGATTTCGAATGCGAGCTGGAATACGACCCCTTCACCGGAGCCATCAGCGACATCATGGATTATCCCTGCTACTGGTGCTGGCACAGCCAGACGAACTACGGCTATACCTTGGTGGATTATACCCAGATGGATGGCCGGAAGGTCGTGAAATATCCCCTCACCCGTTATTCCCGCTATGACAGCCGCAACCACCGCCGATACTACATCAATGTCAAGGCGCAGTCCATCGACAAGAGGACCTATACCTATCTGAAACACCTGGAGGACGACAGCGCTTCCGGTGGCGACCTGTTCACACCCAACCCGGGAGAACTGGCCGGGAACATCGGGTGTGACAACGACCCGGACCGTCCGGTCTTCGGCTATGCCACCCTCGCCCGGCAGGTATCCCGCCGAGCCTCCAACGACGCCCGTTTCCTCCGCACCCGCGAACCGGGAAACGGCGCGGTGAGGATTCCCGATCCGGACACCTGGTCGACATGGTACCAGATCGGATACCGCCCCATCAAGAGGAACATGAGTGCCTTGGACGACGAGGGAGAGACCGTGAACGGCATCGGCTGGGGACCAGAGCGCTGCATCAACTGCCTGCTGAACGGCGGCACACAAGAAAAGCCTGATTTCGTGGAATGATGAAAAAGATGATACTTCCTCTCCTGAGCCTCTGGGCTGCCGGGATACCCGCCTTTGCACAAGCAGCGCCGATCGAAAGGATCTATGTATCCACCGACCGGGACATCTACGTCGCGGGTGACCTGGTCTGGTGCTCGCTATTCTGCCTGACGGAAAACGGGCGGATTTCCCCTTTCAGCGCCGTGGCCTACCTGGAACTCATCTCGGACGACGGAACGGCCGCAGAGGCGAAAACAGGCCTGTTGGAAGGCCGGGGCGCCGGGGCTTTCCGCATCCCCGCCTCCACCCCCACCGGAACCTACCGGCTGGTCGCCTATACCGCCCAGAACACCAACGAAGACAACGCCCCGTGGCTCCCGGGATCCCGGCTGCTGACCGTCTTCAATACCACGTCCACCGTCCGCGTGAAAGGCGGGGCCGACATCCTGGATGCCGAAGCCTACGAGGCCCTGGAACGGCCGGAGAACGCCGTCTGCGGAGACCTGCAACTCTCCCTCCCCGCCCGGCTCAAACGCGGGGCCTCCACGTTCCTGACTCTCCGGAACAACGGCGCCGCCGCCGACTTCTCCCTTTCCGTCTTCCATGAGGACGGCCTGGTCCCGGCCGCGCAGGAAAACACGCTGGCCACCTTCCTGGAGGCCCTTCCGGGATCCGCCGTCCCGGCCGTCCGCACCACCCGCCTGCCCGAATATGACGGAGAAATCATCACCGCCACCCTCCGGGGCGATTTCGAGCCCGGCGACGGGGACCCGTCCGTGGCCACCCTCTCCTGCGCCGGTTCCCCGTCCAACCTGTACATCGGCAGGACCGTTTCCGACCAGGTCCGCTTCTTCACCACCAACATCTACGGCGACCGAGAAATCGTCTGCGAGGTCTCCCGGCTGGACCTGAAGGACGGCTACATCGACTTCGAGAGCCCCTTCATCCACCCGGCCGCGGGGACGCTTCCGAAACTGCGCCTGAGCCCTGCCCTGCAGGGTGACTTGGAGGCCCGGAAAGCCGCCCTGTATGCGGAGAAGGCGCTACGGTTGGACACCCTCGCCTCCTTCCTTCGGCACCGGGAAGACCTCCTGCTGGAAAGTTCCGCCTTCGTCCGTTACCACCTGGACGACTACAACCGCTTCCCGACCACCCGCGAAGTGCTCACCGAAATCATCCCGGCCCTCCGCTTCAAGAAAGACCACGGGAAATGGATCCTCCAGATGGTGGTCCAGGATGCGAGCGACAACCGCCGGTTCCGGGTGGACAACATCCTCGTGATGATGGACGGCGTCGTCCTGACCGACCTCCAGCCGCTTATCGACTTCGATGCCATGCTGCTCGAAGATATCGACTTGTATCCGCAGGCCGTCACCTGCGGAATGATCGTGTTCAACGGGGTCGTGAACTTCATCACCAAGAAGAACTATGTGACCGCCCTACCGTTCCCCTCCAACGTACGGGTTACGGACTTCAAAGGCGTCTCCTGGCCGGTCGCCTACACCGGGGAAGCACCTCGGGGCGAAGGCTCCGACCTCCGCCAGGTCCTCTACTGGCACCCCGCCGTGAAACTGGAGGGCGGTACGGAGCAGCGGATCAGTCTCCACCTGCCCGGCTACCTCGGCCGCTTCCGCATCGTCGCCGAAGGCCTCGCCGCCGACGGCACCCCCCTCCGCGCCGAAACCACCTTCGAAGTGGAATAAGTCGCGTGTTCCGTGTGCGCGCAGGGCCGTTTTCGCACACCGACGGCTTTTGTAGGTCGCCTCGTATGCGTTTTGTGCCGTTTTTACACACCTCCTTGATACCTGCCCCCTGGTCTCCCGTTCCGGCGCGCTGTCGCGCATATTCCCTTCATTCCCATCTGGGGCCCATCCCTTGTCATGTCCGATTCCGACCTCACTCCGCATCATGTCCAGCCCTGGAGGATTCCGGGGTAGATGGAGAAGGTGCGGGTCCGGGTCATTCATCTTCAGGAGCAGAAAACACATTTCTCAAACGGATATT
>JAFUZO010000020.1 GCA_017476575.1 Bacteroidales bacterium | reverse complement strand
GACTATCTTTGCACAACACCGGTTAACCTATATCAGGACGTTCAAGTCCTAACTCATTAACTCACAAATCCGGTAAACCTATTTTAGGACAAGACAAACCTTCTTGCGGATTACCCGCCAGGGGGTGGATGGGGCAACATGTAGAGAAGGTCTCGGGACGAATGGAGAAGGTGCAATTTTACTCCGGCGACCTTCTCCATGAATCCGGCATACATGGCTGTGGAAGGAGAAGGTGTCCACCCTTTTTTCGCACCTTGTGTCCGGCAGTCCGGTACCTTCTCCAGAATAAAAGCACAAATTCCTGATTATCAGTGTAAAAGGTGCTTTTTAAAAAGAGGTGGGAAATTTGGGAGTAGTCGCGGATGGCTGTCAGTGCGGAAAGCTCTTTCAAAAGCAGGTCAGGAGATCTGGGAGTAGTCGCGGATGGCGTACTTGTCGCGGTGGAGTTCGGCGGAGAGGAGGGCGTTCTCCGGACGCTCCAGGGAGGGGTCGAGGTCGAGGATGTGGTCGGCATAGGTGCGGGCGTCGGAGAGGATCAGGCCGTCGCGGGCGAGCGAGGCGATGTTGAGGGAGATGGGAAGGCCGGACTGCTGGGTGCCTTCGAGGTCGCCCGGGCCGCGCATCTTCATATCTTCTTCGGCCAGGACGAAGCCGTCCTCGGTGCTGCACATCATGTCGAGCCGCTTCTGCGACTCCTTCGAGACCTTGCGCCCCTTCATCAGGATACAGAACGAGCGCTCGGAGCCCCGTCCGACCCGGCCGCGCAGCTGGTGGAGCTGGCTGAGGCCGAACCGCTCTGCACTCTCGATGACCATGACGGAGGCGTTCGGCACGTCCACACCCACCTCGATGACGGTCGTGGAGACGAGGATCTGGGCCCGTCCGGCCGCGAAGGCGCCCATGTTGAAGTCCTTCTCCTGGGTGGTCTGCCGCCCGTGGACGATGGCGACCTTGTAGTCCGGCAGGGGGAAGGCCTTGACGATTTCCTCGTAGCCGAGTTCCAGGTTCTTGTAATCGACTTTCTCGCTCTCGAAGATGAGCGGGTATACGATGAAGGCCTGGTGGCCCTTGGCGATCTCGTCCCGGATGAAGTTGTGCATGGCGTGGCGCTTCTCCTCGCCGATGCAGAGGGTCTGGATGGGTTTCCGGCCCGGGGGCATCTCGTCGATGACGGAGACATCGAGGTCGCCGTAGAGGGTCATGGCAAGGGTGCGGGGAATCGGGGTGGCGGTCATGACAAGTACATGGGGCTCCACACCACCCGCGCCCTTGTTCCAGAGCCGGGCCCGCTGGT
Source organism: Bacteroidales bacterium (assembly GCA_017476575.1). GTDB lineage: Bacteria > Bacteroidota > Bacteroidia > Bacteroidales > UBA932 > Cryptobacteroides. The sequence goes on along the minus strand of JAFUZO010000020.1, from coordinate 1,412 downwards.
CCACCCCGAAGCGGTGCTGCTCGTCGACGATGGCGAGCCCGAGGGCGCGGAACTGCACGGTATCCTCGATGAGGGCATGGGTGCCGACGATGAGGCCGATCGACCCGTCTTCGAGGCCGGCATGGATCTCCCTCCGGGCGGCAGTTCCGGTGGCCCCGGTCAGGAGGGCGGCCCGCACGCCGGTCGGTGCCAGGTAGCGGGAAATATTGGCATAATGCTGCTGGGCAAGCACTTCCGTCGGGGCCATGAGGCAGGTCTGGTAGCCGTTGCCCACGGCGATAAGGGCGGAGAGGACGGCGACCATGGTCTTGCCGCTGCCGACGTCCCCCTGCAGGAGGCGGTTCATCTGGTGGCCGCTCCGCATGTCGTCCCGGATTTCCCGGATGACGCGTTTCTGGGCGCCGGTCAGGTCGTAAGGGAGGGCCCGGTAGCAGGCGTTGAAAGCCTCTCCGACCCGCGGCATGACGAGGCCGACGGCACTCCGGCTGCGGACATATTTCTGCCGCAGAAGGGACAGCTGGAGATAGAACAGTTCTTCGAACTTGAGCCGGTAGGTGGCCTTTGCGAGAGCCTCCTGGCTCACGGGGAAATGGATCTGCCGCAAGGCGAAACTGAGCGGGACCAGCCCTTTCTCGCGGAGGATGTAGTCCGGAAGGGTCTCCTGGAGAGAAGGCAGGACGGATTCGAGGGCTGCGCCCATGAGCCGGAGCATCACCTTGCCGGTGACACCGCTGTTATGCAGTTTCTCGGTGGACGTGTAGACGCCGGTCAGGCCACCGGCGACCGCGCTGTCCGGAGCGTCTACCTCGGGATGGACCAGGTTGATGCGGCCGCTCCAGATGGTCGGCTTGCCGAAGAAAAGGAAGGTATGGCCGGGCAGGAGGCGGGTGTGCATCCATTTGATGCCCTTGAAAAAGACGGTTTCAATCTCACCGGAATCGTCTCCGACGATGACGGAAAGCCGGTTCGCCAGGTTGTATTTGACGCCCTCGGCGGGAAGTTCGGCCCCGTTCTTGGCAAAGAGCCGCACGCGGAGTACGGTGGCCCGGATCTGGACGTAGGCCTGGTCGGGCAGGAGGTCGGCGATGCGGTGGACGGTGCTCCGGTCGATGTACCGGAACGGATACAGATGGAGCAGGTCGCCGACCGTCCCGACGTCCAGTTCGCTCTTCAGGAGGGCGGCCCGCTTGGAACCCACTCCGGGAAGATACTGTATGTCCATGTCCATCGCCGTCTTCATAACTGAGACAAAAATAATAATAAATTCGTAACTTCCCGTGTTTGACACTTTGATTTTGTCGAACCGGGGATGATTCAAGGCCACAGACCGCTGTAGGGGCGATTTGTGGCCTTTGCATTTTTTCTGAGAATGTAGCAATATTGCCACATTGCGTTTGACACTTGTCGGAGTT
>JAFUZO010000019.1 GCA_017476575.1 Bacteroidales bacterium | reverse complement strand
TGAGGCAACAAAGTTGTGGAAAAACTATTTCGCGTTGAAGCATGAATCAGCCAAAACTGCTCTTGCTTAACAATGATTATTGACTATCTTTGCACAACACCGGTTAACCTATATCAGGACGTTCAAGTCCTAACTCATTAATTCACAAATCCGGTAAACCTATTTTAGGACAAGACACGGAACGGGCACCTATTTCGTCAGGTTGATGAACGGCAGGGCGCTGGAGCCGTTGTACGTCGGCAGTTCGCCGTTCCACTTCTCGATGGCGTACTGCTGGACAAGCAGGCTGTTGAGGGAGGCGGCGACGACCCGGTTGTAGTAGGCCTCGCCGTCGCCCTGGATGCGCTGGGCCTCCGCCTCACCCTTGGCTTTGGCGATGGCGATCTTGGCCTCCGCCTCCGCTTCCTTCACTTTGTTCTCTGCCTTCAGGGCATTCTGGACCGCCTCGTTCTTGGCATTGATGGCGGCGGTCAGCGAGGCCGGAGGGTCGATCTTGGTGGTGAACTCCCGGACGATGAACCCTTCCTGGTTCATGGATTCATCCAGCCGGGCGCGGACCTCGGTCTCGAACTTGGCGCGGTTCGCCATGAGTTCGTCGGAGGTGTAGTTGTTGGCGCAGGTGCGGTAGGCTTCGAAGATACATGTATTGATATAGCCCATCTCCAGCTCGCGGACCGGTTTGCGGTATTTCACGAAGATGTCCACGGCCTTCGCCTCGTCGATCTGGTAGGCGAGGGTCGGGGTCATGGAGAAGATGGCGGCGTCCTTGGGGTTGACTGTGAACGGTTCGTAGGTGACACGCTGGATGAAAGTCGGGTACTCGAAGATGCTTTCGGTGATGGGATTGTACCAGACCCAGCCGCGGCAGGTCCCTTCCACGCCGCCCTTGAGGCTTTCGTTGGAGGACCATTTCTTGAAGCGGATGCCCACCGATGCAGAATCGATGGTCGTGCAGCAGGACGACAGGGTGAGGATGAGGAGCACGGTGACTCCCAGGGAAATCCAGGCAGATTTGGCGAGGGCATTGGTATTTTTCATCTTGTGATGGATTTTTCCTGCAAAAATACAGAATCTTTCACAACACCGGTACGCATTTCACCACATTTTTATCTTTCTTGCTGTTTTTAATGTTTCTTGCTGTACCGGGTGCGGACGATTCCGTACCTTGGTACAAAAAAACGCTGATGAGGACGGATGAACTGGAAGATCCTTTCTGCGGGAAGCCCGGCGTCTGGCATTTCGCTTCCGACCACCTGGAATCCCGCCTCCTGTTCCGGGGTGATGCGGACTACCGGTACGGTGTCAACACCCTGGCCATCGGATGTGCCCGGCACCACAAGGTATCGCTCCTGTGCTACAGCCTGATGAGCAACCATCTCCACCTGCTCCTCAAAGGGATATATGCCGACTGCCTTGCGTACTACGGATGGGTGACCCGGCGGCTGTCCATGATGGTGTGGAAGCGGGACGGTGTGGCCGATGTCCTGCGTCTGGGATCCGTCGACGTGCATGCCGTGCTGGACAACCGGCAGTTCCGCAACGAGGTCGCCTATATTTTGCGGAACGCCTACAAGGCCCGGATCTGCTCTCCTTTCTCCTATCTCTGGAGTTCGGCGGATGTCTACTTCAACCCGTTCCGCGATGCCTTGCACGGGACCCGGGTGGAGGAGATGGGGCTGGCGGCCGTCCGCGCCCTCTTCCATACGCGGGAGGGCATGCCGGCCAGCTATGAGCATCTGGATGGACGCATTCTGAACCGCTGTTTCGTAGATTATCCCTATGTGGAAAGACGCCTGGGAGACAGCCTCGCCTTCTTTGATACGCTGCGGGTCTGGGACCTGGAGTCGTCCGTCGCCCTGTCGCACGGAGCGGCTGGACGGATTGCCTTCAGCGACGAGGAACTGCTGGTCAGGATGACGGCCATCTGCCGGCAGGAATATCATACTGAATCCGTGGAACAACTCGACCGGAAGTCCCTCTTGCTCCTGGCCCGTACCCTGGCCCGGCGTTTCGGGGTCGGGAAAACCCGACTGGCCCGTCTGTCGGGGCTCTCGGTCGATGTGCTGGGGATGGTGCTTTGAAGGCTTCGGCCAGGGACCTTCCATCGGTCGTTTCGGAAGTGCTTGATAATCAAGCAGGACGAATTGCATTGATGGAAGGTCCCCCTCCCAGGAAAGAGACCTTCCATCAGGAAAATGATAACAGATTGTCTATCAGGTGTTTCCAAGATTGCCGATGGAAGGTCCAGCGGCAGGGGCCCGCTACAGGTAGACCAGGCGGGAAAGACGTTCCGGGGAGAAGAGGCGGCAGGCCATGGCCTGGAGGTCGGAGGGGGTGACGGCCTCGATCTGGGTCCGGATTTCTGCGTCCGGGGTGATGCGTCCCCAGGCGAGCAGGCTCTTGCCCATGGAGAGGCACTGCGCCTCGCCGTTGTCGGAGGCGATGGCGAGCTGGCCGAGCAGCTGCCGCCGGGCGGCCCGGACCTGGCGCTCCGACAGGGGCGCCTCGCAGAGCCGTCCCAGGATGCGGTCGATACCCGCGAGGCAGCGGTCGAGGTTCGGGCGGTCGCAGCCGAAGGTGATGGCGACGATACCGGTGTCGGCATACTGGGTGTAACTGCACTCGACCCCGTAGACCCAGCCGTGCCGCTCCCGGAGTTCCCGGTTCAGCAGGGAGTTCGTGGCCGGTCCGCCGAGGATGTTGCAAAGGAGGGAGGCCACGATGCGGTCTTTCTCGTCGTAGAGCGAGGGCGCCCGGTTTCCGATGACGGCGTTGACCTCATGGTTGTGCTTGTCGACCGTCCGCATGAACGGGGCCGGCCAAGGATAGGATGGCAGATGGCCCCCGCCGACGCAGGGAGAGGCCGTGCCCCCCGGGAAGACCTTCTCCACCAGCTTCAGCACCCGTTTTTCCAACACCGCCTCGTCGAGGTCGGCAACGACGGTGAATGCCATGCGGGACGGGATGAAGTAGGTCGCGACGAACTGCCGGAGCTCCCCGGACGTGATGCGGCGGACAGAGCCCGGATGACCGAGGATCGGCCGTCCCAGCGGGTGTCCGTCGAACAGTCCGCCCTCGAACTGGTCGTAGATCTCCTCGGCCGGGTTGTCTTTGTAAGAGATGATTTCGTCCAGCACCACGCCCCGCTCCGTCTCGATTTCCGCCTCGGGGAATGTCGCCTCCGTGGCCAGTTCGAACAACAGCCGCGCCGCCTTGCCGAGATCTTCCTTCAGCACGGTGGCATGGAGGACGATCTCCTCCTTGGCCGTGTAGGCGTTGAGTTCGCCCCCGAGCCGGTCCAGATAGCCGGAAATGACGGAGGCACTCTTGCGTACCGTCCCCCGGAACAGGGTGTGCTCGACGAAATGGGCGATTCCCTTATGGAAACCAGCCTCGTCCCGGGTGCCGCACTGGATGCTCAGGGCGCAATACCCGACGGCCGAACCGCTGCGGCGGACCGCATACCGCAGCCCGCAGCCGGAAACCCCGCTTCTCATCGTCCCTTCGCCATCCTCCTGAGGTCTTCAGCCAGGAAGCCCGTCCCGGTCTTGGCCGTGATCTTGTGTTTATGGATATAGTAGAGCCGATGGCTGTCCGCCTCGATGAGCATCTTGTAGCACCGGGACCCGGCGACCGGTTCGGACGGTGCCACGACATAACTGACCAGCGTGTTGTAGGCTCCCGCCAGGAAGGCTTCGTCGGCTTCGTCCTCGTCGCAGAGGCGGATGTCTTCGTCCAGGAACTTCTGCCGGTCCTTCTCCGTCACCTTCGGCGACAGGTCCTCCTCGGCGAGGAAGATCTGCTTGATGCCTCCCTTACGGGCATAATTCTCATTGAACCAACCCTGGCCCTGATAGGCGACCTTCTCGGATTCCATGGCCCGCAAAACGAAGTCCTGGATGTTCCTCACCAGTGCAGGCAGGAAGACGATTTCCCGCCCGGATCCGGTCCCTGCAGCACAAAGCGGCAGGGAAATGACCTCGGTGAGGGTATTGATGTCATCCGGATGTTCGGAACCGCCTTTGAGGAGGGTCAGGAATACGATGCCCGGCTCCGTCTCGCCCTTGAACCGGCCTTCAGCCGCCAGGAGGAAATAGTAGTCCGCGGAGGATTTCAATTTCTTGAATTCATCCGCCGTGCAGAATTCGAAGGGAGAGGCGGTCCACCGGTCCACGATCTCCTGCCGGAGGGCGCTGTCCATGATCTCGTTGCCGCTCATCACGACCTTGGTGATCTTGTCGGTGAAATCGGAAAACCTGTACTTCCGGGTAGTGATGGTGCCTTGTGCGGACAGGCCGATGCAGAGGAATACCGCAAGGGCGGCTGAAAGCATTCTTTTCATGATACACTACTTTTATTGGTGTCCCCTTTCGGGGGCAACGGTTCTGCAAAGATAGCAGAATTATCGCTCCCGGCATCCGTTCCGGCCGAAAAAGTCGGGCGGACGCGCAATATTTCTATTCATCCGTCCACGGACGCATGGAGTGAAAAAACGTGAATTTTTCGTCCGTAAATTGTAACAAATCGAAACATAAAATAAAAATTTTGCTTATAAAAGCGATAGAAAGGTATAAGTGTCAAAAAGTTATGAAACTTATTGTTTTTGCAAAAATTTTAATATCTTTGTATCCCAAACGCCTATGAGAAGGAACGACAACAAATCTATAAACACCTACAGTATTATGAAAAAATTCATTTGGACACTCATCATCCCTGTCCTTGTGGCCGTGGCGGGCTGCTCCCGTCTGAACGACTTGGAGGACCGGGTGGATGGAATCGACACCCGCCTGACCGCAGTGGAGCAGGCCGTCAAGCAACTCAACAGCGACGTGACGGACCTCCAGAAGCTCGTGAAGGCGCTCAATGAGAACCTGTACGTCGTCGGCGTCTCGAGCAAGGCCGAGGGTGCATACGAGATCACCTTCAGCGACGGCTCCAAGATCTCCGTCAAGGACGGCGAGAAGGGTGAGAAAGGCGACAAGGGCGACCAAGGTGAGAAAGGCGACAAAGGTGACACCGGCGACAAGGGTGATAAAGGTGACACCGGTGACAAAGGTGACAAAGGCGATACCGGCGACACCGGTGCGGACGGCGTGACCCCTGTCATCGGCATCCAACTCGTAGACGGTGTCTGGGTGTGGACCATCAACGGCGAGGTCATCACCGATGCCGACGGCAACCCGCTGCCTGTCACCGGCAACGACGGCAAGGATGCCGTGACCCCGAAGTTCAAGATCGAGGACGGCAGCTGGTGGGTCTCCTATGACAACGAGCAGACCTGGGAGCGCGTCGGTCTCGTCTCCAATTCCGAGTCCAGCGCCTACCTCGAAGAAGAAACCGACGAGGAAATCATCCTCAACATCAACGGCAACAAGATCTCCATCCCCAAGGAGAAGGCTTTCACGTTGAATCTTACCGTCGGCGAGAACAACGGCGTGAACTTAGGCAAGACGGTCGCGTTCCCGTATACGCTGACCGGCGTTTCCTCTACGGATGAGACGGAGGTCGATGTCATCGGTGTGACCGCCGGCTGGGACGCCGAGGTGGTCGCCTCCGACAATGTCTCCGGTGTCGTCAATATTACCAATAACGCAGACGGCAATGCCAAGGTGACGGTCTACGCGACCAACCACCGGGGCAAGACCGACATCCGCACGCTCAAGTTCGAGGGCGGTGTCCTCGAGGCCGTCATCGAGACTCAGGCCATCTCCGCCGAAGGCGGTGAACTCGCCCTTGCGGTTACGACGAACCAGGACTACTCGATCGTCATCCCTGAGGAGGCGCAGTCCTGGATCTCTTATGCCGAGACCAAGGCCATCCGTGTCGACAATTACGTCATCACCGTGGCTCCTAATGAAAGCGGAGCCTATCGCACCGCAACGGTCCAGGTGGTCGATGGAGAAGGCGAATCTGTCAAGGACATCGAAATCTTCCAGTATCCGGACCCGGGCCAGGTGACCGAAATCGCTTCGGTGGTTGCCCTGCCGGACGGTGTCAAGGTGATGCTCTACAATGTGACGGCCGTCGCTGCTTCCCAGACCCAGGCCATTGTCACGGATGGTGACGGCAAGATTTATGTCAATGCCGAAGGCCTGTATGCTGACGGCGTGTTCACGCTGACCGGCACCAAGGGGACCGACAGTTTCGGCGGCACCTATCTCGATGTGACTGCGGTGGCCTTCGATTCCGAGGCCGAACCGATCGCGGTCGACCCGAAGGACCATTATGTCTATTACGGCTATGGACAGTACTACCGGAATTTCTACACAGTGGACAACGGTACGATCACCAAGGAGGACGGTGTCTACTATGTGACGGCCTACGCCGATCCGCAGCGTTTCGTGATCGAGAATGCCGATCCGGACCTGAAACTCGATGACTTTGTCGGCAAGTTCGTGGCCGTCAAGGGATGGGTTATCCATGTTGACACCACCGATGGGAAAGAAGATTTTGTCTTCCTCCCGAGTTCCATCCGTGAGACGGTCTATGCCGAAGAACCGGGCTGGGAACTCTACTATGCCGGTGAGACTTCCGGCGATGCCGACTATCCGGAAGTGGTCGGCAACATCGTCGCCAATCCTTCTGCGGACAGTTACTACGAGTTCGCCGTCTACAAGGCCGCTGCCTTGGATGAGTATGACAACATCGATGATTTCGTGGCCAGCGTGGCGTTCAATACCTCCGACGACCTGCTCTTCAATCTCACCCGTTATGCGTCCTACGGCTTCGACTATGTATTCAGCGTCTTTGCCCACAATGAAAGCGCCGAAGACAGTTTCGAAGCCTTCGATTATGGTGACTACTACCTCTTCGCCATCGGTCTGGACGGCGAGGGCGCCATCTCCGGCAAGTATGCTGTGAAGAAGTTCACCAAGGTGGACCCGCACGTGGCGGCTGCATATGAGGACTTTATCGGCGACTGGACCTTCACCAACGCCGCAGGTGCCAAGGAAGTCTGGACCTTCACCGAGAAGGTGAACGGACAGTCCTACGAGGTGTCCGGTTTCAGCGGGGTCGATGCCCCGAACGGCGGAATCCGTGCCGAGGCTGTGTATGTGCCGGAACGTGGTGTCGTGACCGTCTCCAACCAGTTGGAACTGGGCACGTGGAACTACGATGAAGATACCCAGGTCGAGGATGAGTTCGTGGCGGTTTGGTATTGGGGCTCCAACTTCTACTCCAACGTTAGTTATATGGACGACCCGACCATCTTCACGATCGGATTCTTCGAGGACGGCACGGCCGATTTCATGGTTGGATCCGACGAGTATGGCCCGCTGGAAGGCTTTGCCTACCGTTTCCATGTCGTGGGAAGTACGAGTGGTGGCAGTTATGGTGTGAGCACCAGCATGGACGGCGCTGCGATAACCAAGGGTAAGGTGGAGGATCCCGAGCCCGATTACATCGACGCCTCCTATGAGGACTTCCTCGGAAAGTGGATGGTTCCCACGGCCGAAGGCAACAGCGTCTGGGAGATTTCCAAGAAGGTCGAAGGAACGAGTTATACCATCACCGGCGTATCCGGATTGGCGGAAAACACCTATGTGGATGGACGTCCGTTCTCGCTGGTTGCGAACTTTGCCGACGGCAAGTTCACCATTGCGAACCAGGTCTGCGGCGATGCGTATATCGACAGTTCTGACAACGTGGAATACAATGATATATTCTGCGGTATCTATAACAACGGACAGTACTATGACGGCACCATCGGCCTGACGGTCGCCACGGTCGGCATCTTGAAGGACGGCACGCTCCATGCGGCCCCGGGTGTCCGTGCTGACGGAACCAAGTTCATGGGTATGAAATGGTTCCAGAAGGCGACGGCCGAGGGTGGCAAGACCTACTATTTCACCTCGGATTATGCTCCGCTGCCGAGTGACGGCGAGAAGGCGGAGGAAGAGTCCGATGGCTACAAGAAATGGCTGGGTTCCTGGACTGTGAATGACAAGAACGGCAGTTCCTATAAGATTACGGTATCCGAGAACGTCATTAACCAGAGTTATGCTATCACTGGATTGAATGGATTCAACTCCGCTTATGTCTTCCATGGAAACTACGATGCCGCTACGGATGAACTGTTGATCATGGGAGGAAAGCATGAAGATGTCCGTGTTCGGGCGAGTATCGGCCTTACGGGCCAGTCCCAGAAGTTCGATGCATTCCTCATGCCGCAGGTCTACCATGATGATGAAAAGACGGATGAGGAGGGGAATACGACGACCGAGACTATCGAGTACCGTATCAACGTGTCAAGCGTCTACGTGCTGGCCCGTCTGTCCCTGAACGCCGACGGTACGGTGACAGAGAACTTCAAGGCCAACACCATCAATGTAAACTTCGGCAATGGAGCCGAGGCCTGCGAGATTATCGGCCAGCAGTTGTATTGCTATGGATTGGAGGATTCCTCTGTGGTGTATTCGCTCGCGGGTTCCATCAAGACGTACTATCCTTTCACCATGACTGCGATTGAATCCAGCGATGCCCCTGCCTTTGCTCCCGCCGCCCAGGATTTCGTCCCGGTCAAGGCCGATGCCTTCTCCGCCGAGTATGTCGCCTCCAAGGTGGCCAAGCAGCAGGCCCAGTGTGCGCCCAAGTACCCGATGGCCAAGGAGTCCGTCTCCCGTCCGTCTTCCCCGGTCAAGGCCGCTTCGGGACGTCAGGCCAACGGTGTCGCCGCAGCCCGCACCATCTCCAAGTAAATATCCACAGGCCCGGTCCGGGACCGGACCGGCCTGACCCTCTTTGAACCGAAGCGCCCCCTCACCCGGGGCGCTTCTTTCGGATTCGTCCGGCACGTGCGAAGGCTCTGCCCATCTTATGGAGAAGGTCCGAAGTTTTTTGGAGAGGGTCCGGATGGTTTTGGCGAAGGTGCGATTTTCCCCGGGGGACCCTCTCCACGAATCGGCCTCCTGTGCATCCTGTTGGAGAAGGTCCCGCCCCTTTTTCGCACCCTCTCCATCCGTCCCCGCACCTTCTCCAAAAACGGACACACCTTCTCCGTAGAGGGCCGGACCCTCTCCAAAAGTTGTCCACCCACTGTTGCTACCGGTAACGATCCGTACAGTGATTTACACTGCGAAGCACTCATCCGATTGCCAACCATGCTCTTACGGGGTTCCGGGTGCAAATCCATTTGCACCCGAACACGCGCAAGCGACTCGCTGTCAGATAGTTGAGTGCTTCGCTTGAGATGCCCGGTCGAGCCGGCATGACGGGGATTACGGATATGACGGGCATGATGGACAGGACGGGACGGGACACACTGTGTATTTTGTAAATGATTTATAATTAGCGATTTGCGTATTTTAACCTATGTAAATGGTCATAGGTTAAAATACGTAAGGTATTAAGAATATGATGGTTACAATTGACACGGAATCATGCCAGCGCCTCTCCTTGGTTGCGGCCACAGAGAGCCACCTCCGGGACGGCCCCCTCAAAAGACAGGGTATGCTCCACTTCGTAGAACTCCTGCAGGAAGTCAATGCCCTGATAACGCGCAAGATAGCGGCAGGCTTGGGGATGGGACAGTCCAAAGTGCCCGGCGAAATCACTGATAACAGCCACGATATATGACACTTGCTTGTGTCCATACCCCGCAAAGGAACGAAAACGATTCCGGATTTGCGCATCTTTGCCCGTCCTTTCTTGAAGACGAATTGCTTTTCTCTCTGTTTTTTCGTAACTTGAACCATGAAACCAACGCTGATTCGAAGGGCCCGGTCCAACAGAATCAGGATGATTCCATGAAATTCTGATTAGTTTTTGTTATCTTTGTAAGTTATGAGTCAGTATATCGTATCGGCAAGGAAGTATCGGCCGGATTCCTTCGGGACGCTGATCGGCCAGGACAATATTGCACGGACGCTGTCCAACTCCATCAAGCGAGGACAGCTGGCCCATGCGTATCTCTTCTGCGGTCCGCGGGGCGTCGGCAAGACGACAACGGCGCGTATCTTCGCGAAGATGATCAACTGTGCGGACCCGGGCCCGGACATGCAGCCGTGCGGGCACTGCGAATCCTGTATCTCTTTCCAGGAGGGCCGCTCCTATTGCATCCATGAACTCGATGCCGCCTCCAACAACAGCGTGGACGACATTAAGACCCTCATGGAGCAGGTCCAGGTGCCTCCCCAGGTCGGCCGGTACAGCGTCTATATCATCGATGAGGTCCATATGCTCTCCCAGGCGGCTTTCAACGCCTTCCTGAAAACGTTGGAGGAACCGCCCGCCCATGCGATCTTCATCCTTGCCACGACGGAGAAGCACAAGATCCTGCCGACCATCCTGTCCCGTTGCCAGACCTACGACTTCAACCGCATCACCGTCGGCGACATCGTGCGGAACCTCCGGGACATTGCTGCGAAGGAGCAGGTCTCCATCGACGACGAATCCCTCCATGTGATTGCCTCCAAGGCCGACGGTGCCATGCGCGATGCGCTGACCATCTTCGACCAGACCGTAGCCTTCTGCGGTACCGATGTCCACTATGAGGACGTCATCCGCAATCTCAATGTCCTCGATTACGAGTACAGTTTTTCGATGGTGGACCATTTCCTGGCAGGAGAGTACGGTCCGGCGCTGCGGATTTTCGACGAGGTGCTGGCCAAGGGGTTCAACGCCCTTCATTTCGTCGCCGCCCTGAGCGCCCATTTCAGAGACCTGGTTGTCGCCCGGACGGCCGGGCTGGAGGCCTTGTTGGAATTGCCGGATTCCCTGAAGCACCGCTATCAGGAACAGGCTGCCCGGTGCTCCCTTCAGTTCCTGTATGATGCCTTGAATGTGACGACAGCTTGCGAGGCCGGCTACAAGGGGGCCGTGAATCCTCGTCTGCATATCGAGTTCGCTCTCATGCGGCTCAGTTTCCTGACTGGCCAGACGGAGGTCTCCCTCCAGCCGAAACCGGTCCAGGCGGCCCCGGTGAAACCGGCTGCGGCACCTGCCGCCCGTCCTGCCCCGGTACGGCCCGCCGAACCACAGCCCGTTGTACAGCAACCCGTTACACCGAAACCCGCCGCGGAGCAACCGGCCCCGACGGCTCCTGTTCCGGCGACCCCGGCCGAGTCTCAGCCGGCCGCTCCCGCACAGCCCGTTCCGGAACGGAAGCGCCGGGTTCCGAAGAACGGCTCCTCGCTCTCCATGAACGCCCTCATGGAGGAGAAAGAGGCGACTCCGGCCGAGGCAGTCCTCCAGGCTGCCGAAGCCGCCCTGCCGGACGACGGGACGGTGCTCTCGAAGTGGAAGGACCTGGCCGCCCTGTATGCCAGCCGTCCCCGGCTTGCCAGCACCCTTACGACAGCCCAGGTTGAAGTCGCGGAAGAAGACGGGGTGAAGAAGGTCAACTTCTTTGTGACGAACGATTCCCAGAAGCAGTGGATCGAGGAGAAGATGCTTCGCGAGCTGGAGAACAATTTCCGGAAAATTCTTGCCTGCCCCAAGGTCCATATCCTTGTCTCCGTCCTGCCCGACACGGAATTGAAGGAAAAGGTCCCGTACATGCCGGAAGAAAAAGCGAAAGACCTGATGGACAAGAACCCTGAAGTGAGAGAATTCGTAGCCGCCCTCGGCCTCGATACAAAATAGCATTCCATGAAACTCAGAGCAGAAAACCTGGTCAAGAAATATGGCGTCCGCACGGTCGTGAAGGGCGTATCGATGGAGGTCAACCAGGGGGAGATCGTGGGCTTCCTCGGCCCGAATGGGGCCGGAAAGACCACCAGTTTCTACATGATCACCGGCCAGATCGTCCCGAACGAAGGCCGCATCTTTCTCGATGACGAGGAAATCACCAGGCTCCCGATGTTCAAGCGCTCCCAGAAGGGGGTCGGCTACCTGCCGCAGGAGGCTTCTGTGTTCCGTAAGATGTCGGTCGAGGACAACATCATGTCCGTCATGGAGATGACGAAGATGACCCGTGAGGAGCGCCAAGCCCGCCTGGAACGGCTCATCGACGAGTTCAACCTGTCCAAGGTGCGGAAATCCCTAGGCATCCAGCTCTCCGGAGGCGAGCGGCGCCGCTGCGAGATTGCCCGTGCCTTGGCCGTGGACCCGAAGTTCATCCTTCTGGATGAGCCTTTTGCCGGTGTCGATCCGATCGCTGTCGAGGACATCCAGTATATCATCGCAAAACTCAAGTACCGCAATATCGGTGTCATCATCACCGACCACAATGTGGGCGAGACCCTGGCCATCACGGATCGCGCCTACCTGCTTTATGAGGGGACGATCCTTCAGGAAGGCACACCGGAAGCACTGGCCGCCGACGAGGATGTGCGCACCAAATACCTTGGTTCCGGATTCGTCCTCAAGCGCTCCAAGAGTGTCGAGCGGGCTCGTGCCGAAAGTTTGGCACAGTCCTTGCAATAAACTGAACCGGTTAGTTTAGTTGGTTTAGTTAATAATAGGTACTACGAGGGCGGGCCGATCGGACCCGCCCTCGTAGTGCAGATACCGCTTGCAAAAACGGAAAATAATCCGCATCTTTGCGGAAGAAAAAGTCTGTCCACCGCAGTACTTCGAGTCTGCAAAGCGAGTTAGGTCATATCGCGCCTGGCTCGCATTGTCGTTTTATGGAAGGAGGGTTGACGGACGAAAAGAATGGAAACATGTTGGAAACGAGAGACTTGGTGGCAGGGTACGGCCCTGTGGAGATGCCTCCGTCGATGCTGGAGGAGCCGAAGATCCGGTACGTTTCGTCGCGTGCGGTCGGTCGGTATGTGGACATCCTCTACGACAAGTGGTTCCGCCGGATCCTGGAGTCGGAGGGGAACAAGGATGTGCTCCTGGCCATCCTTCGTGAGTTGATTCCGGAGCGTCGGATTGCGGACCTCTTCTATGGCCGCCGGGGCCGCCGGAAGGTGAACCCGTTCATCGACGGTCACGACGCGTATTTCGATGTGGAGTGCCGGGATGCGGACGGGACGCGCTTCGTGGTGGAGATGCAGCGTTCGGAGCAGGTGAACTTCCGGGACCGGGTGCTGTTCTACTCGACGTTCCCGATCCAGGAGCAGGTGGAGGCGGAGCGGAAGCGTCTCCGCCGTCGCCGCGACCATGACCGTCAGTACGGCTACGCGCCGGTGTACGTGGTGAGTTTCCTGGATTTCTCGCTCCACAAGGGATCGGACCGGGTGCTGTACCGGTACGGTCTCCGGGAGGAGGAGAGCGGGGAATTGATGACGGACCGGATCACGTTCATCTTCCTGGAGATGGGGAATTTCCGTCGCGTGGAGATCCGTCCCGAAGACAGTTTCGCCGAGAAGATATCGTACGCGTTCACGCGGATGAGCACGCTGTCGGAGCGTCCCCCGGCACTGATGGAGGAGGTGTTCCGGCGGCTGTTCGAGGCGTGCGAGGTTTCCCGGTTGCCGGAGGAGGAACAGACAGAATACATGGAGGACAATATGACAACGAGAATGGACATGGAGAACATCCTCTTCACCGCGGAGTTGCGGGGAGAGGAGCGGGGGGCTGTACAAGCACTTGCCGCTACGGCGCGGCGGATGGTCGGGCAGTTGGGGTATACTCCCGAACAGGCGTCGGAGGCGACGGGACTTCCGCCGGAGCAGTTCCTGGAGAGTTGAGGGGGCTTCAGATGACGTAATCCTGGATGTCTTGGGGGGAGACGGGGTTGGATCCGAGGATGAGGAGGCGTTCGACGACGTTGCGGAGTTCGCGGATGTTGCCGGTCCAGGACTTCTGTACGAGCATGTCGACGGCCTCGGGGGAGAATTCCTTGCGAGGCATGGCGGTCTCGGAGCAGATCTGGTCGAGGAAGTGGTTGATAAGGAGGGGAATGTCATCCTTCCGTTCGTCGAGGGTCGGGACCCGGATGACGATGACGCTCAGCCGGTGGTAGAGGTCTTCGCGGAAGCGGCCTGCGGCAATCTCTGCCTGGAGGTTCTTATTGGTGGCCGAAACGACGCGTACGTTGACGGTGATGTCCTTGTCGGAACCGACGCGGGAGATTTTGCGCTCCTGGAGGACGCGGAGCACCTTGGCCTGGGCGGCCAGTGACATATCGCCGATCTCGTCGAGGAAGAGGGTGCCGCCGTCGGCCTGTTCAAACTTGCCCTTGTGCTGCTTGATGGCGGAGGTGAAGGAGCCTTTCTCATGGCCGAACAGTTCACTTTCGATCAGTTCCGAAGGGATAGCGGCGCAGTTGACCTCGACGTAGGGCATCATGGACCGCTGGGAAAGTTGGTGGAGGCTGCGGGCGACGAGTTCCTTGCCGGACCCGTTGGCGCCGGTGATGAGGACGCTGGCATCCGTCGGGGCGACCTTGTCGATCATCTCCCGGATATGCCGGATGCCCTCCGACTGCCCGACCATCTCCTTGCCATAGACCTTCTTCTTGAGGATCTTGGTCTGGGTGACGAGGGAGGCCTTGTCGGTGGCGTTCTTAAGGGTGATGAGGATGCGGTTGAGGTCGAGCGGCTTGCCGATGAAGTCGAAGGCGCCACCCTTGATGCAGCCTACGGCGATGTCGATGTCGGCATGGCCGGACATCATGATGATCGGCGTCTCCACCCCGTCGGCGAGCAGTTTCTGGAGCACTTCGGTGCCGTCCATCCCGGGCATCTTGATGTCGCAGAAAATGGCGTCATACTTCTCTTTTTCAGCCATTGCACAGGCGTCTGTGCCGTTTTCGGCGGTGTCGACCTGGTAGTCCTCCATTTCGAGGATATCTTTGAGGGAACTGCGGATGGCCCGCTCATCGTCAACGATCAGAACTTTCATAGCAGATGAATTTCGAGTCTGTTTTGAAATGATGGACATTTTTATTGATACAGGGATTTTTGAGAAGATTTTTTCTGGATCCGGAGGAGGATAGCAGGTGCTATCTGACTGAGGGACCAGGAAAAAGATTCCAAAAAGACCTATAAAGAATCTGTTGAATCATTTCAAAACAGACTCTTATGCAAATATCGGACTTTTTTTCTATTTTTGTATCCTTGACTTGAAAGATATGGACATTCCTGATATCATCATCGCC
>JAFUZO010000018.1 GCA_017476575.1 Bacteroidales bacterium | reverse complement strand
CGCCGCACTATACGGTCAGGAAGCTCGACGCCCTGAAAGCCCGTGAACCGGAGAATGATTTCACCCTGCTCATCCGGGCGTACAACCTCGAGATCTTTCCTCGCTGGAAAGATTATGCCCGTATCCTCACGGAGTATGGCGTTGCGGTGTTTCCCCGCGAAGGTTACCACCGGGGCTGGCTGCGGGCCCGGCTCTTGCGTGAATCACCCGCCTACCGGATCGACCTGCTGAAAGCTCCTCCCGTGACCATCTCCTCCACCGAAATCCGTGACGGACTCGCCGCCGGCCGCGACATGTCTGCCTGGTTGATGTAAGAAGCTGTTTAAATTTTATCAACTTCAATCTTTATGATCTATTTTTGCCATTTTGTCGCCATTCTTCGGTCATGTAGCCACCGCTACACTCCCTCATCCTGTCAACAAAATGCCTGAAAATATCCTCATAAATCTTTTCGTCAATAAAATTTAAACAGCTTCTAAGGATATGCATATCGAGACAGAACGGAAGTTCCTCGTGCGGGACAGCAGCTACAGGGCGCAGGCGGTGGAAAGCCACCGGGTGCGGCAGGGGTACATCGCCCATGACAGCGGCCGGACCGTCCGGGTGCGCATCTGGGACGAGCGGGGCATCCTCACCATCAAGGGCCCTACGTTCGGCGGGATGAGCCGCCTGGAATGGGAGGAAGAGAGTCCGCTCCAGGATGCCGAAGACCTGTTCCTGTTCTGCAAGCCGGGCGTCATCGACAAGGTCCGGTACATCATTCCGGCGGGGGAACGCCGCTTCGAGGTGGACGAATTCCACGGCGACAATGAAGGCCTGGTCATGGCCGAGATCGAACTCGGTTCGCCGGGAGAGGCCTTCGAACGCCCCGCCTGGCTCGGTGAGGAGGTCACCGGCGACAAGCGGTATTACAATTCGTATCTGAGCCGCTGCCCGTTCCGGACCTGGGCGTAATCATTCGTCGGGATGGAGCCGCTTGATGTGCTTGAGCAGGATGTGGTGGGCGGGAGCGGCCATGGCACTGTGGCTGTAGCCGTCCAGTTCATACATCGTTACATCGGGGTGGCCGACCAGGCGCAATATCCGCCAGAAGTAGGCGGTCTCCTCGTAACGTCCGTAAAGTTCCTCGTTACGGTCGCCGGATATGATGATGACGGGCGGCGCGTCCGGGCGGGCATGGAAGAGGGGAGCGTACTCGTCGACAAGTGGCTGGGTGGGTTCCATGCCACGCGCCTTCCGGACGGCGAAATGGGTGATGACCTGGCCGCTGTAAGGCACCAGTGCGGCAATCCGGTCGGCATCGATGTCATATTTCGCGAGCCAGTGCTTGTCCAGGCCGATCATGTCGGTGAGATATCCGCCCGCCGAGTGGCCCGCCACGAAGATCTTGTCCGGCGAACCCCCGTAGTCTCCGATGTGGCGGAAGGTCCATGCCACCGCGGCGGCCGCATCATCGATGCATTGGTCGATGGTCGCCTTCGGGAGCAGCCGGTAGTTGGCGGCCACGACGACGATGCCCTTCCCCTGCAACTGTTCCGGAATGGATTTCGACCCTCCCGTCATCCCGCCGCCATGGAACCAGACGACAACCGGACGGTCATGCGCCTCTTCGGGATAATATACGTCCAATTTGCACCGCTCCGCTGCATAGGCGTCGTCCTGGCTGTAGCCGATGTCGTACACGGTACGGTACTGTTGCTGCGCCAAGGCCGTCATCCCGGCCAGCAGGGCGCACAAAAGGAGGAAAGATCGTTTCATGTCTGCGGATCACAGCACCTCGATGAGTTCGACGACAAATTTCAACGCACTGAACGGCGGAATCGCCCCGCCGGCGCCATGCTCGCCGTAAGCCAGGCCGTAGGGCAGGTAGAGTTCGTATTTCGCCCCCTCGGCCATGAGCTGGAGTCCTTCGGTCCAGCCTTTGATGACCTGGTCGAGCCCGAAGACGGCCGGCTCGCCGCGCTTGTAGGAGCTGTCGAAGACCTGACCGTCGGGGAAGGTGCCCTCGTAGTGGCAGCGGATCTGGTCGGTGGCCTTCGGTTTGCGGCCGGAGCCTTCCGTGATGACCTTGTACATGAGACCGCTGCCTGTAGCGCGCACCTGGGGGTCACGGGCGACCTTGGCGAGGAACTTCTCACCTTCCTCCTTTGCGGCAGCTCCTGCGACGGTGGCCCGTTCGGTCTGCTCCTCTTCCATTTCCTTGTAGAACTGTTCCAAGGCGTCGCCGGCCTCTTCCATGGAGATGGCGAGGTCGCTGCCCTGCAGCATGGCCTTCAGACCGGCCACGAAGTCGTCAAAGTTGAGCCCGTGCACCCCTGACTGCAGCAGGTTGGTGGCCAGGCTCATTCCGAAAGCATAACTTTTCTTGTCCATATACTCGAAATCAAATGAGTCGCAAAGATACCGTTTTTTGGCGGAAAGAGAAAACCTCCGGTCACAGCCAGCCTTCGAGGGCGAAGAGGCGCCAGAGGGGAGCCGCCATGAGGGATTGGCGGAGACGGTTGCCGACGAGGAGTTCGCGGACTTCTTCGCGGGTCATCAGCAGGGGTTCCAGGACTTCGGTCCGGTCGAGATGCTGGTCGGCGGTCTTGGCCACACCCCGGGCGATGAAGCAGTGGGTGAGGTTGGAGGTGACGGAAGGGTTGCCGGAGATCAGCATCTCCTCGCTCCAGGTGCCGCCGCTGTAGCCGGTCTCTTCCAGAAGTTCCCGCCGGGCGGCCTCGAGGGGCGTCTCTCCCGGCTCGATGACCCCTGCGCAGATTTCGTATCCGGTCTCGCCGAGGCCGTGGCGATATTGCTTCTCCATCACGAAGTGCCCGTCGCCGGTCAGGGCGATGACATTGACCCAGTCGGGATATTCCAACACATAGAATTCGTCGTTGACCTGTCCGCCGGGCAGCTGCACATGGTCTTGGCGGACGGTGAGCCAGGGACCGCGGCGGAGGATGTATTCGCTGGAGAGGATCTTCCAGCGGCCTTCTTGCGAAATGTCGGGAACTTTCATGCTGCAAATTTCGCAAAAACTCCGTAACTTCGCAACCCACGGACAACAGCTATGAACATCATCCAGGCCATTGAAATCTTCGCCTTCGTCACGGGCATCCTCTATATCGTGCTGGAAATCCTCCAGAAGGATGCGATGTGGGTGGTCGGCATCTTGACCGGGGCCGCCTGCGCCTACAGTTTCGCCCTCCAGCACAGCTGGGGCATGGCCGGGCTCAATGTCTACTACGTCGTCATGTCAGTCGTCGGGCTGGTACAGTGGCGGCAGGACGGAGCACAGGTGGAAGCGGGGGCCATCCACCTTCAGGTCCTTCCGAAGCGGACGGCCGTGTGGAGTGCCGGCGGCTTCGTTGCCGGCTCTCTCGCCTTGGTCGCCATCCTCCGTGCCCTCGGGGATGGGGCCTCCAGCCTGGATGCGGCGGCGACGGTCCTGAGCATCATCGCCACTTGGTGGCTGACTCGTTCCTATCTCCAGCAGTGGATGCTCTGGGTGGTGGCCGACATCCTGACCGCTCTCTTGTGCCTCCTTTCCGGACAGTACTGGATGACCGTCCTGTACCTCGCCTATACCGTTTCCGCCTTGTACGGGTATTTCCATTGGAAACGGCATGGAGTTCTCATCGATAATGTGTAACTTTGTGTCCCATGACAAAACTCATCATAGACAGTGGCGCGACCAAGACCGACTGGTGCCTCCTGGCGCCGGACGGCACGGCGCAGCGTTTCGCTACGCCCGGCATGAACCTTTCCACCATCGGAGTGGCGGAGAACCGGGCCGTATTGGAAGAAGCCCTCGGGCGCATTTCCGAAGTGTCGGAGATCCATTTCTATGCGGCCGGCCTGCTCGGCGAAACCGCCCAGGAGGCCATAGATGCCGTGTTGCGGACACGGTTCCCGGCGGCGGACATCGAGTATGCCTCCGATCTTCTGGCAGCGGCACGGGCAGTCTGCGGACATGCGCCCGGCATCGCTGCCATCATCGGAACCGGCTCGAACACATGTCTTTATGACGGGCATCAGATTGTGAAGAATGTCCATGGCGGCGGATTCATCATCGGGGATGAGGGGAGTGCGGCGGCGCTCGGCCGGGAGTTCCTTGCGGATTTTATCAAGGACCTGGTGCCGGAGGACATCGCCGCGGATTTCGCGGCCCGGTTCGAGTCGGATTATGCCGCCATCGTCCGCAATGTGTACCGCAGTGCAACGCCGTCCCGCTACCTCGGAAGCATCGCTCCGTTCCTGTGTGAACGTGCCGCCAACCCTTATGTGAAGTCGTTGATTGAAAATAACTTCCGGAACTTTTTCGAACGGGCGCTCCTGCAATACGACCGGCTTCCTGTCGGCGTCGTGGGCGGTTTCGGCGCAGCTTGCCGTCCGTTGTTGGAGCAGCTGGGTGAAGGATATGGTATCACTTTCTCCCGGTTTGTAAAATCGCCTATGGAAGGGCTTGTCGACTATCATGGCCTATAAAGAAAAATATCCTTCCGAGCTCCTCTCCGATGCGGTGGAGGCGATCAGCTCCCTCCCTGGCGTGGGACGGCGCAGCGCCCTCCGCCTGGCGCTCCACCTGCTGAAGCAGCCTCAGGAGAACGTCCACCATTTTACCGGGGCGATAGACCGCCTGCGGGACGAGGTGCATTACTGCAGGCATTGCCGCATGATTTCGGACGACGATGTCTGTTCCATCTGCAGCGACCACACGCGGGACCGGAGGCTGATTTGCGTCGTCGAGAGTGTCCGCGACGTGATGAGCATCGAGAATACCGGTCAATACCACGGCCTCTACCATGTCCTCGGCGGCATCATCTCCCCGATCGGCGGCGTCGGACCGTCCGACCTCACCATCCGGGAACTGGTGGACCGGGTGGCGGCCATGGAGAGTCCGGCGGAGGCCGAAGTGATCCTGGCACTCAGCGGCGACGTAGAAGGGGAGACGACTTCCTTTTATATCTACCGTCAGATTGCCGGTTATGGGGTGCGGGTCTCTTCGCTGGCCCGTGGGCTCGGTTTCGGAGACGACCTTGAATATGCGGACGAGCTGACCCTCGGCCGCTCCATCGTCAACCGGCAGGAGTTCCGGCCGTGATGGGGTGGCGGGGTGGAAATTTGCAGAGAGGGGATGATGTGAAAGATTGATGGATAGAGAATTGAGAAAAACGGTATGCGGACTTTGATCAGTGCGGCCCTGCTGGGCCTCTCCCTGTGTGCGGATTGCTTTGCCGTGTCGATGTGCTCGGCGGTGACCATCGACCATGTCGACCTGCAGCGGCGGGCGTGGAAGATCGGGGCGGTGTTCGCCTTCGTGCAGACCGGATTCCTGCTCGCCGGCTGGGCGCTCGGGTTTTTCGCGACCGAACTGGCATCGAAGCGCTTCGCTTATTTCGAGCGGACGGCCCACATCGTCGGCTTCCTGCTCCTCCTGTATGTCGGCGGGGCTATGTTTTCCGACGGCATCCGGGGAACGAGTACCCATCTGAACCTCAATGGGTTCCGGGCGATTGTCCTCGGCGGTATCGCCACTTCCATCGACGCCGGGGCAGTCGGCCTGTCCCTGGCCCTCGACGCTGCCCGGTGCCCGGACATCGCCCCGGTCGCCCTGTCTGTGTTCCTCTGCACCTGGCTCTCCGTCCTCGTGG
Organism: Bacteroidales bacterium; assembly: GCA_017476575.1. Lineage (GTDB taxonomy): Bacteria > Bacteroidota > Bacteroidia > Bacteroidales > UBA932 > Cryptobacteroides. The sequence goes on along the minus strand of JAFUZO010000018.1, from coordinate 18,910 downwards.
GCATGCACTCCGGCAGCCTCCTCGGGCGCAGACTGGGCCATTCCGCCCGCATCGTCGGCGGACTCGTGCTCATCGGATTGGGCGTGAATATCCTGCTGTAGCGTTTTTTCTTTGGATTTCCAATAAAAAAGTGTATTTTTGCAGGCTGTCTTTTCCGTAACGGCAGCTGGTTACTGATGTGGAATCCATCCGGGTGCGACTGGCCCTGGAGCTAAAACGCTGAGTGATATGCTGAATATCTTCTACAGACAAAACGGAAAGATCATCCTCTCCCAGTCGGAGAAAGAATTCTCCCGCATCCAGATCGAAGACACTGTGTGGATCGACCTTGTCAATCCCAGCGGGGCGGAGAAACGCGCCGTCGAGGCCTTCCTCGGGACGGAGATCCAAAGCCGGGCGCAGGCGGAGGAGATCGAAAGCTCCTCCCGCTATTTCGAGACGGATGACGCCATTTTCGCCAACACCAACTTCCTGACCCCGGGTCCGGAGGAATATATGATGCAGGCCGTGTCGTTCACCCTTGTGGAGCGTTCCCTGACCACGCTCCGGGAAGTGCCGCTGCGCAGTTTCACCGAGCTCCAGCGCCGCCTGCAGGTGAATCCGAAACAGTATCCGAGCGGTTTCAGCGTGTTCGCGAGCATCCTGGACCAGCGTGTCGACTTGGACGCGGACATGATCGAGCTCCTGTCCAAGGAGATTTCCCAGTACGCCCGCCGCATCAACGAGCACGAGGACATCGACGAGGAACTGCTGATCGACATCTCCCGCCTCCAGGAGAACACGATGATCGTCCGTGAGAACGTCGTAGACAAGCAGCGCCTGATATCCAACCTGATGCGGAGCTCCAAGGTGCCTTCCGGACTGGAAGGCCGCCTGACGGTCCTCCTGCAGGACATCTCCTCCCTGATCAACCATACGAACTTCTGCTTCGAGCGGCTGGAATATCTCCAGGACACCGTCCTCGGTCTGATCAACCTCGACCAGAACAACATCATGAAGATCTTCACGGTCGTGTCCGTGTTCCTGATGCCGCCGACCCTCATCGCCGGTTTCTACGGCATGAATGTCCGCCTGCCCATGATTGCCGCCGACGCGCCGAACGCCTCTTTCTGGAACTGGATCATCATCCTCGGCATCATGGTCCTGTCGTGTGCGGCGATCTGGTATGTGTTCAAGAAGAAGAAAATGTTGTAAAATCCGTTGGAAATTACTATCTTTGCACGCTTTTCCGGAGGCGTGCTTTCTTGTACCCGACGGAGGCACGGAAAATAATGTTTAACTACTAGTTTGTAACCATTCAAAACTATGTCAGAAGAAATCAAAGAAGTCGCGGTGGAGACTCCGGTGGAGGCTCCTGTCGAAGTACAGGCTGAAACCCCCGTGGAGGCTCCCGCACAGAAGGAAACCAAGAAGGCTCCGCTCAACGCCTCGGTCGCTCCCGAGGACTTCGACTGGGATGCGTTCGAGAACGACAGCGTTCCCGGCGAGAACCGTGAGGAAGTGGCTGCCGAGTACGACAAGACCCTCTCCAAGGTCGTCGAGAACGAGGTCGTCGAAGGTGTGGTGACTGCCATCAACAAGCGCGAGGTCGTCGTCAACATCGGCGCCAAGAGCGAAGGCGTGATCTCCGCCCCGGAATTCCGCTACAACCCGGACCTCAAGGTCGGGGACAAGGTGGAAGTGCTTGTCGAGTCCGCCGAGGACCGCAAGGGGCAGCTTGTGATCTCCCATAAGAAGGCGCGCCAGCTCAAGTCCTGGGATATGGTCAACGCCGCCTACGACAACAACGAGATTGTCAAGGGCTATGTCAAGACCCGCACCAAGGGCGGTATGATTGTCGACGTGTTCGGCATCGAGGCCTTCCTCCCGGGTTCCCAGATTGATATCAAGCCGATCCGCGACTACGATGCATACGTGGACACCACCATGGACTTCAAGATCGTCAAGATCAACCAGGAGTTCCGTAACGTGGTCGTTTCCCACAAGGCCCTGCTCGAGGCTGAGCAGGAGGCCAAGCGGGCCGAGCTCATCTCCAAGCTGGAGAAGGGCCAGGTCCTCGAAGGTACGGTCAAGAACATCACCAACTACGGCGTCTTCGTCGACCTCGGCGGCGTGGACGGTCTCATCCATATCACCGACCTCAGCTGGGGCCGCATCAGCCATCCGGAAGAGGTGGTCGCCCTCGACCAGAAGATCAACGTGGTCGTGCTCGACTTCAACGAGACCCAGAAGCGCATTGCCCTCGGTCTCAAGCAGCTCACCCCGCACCCGTGGGAGAGCCTTTCCGCCGATGTCAAGGTGGGGGATACTATCAAGGGCAAGGTGGTCGCCATCGCCGACTACGGCGCCTTCATCGAAGTGGAGCCGGGTGTCGAGGGCCTCGTCCATGTCAGCGAGATGTCCTGGAGCCCGCGCCTGCACAGCGCCCAGGAATTCCTCAAGCTCGGGGACGAGGTGGAGGCGGTCATCCTGACTCTCGACCGCGACGCCCGCAAGATGTCCCTCGGTCTGAAGCAGCTCACTGCCAACCCTTGGGAGTCCATCCGCGAGAAATATCCTGTCGGTTCCCGTCACAAGGCGACCGTCCGCAACATCACCAACTTCGGTGTCTTCGCCGAACTGGAAGACGGTGTGGAAGGCCTGATCCACATCAGCGACCTCAGCTGGAACAAGATCAAGCATCCGTCGGAGATGGTCGCGAGCGGCGACGTCATCGATGTCGTCATCCTCGACTTCGATGAGAACAGCCACAAACTCTCCCTCGGCCATAAGCAGCTCACCCCGAATCCTTGGGATGAACTTGAGGCCAAGTACCCGGTCGGGACCGTCGTGGAAGGTTCCGTCACCGCTACCTCCGACAAGGGTGCCACCGTCACCTTCGAGGATGGCACCGAGGCCCTCGCCTTCAACCGCGACCTCGTCAAGGAGGACGGCAAGGCGGCTCTCGCCGGCGAGAAACTTCCGTTCAAGGTCATCGAACTCCGTCGCAGCACCCGCACCGTGCGCGTCTCCCACACCCGTACCTACCAGGAGGTGAAGACCGTCCGCGAGAACGCTGAGGCAGAGGGTACGAAGAAGGCGATCAAGAAGGTGAACAACACCATCGAGAAGACCACCCTCGGTGACATCTCCGCCCTCGCCGCCCTCAAGGACAAGCTCGAAAAGGGTGAATAATCCGCAGAACTCATTTACTGTCACGATGCTGGGGACGGCTTCGGCCATGCCCGTCATCGGCAGGAACCCAAGCGCCCAGGCATTGCAAGTGCGTGGGCGCTTGTTCTTGATCGACTGCGGTGAAGGGGTGCAGAGCCAGATGGTCCGCTTCCATGTGCCGATGATGAAGCTGGATGCCATCTTCATCTCCCATATCCACGGCGACCATGTCTTCGGTCTTTTCGGCCTTCTGTCCTCCCTCGGTATGAAGGGGCGGCAGGTTCCGCTGCATATCTATGCACCATCGAATTTCGGCCCTATCCTGAAGTTCTTCCTGAGTTATTACGGGGACGGCCTTGCCTTCGAAATCCAGTTCATTCCGCTGAAGGTGAAGGCTCCGGAAGTGATCCTGGAGACGAAGTCACTGGAAGTGCTCGCCTTTCCGCTCAACCATGGCATCGAGACGTTCGGTTTCCTGTTCCGCGAGAAGGAGCCGATGATGAACGTCCGGAAGGAGGCTATTCCGGAGTACGGGTTGACCTTGACGGAAATCGGCACGCTCAAGCGCGGAGAGGACGTGGTCCGGGAAGACGGGACGGCCATCCCGAATGCGCTGGTGGCGTACAAGCCGTTCGAACCGCGCAGTTACGCCTATTGCAGCGATACGGCGCCGTTCCCGCAGGAGGCGGAATGGCTGCGGGGTACGACGGTCCTTTATCATGAGGCGACCTATTTGCAGGAACTGGCTGACCAAGGGGCGCAACGTCACCATTCCACCACGGTCCAGGCCGCAACGCTCGCCAGGGATGCCGGGGTGGGGAAGCTCTTGGTCGGGCATTATTCTTCCCGGGTACGGGATGCCTCCCTGTACGAGGCGCAGTGCCGTACCGTTTTCCCGGAATCGTATGCCGTATCTGACGGCGAGGTGTACGAAATCTGAAAATATTTCTTAACTTTGGGTTTTGGAGTCGAAAAATCCAAAGATATGAAGAAGGTTATCATCGCTGTCTCCCTCGTTGCCGCCGTGGCCGTCGCCGCCCTTGCCGGGCCGGCCGGTACGCCTCAAGAACGTTACATCGCCAAGTATTCCCCTATTGCCGTCAACGAGATGTACCGGACCGGTGTCCCTGCCAGCATCACCCTGGCCCAGGGCCTGATCGAGTCCGGCTACGGTATGTCCCCCTTGGCCATCAACGGAAACAACCATTTCGGTATCAAGTGCCACCGGGGGTGGACCGGCCGCACGCTCAAGGCTGACGACGACCGGAGAGGCGAGTGTTTCCGCGCCTACGACAGTGCTGAGGAAAGTTTCCGTGACCATTCCGATTTCCTGCGCTACCGGGACCGCTACAAGTTCCTCTTCGATTTCAATACGACGGACTACAAGTCCTGGGCCTATGGGCTCAAGCAGGCCGGCTATGCGACCGACCCGTCCTATGCTTCCAAGTTGATCAAATGCATCGAGGACAACGATCTCACCCGCTTCGACCGGATGACCGTCAGCGAGACGCTCTCTGCCGGCGACGACGAGGCGGTGGCTCCGGAAACGGCTGAGGGAGATGTGATTCCCGCATCTCCGCTCAAAATCGAGGCCGGGGAACGGGTCGGTGGGGAGACCGGCGAGCAGTATCGCTTCTCGCTGACCCGCCAGCTGTATTCCCGGAACGGAGTCCCGTTCGTCTATGCCGTGGAAGGGGAGACCTACCGTTCGATCGCACGGGACTACCATCTCTTCCTGAAGGAAATCCTCCGGTTCAACGACCTCTCCGCCGAGGAGACGCTGGCCCCCGGAACGGTGGTCTATGTCCAGGCGAAGAAGGCGAAGACCCGCCCGGGACTGGAAAAATATATCGTCGGCAGCGACGGAGAGTCCTTCCATGCCATCTGCCAGCGGTTCGCCGTCCAGGAGAAGGCCATTGCCAAGTTGAACGGCCTTTCGGCGGACTATGAGCCGCAGGAGGGCGATGAGCTCCTTCTCCGCCCGGCCGCCAAGTCCCGCAAATTCCGGAAATCATGAGGCGGGGCTGGATCTGGGCGGGGGCCGCGGCGGCTCTCGTCGTGGCGGTGGCCGGCATCCATGCCTACCGTTATTATTATGACCGCAAGGTTCCGAATTTCTCCGGGACCTTCGAACTCTATGTGCGTCCGGACATGGCTCCGTCCGAAGTACTGGATTCCATGCTGGCTTCGGGGTATGTCTTGAAACCGCGGAGCCTGCGCCGTGCCCTGGAGTATGAAGGCGGGTTGGCTGCAATGCAGGTCGGCCATTATACTGTCGACCCTTCTGCGAGCAGCATGTACGTGGCCCGGATGCTCACGAAGGGCTGGCAGACGCCGGTCAACTTGACTCTCTCCGGGGCCATCCGTTCGCCGGGCGTGCTCGCCCGGAAGATCGGGGCGCAGATGCTGGCCGATTCGGCCGCCGTCGCCTCGTTCCTCTACAGCAACGATTCCCTGGCCCGCTACGGCGTGGATACGACGCTCCTGTTCTGCCTGGTCATCCCGGATACGTACCAGATGAAATGGACGGCCTCTGTCTCCGAGATTTTCGACCGTTTCCGGAAGGAGCATGATGCCTACTGGACACCGGAACGGGAACGGCAGGCCCGGGAGCAGGGATTGACGCTGGTCGAGGTGGCGACCCTTGCTTCCATCGTCGACGGGGAGACCCGCTATGTGCCGGAACAGCCGACCATCGCCGGAGTCTATCTCAACCGCCTCCGCATCGGGATGAAACTCCAGGCCGACCCGACGGTGGCCTATTGTTACGGCTATACGTTGAACCGCATCCTTCGCAAGCACTTGGACGTCGATTCGCCTTACAACACCTACAAGTATGCCGGTCTGCCGCCGGGCCCCATCTCCTGTCCGCCGAAGACCTGCCTGGAGGCCGTCCTGCATCCGGAGCGCCATGGGTATTTGTATTTCTGCGCCAATCCGGCTTTCAACGGGTCGCATCTGTTCGCCTCCACTTATGCCGAGCATCTGGACAACGCCCGTGCGTTCCAGAAAGCCCTGACCGAACGTTTGAAGAACCATCGATAACCCTGATACTATGTTCGAACATTATCTGCCGGAAGGGCAGGAACTGGTCCGGAAGGCCTACGCAGTGGCTGAAGAGGCGTTGCGGGGAGAAGTGCGTAGCGACGGGTCGCCCTTCATCGCGCATCCGGTGGCGGTTGCGGAAATCGTCTCCGATGAGATCGGCCTGCCGCCCGAGTGTGTGGCCGCGGTGTTCCTCCATGAGGCGACACGGACGGGGAAAGACCTGGACGTCAAGTCCTTGAATTTCGATGAAAGTGTCTATACGATGGTGGAAGGTTTGAACAAGATTTCCACCATCAAGCCGAAGGATACCCGCCTGGAGGCCGAGAACTACAAGAAACTTATTATCCAGTATTCCAAGGACCCCCGTGTGACTGTCCTCAAGCTGGCCGACCGGCTGGAAGTCATGCGCTCGCTCTCCATCTTCCCCAAGGCGGCCCGCGAGCGGAAGGTCCTCGAAACGCTGATGCTGTATATCCCGCTGGCCCACCAGTTGGGACTTTACAACATGAAGCGCGAGATGGAGGACATCTATCTCAGTTATGCCGAACCGGAATCCTACCGTCTCATCACCAACAAGCTCAAGGCGACGGAGCGGGACCGGGAGAAGCTGACAGCCGAGTTCATCGAGCCGCTCAAGGTCAAGCTGTCCGCTGCCGGCATCAAGTACAAGCTCAAGATCCGCACCAAGGCGGCCTACTCCATCTGGTGCAAGATGGTCAAACAGAAAGTGCCGTTCGAGGGGGTCTACGACGTGTTCGCCATCCGCTTCATCATCGACTGCCCGGAGGATACGAAACTGGAGAAGGAGCTGTGCTGGAAGGTCTTCGGGTTCGTGACCGAGGAATATGAGCAGGACACGAAACGGCTCCGCGACTGGATCACCAACCCCAAGCCCAACGGCTATGAATCCCTCCATATCACCGTGAAGAACAAGGAGGGCGCCTACGTCGAGGTACAGATCCGCACGAAACGGATGGACGATATCGCCGAGAACGGGTTCGCCTCGCACTGGTCCTACAAGGGCATCAAGCGGGAGGAGACGATGGACCGCTGGCTCACGACGGTGCGTTATGCACTGGAGCATCCCGATACGGACAGCCCGGAGGACCTCCCGCAGCCTCCGTCGAAGGACATCTTCGTATTCACGCCGACCGGCGAACTCCGGATCCTGCCCGCAGGGTCTTCCGTGCTGGATTTCGCCTTCAGCATCCATACGAATATCGGCACCCGCTGCGTCGGGGGAAAGGTGGGCGGAAAGCCGGTCCCGATCAAGGAGAAACTCCGTACCGGAGACGTGGTGGAGATCCTCACGGCCAAGAACCAGCGTCCGGCTCCGGACTGGGTGGGCTATGTCGTCACGGCCAAGGCCCGTTCCAAGATCAAACAAGCCATCAACGAAGGTGAACTGAAGCTCGCGGCGGCGGGCCGTGAACTGCTCGGACGCCGGTTGAAAAACTGGAAGCTGGAGTTCCCGGACGAGATGATGACCGAGATGATGAAGCGCCGCAAGATCACTTCGGTCAACGCTTTCCTCGCCGCCGTCGGGGATGGCACCATCGACGTCAACGAAATCAAGGAATATATCCTGACGGAGGAACAGCGGCATCAGGAGGCGGTGGAAGCCGCCCAGGCGGCCGGGGCAGCGAAGGATCGACCGGACGTGGCCGAGTCGCGCGACGATATCCTCGTGCTCAACGCACGGGATGTGAAGGGCATCGACTACAAGATGGCCCGCTGCTGCAACCCCGTCTTCGGGGATGACGTGTTCGGTTTCGTGACGCGGGATGCCGGTATCAAGATCCACCGGATCACCTGCCCGAATGCGGCACGCCTTTTCGAGAACTACCCCTACCGCATCCAGAAGGTGCGCTGGTCCGAGACCCCCTCCAGCGGCTCCTTCCAGGTGGCCCTGCGTGTGACGACCGACCTGGAAGGTGCCGTCCTGAACAAGCTGATGGAAGTCGTCGGCTCCTTCAAGGCCTCCATCCGTACGTTCAATGTTTCGGAGAACCGCCGCGCCGGCACCTATGAAGTCTCCATGAAGATCCTTGTCCCCTCCAACCTGGAACTCGACAAGGTCGTCTCCCAGATCCGTGCCCAGAAACATATCCTGAAAGTCACCCGTCAGTAAACATACAAGACGCATAAAGAATCTGTTGAATCATTTCAAAACAGACTCTTACAGGCTTGTCAATAACGGTCGATAAGACTGCTGGAGACGATTCCGTGAGGGTGCAGCGGAGGTGAGGCCGATACCCTGCCGGGTGATGCTGACATGGAAGCTGGGGCAGCATCGAAACTTGCCGTTGTATTGTTCGAGGGGGTGATGGTCGTCGTCGAGATCGATACAGATGATATATCCCTCTGTCGGGTCTGCCGGACCATAGCCGGGCTCCTGGATGCTATGGGCCTCCCAGTGTGTACTGAAGTGGGCCTGAATCCATCGGTGTGTGGAATCGGCACACGGAGGGTCAGTCCTGCCAGACCTTGAGGTATTGCTCCAGGGCCCACATCTCGTCGCGGAAGCGGGCGGCGGCGGTGAAGTCGAGGTCGGCGGCGGCTTTCTGCATCTTGCGCTTGGCTTCGGCGGCGGCCTTCTCGACTTGGGGACGGGACATGGAGCGGATGACGGGATCCTGGAGGACGGCAGCGAGGTCGGCGGCGATATATCCGTCCACGTAGGCGGAAGACCCTTCGCGCCTGGCATCATGGCCAAGTCCGACGGAGATGACTCCGCGGCCGAGGTCGGACGGGTTCGGGACATAGGTCGGGGCAGAGACGGAGTCGGCGGCGCTGACATGGCCGGAGACGCTGTTGCGGAGGTGTGGATTGACCGGTTTGCCGGTGGCGGAGCCGGTTGCGTAGGCCGGCGTGGCACCGTCGTTGAGGAAGCCGCTGACATGCGTCGTGTCTTCCTTCGCCGTCACGAGTTCGGACATCAGGATGTTGGACCGGACGGCCACCTGCTGCGGGGTGATACCGTGCAACTGGTTGTATTCCTGCTGCTTCTGGCGTCGGCGGTTGGTCTCGCGGATGGTCTCGTCCATCGACTGGGTGATGGTGTCGGCATACATGATGACGAGGCCGTTGACGTTGCGGGCGGCCCGGCCGGCGGTCTGGGTGAGGGCGCGGCCGCTGCGCAGGAATCCCTCCTTGTCGGCATCCAGGATGGCGACCAGCGAAACTGTCGGGATATCAAGCCCTTCCCGTAAGAGGTTCACGCCGACCAGCACGTCGAACAATCCGTTCTTGAAGTCCTCGATGATCTCGACCCGTTCAGCCGTGTCCACGTCGGAGTGGATGTAGCGGCAGCGGACGCCCATGCGGCCGAAGTAGCTGTCCAGTTCTTCGGCCATGCGCTTGGTCAGGGTCGTCACCAGCACCCGCTCGTCCTTTTCGGCCCGCTCCCGGATTTCCTCCATGAGATCGTCGACCTGGTTCTTCGTCGGGCGGACCTCGATGGGCGGGTCCAGGAGGCCGGTCGGCCGGACGATCTGTTCGACGACCAAGCCCTCCGACTTCTCCAGTTCGTAGTCGGCCGGCGTCGCACTGACGTAGACGGTCTGCCCCGTGACTTGTTCGAACTCATCGAAGGTCAGCGGGCGGTTGTCGGAGGCGGCCGGAAGCCGGAATCCGTACTCGACAAGGGTTGCCTTGCGGGAATGGTCGCCGCCGAACATCGCCCGGATCTGGGGCAGGGTCACATGGCTCTCGTCGATGAAGCAGAGGAAGTCGTCGGGGAAATAGTCGATGAGGGTGAACGGACGCTGGCCGGGCTTGCGCCCGTCGAAATAGCGGGAATAGTTCTCCACGCCGGGGCAGTAGCCCATTTCCTTGATCATCTCGATATCGTACTCGACGCGCTGTTTGAGCCGTTTGGCTTCCAGGGATTTTCCGATGCTCTCGAAATACTCCACCTGTTTGACGAGATCGTCCTGGATCTGGCTGACGGCCATGGCGCCCTTTTCCTTGGACGTGACGAAGTTCTTGGCCGGGTAGAGGTCGATTTGGTCCAGTTCCTCGAAACGGGCGCCGGTGACCGGGTCGACCAGCGAGATGCGGTCCACTTCGTCGCCGAAGAACTCGATGCGGGCTGCATAGTCCGCACCGCCGAGGAAGATGTCCACGGTGTCGCCCCGCACCCGGAACGAGCCGCGTTTGAAGTCGGTTTCAGTGCGGTAATAGAGGGCGTCCACGATCTTGTACAGCAGACGGGTCATGGACATCTGTTCGCCCCGGCGGACGGTGACCGTCTGGTCGTGGAAGTCGTCCGGGTTGCCGATGCCGTAGAGGCAGGAGACGCTGGAGATGACGATGACGTCCCGCCGTCCCGACATGAGGGCCGAGGCGGCACTGACCCGGAGCTCGTCGATCTTGTCGTTGATGCTGAGGTCCTTTTCTATATAGGTATCCGTCGTGGGAATATAGGCTTCCGGTTGATAGTAGTCGTAGTAGGAGACGAAATATTCTACGGCATTGTCGGGGAAGAAGGCCTTGAACTCGCCGTACAGCTGGGCCGCCAGCGTCTTGTTATGGCTCAGGATGAGGGCGGGACGCTGGAGGTTCTGGATAACATTGGCCATGGTGAAAGTCTTGCCGGAGCCGGTCACGCCGAGGAGGGTGACGTCCCGGACTCCCTGGCTGAGCGCGTCGCAGAGCCCTTTGATGGCCTCCGGCTGGTCACCGGAAGGCTGATATGTGGATTGGAGTCTGAATTTCATGGAAGCAAAAATACTTTCGACAAAGATACGTCGTATTTCCGAATTTCAATAATTTAAAAAAATTAAGGGGGAAATTTGGTATCTCCGAAAAAATATCTAAATTTGCATTGATATTAGCCTATTGTGGGCGGATGTCGACAACAGGTGAAAGTATTAGACAACATTTTATATTTATTATGAAAGGTATCAACACTATCCTCGGAGCTCTTGCAGCTGCAAGCCTCCTTTTCTCCGTCGGCGCAAACGCGCAGGAGAATGCGAACCGCGATGAGAACGGCAAGGTCGTTCGCGGTGCTTACGAGACCAACGGTGCTTTCGACAACATCTTTATCGGCGTTGCCGGTGGTGTCAACACCGTCTGGGAAAAAGGTCAGGGCATCGGCGATATCGGTGTCGCCACCGATCTCAACATCGGCAAGTGGTTCACTCCGGCTGTCGGTATCCGTGCCGGTTGGCATGGCTTGAGCAACAACGCCAAGCGCGATGCTACCGAGATCCACGCCGCTGGTTACAACTATTTCCATGGCGACTTCCTCTGGAATATCTCCAACTCCATCAGCGGCTATAAGGAAACCCGCTTCTGGGATTTCGTTCCTTATGTCACGACCGGTATCCTCTATGTCGGCGAGAACCATGAGGATGGCGTAAAGCCGGCCCTCGGCTCCAAGGCCAACCTCGAATATGCCGCTGGCGTCGGTCTCCTCAATGTCCTGCGCCTTTCCAACCGTGTCGACCTGACTCTCGACATCGCCTGCCTCGCCGGTCGCGCCACCGCTTACAATGCGACCCCTGCTACGGGCTTCCATCTGCTGGCTCTCCCGCAGGCTACCCTCGGCCTCTCCTTCAACCTCGGCAAGACCAATTTCGACCGTCACAGCTCCATCACTCCGGTGGTTATCCCTGTGCCTTTCACGACCGACCAGTACAATGCCCTGAAGGACAAGGTCGCCGCCCTCGAGAAGGAGAATGCTGAACTGAAGGACAAGGTTGCCGCCCTCGAGAATGAACTCGCTCCGTTCCGCAACCTGGTCGACGGCCAGACCTATCTCTATGAGAACGGCCAGTTCACTGCTGTCGAGGCTACCATCGCCTCTCCGGCTACCCTCTACTTCGACTGTGGCTCCGCCAAGCTCTCCCAGCGTGAACTTGCCCACCTCGAGTACTTCGCCCAGAACGTAGTCACCGCCGATACCCAGCTCCTTGTCACCGGCTCCGCTGACAAGCAGACCGGTTCCGCCCGTCGCAACCAGCAGCTCTCCGAGCAGCGTGCCGACTACGTGAAGAACCTCCTGGTCGACAAGTATGGTGCTACCGCCGACAATATCGAGACCGTCGGTGAGGGTGCTACCAACAACATCTTCGACACTCCTGCCAAGAACCGCGTCGTCACCATCAAGGTGAAGTAAGGTTTCCCTGACACGATAGATAGAATGATGGCTGCCCCTGAAGGGCGGCCATTTTCGTTCTTCCTATTGCGTCGGGAACCCATAAAAAAGCTTCTTTCCACCTTGAATCCTTCCGGATCCTCCGTCTCTTCCGGCCTTCCCCGGATGAACCTCGCGGCCTTAGGTGTTTTTCCGACTTTACGTGGCAAAGTCCCGGTTGCAGTACTTGATGGTGACCGGAGGCCTCCTCCGCGGGCGCATTCCAAAAGGAAACGGGTTATGATACATGAGGCTTTGGATGGGATATGGGCTGGATTCCTGTCCAAAGTTGTAGATGTGTGGTGGTATGGAGGAAAGAAACACGCCCGGTCCATCGGGGCCGGGCGTGTTGGGTGGGCGGAGGATGATCACCGGCGCTTCCGGTTCCTGCGACGGTTCTTTTTGCTCTGGCTCATGATGAAGGCAGCCCCGGCAATGGCGATGGCCGCGACGGCGATGATGATGTAGGTGAAGGCGTTGGCATTGTCGCCCTTGACGCGGGACCACATCTCGATCAGGTCGGCAGTGTGCTCGCCCCAGTCATGCTCCTGGGTGGAACGCTCGATATCCTCCCGGGCCGGGTAGAGGACCGGGTTGGCGCAGACGGCAGTGTCGGCCGGGGTGAAGAAGTAGGAGAGGTCGATGGGATCGTAGTTCTCGTCGGTGAAGGCGTCGCGAACCTCTGGGGCACCGCTCACGGAGACGTAGCCGGTCACCTCGACGTTGCGGATGACGATATCGGGACGGCTCATGAAGTTGATCCAGTACTTGGCGGCCTTTACGTTCTGCGCATATTTCGGGATGACCCAGCCGTCGAACCAGACGGTGAAGCCTTCCTTCGGGAGGGCATAACGGAGATCCACCCCGAGGGCGGCCGCTTCGTCGATGCCCCACACGGCATCACCGCTCCAGGTGAGGTTGACCCATCCGGTTTCCTGTACCATCTGGTCTTTGCCGAAATCGGCCTCCCAACCAGCCACGAGGGGCTTCACGTCCTTCATGTACGCCTCGACGGCCGCGATGTCCGCGTCGGAGGTGTAGTTCATGAGTTCGTCCATCGACACGCTCCCGTCGGCGATCTCATCTTCCTTGATCTTCAAGATGATCTGGGAGTAGACGTCGCGGGCGGAGTCCTTGATGAAGATGCGGTCGGCGAACCGGCGGTCGCGGATGACATCCCAGGTCGAAGCCTCTTCGTCCGTGACATGCTTGGCATTGTAGAGGATGCCCGTGGTGCCCCACATGTAACCGACGGAGTAGTCGTTGGCGTTCTTGCCGTTTCCCTCCATCTTGTCGAAGCAGGAGCGGATGTACGGCGACAGGTTCCCGTCGATGTAGTTGGGCGTCGAACCGAAGTCGCGGTCGATGGGCAGCAGGAGGTCGCTCTGGATCATCCGCTCGATGATGTAGTCGGACGGGCAGACGACGTCGTAGTCCTCATGGCCCTTCTCGATCTTGGAGAGCATCGTCTCGTTGATGTCGAAGGTCTGGTAGATGACCTTGACCTTCTCGCCGGTCTGGGCTTCGTACCACTGTTCGAATTCTTCGATGGCGGTTTCATCGATGTAGTCGGACCAGTTGTAGACTTTGAGGACGGTGGACCGGTCCTCGGCGCAGCCGCACATCAGCAGGAGGGCGGCCAGGGAAATCAGGAGTTTTTTCATCGTTGGACGGTTTGTTTGTTGATACGGTCCTGACGGACGTTGATGATGACAAGGAGAATCAGGATAATCAGGAAGATCAGGGTCATGAGCGGCCGGAGTTCGGGGGTAAGGCCGCCTTTCCGGGCATCCGTATAAATATAGGTGGACAGGGTGTCGAGGCCGATGGTCCCCCGGGTGAAGAAGGTCACGGCGAAGTCGTCCAGCGACATCGTGAAAGCCAGGATGAAGCCGGAGACCATGCCGGGCTTGAGTTCCGGAACGAGCACCTTCCGGAGTGCCTGGGAGGGTGTGGCGCCCAGGTCGAGGGCCGCTTCATAGATGTTCGGATTCATCTGCTGGAGCTTCGGCATCACGCTGAGCACCACATACGGGGTACAGAAGGTGATGTGGGCAAGGATGACGGTCAGGTAACCCTGGCTGAAATGCAGGAAGACGAACAGCAGGAACAGCGATACGCCTGTGATGATGTCAGGGTTGATCATCGGAATGTTGTTGAGCAAGGTGACGGCCTTTTTCCTGCGCCCTTTCAAGTTATGGATACCGATGGCGGCCACCGTGCCGAGAAGGGTGGAGATGAAGGCGGCGGCCAGGGCGATCAGCACCGTGTTCTTGACGGCGGCCAGCAGGGAGGCGTTGCCCTGCATCTGTCCCGTCAGGAGGTTGTGGTACAGCGTCGTGGAGAAGCCTTCCCAGCTGCCCAGTACCTTGCTTTCTGTGAAGGAGAAGACGGCAATGAACACCAGCGGAGCATACAGGATGACCAGCAGCACCCAGATATAGAGCTTGGCAAAGAACTTTTTCATAACAGGCTGCCCTCCGCTTCTTTATCCTTGTTGAACAGGGAGGTGATTCCGATGATGACAAGCATGATGAAGGCCAGGGCCGCACCGTAGTTCCACATCGAGGAGTTGATGTTCTCCTGGATGATCGTACCGAACAGTTTGATCTTGTTGTTGGTCAGGAACTCGGAGATGGCGAAGGTCGATACCGTGGGCATGAAGACCATCAGGATGCCGCTGGCGACACCGGGCATGGAGAGGGGGACGGTCACTTTCCAGAAGGCCGTCCAGGGGGTGGCGCCGAGGTCGACGGCCGCCTCTGCATAGGACTTGTCCATCTTTGCGAGCACATTGTAGATCGGGTAGATCATGAACGGCAGGTAGTCGTAGACCATGCCGAACAGGAGGGTCCCCTTGCCGAGGGTCACCCCGAGCATCGTGAAGAGCTGGGCGGTGGCAAGGGTCCGCATCAGGGCGTTGATCCACATCGGGAGGATGAACAGGACGATGGTGACGGCGCTCCGGTTGAGCTTCCGGTTGGACAGGATCCAGGCGGCCGGATAGCCGATGAGGATGCAGAGGACCGTGTTTTCCAGGGCTACCTCGAGGGAGACGGCGAAGGTGGAGAGCGCATCCCGGTCGGAGAAGAACTTCGCGATGTTGCCGAATGTGAAACGGCCCTGGTTGTCCTGGAAGGCATAGACCAGTACCAGCACCAGCGGGAGCACGACGAACAGGACCAGGAAAATGACGTAGGGGATGCTCCAGTTGCTGCGTTTACTCATCTTTCCTGCGGATCTTGATACCCTTGGACTTGAAGTTGATGCCGACCAGGTCGCCTTTATCCCAGATGTCGTCGGTGTCGACCCAGAGGTCGTCGCCGTCATCGGTACGGACGGTCAGGTGGTAGTGGTCGCCCTTGTAGAGGATGAAGTGGACTTCGCCGGAAAGGACGCCGTCATCGAGGTTGTCAAGCAGGTCCACCGCATCGAAAGGAACCTGGACGGTGACTTCCGTCCCCGGTTCGAACCCGCTCTTCAAGGCAAAGGCTCCACCGAGGATTTCGATGGTCTCCGCATCCTTGACGGTGCCCGGCAGGGTATTGTCCGTCCGTTCCTTGCGCATGACCTGGATGTCGTCCGGTTCGATGTAGAGACGGACGGTGGATCCGACCGGGTAGGCGTCGTAGTCCTGGATCATCAGCTCGTTGCCGGTGTCGGTGTCCACGAACATCTCGTAGTGCACGCCCTTGAAGGTGCAGGATTTGACGGTGGCGGTGAACTGGGTCTTCTCCGCTTCCGTGGTGAAGTAGATGTCTTCCGGGCGGATGACGACGTCGACCGGGTTGTCCTCGCCGAAGCCCTCGTCCACGCAGTCGAACTCGTGGCCGATGAAGGCGACGCGGCGGTCGCGGACCATGGTGCCGTTCAGGATGTTGGACTCGCCGATGAAGTCGGCCACGAACGAGTTGACCGGCTCGTTGTAGATGTCGGTCGGGGTGCCGATCTGCTGGATGCGGCCCTCGTTGAGCACGACGATGGTATCGGACAGAGTCAGGGCTTCCTCCTGGTCATGCGTCACGTAGATGAAGGTGATGCCCAGTTTGCGGTGCATCTCCTTGAGTTCGGTCTGCATGTCCTTGCGCATCTTGAGGTCGAGGGCGGCCAGGGGCTCGTCCAGGAGGAGCACCTTCGGCTGGTTGACGATGGCGCGGGCGATGGCGATCCGCTGCTGCTGGCCGCCGGAGAGGGTTTCCACGTCACGGTCCTCGTAGTCGGACATGGCCACGAGTTTGAGCACCTTGCGCACGCGCTTGTCGATTTCGTCCTGCGGGACCTTCTTGAGTTTGAGGCCGAAGGCGATGTTGTCGTACACGTCCAGGTGCGGGAACAGGGCGTAGCGCTGGAACACGGTGTTCAGCGGCCGCTCGTGCGGCGGGATGCCGACGAGGTCCTTCCCGTCCATGAGGATGGCCCCCTCGTCGGGCGCCAGGAAACCGGCGATCATCCGCAGGAGCGTGGTCTTTCCGCAGCCGGAAGGGCCCAGGAGGGTGATGAATTCGCCGCGGCGGATATATAGGTTGATGTCTTCGAGCACCTTCTTGTCGCCGAAAGACTTCGAGAGGTGTCGAATGTCGATGATCTTGTCCATGCGCTACCGGATCTTGAAGGTCAGGTTGTAGAGGAGTCCGGCAGACAGGGTGACGGTCCGGGTGAGGTCGTCGTAGGCGGCCAGGGCATGGACGCGGAGGTTGTCGATAGGATACCAATGGACACCGGCACCGCCCCAGGCGAAGTTGTCACCGTTGTCGAAAACGGTCTCCCAACCGCCCTTGGCGAAGATTTCCACCGATTCGGAGGGACTGTAGGAGACGGACGGCATGGCGATGAGGCCGGAGACGAGGTCGTCGCTCATGCAACTTCCGTTGGTGAGGTCCAGCCCGACGGTCCAGTCGCCGAGGTCGAACCGCTGCCCGAGGGAGACGAGGGGGAAGAAGCGGTCATCATCGGTCTGGACGGCGGTGGCGCTCCAGATGGTCTCCACGATGCCGTGGGTGCCTCTCCATTCCAGGGAATAGTTGAAGAGGCCGGACTTGAAGGGCTTCTCGCCGAACGGGGACGTGGTGAACTGGACATGGAAGGCATCGTTGCCGGAAGGCAGCGTGTACCCGACCTTGCCGCCCCATTGGTAGCAGGCGAAGAAGTTCCACAGGGTCGACGTCAGCGGCAGGTGCACCTCGAAGTCATAGTCGTCGAACTCCAGGCCGCCGGTCGTGACCATGTCCTTGCCGAGGGAGAAATCCCAGTTGCCGGCGGTATAGGTCAGGTACGCCCAGTCCAGCCAGTTGGTGTCGTCGGAGTGGAAGGTGTTTTTGTAGAGGTACTTCGGCTCGTCGGAGAGCCAGTGGTTCGCCACACTGAAGGAGAGATGTTCAGTGAGGTCGCCCTCGAACAAAGAATAAAGAGATGAATTACCGAGTGTGAAATCGCCCTTTCCGTCGATGATCTGGGGAGAAAGGTCCAATCTCGGAATAACGGACAACCCGACACCGGTGCCGGAGTTGTCAGCCTCTTGTGCGGACACAAGGAAGCAAGGCAGCAACGCAGCTGCGCAAACAACCAGGAGTCTCTTCATTTTTGAATCGCATAAAATAAGTTTTGGTGAAACATACCCCCTGAAGGGGTTTCAGGGTGCAAAAGTAAAAAAAATAATTTAAAAATTATTTATATCTCGACAAAAGTTTCAATTCATTGTCGATCTTGATCTTGTCGATGATGGCCGAGACCAGGCGGAAGGTGCGGCTGTCCTTGCCGTAGTTGGCCGGCGTGATGAAGTTGACACGGCCCTGTTTGAGGAGTTTCTGCGCCACTTCCCGCTTGTGGGGGATGGCCGGGTTGAAGACGGCGATGGCATTGCCGCCGAACATATTGACAATCTTCATGGACGGAATGTCCGTCTCTCCGTCGCCGAAGTAGATCATGTTTGTGAAGGGAATCCGTTTGGCATCGTCCGCCCAGCTCTCGTTGACCTTCTTTGCATCCCTGGA
Source organism: Bacteroidales bacterium (assembly GCA_017476575.1). Lineage (GTDB taxonomy): Bacteria > Bacteroidota > Bacteroidia > Bacteroidales > UBA932 > Cryptobacteroides. The sequence goes on along the minus strand of JAFUZO010000018.1, from coordinate 574 downwards.
AGAAAAGATGCCCTTCTGGATCTTGAAAAGGAACTGGGTCTTGGCGGTGAAGTCCACGGCGATACCCGGCCATTCCGCCTCGCCTCTTTCATCATAGATGAAGCTGCCGGCGAAGATGTGCTTGAACTCCTTGGCGATGGGGGAGCCCTCGATGATCTCCTTCAGTCCGGAGGAATTGATATAATGCTCGACAGTGACGCCATGGGAGGTTCCATAGGCGTTGACGTTGCGGAACCATTCGCGGACACCCTCGAAGAGCTTGATGTCGGCGCCGTACCGCCGGAAGTCCTCCCGGGTCAGGCGGATGCCGCTCCGGTGCGCCTCGTCGTACATCAGTTTCATATAGGCGAGGATGTTGGAGGCATCCTGTCCGCGGGCGATGCCGTCGGAGGCCGCCCAGAACTCTTCGGGAGTCTTGCCGATGGCCTGGATGAAACCGAACTCCTGCATATTTCCCGGAGAGAGGGTTCCGTCGAAGTCGTAGATCAGGGCTATAATGGGTTTGCGTCTCATCATCTGTTGGTATTATGGACTGCAAATATAGCGTATTCCGGGAATTTTTGCTACATTTGCG
>JAFUZO010000017.1 GCA_017476575.1 Bacteroidales bacterium | reverse complement strand
TCACGCGCGCCACGAAGGTCTCTATAGCGCGCTCAGGCTCCATGCCGGCGATACCTTCCAACCAGAAGAGCACGCGCTCCCGGTCTATCCTCACGGCCTCGATCTTGGCGGCGGCAGCCTGAGCATCAGCGACCAGCTTGGCCTCCTTGTGGGCGCGCTGGCGGAGGGTCTCGGCGTGCTGCTTGAGCGCGGACGGGGTGCCGACGGAAGCGAATCCCTGCGGGACGAGATAATTGAGCGCGTAACCGGTCTTGACTTCTACCACATCTCCGGCCTCGCCGAGATTGGCAACTTCTTTCTTGAGGATGATCTTCATAACGCTTCAATTATTTGAGGAGGTCAGTGACATACGGGAGAAGGGCGAGGGAGCGGGCACGCTTCACGGCCTGGGCCACCTTGCGCTGGAACTTGAGGGAAGTACCCGTGATGCGGCGGGGAAGGATCTTGCCCTGCTCGTTGAGGAACTTCTTGAGGAACTCAGGGTCCTTGTAATCGACATACTTGATACCGGCCTTCTTGAAGCGGCAGTATTTCTTCTTGCGAACCTCTACGGTAGGAGGGTTCAGATAGCGGATTTCGTTGTTGTTTGCCATAATTCGATTCCTCCTGATTATTCTGCGTTGACTTCGGCTTCGGCGACTTCGGCGGCAGGCGCTTCCTCAGCCTTCGGGGCGGCGGCAGCGGCGGCCTTGGCGGCGCGCGTCTGGCGACGGTGCTCGGCGTAGGCGATGGCGTGCTGGTCCAGGGACACGGTGAGGTAGCGGAGGATCCGCTCGTCACGGTGATACTGGGTCTCGAGGTTGGCCACGAACTGCGGGTCGGCCTTGAATTCGATCAGGTAATAGAATCCTGACGTCTTGTGCTGGATGGGGTAGGCGAGCTGCTTGAGACCCCAGTCCTCTTCGTACACGATCTCGCCGCCGTTGTCGGTGATGAGCTTGGTGTACTTGGCAACCGCTTCCTTCATCTGGACATCAGACAAAACGGGAGTTGCAATGAAAACGGTCTCGTACTGGTTAACCATTGTTGTTAATTATTTGTTTATAAAATATTTACGTCCTTTCCGCACCTCCAAGGGCCCGAAAAGGACTGCAAATATACGGATTATTTCCCGTAAAATCAAACCCTTCCGTCCTTTTCCGATGGAATTTCTGCCGGAAGGACAGGAGTCTACCGGGAATGATAGGGGCCGTAGGAGGCTTCGACAGCGTAGGAAAAGTCGGTGTCGCGCAGTTTGTAGACATAGAACTCGGAGCCGCCGGGACTGACCCGGATGACGAAATGCCCCCCGTAGTCCTTCACCTTCGCGGCAAGGTCCTCGACCAGGGTACCGGCCTTGATGCCTTCGCCCTCCGCCAGCTCGGAAACCGGCTTGAGGCGCCAGGGATGCAGGTTGGTGCAGAACACGTCGCCCTGCTGCCGGTACAGGCTGAAGGCCGGGTCGCCGGGCTTGTCCTTATCCAGAATCTGGGCGATGGTCACCTGCGGCTGGAGGATGGCGGCGGTGGCGGCGTCGATGGTGTCATAATACAGGTGGTGCCCCGCCTTCATCGCGTCCACCGGACGGCCGAGACCGGAGGCGATCTGCTGCATTACGCCCGTCTGGCAGGCGCAGTCCGCGCCCGTGTAGTAGTCGAAGTCCCCGTAGGAGACCAGGATGGTCGCGGACAGGCCGTTCTCCGTCAGGGAGCCGGCATACGTGCTGAACCCGCTGCCGTTCCAATACTTCCGGTTGCCGCCGAGGTTCGTGACCCGGCAGTCGTAGGAGGGGTCGTACTTGAGGGCGAACTGCTTGTTATAGTTGCCGGGGGCGTTGAGGTTCAGCGCATACCACTCCATCCCGTCCACCTCCTTGCGGTACGCCGCGAACTGCCGGTACTGCTCGAACACCGCCTCGCTGTAGTCGCCGGACGTGGGCAGGGCGGAGGGGCCGAGCCGGTCCACCAGTTTCTTGAAGGGCAGGTCGTCATAGACGGCCATGACCCCGCTGCGGCAGTAGCCGTTGCCGGAGGTTCCGAACCGGGCACCGGCCGCGCCCATATGGTCGGCATGGTAATGGGTGAGCAGGAAGTAGTCGAGGGCCCGGTGACCGGTCGCCTGGAGGAAATAGCGGGCATAGGCCGTGTACACCTTGAACGCCCGCACGGAGGATGTGGGCCTGCGGTCCACGTAGTTGTCGCCGGTCGCTCCGATTTCGCCGGCATCGACCATCATCGAGGTGCCGTCGGGCAGGATGATGAAGGTACATTCCCCGGCGCCGCTGTTGATGGCGTGGATGTCGAGGTAGCCGGGACTCCAGGCGGGCAGGGTGGCCGCCTCGGGAGCCGGCTCCGGATCTGGCAGCGGCGCGGATACCGTGCTGTTCAGGACGGGACGGATGCAGTTGCCGAGGAGGGTCTGGCCGATCGTGGTCTTGGAGAACACAGGGGTATAGCCGTTCACGAGCCCCTTGCTGTCGGCATAGCCGACCACGCGCGCGGCATCGCTTCCCTCGCCGAACGTCCCGGTCCAATAGGCGGCCCAGGCGTTGAAGGCATGGACCTGCGTCGAATTGTACGAAGCGGCCACGTTGGTCGTCCGCTCCCCCGCCCGGGGCAGGAAAAGTCCGGCTTCCAGGTCGGCGTCGGTGAACTCGACCGGCGTGGTGTCATACACCGCATCGGCCCAGGACGGCGAGGAGGTGAACAGGAGCCCGTTGACCTGATGGTCCCCGTCCCGATACCAGCCTACCTGCAGGTTGGCGGCCGTCTTGTTGCTGCCGGCCTTGCTGTAGAGCAGCCCCATCTCGGCCCGCGTGGGGAGACGGTACTGTCCCTTGCTGGCCCAGAAGGCCACGTCGCCCGCCAGGAGCGGGTTGCTCCCGTCCAGCGGGCTCGCCTCGAACCGCTCGTCGCCGGAGAGTTCCTCCAGGGTGGAGATGTCGGTTGCCGGAGAGGTCGCCGTCCCGGTCCGCCGGAAGACCTTGCCCGTGAGGTCGAAATTCGCCACGCTGCTCGTCACCTGCTGGTTGTGGACCCGGGCCGCCCGGCCGATCGTCCCCCAACTGAAATAGTCGAAATGCGTGTAGGCCGACCCGGTCTTGTAAAGCGCGTTGTCCAGCGTGAAATCGACGGAGGCGCCCGTCACGGAAGCGTTCTTGAGGCCGTATTGTGTATCCCACTGATGCTCGTACACATTCCACCCCTCCTGCCAGCCGTCTCCGGTCGGACCGTCCGCCCAGGCCCGGAGGTTGCCGGCCGCCCAGCACACGCCTTCCACCTTGCGGAGGGAGGACGGACGGGTGCAGCGCGACCGCACGTCGAGCACGGGCATCCGCAGGTAGCCGCCCGTCTTCAACGAGCGGGACGATGCCGAGAAGGCTACCTGCTCCAGCCCCTCGATATACGTCTCGTCCCCGTCCAGCAGGCCGATGCCGAGGCCGGCATACGTGCCCGCAGGCAGGACGATGCAGAAGCGGAGGTCCCGGCCGTAGCCCGCCGTATAGGGGAAGGTGACCTGGGTGGAGGACGCCACCTTCTCCGCCTCGAAGGGGGCCAGGGTCTCCGGGTCGAACGAGAAGGTCCCGTTGATGCGCCGGTCGGCCGACTTCAGCACGAGGGCCCGGGCATACGCCGGGATGTCGTGCAGGGTCAGTTCCACCACGGCGCCGAGATGCCGGAAATGGAGGTCGCGGGCCATCCCGTCCGCCCCCATCGTGACCTGCGAAGCCATCACGGCCGGCACGTCGTCCGCCCGCTCGAACCGGGCCGGGAGCACCACGGTTCCCGGTCCATCGCCCGCATAGGCATACGGATAGACGGCCACGGCGCCGACTGTCCCGGTGAAATCCGCACAGGTGAACGTCCCAGAAGCCGTCCCAGCCCCCTCGGACAGGGTGAAGGAGAACTTCTCCCCCGCCGTGTTGTACACCGCAAAGGCATCCCCCTCGACCCAGGTCACCTTGCCCTCCACGTCCACCGCCACCCGGGTCTCCGGCAGTTCCGCCCGGAATGTCACCGCACGGCCCTCCTCCGCCACCGGCCCGGGAGCGACCGGCTCCCGGACACACCCGGCGGCAAGGAGGAGGCCCCCGGCCAGCATCAACAGTCTCTTCATGTCAAAATCAGTCATTCAGGACAGGACGGATGGCATTGCCGAGAACGGTCTGTCCCGTAATGGTATTGGACAGTTTGCTGGTATAACCGTAGGTCATCACATTGCCGCCCGTAAAGTTGATATGGATGGCGCAATCCTCGTACCCGGCATTCCGGCCGCCATAAGTTCCGCACCAGTAGACGCCCCAGCCGTTGAAGAATTTCACCGTCTTTGCATCATAAGAAGCCGTTTTCGCATTGGTCGTCCGCTCGCCGGTCTTGGGCAGGAACAGGCCGGACTCCATGTCGGCTTCGGTAAACTCGACCGCCGCCGTATTGTACCGGGTCTCCTCCCAGGAAGGGGATGTGGTGAACAGGAGGCCGTTGATCTTGTTGGTGCCGTCCATATAATAACCGGCCTGCATGTGCGCCCTGCCCTCGCCGTTCCTGGCGTACAGTTTGTTGACATCGTCGCGGGTCGGCAGGCGATACTGCCCCTTGCTGGCCCAGAAGGCCACATCGCCCGCCAGGAGCGGGTTGCTCCCGTCCAGCGGGCTCGCCTCGAACCGCTCGTCGCCGGAGAGTTCCTCCAAGGCAGAGATGTCGGTCGCCGGCGAGGTCGCCGTCCCGGTCCGCCGGAAGACCTTGCCCGTGAGGTCGAAGTTCGCCACGTTGCTCGTCACCTGCTGGTTGTGGACCCGCGCCGCACGGCCGATCGTCCCCCAACTGAAATAGTCGAAATGGGTGTACACGCTGTGCGCCTCGTCCTCCTTGAATGCATCCGTGTCCAACGTAAGTGTCTGCACGGAAGATCCGTCGATACCGGAGGCGAGCTCAGAGACTTGTCCATACTTGAGGCTGAACTGACTCTCCCACTGGTGGTCGTAGATGTTCCAGCCCTGCTGCCAGCCTTCGCCATCGGTTCCGTTCATCCAGGCCCGCAGGTTGCCCTTCGCCCACTTGACGCCCTCGACCTTAACGAACTTGTCCCGCTTCGTGCCGACCAGGGCGCGGATGTCGAGGGCGGGCATCCGGACATACAGACCGGCCCGCAAAGCTGTGCTGGAGGCCGGAATCCCCTTGGCCGTCCCTTCAATGATGTCCTCGTCCCCGTCCAGCACGCGGACGGCGAGGTCGGTATAGGCATAGGCCGGGACGGCCGCCAGGATTTTCACCGTCGCGTCAGCCCCGTAGGCCGTCTTGTACGGGAAATAGATGATGCGGTCGTTGGTACCGGTCGCCGCCGTCGGGCCGGTGACGCCCGTCTGGTCGTCGGTGAGGGTGTAGGTCCCGTTGAGCTGCATGCCTGTCTTGGAGTAGAGTTTGAAGGCGCAGGCATAGGCGGGGACATCCTGCAGGGTGAATTCCATGACTGCCATCACGTGGTGGAAATGCAGTTCGCCCTGGAGGTCGCCCGATGCACCCGCCGCGATGGCGGAGGCCATGACGAAGGGAATCACGTCGGTCCGCTCGGCATAGCGGGGGATGGTGAGGGTCCCCTCCTCCGTCCCGGCATAGGCATAAGGATAGACCGCCGTGCCGGACAGGGTGCCGGTGAACGTCGCGCAGGTGAACTTCGCATAGTCCGTCCCGGCCCCTTCCGAGACCGTGAACTTGAACAGGGCGCCGTCGGTGTTGTACACGGCGATGGCGTCGTCTGCCGTCCAGGTCACCTTGCCGTCGGTGTCCATCGCCGACCGGGTGTCGGCGAGCGCGGCCGAAAGGGTGACCGTGCGGGCCCCGTCCGGCGTGCCGGCTTCCGGGGCACTTTCCTTCGCGCAGGCTACCGCCAGGGCGGCCGCCGCGCCGAACATCAGCCAACTACGTATTCTCATAGCCCGTCCTCCTCCCAGGAACCGTCCTGGATATCCACCGGGTCGACATTGGACAGCATGAAATTCCCTTCGAATGCCACCGGCCGTACCCGGAGCGCCGGGGTCTGATACTCTTTCTTCTTCATGATCTTCATATTGTCCTTTCTAGTTGTCACGTTCTGTCTCAGGAATGAAGATGGGGCGCACACAGGCACCCATCTCAGCCCGCATACCACAATCCTTGGTCCCGTCAATAGTCCCGTTGATGCAGACCTCTGAACCCCCATGTGCCTGGGTGTACCCATAACCTACAGACGCCGATTTCAACCAAAGGATGGTGGGACATTTGTCATGCTTCCCTTCTTCGTTTCCTGCGGCCTCATGCGATTGCATGCTGTAACGGGAAGACCAATAGATTCCCCATACATCCGTAGTCGTCAAAGCGCCTCCACTCGTTCCGTTTGACGAAGTCTTGGTTGAATTCAGCACGGTGGAATTCCATTTCCACGCGGAACTTTCATCATAATATCCGATAAACCGACGTCCCGCCTTCGGCAGGAACAAGCCGGACTCGATATCGGCTTCGTCATATTCTACTGTAGAGGTGTTCTACACGACCGTCCCGGAGAGAGTGGTCGTGAAGTAGACAGCTTTCTTACCGTTATAGCTGCCGAACTGGACATCGACCACCTTCCCGTCCTGTCCACTCTTGGTCACATAGAGGCTGCTGATTTCATCGACGGAGGGAAGACGGTACTGTCCCTTGCTGGCCCAGAAAGCGACATCGCCGTAATATCCGGGATTCGTACTTCCGAAGGTATCGAAATCAAGATCATCGCTTTCAGAAGCCTCCGCACTTCCGGAGGCATCCTTGTAAATCTTTCCGTGAATCTCGGTTCCGGCGGCCGGGGTCATGAATCCAGCCGAAGAGAAACGGGCAGCACGGGCCAGGCCTCCCCAGTTGAAGTGGTCGAATGCATTTCCTGAAAGCGATGAAAGATAATATTCAGGAGTCTCCGCAATCCTCCATCCGCTCCGGAATCCCTCTCCGGTCTTATCTTTCTCCGCCACCAGGTTGCCCAAGGCCCATTTGTTCTTTGCAATCCTCCGATAGCCAGGGTTGAGTTTCGTCTTGTCATATTCTACAACCGCTCCTGTCAGCAAGGCTCCTGCAGCGATGGTCTTGGCATCCATGTAACGGCCAGAGCCGACAATGCGGTCTTCATCGAAGGATTTACCGGCCACGGCATGGCGATGTCCGTCACCGTCAATCAAAAAGAATTTGAGATCCTTGGCCGCGTATGAAGCAGCCGGAATGGTGGCATAGAAACTGACGGCGCCATCGTATCCGGTCTTGTATCCGAACGTAAAAACGACAGAAGAGCTGCCTTCTCCAGGAGTCAGGAAGGGGGCATCTGCACTGACATCCAGCGTGAGGTCGCCGCTGATCTGCCTGGTATCAGAGGCCACGACGAATCCCGCCGCATAGGCCGGAATATGGGTGAAGGTGAACTTGGCCACGGCCGTCAGATGGTCGAAGGAAAGCGTTGCGGATTTCTCCGTCACCGCCCCGACTTTGGAGAACAGGATGACCGGAGACTTGGCATCAGCCTCATACTTCAACACGGCCGGAAGCGTCAACGTCAGTGTGTTTCCGGATAGGCTTTTCACCTTGTCATACGGATAAATGGCGACAAGGGGGTCCGGGGCGCTTTCCGCACCGGAAATGACGAACTTCCCAGCTGTCTTGTCAGACAGGATGAATCTGTAGATGCCGCCATTGGAACTTACGACGGCAATCTCATCATCACCGTCCCAACCCACCTTTCCGGAGGTTTCGTCCAAAGTGGTCTTGGTCGTCGAAATCATCGCAGTCAGCGTAGTAAGACCTTCGCCTGCCATGACAGACTCCCCGGGATTTTCCGGCAGGGTTTCAACCTGCTCAGGAGCCACTTTGCTGCATGCGGCCAGCAATACAGCCGCAGTACATGTCATATATACAGTTTTTTTCATGACTTTCCTTCTTTAAAATTCATCACCGGTCAGCCAGTCACTGTCATCTTTCTCCATCGAAGTGATGGTCGAGCCTCCTACAGTATTTACAGACTCACAGAAGTTCATTTCGGCGTCTATCCGCCAAAATTCCAATAGGGGGGGGTAATAATTTTCTTTACACATAATTGATTATTAATATTTTAATCATCAAAACACACTTCGCTATCATCATCTGCACGCAAACGGACCGTAGCAACGGATGATACGGTATTCCTGTGTCGTGGCGTCCACGAGGTAGACCCGGTAGTCCCGACCACCGGGACTGACCCGGATGACGACGTGGCCGTCGGTTCCGTCCAGGGCGGCGAGTTCGGAGTCGGTGTAGGCATTGTCCTCTACTTCACCCCGGTAAGGGCTCGTCAGGAAAAGATGCTTGCCCCGGCCCGGTTCGTAGACGGCCTCTTTCCAGTTCTGGAGTTCCCGCCGCCAGGGCTGGTGCGACCAGAAGTTCTCGGAGACGAGGACCTCCGGCTGGAGCACGTCCAACATACGGGGGCTGAGGGTCTTCCAGGAGAAATGGTGCGGTACCTTCATCGCCTCGACCGGGCGGCCGACGGTCTGCGTCAGCGGCCAGGCCACGCGGGAGTTCGGGTCGCCGGCATCGCCGGTCGCGAGCCAGTCGAAGGCCCCGTAGGAGAGCAGGAAGCCGGTGGAGGCCCCGTTCTCGGACAGTTTCCGTCCCTGGTAGGCATCGACGGCCGTGCCGGCCGACCAGTCCGTCTCCCCTTCCGGCAGCGTCCACACCAGGCCGCTGCCGCAGAGGTTGCGGATCTCCGCCCCGCCGAACGTCGCCACGGCGCCCACCTCGAAGGGGACGACCCGCACGCCGGAGGTCCGGATGAAGTCCATATAGCGGGCCGTCGGACGGCTCAAGGCCGCATCAGCCGCGATGGAGGCGGTGTCGGCCCGGTCGACGAGCACCCGGAAGGGCACCTCGTCCCACAGCCCGGCAATCCCGCTCATGTGGTCGTCGTGATGGTGGGTCAGCACCAGGCAGTCCAGGGAGTCCCCCGCCGGCAGGAAGTGCCGGATATAGGCCCCTGCGACGGCATGGGCCGGCTGGTCCGGGCAGAGCCGCGCCACCTGGCGGCGCCGGATGTCGCGGTCCCCGTACGGGTCGTGGGAAGTGACACTTCCCTCCTTCTCGGGAATCTCGCCGCAGTCCACCACCATCGTGGTCCCGTCCGGGAGGATGTAGAAGAAACATTCTCCCCGGCCGGTGCAGACAGCGTGGATATCCAGCTCTCCGGGCTGCCAGGCCGGGAGTACCTGTCCCACCCGCGGCCCACCGCAGGAAAGGAGCAGGGAGAAAGTCAAGTATGCAGCGAACCGTCTCATTCGCAGGCAATCGGACCCTCGATCGACTTCACCTTGTACAGGTTGTTGGTGTCGTCGAGCTGGTAGACATAGAAACTTCCGCCGCCCGGAAGGACCCGGATGACGATATGGCCGTTGACATGGCACTTGCCGTACAGGGCCTGGTTGGGCGTGTAGATGACGTCGTCGATGTTCGTGAAGTACAGCGAGCAGCCGCGGCTGTAATAAGTCCCGTTCACCAGGGCGTCCACCGTCCCGATCATCGGCTGGTCCAGACGGCGGGCGAAACTCTGGGTCGCGATGACCTTCGGCTGGAGGATCGCCATCTGTTCCTCGAACATGCAGTCCACGCTCATGTGGTGGTCCGCCTTCATCGCTTCGACGGGACGTCCGATCATCCGGGCGACCGGTGCGGCCACCCGGGTATTCCCGCCTGCATCCCCGCCGGTGTAGTAGTCGAACTTGCCGTAGGAGAGCAGGAAGACGGCGCTGTTGCCGTTTTCCGCCGGGATGGCGGTGCCGTAGGCATCCACCAGCCCCGACCCGTTCCAGTACTCCCCGTTCACAGCATAGTTCATGATCTTGAAGTCCGGATAGGAAGCCGGCTTGTAGAGCAGTTTGAGCTGGTCGGAGCGGCCGGCCTGGAAGCGCTCCATCTTGAGCCCCTTCTTGGCGATCGCATATTTGACGAACTTGATGTATTCGGAGATGTCGGAATAGCTCGTCCCGGACTCTTCCACGAAATGGTAGTCGGGATCGTCTGCACTCCAGGCGCGGTCCAGCAGGGTCGTATAGGGCAGGGTCGTGTAGAGGGCCATGAGGCCGGTCATCGTGTAACCTTCCGAACTCATGGTGAAGCCCTTGCCGCCCGGCGTGCCGAAATGGTCGATATGGAAATGGGTCATCAGCATGTAATCAAGCGCCGAATGGCCGGTCGCCTCCATGAAATGCTTCATGTAGCGCGACTGGGTGAAATAGGCCCGCTGATCCGCACTGGGACGCTGGGTGACGGAGACCGGCGAGGTCGTGGCCGTCACCACTTCCCCGGCATCGACCGTCATCGTAGTCCCGTCCGGCAGGATGAAGAAGGTGCATTCACCCCGCCCGGTGGAGATGGCGTGGATGTCCAGGTAGCCATCCTCCCAATCGGGAAGGACTTCTCCGATGACGGCCTCCAGCGGTCCCTTCTTGGAACCGCTGCCGCCATTCTCCGTACTTGGGTCGGACTTTCCGCAGGAAAGCAGCAGGAATGCTGCCACCCACGGAAATACAAAAGGCAAGTATCTCATTTCTTGGTCACTTTGATGTTGAACAGGAACATACGGGGCGCGCTGCTGTTTCCCCTCGGCGCATCGACCTGGATCTGCGTCGAAGCTGTAATGCCGCTGAGTTGGAACTTGTAATGCGAGACCGGCTTGTCGACGTCCCCGTTGTCGATGGAATGGGGGCAATAGGTATCGTCAAGGATGGCGAAGCGGGTGCCGCTTTCGTCAAATTCCGTATAGGAGGTCTTGGCCTCAGGATAGGACTGCCCGCTCTCCTTGGCGCTCACGTAGGCATCGCGGGTGACCTCGCCGCCCGTAAACGTACCGCCGCCGAGGATGTTGATATAGATGGGATCGACAGAAGTAGCGGAGAACCGGGCCAGATCGAATTCCAGGACGGCATCCACCGTTCCGGAAACTGCCGTGAAGGCCGGGGTGGTCATGGAGCCGGGGGCCGTTCCGGTGCAGAGCTGGATGCCGCCGGGGCGCTCACCCGCATAGACGAAGGTCCAGTCCTGAAGGCCATAGGCCTCCATGTAGGATGCCTGCGGAAGGCCGGCAGTCACCTTTACGGGCCAGTCGAAGTTGAAGGCCGGGACGTTCTGCGTCTTGGACGCCGTGCCGGGAATCCAGCCGTCGAAGGCGGCGAGGGTGCTTCCCACACCGTCCGCCGGGGCCATGTAGTCGCCGCCGAACACGCAGAGGTCGAAGTCTTCCTCGAAGATGAGGGACGGGTCGGCTTCCTCTACGACATGGATGCGGTAGCGCGGCTTAGAAGGGTCGGAGTTGTCGGCCACCACGTGGATCTTGCCGGGCGCCTCCAGGTCGACGGTGAACGGATTGTTCGCAATCTCGGTACTGGTCATCGTACCGATGGCCCGCTTGATGTAGTAGGTCTTCTTGCTCTTGCCGGCGCTCTTGATCTTGGCCACAGGGAGGGCGGAGGAGGCCGCACTGATGGAGCCGAGGCCACCCGCACCCGACGAGGTGGCATAACCGTAGGGGTTGCCGTCGAATTCGATGGTGAAGGTGGTCGTAGCCGGGACGTCGAAGGTCCCTTCGTAGATACCGCTCCCCTCCTCGGTCTCCTCCATCCGGATCCGGTCGTCACCCAGGTGGATGCGGCACGGCGGCGCGGCCACGTCGCCGAGGGCGACCGCCATCCGGCGGAGTTCGGCCCGTCCCAGGGTGATGGTATAGTCGCTGAGAGACTGGATCAGCACGGCATTGTCCTTGTTGTCGTAGAAAGTCGCCGTGATGTCGCTGTATTCGTCGACCGGAATGGGCAGCAGGGCATAGACGGTCTTGGCCGATCCAGCCACCGAGATGTCCATCGGACCGGACCCCTTGCCGTCGGAAGTGACGAGGCCCCGCTCCAGGATGTCGTCGATGGAGGCCGTAAAGGTTCCGCTGAGCGGGAATCCTTCACCGCTGAACCGGATGCGCACCGCCTCTGTCGGATAGTTCGACAAGGTCAGGCTGAGGAAGGCGAGGGCCTGCTTGAAATCCACTTCCCATGTCTCTCCGATAGGGGCGACGAGGATGCCGGGATAGCCCTGTGAACCGGTGGACTGCTGTCCGGAAAGTTCGAGAGTCAGGCGGTCACCATCCAGGGAAACGGCGGCCGAAGCAGGGTAGACGGCGACGCGGCCGAGTTCGGTCCCTTCTGGAATCGTCCCCTTGAAGACCGCCCGCCGTGTGTCGCCCGTGCCGTCGAGGGTGAAATCGACGAACCGTCCGTCGGAACAGGCCACCGCGATCCGGTCGCCCTGGTCCCAGATACCGTGTCCGTCGTCGTCCATGGAGACCTTGGTCGAGAGGTTCTCGAAGGTGGCCAGCAACGACACTTCACCGGTACGGCGGAAGGTCGTGTCGGGCTCGTACGTCTCGTAGCTGTAATCCTGGCAGGCCGCAACGAGGGCGGCCGCCGCTATGATGATGCTTATCTTTTTCATACGGTCACAATTTGATGGTGGAAGAATCAATAACCGGGATTCTGGTCTTCCTGGTTGATAGCCGGATTCGAGCGGATTTCCGAATCCGGAAGCGGCCACAGCTCATCCTTGCCGGTCCGGTAGTACATGGTGACCAGGGTGCGGAGATTGAAATCTGCCCCATTCCAGGTCGAAGCCGAATCATAGGAGACGGTCCAGTCAGAGGATATGGAAGGCTTGGCATTGGACAGGGCACCGGTGAAGGCCGGAGCATACTGCGGACCGTTCATCACGGTCTCTGCCAGGGTTTTGCCATCACTGTCCTTCCAACGGCGGATGTCGAACCAGCGGAAACCTTCGGCACAGAGTTCGACCGTACGCTCGTAACGCAGGGCGGAACGCAGCCCCTCCCGCTCCATCGCGGTGACCTTCGGCATCTTGACCCGCGAACGGATCTGGTTGATGTCGTTCTGTGCACGCCGGAGGTCGCCGCCATCCATCTCGATATTGGCCTCGGCGTCGATCAGCAGGAGTTCGGCATAACGTATGATGCACACATCCAGCTCATCTTCATAGCTTGTCGTCAGCGTCTCCCCGTAATAAGCCTTGTCGGCGAACTTGCGCCAGAGGTAGCCGCCTGGGCCCTTCGTTCCGTTGGGACCGTACTCAGACTTGTTGCCGTTCGTGTCTGAGTTGTTGACCATCGCGCCCGTGTTGTAGTCGCGGACCTGCTTGACGCTCGGGAGAGTCGAATACTGGACATTGTTGATCCGGGTCCCCGGACGCAGGCAGTACAGGTCCAGACGCGGGTCGCGGTGGTTCCAGGGGTCCTGCCAGTCATAGAGCGGAGACTCCGTGATGGACTTGCCGTCGGTACATTGGAATGTATCCATCAGTGCCTGCGAAGGACCGCAGCCGGCCGCCCCATTGGCAACACGCGAGGAATAGGTGTACACCATCGAATGCGTGTTGGTCGCAGCCAGCCGGTCGAACTGGATGGCCCACATCCATTCGTCACAGGTCTCGCCAGCGAAGCCGAACAGGTTGGAGGCGGAGGGCTCCCCTTCCACCGTGTCATTCGCATAGTACGTGCAGTCGAGCGGTTCCAGAGCATAGACGCCCTCTGAGAGTTCCATGGCCTTTGCCGCATACTTGGCGGCCTCCGCATAGCGGCCCCAGTTGAGGCAGATACGGGCCTTGAGGGTATAGGCGGCAGCCCGGCCCAGCCGGCAGGTGCCCCACTCTGCCTTCGGCCAGCGGACCGGCAGGGCGTCGATCATAGTGTCGTCCATATCCCGGAGGATACGGTCGATGACTTCCTCCTTCGACATACGCGGATAGGCGTAATCGTCCAGGCTGAGGCAATGGTCGATGAAGGGGATGTCACCGTAGTACTGACAGCCCTGGTCATAGACGTAGGCCCGCAGGCAAAGCAGTTCGGCCTTGAATTGGAGGTATGTCTCTTCGGACATCTTGTCCTTGATATTGTCCAAGTTGTCCAGGACGAGGTGGATACGGCCGACCGTCTTGTAGATGCGGCCGTACAGATAGGTTGCATCGCCGGTGGTTTGGGTGAGAGTCGAGGTCACGAACAGGTTCCAGTTCGACAGACCGGTCCGGACGGTACCGATATCGGTGAGGTTGTCCGTGAAACGGGTCGGGAAGGGACTGTACTGCTTGACGCTGTTAGCCAGGTTCTTGTAGCTCACGAGTACCCCGGACAGGGCTTCTTCTTCGCTGGCGGGGAATGTACCGGTGGAAGGGCCGTTGAGCGGATAGCGCTCCAGCATGCTCTCGCAGCCGGACAGGACCAGCACCGAAACCGAAAGTATGGTAAGGAATGTCTTTTTCATGTCTGCTCCGTATTAGAATTTGATATCCACGCCGAACGTGTAGGTGGAGACCAGCGGATAGTTCGTGGCCGTGGCACCGGCCTGGACACCGTCTCCGCTGGTGGTGAACATGTTCTCTGGGTCATAGCCCTGCCAATAGTCGGTGAGGGTGAAGACGTTGGTCGCATTGGCGAAGAAGGTCAGGTTCTCGATCCGGGTCCTGGCAAGCATTTTCTTGGGAAGGGTGTAGCTGAGCTGCAGGTTCTTCAGGCGGCAGTACGAGGCATCCGCCATCCAGAACGAGGAGTTCTTCTTGCTCAGTTCGCTGGCATAGGACAGGCGCGGGAACTTTCCGTCCGGCGTCTCCGGGGTCCAGCGGTCGAGGTGTTCCTTGCGGAAGGTGCCGCCCTGGACGCAGGGCTGGGTGTAGTAGCCGTTGAGGTAGGCGTTGAGTTTCCCGACGCCCTGGAACTGGGCGCTGATGCCGAAGCCCTTCCAGCCCGCATCCAGCGTGACGCCGAATGTGTATCGCGGAATGGTGCTGCCGATGATCACCCGGTCCTTGTCGTCGACCTTCCCGTCGGGAATCGGATTGCCATCCTCGTCGAAGTCGCCGGCGATGTCCGCATAGATGAGGTCGCCGGGCATTGTCTCC
Organism: Bacteroidales bacterium; assembly: GCA_017476575.1. GTDB lineage: Bacteria > Bacteroidota > Bacteroidia > Bacteroidales > UBA932 > Cryptobacteroides. Next base: position 25,590 of record JAFUZO010000017.1, on the reverse strand, counting down.
ACTCCGTACTGGGGGCAGTTGGCATTGACGTAGTCGGCTTCCTCCTGAGTCCGGGCCATACCGATGCACCGGAGACCATAGATGGAGTTGATGGCATATCCCTCCTCGTTGCGGAGCAGAGAACCCGAGGCGGTACCCTTCATGTCGATGATCTTGTTGTGGACATCGGAAAGGTTGGCGTCGACGCCCCAGGTGAAGTCGCCCCGGCCGTCATGGTAGCCGACACCGATCTCCCAGCCGATGTTGCGTACCACGCCTGCATTCTGGTAGGGAGCCGTGAGACCGATGGTCGCCGGGATATCCAGCTGCATCAGGATACCGTCTGTGGTCTTGTGATACCAGTCCGCCGTCAAGGTAAACTTGTCCAGGAGGGTGGCATCGATGCCGATGTCGTACATGGAGCTCTCCTCCCAGGTGATTTCTTCGTTGGCGAGGTTGTTCAGGCCGACGATCGGATAGATGAGGCCTGCGGCGGAGATGGAGGAGATGGTGAGGGTCTGGATGGTGGGATAGTAGTCCGAGCCGATGTTCTGGTTGCCCAACTTGCCATAGGAGCCACGCACCTTGAATTCGTTGAGGACACCCTTGAAGGGAGTGGCCCATGGCTCCTCGGTCACACGCCAGGCGGCCGAGAAGGAAGGGAACCGGCCCCAACGGTGCCCCTCGGCGAAGCGGGAGGATCCGTCGAAACGAATGTTGGCCTCGAAGAGGTAGCGTTCCTTGTAGTTGTAGTTGAACCGGCCGAAGAAGGAGGCCAAGGCCCACTGGTAGCGGGCGCCGCCGTTCTCCTTGAATTCGTTGTCGGCACCGGCATTGATGGTCTGGTACTGCGGATAGGCGAAATCGCGACGGTAAGCCGACAGGGTCCGCTCATCCAGAGTCTCGTAGGATGTTCCCGACAGGAAGGACACATCGTGGGCGCGGGCGAACTGCTTGTGGACCTTGGCCGTAAACAGGTAGTTGCCATAGAAATCGTTGGTGTGCGATTCGCGGAGGGAGTTGTATTCCCGATTCTTGATGGGCGAGACCGTCCCGTACGGGTCTGAATAGTACGTCACCAGGTCGGTGAAGTTATGGGTGTAGCTCAGGGTGAAGCGCGGAGCTGCCGTCCCCTCTAGGGTAAGCCAGTCCACTGGCTTCCAGGTTAATGCCATGGCACCGGAGAAACGGAGGGCGTCCGAGCGGACACTGCCGCCCTCGCCGTTGTCGGTCATCGGGAGGATGTTGATGCTGCCGCCGGTGAAGGGGGCGTAGGTCCCGTTGGAGTACTCGGCGAGAAAAAGCGGGTCACGCGCGTTCATGAAACTGAAGAAGGTGCCCTGGTAGGGACTGTAATGACGGATTCCCCAGCTGCCGGAGGTATCGAAACGCAGGGCCAGACGGTCCGTGATGTCCACGTTGATATTGTTGCGGAAGTTGTACCGCTGGAAATCCGCGCTCTTCACGATACCCTTCTGGTCCAGGTAGCCGATGGAGGTCAGGATGCGCATCTTGCCTTGGGTGGCGCTGAACGAGAGATTGTGGTTATGCGTCAGGCCGCTCCCGTTGAGCACATGCTCCTTCCAGTTGACAATCGGGAAACTGTCCGGGTCGAGCCAGTTGTTCTTCAAGTAGTCCGCGATGTACTCGTCCGTGTAGATAGACGTCGCGCCGTCGTTCTCGGTTGCCTCCCGGTTGAGGATCATGTATTCGACGGGATTCACGGTGTCCGGCGTCGTGGTCGGGGTCTGCCAGCCGACATAGCCCCGGTACGAGACCGAGGAACGGCCCTTCCCCGCACGCTTGGTCGTGATGAGGATGACACCGTTTGCCGCCCGGGAACCGTAGATGGCGGACGAGGCGGCATCTTTCAGGACGGAAATCTTGTCGATCTGGGTGGCGTCCACCGAGTTCATGCTACCCTCGATACCATCGATCAGCACGAGCGGAGCGGCGCTCGACCCGCCGAACGTACCGATACCACGGACCCGGATGTTGCCCGTATCCGCACCCGGACCGCCGCCGTTGGTGGTCACCGTCACGCCAGGGATGGTTCCCTGGAGGGCCGTGGAGGCTTGCACGATCGGCTTGTTCTGGAGCACGTCGGACGAAAGCGAGCCGACAGCACCGGTGAGATTCACCTTCTTCTGGGTATCGTAGCCTACGACCACGACATCGTCCAAGAAGTTGGCGTCTCCGTCCAAGACCACTTCATAGAAGGTCTGGTCTGTGACCGGGACCCGGACGGTCTCGAAACCGATGAAAGAGATGACAAGGACCTGTCCCTTGCTCGACGGAAGCGAGAACCGGCCGTCGATGTCGGACTGGGTGCCGGTCACCGTTCCCTCCACCAGGATGGAAGCGCCCGCCAGCGGTTCGCCGGCCGCGTCCTTCACGACGCCCGTAACCTGCTGGTTCTGGGCAGCCAGGCTCCATCCCAGATGGAAAATCAGGGTCAGGGAGAGGAGGAGTCCCCTCCAGGAAGAGCTGATCTTAGTTTCCATGTTGTTCAGAGTTTCATGATGGTTATCTATTATAATACGGGCGCGCGCCCGTATTTGTTTCAAAATTACTTCGAAGTAACTACAATCCAAATACCAGGTCAGCGTTGTCCTTCGGTTCACCGCCAGATTTGATACCTGTAAGAATGACTTCGTAGAAGCCCCTCCCGTTGAAATTCATATACACTTTCCCGTCGTAGACGCACACCGACTGCGGCTCGTGCGGCATCACCGGGGACAGGTCCACCTGGAAGACGGCCTTCCCCGTCGCCAGGTCGTAGCCCGAGATGCCCGTCACGATGCCGTCCTCGTCGGGGCAGACCCCGTGCGAGAGCAGGAGGAGCCCGTCATGGATGCTGCCGCCCTGGTAGATGGGCTCGTAGCGGTCCAGGACGTATTCCCGGAGCACGTCGGCTTCCGTGAAGGTGAGGTCGCCCTCCGTCGCGGACGGCAGGCGGAACTCGTAGAGGTGGAACCGGTTGTCCGGCGCCTTGATGTCGCGGTTCTCGCGCTGCATGTAAACGATGCGCGCCCGCTCGCGGTCCAGGACCACCTGGGAGCCGCCGTAGCCGTTGTCCAGGGCGAAGGTCAGGGTCTGGACCCATTCGGAGCCCGCCGCCGTCACCCGCTCGACATAGCACGCCTTCGTCGTGAGGTCGCCCGAGACGTACAGGAGGCCGTCGGTGCTGAAATCGGCGTTGCCGCCGTGGAGGGTCGGATGGGCGCAGCCGAGCATGAACTGTCCGGTCTGGCGTCCGTCCCGCAGCGACCAAGTCCGGCACAGGCCGCCGTCGTTGACGACATACACCGTGTCCTGCCGGATGGAGAAGGCCTGCATCGGATGCCCGTCGACCTTGTTCTCGATGGAGAAGAGGCGGTTGCACGCCGGGCGGGCCAGCTGTTCCCGTGCCTCCGACAGCACCTTCCGGTAGTGGTCTCGAACCTCCGTCCAGCGGTAGTAGGGGCCGTCGAAGGGTTCGAGCGGCAGGGCCAGCGGCTCGTTGTTGAGCAGGAACTTCACCAGCACCTCGTCCGAGCGGCGGTTCCGGTACAGCACCATCTCCAGGTGCGAGGCCATCGGAATCCGCCAGTTCTGCCACACCCGTTTCACGTCCGGCCAGTCTTTCGCCGGACGGCTCCACTCCTCCACTCCCATCAAGGACAGCAGACCCATCAGCGGCATGTCGTGTCCGAAGCGGAGGCGCACCGAAGGACGGCCGTCGCGCACGTCGGTCTCGGCCGTCTCGATGAAGTCCTCCAGGAGCGGCCACAGCAGCAGCGGCTGTCGGTGGTTGCCCTCCAGGCCAGGCCCCTCCTCCATGTAGAAGAGGATGTTGTCCATCTCCCACATCGCAAAGCGTTCGTCCTCGGTGTAGAAGGCGGAAAAGTCGGAGCCCTCGAAATCCATCGAAGAGGAAAGGGAACTGACGTAGTGCAGATCGATGGCGAAGCGCAGCGGGGAGCAGACCTTCCGGACGGCCTCCGGACGCAGGAACAGGCGGGAGGCGAAGACACCGGCGTCGAAAAGGGTCGCACGGTACCGTTCGTAGCCGCGTCCCCACGGGTCCATCCGGAGGGTCCGGGCCCCTTCTGCATCGAGTTCCGGGTTGGTCAGGTCGTAGGGGTTGAGGATGGGGAGGTATGCCGCAGCGGCGCTGCTCTCCACCCGCAAATCCGGCTTGCGCCGGGCCCATTCTTCCAGGAACGAGGCCATGCTCATGATGCAGCGGGGCACGGTGGTCGCGCGGGCCGTCGCGACGGGACGGGCGGAAAAGACTTCCGGATAGTCGGCCAGCATGTCGGCCGCAATCTGCCGGTGCTGGGCCTGGCCGACCGCCGTCAGGTCGCCGTTATGCCGGGTCAGGCGGGGATAGACGGCCGCATACATCGCCCGGAGCGAATCGCCGAGGGGTGTGAGGTTCCCTTCCCGGTCCGCCGTCTCCAGCACGTCGTGCACCCGCTCATAGATGAGGGCATTCGTCACATAACGGGCACCGTGCCGACCGTAATGGCTCACCGAGAAGGGCTTGTAGCCCTTCGGGGGACGCGCGGAGACATCGCGGTGCAACGCCTGGACGGACTGGACACCCCCGAGCCGCTCCGGGACGGACAGCGTCTCGCGCCGGACCTCGTCCAATGTCTGCGCCCACGCCGGAACCAGCGTGGACAGCCACAAGAGGGACAGGAGGAACTTCTTCATACGCTTTACGCTTCCAGGTCGACAAGGACCTTCATGCTGGTCTCGCGGTGTGCATCGATATACCGGTACGCCTCGTCGTACTGTTCAAGGGGGAAGCGGTTGGAAACCAGCGGCTGGAGGTGAATCCGGCCCTTGGAGACCATGTCGACGGCCGTCAGGTAATCCTCATGGCGGTACATCATGGAACCGATAAGGTTGAGTTCATGCTCTCCAAGGTAGAACATGCTGATGGCGGGATCCTTGGCATGGACGCCGACGATGATGACATCGCCGCCTTTTTCGATGCACTCCATCAGGGAACGGACAGAGACCTCGACACCGGCGGCCTCGAAGCCGACCTGGAATCCTTCCTCGCCGAAAAGTTCCGGAAGTGCCTCCTTCAAGGGTGTCCTGGCCACGTTGAGGGTATGTTCGATGCCGCATTCCCGGGCGATGGCGAGCCGGGCGTCGCTCACATCGGTGATGACGACCTTGCGGGCCCCGCGGGCCTTTGCGAACTGGGCGATGAGGTTGCCGATGGTGCCAGCGCCGGAGACGACGACATTCCTGCCCTCCAACTCCCGTGGACGGGTCGTCGCATGGGCGCCCACGGCGGAAGGCTCGATCATCGCACCGTAGTCGAGCGGCAGGTCATCGGGCAGGCGGACCGCCCGGTCGTCGCTCACGACGAAGTAGTCCTGGGCGGCGCCGTCGGCCTGGAAGGCCTGTACCCGGAGGTGCTCGCATACATTGTACTGACCCCGCCTGCAGGGGTTGCACGTGCCGCAGACCAGCTGGGGACGGGCGGTGATCTTGTCGCCGGGACGGATGCTTTCGACAGCGGTGCCGACGGCCACGACGGTGCCGGCGTATTCATGGCCCTGGACCACAGGATAGAAGGTGGCCGGATGGGTACCGTGGTAGGAATGGATTTCGGATCCGCAGATGCCGATACGCTTGACCTGGAGGAGGATTTCATGCTCTTTCAGGTCTGCTGCCCGGGGGGCGGGCACTTCCCGGAACTCCAGTTCGCGGGGAGCTTTCAAGACAACTTGTCTCATATCGTTTGTTTCGGTTTACCGGCCAGGCAGACCAGGATGCTGACCGTCGCTCCGATCGGGCACCACCAGGGCCAGGCGATGAAAAGGGTGCGGCCCAGGAGGGCCTGCGAGAGCGGGGTCAGGATGTAGGGTTGGAGGAGCAGCACCGTCAGGAGGCCGGCCACGAGGGCGGCGATGACGCTGGCGGTACTCCCCCGCCGGGTGTAGAGGGCGACGATGAACACGCCCAGCATCCCCGCGTAGGAGAAGCACATCACGCCGGTCGCGAAGTCGACGAGGTTGAGCCCGCTCGACTGCTGCATGACGGCCGTGACGATGGCGAAGCCGGTGAGGATGACGCCCATCAGGGCCGCCATCTTCTTGGACGAGGCCATCTCGCCCGCATCGCCGGTGACCGGGCGCCCGCGGTCCTTGCGGATCGGGAGATAGAGGTCGGTCACGAAACTGGAAGCCATGGCGTTGATGGCAGAGTTGAAGCTGGACAGGGCGGCGGCGAGGAGGCCGACGACCATCAATCCCCGCACACCGGTCGGGACGCTCCGGCAGATGAACTGCGGGAACACGTCGCGGGCGTCGGCAAAGAAGTCTGAAGGCATCGCCCCCGGGTCCTGGGTGAACTTGACCCAGAGGAGGAGGCCGATGCAGAGGAAGACCGCCACAATCGGAATCGCCAGCAGTTGCGACCAGACCAGCGACACGCCGGCCTCCTTGACGGAGCGGCAGGTGAGCTGGCGCTGGACGAACTCATGGTCGGTCGAGAACTGCGCGAACTTGAAGATGGCGTAGGCCACCAGGGCGCCGATGAGGTTGTACGGCCGGTCGAAGCGGAACGACGGGTCCACCAGCTGCACCTTGCTCCCGGCGGCCCATCCCTTGAGGGTGCCGTCCGCCGCGAGGCCGTATTCCGGCCGGGCGGGGAGTTTGACCATGCCGCCGTCCGTGAGGGAACGCCAGATTTCTCCGAGTCCCAGGCGCGGTTCGATGGAAAGGGCCACAAGGACCAGGGCGGCGATGCCGGTCCCGATGACCAGGAGAATCTGGAGGGTGTCGATGTACAGGAGCCCCTTGATGCCGCCGGCCATCGTGTAGATGGTGCTGACGATACCCAGGATGATGATCGAGTACATGATGAACTGGAAATGGATGGACCCGAAGAGGATGACCGACACGGCGATGGCGGCGATGAACAGGCGGGAGCCCGACGTGAACAGCTGGCCGAAAAGGAACATGACGCTGGTCGCCCGCTTGGACGTCTCGCCGAAACGGTCGCCGATGTAGCCGTAGATGGTGATGGTCTTCGCACGGTAGAGCCGCGGCAGGACCAGCAGGGCGACGAAGAGGCCGCCGATGACGGCACCGACGCAGCTCATGATGAAAGTCAGGTTGGTATTGAAACCCAGTTCCGGGGAACCGACGAAGGTGCCTGCGCTGATGGAGGTACCCGTCGCGGCGAGGGCCACAATCCAAGTCGGCATGCTGCGGCCGGCCACGAAATAGTCCTCCAGGTTGCGGTTGCGCCGGGAGAAGAAGAATCCGATGGTGGTGAGGGCCACCAGGAACAGTCCGATGATGATCCAGTCGACGGGGCTCATAGGTGGGTTCAACAGTCTTCGCTGCGTGCAGCAGTCGTATCGATCAGGGTATAGGTCTGGAGATACGGGAGGTCCGGATCGCCGGCTCCCTTGCACATGAGGGCATCCAGTTCGTCCCAGTGCGCCGGAACGATGTCCCGGGGCAGATCGTCATGGTCCGTGCACACTTTCGCGGCCAGGCCGACCACCTCGCCCATCATCGCACAGGTGCGCATGACGCGGGTCGTCCCGAGGGCCAGGTGGGAGACACTGATGTCGCGTCCCGCCATGAAAAGGTTGTCCACGTTGCGGGAGTAGAAGCAGCGGAACGGGATGGGATAGTAGTCCAGCGGGGTCAGGCATCCGCGGCTCAGCCAGGGCTCCGGGAACCGGGCGGCGTTGTCCGGGTCGGGCTCGTGGTTGTCGATGTACCAGGACGTACTCACACAGCCGTCCGGGTAGATACGGAACTGCCGGAGGTCGTTCTCCGTCAGCACGAACTCGCCCAGGAGGCGGCGGCTTTCGCGCTTGCCCAGCACGTGGCAGACCCAGCCGAGATAGAGGTTTTCATATTCATCCTTGTAGGATGCGTGGTTCTTGAGATAGGACCAGTTGGAATAGGCCACATACATGCCGTAGTCCCGGATACGCTCGGCCTCTTCGATCTGGTCGTCCGTCATGCCGACTTCCCAGTACCACTGGCCGCGGTGGACCTTCTGGGCCGTATCTTCGTCCAGCGACAAGCCCCAGTCGATATCCGGGAAGGGCTGCGGGGTGTCCGCCTCCAGGGAATACCATTGGAGCGAGGCACCGAGGGTCGTCCCGTCGTGGGCTTCAGGGGCGGAGGGCTCTCCATACCGGGAGCGGGGCTCGCGTCCCATCACCCAGTCGGCACCGGAGAGGACGCCGAGGTTGGCGTCGCCCGTACAGTCGGCGAAAAGCGGTGCAGCGACCCTGATCCGGGAATAGTCGCCCACGCAGGTGGCGACGACAGCCGTCAACCGGTCGCCGTCCTTCTCCACCTCCAGGACCTTGTAGCCCAGGATAAGGGTAATCCGCTTTTCTTTCAAGACGATATCGAGTTTCTTGGCATCCTCATACACGTCCCCGGTCCGGGCGTTGCCCTTGCGGCCGGGTCCGAACTCGTTCAGCAGGTAGCCCAGCGCCGGGTACTTCCCGATATTCAGACGGCCGCCGAGGCCGACGCGCACCTCCGAGGAGTTGTTGCCGCCGAGCACCTTCCGGTCCTGGATGAGGGCCACCTTCAGACCGCAGCGGGCTGCAGCCAAGGCCGCGCACATGCCCGAGCAGCCGCCGCCTACGACGACGAAGTCGAAAGCCCCCTTCTGCTCGACGGTACGGGTCTGTGGCAGGAAGGTATGGCGGAGCGCCTCGATACCGGCCTTGCTCCCGTCGGGACGGGCCTCGGACAGAGTCAGGAGTACGGTATCGAACCGGGCGTCAAAACCTTTGAGGTCATGGATGCTGAGTTCATGCTCCCCTGCCTCCAAATCGATGACCCCGCCGGCCTCCCAATCCCATTCCGGCCCGGCAGCACCGTAGACATGCCCGTTGTCCTTTCCGTCGGCGAGGACGGTGAAGATCCCGGGCGTCGGCCGCTCCGACCAGCGGGATGTCCAGTTCCGCGTACGTACATATATATGGTACCGGCCGCTCCGGGGGACCCGGAAGCCGGTCACGGCATCTTCCACGGGATGCCCCAGTCCGTGTGCCAGCAGGCAGGTGGATCCCATCTGCTCCATGAACTGGGGATCGACCGCCCATCCTCCGGGATTCTGGAAAAGGGAGCCGGGCAGAAAGACTGAATTCTCTGGCTGAAAATCTTCCATTATTGGCTATCGTTTGTACAAAAATACCATCTCTCCAACAATTCAGAGCCATATTATAGATTTTTATTTCCGCAACCGTTCCCGCAATCGTTCCCATTTCCCGCAACCGTTCCCGGAACAACTTCCAAATTTTATTATTACCTTTGCTACGAACAAGATACGCGAATCATGTACGTCACCATCATCGACATCGCCAAGGCCCTCGGCCTCTCCAAGTCCACCGTTTCTCGTGCCCTTTCCGGGGAAAAGGGAAATGTCTCCCCCGAGACCGCCCGCCTGGTCATCGAAACGGCGGAACGGATGGGCTACAAGCGCAATGAACTGGCCGTCCATCTGCGCAAGCGCAAGACTATGACTATCGGCATCCTGGTCCCCGAACTGGTCACCTCCTTCTACAGCACCTTCATCGCCCATGCCCAGCAGATCCTCCGGCCGAAAGGCTACCGGACCATCGTCGCCCTCTCCAACGAAGATATCTTCTGGGAAAAATCCAATTTCGACCTCCTGTCCGACTCACGGGTCGACGGCATCCTCATTTCAACCTGCAACGACAAGGCCAACGTCGAACAATACTCCGCCTTCATCCAGCGGAACATCCCCTTGGTCTTCTTCGACCGGACCATCAAGGGCCTCGACTGCAGCAGCGTCCGCAGCAACGACTACAAGGCCGCCTTCTTCCTGATGGAGCATCTGATCTACAAAGGGAGGAAACGCATCGCCCACCTGGCCGGACCGGACCATATCCGCAACAGCGCCGACCGTTTCCAGGCGTATATCGACACCCTGTCCAAACATGGGATCGCCTATGATCCTTCCCTGGTCCTCAAGGAGGGGACGGACCGTGCCGGGGGTGCCACCGAGGTGACCTTCCTCCTGGAGCACGGAATCCCTTTCGATGCCGTGTTCTGTTTCAATGAGATGCAGGCCATCGGTGCGGAAGAGGTGCTGCTCCGGAAGGGTTTCCGGATTCCGGAGGACATCGCCGTCGCCAGCATGTACGGGACCGAAGTCTCCACCCTCGTCCATCCGGCCGTCACGTCCGTCGAGAAGCCCGTCGCCCGTATGGCCGAGGAGGCTGTCCGCCTGATCCTCCGCCAGATCGACGCTCCCCTCTCCCCCGCCGAGGAAGTCATCATCCCTTCCGAGATGGTCATCCGCGAAAGTTCATAAGTCCTTTTCCGGGGCCCCGCCCGGAGGCCACGCACGAGTGTCTATCCGTCAATGCACGGCAAAAACAGATGTGCTCAACCTTCCGTTTCGGTGGCAGGTCGAGCACATGGCGGTTTATAACTTGCTTATTTCCATATCGTTACAAGACAGGCCGCGCGCGGCCTCCCAGGAAGCGGAACGGGCAGGAGCTACTTCTCAGGAACGTTCTCCAGGACGGCCTTGAGGTATTCCCAGGTGCGGCCGACGGACGGGATGTCCACCCGCTCGTCCGGGCTGTGGGGATACTTGATGGTCGGACCGATGGAGACCATCTCCCAGTTCGGGTACTTGGCCCCCATGATGGCGCACTCGAGGCCGCCGTGGGTGGCCATGACCTTCATCGGCTCGCCGTAGACCTTCTGGTACTGCTCCATCATCACCTTGTTCATCGGCGTGTCGAGCTTCGGGGTCCAGCCGGAATATCCGCCCTTGAACTCGATGCTGTCGGCACCGGCGAGCTCGAAGATGCAGCGGACACGCCCGGCCAGGTCGGCCTTGGCCGTATCGACCGCGCTGCGCATGAGGCTGTGGACGGTGATGCGGCCTTTCTCGGTACGGACGATAGCCATGTTGATGGAGGTCTCGGTGAGGCCCGGCATCGACTGGCTCATGCGGATCACGTTCGAAGGGCAGGCGATCATGGCCTTGACGGCGCGGAGCATCACGCTTCCCTGGATGTACTTCGGCGCAGCAGGAACTTCGTCGACATAGAGGGCGGCAGAGGGATCGGAGTCGGCGAATTCGGCCTTGACCTCGGCGAAGATGCTGTCGATGAGCTTGCGGACGGAGGCGGTGTTCTCCTTCGGGACCAGCACTTCCGCGACGGCCTCGAACGGGATGGCATTGCGGAGGGACCCTCCGGTGAAAGAGACCACCTTGACGCCGAACAGTTCGATGAGCGGGAGCAGGATGCGGGCCATCACCTTGTTGGCATTGGCGCGGTACAGGGAGATGTCCATGCCGGAGTGACCGCCCTGGAGGGCCTTGACGGCGACCTTGAGTCCGTCGTAGCCGGCCGGGGTGTTATACTTATGGTACTTGAAAGAGGCGGAGGCGTCCAGTCCGCCGGCGCAGCCCACGCAGAGCTCACCTTCCTCCTCGGAATCAAGGTTGATGAGGATATCGCCCTGCAGGACGCCCGGCCGGAGTTCGTTGGCGCCGGTCATGCCGGTCTCTTCGTCGTATGTGACCAGCACCTCGACGGGGCCATGCTTCACGGACGGGTCCTCCAGCACGGCGAGTCCCATGGCCACACCGATGCCGTTGTCGGCGCCGAGGGTCGTCCGGTCGGCCGTGACCCAGTCGCCGTCGATGAGGGTGACGATGGGATCATTCAGGAAGTCGTGGTCCGAATCGGAAGTCTTCTGCGGGACCATGTCCATGTGGCCCTGGAGAATGACGCCGCGGCGGTTCTCATAACCCGGAGTAGCCGGTTTGCGGATGATGATGTTGCCGGTTTCGTCACGCACGGTCTCGAGGCCGCGGGAGATGCCCCATTGATAGAGGTATTCCTGCACCTTTCCTTCATGCTTGGAAGGGCGGGGAATCCGGGTGAGGCCGTAGAAGTTGTTCCATACGACCTTCGGTTCTAAATCTTTGATCGTCATATCAGAATGTGTTGGGGGTTACTTTGATAACGGATAGGTGCAGTCGCGGCCGAGTTGGTAGACCGGGACGCGGGCCTGGAAGAGCTGGTCATTCCCGCCGGTCAGGCGGACGACACAGATGGCAGGAATCCGGTAGTGGATGACACGGGACTTGGAACCGGACTTGGCTGCAAGCCCTTCCACGTCAGGCACCTCGACGGTATCGAACTCCAGGTAGTAAGGGTCGCCGGAAAAACGTCCTTCAGGTACCAGGCCGTCCTGGCCGGAAAGCCGGAAGGCAGGATAGCGCTGCTCCTTGGCCATCGGGACCGGAGTGACATCATAGCTGGCGTGCTGGTTCTCCGTCACCGTGTACCCGGTGAAAAGGGTCAGGTATTCCTGTTCAATCCGGGAAAGCTCGGCAAGGGCCGCACCCAGCGCTTCGCCGCTGAAGGTGGCATCGGTATTGCCGGTCGAGATGTTGAAACGCTCCTTGCGGGCGTCGAGGATGATTTCCGCGGCCTCCTGCGCTTTCTTCTCGGGAGATTTGGCCACTTGGACCGACTGCTGGACCGGAATCCGGGTGAAGGACGTGTCGGTCTGGACATCCCGGTATGTGGTCACGACCTCCGTCGTCAGGGTCGAGGTCAGTCCCTTTCCACTGAAATCTGCAGCGGCAGGCGGTGTGAACCGCCACACGACAGCATCAGCCTCGGCGGCTTGGCGGAAGGCCACGAGTCCCTGCGCAGAAAGGGCCAGGAACCGGTCCTCCGCATCCTTTCCGGAAACGCTGTAGCGGACCGACGGGTCGGCCTCCACCTTCGCGGCCATGCGGACGCCTTTCACATAGGAGCGGACCTCATCGTCCTGGCGGACGGTGAGGCCGAGATATTTCTTGGCGAAGGGGGCGTAGGGGCCTGCAAAGAACGTCTCCTTGACGGCATCCACCTCCAGGATGAGGGTCGTCGAGGGGAGGCTGTAGGTCACTTCCTGAGCCTGCAGGAAGAGCGGGGCGGCCGCGAGAAGGCCCAGTGTCAACACTTTGATTCTCATATCATTTCCATCGTTTATGCGACCACAGATAGTTCCACGGTTGCTCGCGGATATCCTGCTCCAGGTGCGCGTAGTATTGTTTCATGATCTCTTCGGGAGCCGTTTCAGAAGCATGGTCGCAGAGCGGGACGAAAGTCATCCTGTAGTGTCCCCGCTCCACCTGCTTCCAGCGCATATAGGCCACACCCATGTCCAGTTTGCAGGCCAAGGCAGCCCCCCCTGTCATCGCCTCCGTGGGCTGGCTCAGGAACATCCCAACCTCGCAACGCTGCACCCCCCGGTAGGGATGCTGGTCCGTATTGAAGATATAGAGTTTCTTCTCGCGCCGGTGGGAGACGGCATACCGGAGGATGGAAGCGCTTTCCACATAGCCGTCATAGTCGCGGTCCAGGACCGGAGCGCAGCGGTTCACGCCTATCACCTGGTCCCAGAATCCGCTCTTGAGACGCTTGTACAGCACGACAACCTCGGGATAGTCCCAGTGCCGGGCGCTTTCCGGGCCATAGTCGTACTGGGCCACGCCGCCCGTGATCTCCCAGTTCCCGGCATGGGAGTTCAGGAGCATCACCGAGGAGCACCGGTCGAAGAAGGCGTTGAATTCCGCGCTGTTGTCGATCTCCACAAGATGGCTGTCTTTCAGTTTCTTCCGCCCCTTATCACCCCGACAGCCCCCGAACCAGGCCGCCTCGGCGAAGATTTCGCCGAAATGCTGGTAGAAGCGGTCCTTGATTTCCGCCAGTTCGCCATACTTCTTCCCGGGGAAACTGCGGGCGAGGTTCGTCAGGACCACCTCCTCCCGGTAGTGCAGGACATCCCGGGCGACCCAGGCGACCACCCGGGCCCATCGATAGTGATATCCGAGCGGCAGGAAGGCCCGCAGGCGCATCCAGCCCGCCGCCAGCCTGACTCCCCATGAGTGTTTCTTTTCCATATCCGGATGACAAATATACGGAATTTCTGCAAAACTTTGCTATATTTGCCAAATCGAGTTGTTGAAACATCAAAACCTGATCTTATATGTTCAAAGGACAACCCAAAGGCCTCTTCGCCCTCGCCCTCGCCAACACCGGCGAACGGTTCGGCTACTACACGATGCTGGCCATCTTCATGCTCTTTCTCCAGGCCAAGTTCGGATTCACGACCGCCGCTGCTGGACAGATCTATGCCATCTTCCTTGCTTTCGTCTACTTCATGCCGTTCTTCGGCGGCATCCTGGCAGACCGGATCGGCTACGGCAAGTGTGTGACTACCGGCGTGGCCGTCATGTTCGTCGGCTATGCCTGCCTGTCCGTCCCGACCCCGGCCAACACCTTCGGACTCATCCTCATGATCGCCGCCCTTGTCCTTGTATCCGTCGGTACCGGCCTGTTCAAAGGGAACCTCCAGGTCCTTGTCGGCAACCTCTACGACAATCCGGAATATGCCCCCAAGCGCGATTCGGCCTTCAGCCTCTTCTACATGGCCATCAACATCGGCGCCATGTTCGCCCCGTCGGCCGCCACGGCCCTCACCAACTGGCATCTCGGCAAGTCCGGCCTCACCTATAACGGCGATATTCCCGCCCTCTGCCACCAGTACATCGACGGAAGCATCGCTGCCGACGGCCTGGAGAAGCTGACCGCCTTCGCCGGCGGGACAGATGTCGCCACCTTCAGCCAGTTCTACCTGGACAAGCTCTCCACCGCCTACAACCTTGGTTTCGCGGTCGCCTGCGTCTCCCTGATCGCTTCCATGGCCATCTACTTCGGCTGCCGGAACTGGTTCAAGCACGCAGACGTCAACGCCAAGCAGGCGGCTGCCACCAACGCACCCGTCGAAGAACTTACTCCGTCGCAGACCAAGAGCCGCATCGTGGCCCTCCTGCTGGTCTTCGCCGTCGTCATCTTCTTCTGGATGGCCTTCCACCAGAACGGTTCCACCCTCACCGTCTTCGCCCGCGACTACACCGAGAGCACGGTGGGTGGCTGGCAGCGCATCGGCTTCAATATCTGGGCCCTCGCCCTCATCGCCGTGTCTGTCTACACCTTCTTCGGTTTCTTCCAGAGCGAGACCGCCAAGGCCAAGACCACCTGCGCAATCGTCACGGTCGCCCTTTGGGGTGGCGCCTATGCCCTCTATAAGACCATGGCACCCTCCATCGCCATCCTTCCCCAGCAGTTCCAACAGTTCAACCCGTTCTATGTCGTGGCACTCACTCCGGTTTCCATGGCCCTGTTCGCCTCCCTGGCCCGCAAGGACAAGGAGCCGTCCGCCCCGAAGAAGATCGGCCTCGGCATGTTCGTCGCGGCCTGCGGCTTCCTGATCATGACCCTCGCCTCCGTCGGACTTGTCATGCCCCAGATCATCGGTGGCCCGCGGGTCGGGGTGAGCACGCTGATGTCGACCTACCTGGTCCTCACATTCGCCGAACTGCTTCTCTCACCGATGGGCATCTCCTTCGTCTCGAAGGTCGCCCCTCCCAAGTACAAGGGCATGATGATGGGCGGCTGGTTCGCCGCCACCGCCATCGGCAACTATCTCAGTTCCATCCCGTCCCTCCTTTGGGACAAGATGCCGCTCAGCGTAATCTGGGCCATCCTGATGGGGCTGTGCATCGTCGCCGGCCTCGTCATGTTCGCCCTCATGAAGAAACTCGAAGCCGCCACGCGGTAATTGCCCCGGCTCTACATCATATCAGGTGCCAACGGTTCCGGCAAGACGACAGCGTCCTATACGCTCCTGCCGGAACTCTTGGATTGCAGCGAGTTCGTCAATTCCGACGAATTCGCCAAGAGTCTGTCGCCGTTCAATCCCGAAGCAGCCTACATCCAGGCCAGCCGGTACATGCTCCGCAAGACGCAGTACCTGTTCAGCCGCCGCGAAGACTTCTGCATTGAAACCACCTTGGCGACCCGGTCGTTGCTCAGGATGATCCGGAGTGCCCAGCAGCAAGGGTACTTCGTGACAGTCCTCTACTTCTGGCTGCAGACCCCGGACATCGCAGTGGAACGCGTCGCTGCCCGGGTTGCCGCCGGCGGACACTACATTTCCGAAGAGACGGTCCGGCGCCGCTACCAGGTAGGCCTCAACTACCTGTTCCACGACTACATGCCGGCCTGCGACAAATGGATCCTGGCGGACAACACGTCTCCCCCGTTCCGCATCGTGGCAGAAGGTTCCAAGAGAGGGCTGGTCGTCCGGGATATGGGTCTGTACAACGTCATCCGCGGCATGGTCACCGATTCGGTGGAAGGTCCCAGCCGTATCGAACATGCCTCCATCCCGAGCCTGCCCAAAGTCCCGCAGGCCTACGACGGCGTACCCGCCCCCATCCTCGGCAGCCATGAACCTGTCTCTTCCCAACCATGATCTACCAGAAAGAACACTACTTCCATACTTTCCAAGTCGATGTCCCCCTGATGGACCGCCTCTTGAAGGAAGCGCTCCGCAGCGGCGGCGATTACAGCGACCTTTATTTCGAGAACACCGCCTATGGCAACCTCGTCCTCCGCGACGGTGCCGTCGCAGCGGGCGGCAACCATATCGACTTCGGCGTCGGGATCCGTGTCCTCAGCGGAGAGCGGACCGGCTATGCCTATTCGGAAAGCATCGCACCTGCCGACATGCTTGCCTGCGCCCGGGCTGCTGCCGCCATTGCCCCGGAGACAGCCGTCATCGGAGACCGGGGCGACCACTATGTAACCGCTGAGTCCAACGGCAGCCGCATGGTCAAGCGCCATTTCCGGGGGGAACCCAATCCCGCGGCCGACCGTTACCCGATGCGGCAGCCCTGGTCCGACGGAGAGATGTCCGCTTTCCTTCCCTTCCTGCAGGGCTTGGAGGCGGCCATCCGCCAGCGTGACAACCGGATTGTGAAAGTCATGGCCACGCTGGCCTTCCAGGTCACCGATCTCCTCATGTACAATTCCCTCGGCGAACTCAAGTTTGACACCCGCCCGATGGGCAGCGTGTCCGTATCGGTCATCTTCCAGCAGGGAGGGCGCGTCGAGAACAAGTCCACCTCCCGCAGTTTCCGGTGCGGCGCCGAGATGCTGACCGATACGCTTGTCGAAGAAATCGCCGTCCAGGTCACCTCCGGCATCGATGCCCAGTTCGAGGCCCGTCGTCCGAAAGGCGGGGTGATGAATGTCGTCATGGGCGCCGGTGCGTCCGGCATCCTGCTCCATGAAGCCATGGGGCATGCCTTCGAAGCCGACTTCAACCGCAAGGGCACCTCCATCTTCTCCGACCGTATGGGGGATCGGATCTGCCCGAAGGGCATCTCGATCCTCGACGATGCCACCATCAAAGGCAACCGGGGCGCCCTCAACTTCGATGACGAGGGGGTACCCGGCCAGAAGACATATATGGTAGAGGACGGCATCCTCACCTCCTATCTCCATGACCGTATCAGCGCCCGACATTACGGGGTCTCCCCCACCGGCAACGGCCGCCGAGAATCGTTCCGCTATGCCCCGATTCCCCGGATGCGCGCCACCTACATGGAAAGCGGCGGGGCCGACCCGGCGGACATCATCGCCAGCGTCCCCGCAGGCATCTTCGTCGACGAGTTCGCCAACGGCCAGGTCAAGATCGGCGAGGGAGACTTCACCTTCTATGTCAAGTCCGGTTTTCTGATTGAAAACGGCCGCCTGACTGCCCCGGTCAAGGATATCAACATCATCGGCAACGGACCGGAAGCCCTGCGGAACATCGTCGCCGTCGGCAACGACCTCCGGGTGGACCCGGGTGCCTGGCTCTGCGGCAAGGAGCAGTCCGTCCCGGTCTCGTGCGGCATCCCGACCGTCCTCGTCCACGGCCTCACCGTCGGCGGCGAATAAATCAATAACATGGAAACGAATGAAAGACAATGAGATAAGCATCACACCCGGGATGCTGGAAGAGGCGGAGACCGAACTCGCGCGGAGGTGCATGTCCTACGCCCGGGAATGCGGAGCGCAGAAGGTGCGCATCACCCTCAACAAGAGCCTGTTGGACCTTGTGGGCATGCTGGACGGCGAGGTGGACAAGGTGACCCACGCCCTGGACCGCAGCCTGCAGGTCGCCCTGTTCGTGGACGGACGCTTCGGCAGTTTCTCGTCGAACCGACTGGAAGAAAGCGAGTTGCGTCCCTTCATCCGCCAGGCGGTCGACACCGTCCGGATGCTGGAGCCGGATGCAGCCCGGGACCTGCCTGCCCCGGAACGGGTCGCCCGGGATGCGGTGACGGGGCGGGAGATGGGGCTCTTCGATCCCGTCTATGCGACGCTGACAGCAGGGCGGCGGCGGGAGATGGCGGTCCGCACCTCGCTCTGGCACCGGAAAACTGCGCTGGGGCAGGGCTTCACGCTGGTCTCCGAGGAGGGCGAATATTCCGACAGCGTCTTCGATACCGTTGTCATGGACAGCCAGGGACTCTTCGCCCGGCACACCGAAACCTCGTTCGAAATCGGCTACGAGGTGACGGTCGAGGATCCGGAGGGCAACCGCTATGCCAGCTACTGGTGGGATGCGGCACCGACCCTCGCCGGGGTTTCGCTGGACGACTGCTCCGAGACGGCCGTCCGGCGCGCCGCCCTGCAGATCGGACCGCAGGACATACCCGGCGGCAAGTACAACCTCGTCGTCGAGAGCGAATGCGCCTCGAAACTCCTGAATCCCGTACTCACCGCCCTCGGCGGCTATGCCATCCAACAGAAAAATTCCTTCCTGGACGGAAAGGCCGGACAGCAGGTATTCGCGGAAAACCTGACCGTCCTCGACCTGCCGCGCACCGCCGGTGAGACGGGCTGCCGCCTGTTCGACAGCGAAGGCGTGGCCACGGCGGAATTCCCCATCATCGACAAGGGGGTCGTCACCCGCTATTTCATCAACACATACATCGCCGGGAAGACCGGCCTCGCACCGACCGTCGAGGACAGCACCCGCATCAAGGTCCTGCCGACCGGGGGCTGCAAGGGGCTGGACGATGTCCTCCGCAAAGTCGGCAGCGGCATCCTCGTTACGGGCTTCAACGGGGGCAACTCCAACTCCTCCACCGGCGATTTCTCCTATGGCATCGAGGGATTCGCCTTCACGGACGGCGCCATCACGCACCCCGTCCGCGAAATGGTCGTCACCGGCAATTTCATCGACCTGTGGCGACACCTCCTCATCGCCGCGGACGACGCCCGTTTGTGTATGTCGAAATTAATCCCGACCTTAGCGTTCGCCGATGTCGATTGCAGCGCATGAGGAACCCGTAAAAACGTATGAAAATAGAGAAGAACAAAGTGGCCGTCGTGACCTACGAACTGGAAGTGGACGGCAAGACGGTGGACCGGGCGACCCGGGAGAAGCCCCTGGAATATATCCACGGCATGCACATGCTGATTCCGAAGTTCGAAGCGGAGGTCGCAGGGCTGTCCGAAGGCGAGGCCTTCGCGTTCACCATCGACCCGGAAGAGGGCTACGGCCCCTACGAGGAGAAGCGGAAATTCGATGTCCCCAAGAGCGCTTTCACCGTCAACGGGGAACTCCGCGAAGATCTGATGCAACCTGGCAGGACCGTCCCGATGATCAACGCGTCCGGCCATGTGGTCAACGCCACCGTCGTCGCCGTCAAGGAAGACGCGGTCACCCTGGACTTCAACCACCCGATGGCAGGCAAGACCCTGCATTTCCGGGGCGAAGTCGTCTCGGTCCGGGACGCCACCGGGAAGGAACTGACGGAAGGCCTCCACGGCGAATTCCTTCCGCCGGAAGAAGGCTGCCACTGCCACGGCAAGGGGCACGGAGGCGGCTGCTGCCACGGAGAAGGCCACGGGGACGGATGCTGCCACGGACACCACGAAGCGTGAAAACGGCCGTCGTCATATTGAACTGGAACACAAGGGACTACCTGCGGCAGTTCCTTCCGGGGCTTGTCACCTCCTGTGAAGGGTTGGATGCGGAGGTCATCGTAGCGGACAGCGCCTCGACGGACGGATCCCTGGAGATGCTCTCGGAAGAATTTCCGGACATCCGGCAGATTCCCCTCGACGGCAACTACGGATTCACCGGCGGATACAACCGGGCCCTGACGCAGGTAGAGGCGGACTATTTCGTCCTCATCAACTCCGACGTCGAAGTGCCGCCGGGATGGCTGCAGCCGCTCACGGACTGGATGGACACCCATCCCGCCTGCGGCATCTGCGGCCCGAAACTCCTCTCCTGGCACCGGCGCGACACCTTCGAATATGCCGGGGCGGCCGGCGGCCTTCTGGACAAGTACGGCTACCCCTTCTGCCGCGGCCGGGTGCTCCAGAAAGTGGAAAAAGATGAAGGACAATACGATACGCCCCAGGATGTTCTCTGGATCAGCGGCGCCTGCCTGATGGTCCGCTCCGGTCTCTGGCGGCGGCTCGGCGGGCTCGACGACCGGTTCTTCGCCCACATGGAGGAAATCGACCTGTGCTGGCGGGCGCAACTGGACGGATGGCAGGTGACCGTCGTCCCGGCATCCTACGTCTGGCACATCGGCGGCGGCACCCTCCCGAACGATTCTCCTTGGAAACTGGAACTGAATTACCGCAACAACCTCCTTTTGCTGGAGAACAACCTTGCCCGTACTTTCAAGGCGCGGGGAGAGGCCCCGGGGAAGGCTCTCCGCCATGCCCGCAGCCGCATCCTCACCCGCATGGTCCTGGACGGCTGCTCCGCCTTCACGTATCTGGTCACGAAACGCTGGGCTTCCTTCAAGGCCGTCCTGGCCGCCCATCGGGCCTACCGCACCCTCCGCCGCAAGCCCACCCTCGAAGCCGTCGCCGCCCAGTCCCGTACCCCCGTCCACGGCCTCCACCCCTACTGGATCATCCCCCGCGCCCTCAAGAGAAAGACAAGCCTTTCAGAATAATTCATTACCTTTGCAGGAGAAAACGACAGGACTATGAAAATCATCATCGAGGGAGCCGGGCAGGTGGGCTCGCACCTGGCCAAGATGCTCAGCCACGAGGCCAACGATATCACCGTGGTCGACGACGACCCGGCACGGATTGCGCAGCTGGCCTCTTCGGCCGATGTCGTGACACTCCTGGGAGACCCCTCCTCCATCCAGGTTCTGAAGGATGCAGGCTGCGCGAAAGCCGACCTGTTCATCGCCGTCAATCCTTTCAAGTCCCAGACCGTCAATATCGTGAGCGCCATGCTGGCCAAGCAGCTGGGAGCCAGGCGGGTCATCGCCCGTATCGAGGACGAGTCCTATCTTGCTCCGGAGAACAAACTGATGTTCAAGGATGTCGGCGTAGACATCCTGTTCTATCCCGAGAAGACTGCCAGCGACGAAATCCTCGACATGCTCAGGCATACGGCATCGACGGAGTCGATGGACTTCGCCCGCGGCAAGCTCCAGCTCTCCGTGTTCAAGCTCGACGAGGACTCCCCCATCCTGGATATGAAGGTCGCCGAATTCACGGCGGCCATGACTGCCGCCAACGACAAGGCCCAGTTCCGCATCATCGCCATCGCCCGTAAAGGGGAAACCGTCATCCCGAAGTTCGACACCCGCTTCAAATACAACGACCATCTTTACATCATCGCCAAACGCGAAGGCATGCCGACCATCATGAAGTTCCTCGGCAAGGACAACATCGAGGTGCGGAGCGTCATGATCCTGGGCGGAAGCGAGATCGGCGAGATGGTCGCCGCCCAGCTCGCCCACCGGCAGATGGACGCTGTCAAGATCATCGACATCGACAAGCAGCGGTGCCGGGAACTCTCCGAAGCCCTGCCCGACGGGGTCACGGTCGTCAACGGAGATGCCCGCAACTCGGACTTCCTCATGGAGGAGAACATCAAGGAGTTCGACGCACTTGTAGCCGTCACCGGCAATGACGAGGCCAACATCCTCGCCTGTGTCATTGCCAAGAAGTTCGGCGTATCCCGGGTCGTCGCCCAGGTGGAGAACCTGGAATATGTCCGTCTCGCCGAAGAGATGGGGGTGGATGCCGTCATCAACAAGAAACTCATCACAGCCGCACGCATCTTCAAATTCACCCTCTCCGACAAGGTCCGTTTCGTCCGCTACATGAGCGGCACTGACGCCGAGGTCCTGGAGTATACGGCCGCCCCCGATTCAAAGATTACCCGGGGTGCCCTGAAGGACATCGACTTCCCGCGCAACGCCATCATCGGCGGTGTCATCCGCGGCAGCGACTCCTTCATCGCCGTCGGCGACACCCGCATCGAGGCCTATGACCGCGTCGCCGTCTTCGCCCTTCCCGACGCCGTCAAGGAGGTCGACAAGTTCTTCAAATAGTTTATGGCCAGTTACCTGCAGATCGAGAACCTCTCCAAATCGTACGGACCGAAGGTACTGTTCGAACATATCGACTTCAACATCAACGAGGGGGACAAGGTGGCCCTTATCGCACCGAACGGGACGGGAAAGACCTCGCTCCTGAAAATCCTTGCGGGCAAGGACTCCTCTGACACCGGGGGCAAGATTCGTTTTCTCAAGGATATCCGCATCGCCTTCCTGGAGCAGGAATATGCCTACGACCCCTCGAAATCCATCTTCGACCAGATCATGGACGCCTCCATGTCCTGGACGGAACCCCTCGACCCGGACCAACGCTGGGGCTACGAACTGCGGGTGCACCAGCTGCTGACCCAGTTCAACCTGACCGACCCCGGCAAGCCCATGAAGGACCTCTCCGGCGGTGAGGTCAAGCGCGTGGCCCTCACCCAGATGCTCGCCTCCGAGGCCGATTTCTACATCATGGACGAGCCCACGAACCACCTCGACATCGACGCCATCGAGTTCCTGGAAGGGCATCTCAAGCACGCGCGCTGCACCCTGTTCATGGTCACGCACGACCGCTACTTCCTCGACCGCGTCTGCAACACGGTCATGGAACTGGACCGGGGCCAGGTCTACATCTACCGGGGCGACTACATGAACTTCCTGGAGAAGCGGCAGGAGCGCATCGACAACTACAATGCCGAGACGGAGAAGGTCCGGAACATCTTCCGACGCGAACTGGAATGGATGCACGCCTCGCCCTGCGCCCGCACCGGCAAGGCGAAATACCGCAAGCAGGCCTTCTGGGAGATCAAGGCCCGCGCCGAGGACGCCTACGTCACCCGCCAGGTGGACCTTTCGGACACCCAGGCGCGCAGCACCTACCTCGGCAACAAGGTCATCAACTGCAAGGACGTGTCCTTCTGGTGGGAAGAAAAATGCTACCTGAACCATTTCTCCTACAACTTCCAGCGCTACGAGAAGGTCGGCATCGTCGGCCGGAACGCGGCGGGCAAGACCACCTTCCTCAACCTCGTCACCGGCGGGTGGAACCCCTCCCTCGGCGGGACGATGACCGGCGTCGTCGAACGGGGCGAGTCGCTGCGCATCGGCTACTACCACCAGAGCGGCCTGCAGTTCAAGCCCGGCCAGACCGTGATGGACACCGTGGCCGACACCCGGCTGCTGGAGCGGTTCCTCTTCCCGCACGAGATGTGGACGAGCCGCGTGGAACGCCTCTCCGGCGGCGAACGGCGGCGGCTGTACCTGCTGACCGTGCTCATGCAGCAGCCGAACCTGCTGATCCTCGACGAGCCGACCAACGACCTCGACATCGTCACCCTCGACATCCTGGAGGAATACCTGCAGGAGTTCAAGGGATCGCTGCTCATCGTCTCGCATGACCGCCACTTCCTGGACCGCCTCGCCGACCACCTCCTCGTCTTCTGCGGCGACGGCGTCGTCAAGGACTTTGTCGGCAACTACACCGAATACCGCACTTTTATCAAGGACCACGAGGCGCAGCAGAAAGCAACCGCCCGCCCGGCTGCCCCGGCCCATCATCCGAAGCAGGCCGACAAGCCCGCAGCGTCCCCTACCCGTCGCCGCCTCACCTGGAAGGAACAGCAGGAACTCAAAGCACTAGAGGAAGAACTTCCCCGCCTCGAAACCGAAAAGGCCGGCCTCGAAGCCAGCCTTTCCAGCGGTACCCTCTCCCCCGCCGCCCTGCAGGAAGCCTCCACCCGCTACAGCGAACTCCTCACCCTCCTCGACGAGAAAGAACTCCACTGGTTGGAACTTTCCGACCTTGGCTGATTCCCCGTTCCGCCCACGAAAGACATCGTTCTTGCAGAATGCCGCCTATCCGGCATCCAGTTCAACCAGGATGCGGTCAAAGTGGACGTAGTCCCGGAGGATCCAGAGGATGTAGCGGATGTCCACGCAGACGCACTTGTTGTAGGATGGGGTATACGATACGTCGGAGGCGAGAGATTCCTTGTTGCCGTCGAAGGCGAGGCCGATGAGTCTGCCCTCGGCATCCAGCACCGGAGAACCGGAGTTGCCGCCGGTGATATCGTTGTCTGTCAGGAAATTGACGGCTTCCGGGACCGAAGGATACCGCAAGGCGTCCAAGAAAACGGCCGGCAAGGCGAAGTCGTGCCGCTGCGGGTCATGCTTCTCGAAAAGCCCCCGGACCGTGGAGTACCAGCGGGTATGCACCCCGTCCCGCGGGTCGAGCGAAGAGACCCGGCCGTAGGTCAGCCGCATCGTCGCGTTGGCATCGGGGTACTGCGGCCGCCCCGCCGAAGCCCGCATCCCGTACAGGGCCCGGATATAGTCCCGCTGCAGCCCGGCCAAGTCGGCGGCGGGGCGTTCCTGCGCATGGAAAGCCGTGATTTTCACCTCGGTCGCGAATTCTGCCAGTTCAAGCGGATGGTCCCAGAGGTAGTCGACCAAGGCCGCCTTGTCCGGGAATTTCCGCAGGAGGGAATCCTGGAACGTCCCGATGAACTCCGCCCCGACGTGGGAAGCATATTCCTCCAATGCATAGGTGAGCAGTTCCTTCTCCACCCGCGAATCGACCTCGGCAAGCCCTTTCTGCCAAAGTTCCATCTTGTCGCCCTTGCTGTTGCCCATCCGAAGCAGGGTCGGCGCGATGCGCGAACCCCGGACCAGGGTTTCACGGAAATACGTCTTCCGGCGCTCGATGTCGGCGATGGCCGCATATTCCGCCGCGAGGTCGTCCAGCAGGCTCCCCCACCGCTCCGTGCGATCCGGGTCCGCCTGCACCCATGCCGCCAGGTCCCGCTCCTCGGCCCGCTTCCCGTCCGCGACATGGAAGCGCTTGACACACTGCGACTCGCCCTCCTGCATCTCCTGGACATTGGACAGGGAGAAGAACCAGTTGGAATAGTTCATGCGGACGGACGGGTCGGCGTCCATCCATTTCCGCACGATGTCCATCTGCCGGGCCCGGAGGCGGTTCGACACAGGCCGCTCGACCTGCTGCAGGTAGTCGACCTTGAAGGAGGAACTGTAGCGGTCCGTACGGCCGGGAAAGCCGAGGACCATCGTGAAATCCCCCTCCCGATAACCAGCGGTGGAGATTTTCAAGTGCCATGGCGTCTGCAGCGGTTCTCCGTGGTCATAGATCCGGTACAAGGCGAAATCGGCCTTGTGCTGCGGCCATTCCCAGTTGTCCTCGTCACCCCCGAAGGCGGCGACCGAGACGGGCGGTGCTCCCACCAGCCGGATATCCGTGTATTCCCGATAGAGCGCCAGGTAGTACTTCTCTCCGGCCCACATCGCATGCAGCGAGGCTTTCAGGCCGGTCCGGGCGGCATACTTGCGCTCCATCAGCGC
>JAFUZO010000016.1 GCA_017476575.1 Bacteroidales bacterium | reverse complement strand
CTGCACCCTTTCCGGCAACCAGGCCTCCAACGGCGGCGGTGCCATCAAGATGACGCATAATGACGGCGTCCTCAAGTTGACAGGTTGTACGCTCTCAAACAATGCCGACAACGGTACTGACGCGAAGCAAGGGGGCGGTGCCTTATGCTTGCGAGGTGGAACGGCTTATGTAAAGGGATGCTATTTTGAAACGAATTCTTCCAGCATCCGGGGTGGTGCCATCAATCAGCCCAATGATGGTGGTATAGGTTATCTCTATATGACGGATTGTCGGTTCAGCGAGAATACGACCTCTGGCTTGGGAGCCTCTCTCTATAATAACGGGACCAACAACAATACGCTGATATTCAACTCCTCGTTCCGCGCACCCAAAAACGAATCCTCACAAGGATTTGTCATCAACACCAACAAGAATACGCTTATTGCCAACAGCACAGTCAATGGAAATTATACGAATACCAGCGGGACACCCAACCGAGGTGCGGTCAAGGACGGAATCACGACGGACGGTTATGCCTTCATGCTGGTCAACGACATCCTGTTTGACAACAAGAAGACGCAGCCGGTCATTTGGTCCAACAACGGAACACCCGGCACCTTGCTGTATTACAACGTCCTGAACAAGGCTTTGACAAAGGGGGATGAGGACAAGTTCGTCTATGGTGCGGACAATGCCGCAGATGAGAATTATGCCCTGAACAGGATTTCTTCTACAAGTAGCGCCTACTTGAACTGTCTGTATCCCAGTACAGCCCTGCCGGACGGGTTCACCAAGATTACCCAGGAGCAGTTGGAAGAAAAGATGCTCTCCTTCACTCCCACCCGAGGCACGGCCGACGGCATCGCCGCCAAGTTCGTCGCCTGGCTGAAGGAAGTCGGTTCCTGGGACAAGGACATCAAGGGCGACCCTCGTCCGGAGTCCGGTTACTATCCGGGATGCTATGAGGTCCAGTAGGCCCTTCCTGCTGTTGTTGCTGGTCCTCGCGGCGGCTTGCGGCCGTGGCGGGGACCGGTACACCGTGGCCCTGCAGCCCGGCGGCTGGATGAAGGTGGAGCAGCGGCGCGGCCCTGTGCTGGGCTACAGCCCGGACTCCGGCGTCACCCTCCTGGAGCAGGACGGATACGTGTTCAAGGACCTGGACCGGGACGGTGTGCTGTCACCCTACGAGGACTGGCGGAGGACGCCCGAAAGTCGGGCGAAGGACCTCTCGGCCCGGCTGGACACCGCCGGACTCGCCGGCCTGATGCTGTACAGTTCTCACCAGAGCGTCCCGGCCGACACCTTGATGGCGGCCCAGCGGCAGTTCATCGGGCAGGGCCATGTGCGTCACATCCTCGTGACCGCCGTGGCGGATGCCGCGACGGCCGCCCGGTGGAGCAATGCCGTGCAGGCTTTTGCCGAAGGGCAGCCCTTGGGTATTCCGGTCGAACTGGCCTCCGACCCGCGCCATGCGGCCGTCATCGACGGCGAGTTCAACGCCGGTGCGGGCGGCGCCATCTCCCGCTGGCCGCGGGAAATCGGCCTGGCCGCCACCTTCGACCCGGAACGGGTCCGCCGTTTCGGCGCCATCGCGGCGGCGGAATACCGGGCGCTCGGGTTCACGACCGCGCTGTCGCCCGAGGTGGACCTGGCCACGGACCCCCGCTGGAAACGCTTCGCCGGTACTTTCGGTGAAGATCCTCAGTTGGTGACCGAGCTCTCGGCCGCCTATGTCGCAGGCTTCCAGGAGACCCCCGGGAGCCGGGACGGCTGGGGGCCCCGCAGCGTCAACGCCATGGCCAAGCACTGGCCCGGTGCCGGGACCGGCGAGGCCGGACGGGAAAGCCACCACTGGTTCGGCCGGTGGGCTGTCTATCCCGGCGGCGGCTTCGATCTCCAACTCAAACCCTTCCTTGAAGGGGCCTTCCGGACCGGAACCCCGACCCGGCGGGCGTCGGCCGTCATGCCGACCTACAACATCGCGACGGGGCAGAATCCCTCCGGCGAGAACGTCGGCGCCAACTACAGCCGCTACCTGGTCACCGACCTCCTGCGCGAGCGCTACGGTTACGACGGCGTGGTGTGCACGGACTGGAACGTGGCCAAGGACTGGTATCCCGCCCCGTTCCGCTGGGCCGCCCATGCGGAGGATCCGGCGGAGTTCCACGGCGGCAAATGCTGGGGCGTCGAGGACCTGTCGGTCGAGGAGCGGCATTACCGCCTCCTGCAGGCCGGGGTCGACCAATTCGGCGGTGGCGACGACCTCGCCCCGGTCCTCGCCGCGTATGCCCGCTGGCGGGCGGAGGCGGGGGAGGTGTCGGCCCGGACCCGTTTCGAGGTCTCGGCCGTCCGGATTCTCCGCAACATGTTCCAGGTCGGCCTCTTCGAGAATCCCTACCTCGACCCGGAGGCGTCGGCCTCCATCGTGGGCTGCCCGGAATACATGCAGGCCGGTTACGAGGCCCAGGTGCGTTCCATCGTGATGCTCAAGGACCATGGCGCCGTCCTGCCGATGGCGCCGGGGGCCAAGGTCTATGTGCCGGAGCGCCACCAGCCCGCCTCCAAGAAATTCTTCGAGGGGTATGCCGCCGAAGCCACCGCGCGTCCCATCCGGGACGGGATGCTGGATCGGTACTATACGCGGGTCGACGACCCGGTCGAGGCGGACTTTGCCCTGGTCTGCATCAAGGGCCCGGAAGGGCTCTGGGGCCATTCGATGGACGATGTGGACGAAGGCGGCAACGGCTATGTGCCCATTTCGCTCCAATATGCCCCCTACACGGCCGTCGCGGCGCGTGAGGAGAGCCTTGCGGGCGGGGACTGCTCCTATCGGGGCAAGACGACGCAGACGTACAATGTCGACGACATGCTGCTGGTCCGGCGGACGCATGAGGTGATGGGCGGGAAGCCCGTCGTCGTGCTCCTCAAGTTGAGCCGCCCGTGCGTGCTGTCGGAGATCGAGCCGTGGGCCGATGCCCTCCTCCTGAATTTCGGGGCGTCGTATCAGGCGCTGCTCGATGTGGTGAGCGGGACGGAGGAACCTTCAGGGCTGCTTCCGATGCAGATGCCGGCCTCGATGGAGACCGTGGAATGGCAGGCCGAGGACCTGCCCCGCGATATGGAATGTTATGTGGATGCCGACGGCCACCGGTATGATTTTGCCTTCGGCATGGACTGGTCGGGCGTCATCGCGGATGCCCGTGTAAAACGCTACAAATGAAGCAGAAGAATCTCATTGTCACGGCCTTGCTGACGCTGGGGCTTGCCGCCTGCGGAAAGGCGGACGTCCCGGTGCAGGTGACCGGAGTGGAACTCGACCGGGAGATGGTGACTCTCCAGATCGGGGAGCGTGTGACCCTGGTGGCGACGCTCTCCCCGGCCGATGCCTCCGACCCGGCGCTGGAATGGCGCTCGTCGCGGGAGACGGTGGCGACTGTCTCGG
Source organism: Bacteroidales bacterium (assembly GCA_017476575.1). Classification (GTDB taxonomy): domain Bacteria; phylum Bacteroidota; class Bacteroidia; order Bacteroidales; family UBA932; genus Cryptobacteroides. The sequence continues at coordinate 14,441 of JAFUZO010000016.1, read as the reverse complement.
CGGACGGGGTGGTCACCGCCCTTTCTGAAGGCTCGGCCAACATCATCGTCAGCACCCGGGACGGGGGCTTCGGCGCCCGCTGCCAGGTGAAGGTCATCGGCCCCGGCCAGCCGGATAACCCGGATAATCCCGACAATCCTGATAATCCTGACAATCCCGACAATCCCGACAATCCTGATGATCCGGATAACCCTGATAACCCGGACCAGCCGCTGACCGGAGAGGTAGAGAACATGACAGAAGATGAACTGGACAGTTAGGTTGACAGCTGCCGCCTTCCTCGTGGCGGCGTCCCTCCCGGCCCCGGCCGGTGATTTTCTCCTGCAGGCCCACAGGGGCCTGTGCAACCGGTATCCCGAGAACACGGAACTCTCCTTCCGGAAGGCGGCGGAAGTCCGTCTGTACGGAGGCATGGAGACGGATGTGCAGATGACTTCGGACGGCGTGCTGGTGTGCATGCACGACAGGACGATCGACCGGACGACGGACGGGACGGGGGCGGTGTCCGACTACACGTTCCGTCAGTTGCAACAGATGCACATCGACGGCGGCTACGGCTGGGACGCGCGCTATGCCGGCCGTCTCCGGGTGCCGACGTTCCGGACCTACCTGGCCATCTGCCGGGAGGCGGGTCTGACCCCGTATGTGGAGTTGAAGGTGCTGGACCGGGAGGGCATCCGGAAGACCATCGAGATGCTGCATGAGGAGGGCTTCGAGGGTCGGTATGTCCTCACGTCCTTCGAGCGGGACTATCTCCTGACGGCATCGGAATATACGGATGCCCCGCTGGAGTACATGAAACGGCGGTTCACGCCGGAGGAGGTGGATGCCTGGGCGGCTGCGGTACCGCATGCGGTGGTCCGTCCCGAGGCCACCGCGCTGACGGAGGACCTGGTATCCTACTGCCGTTCGAAGGGCCTGCGGGTCGAGTGCTGGGGTATCCCGGTGGGGGATGCGGACCTGGTGCGGCGGCTCACGGCGTGGGGCGTCTACGGCGGCACCTGCAACGACTGGAGCGGCCTCGGCCTCCAGCATGGCTATCCGTCGTGGCTCGACGAGGCTGCCATCTACCACATCTATCCGTCCTCTTTCAAGGACAGTGATGGCGACGGCTACGGCGACCTACAGGGCATCCGATCCAAGTTGGACTATATCCGGGAACTCGGCTTCAACACAGTCTGGATCAGTCCGGTGTTCAGTGCGGGCTTCGAGGACGGAGGCTACGACATCATCGACTACTATGCCATCGATCCGCGCTTCGGCACTCTCACCGACCTCGATGATCTGGTGCGGGACGCCCACGGGCGCGGCATGCGCATCTGCCTGGACCTGGTGGCCGGCCATACGTCGGACAAGCATCCGTGGTTCCGCAGCTCTGCATCCGGCACGGACGGAAAATATGCAGACTGGTACATCTGGGCGGACAATGGCAAGACGCCGGAGGACGGGCATTGGGTGCCCAACCTCGCTGGCCGCACCGGGGCCTTCCAGGCGAACTACTACGATATCCAGCCGGCCCTGAACTTCGGCTATTACCAGGTGTCGCCCGACCATCCTTGGGAGCAGGGCTACGATGACCCGGGACCGACGGCGGTCCGGGAGGAGATGAAGCGGATCCTGGCGTTCTGGTTCGACCGGGGGGTCGACGGGTTCCGGTGCGACATGGCCTGGTCGCTGGTCAAGGGCGACGATGCCGCTTTCCACGGCGTCCGGCGCCTTTGGGACGATATCTTCTCCTGGCAGTCTGGACACTATCCCGACCGCATCTTTCTGTCGGAGTGGTCTTCGCCGGTGGAGGCGGTCTCCTGCGGATTCGATATCGACATCATCCGCCACAACGGATGCGGCAAGGTCATGTACCGCGACCTGGTGTACAACACGGAACGGCATCCCGACCCGGAGACGGGGGCTTATCCGCCCCGCGACTGCTGGCTGGACCGGGCCGGACGGGGGCGTTTCGACACCTTTGCCGTGCCGTTCGACGCGATGTTCCGGGCCCTCCGCGGCAAGGGCTTCGCCTGTATGCCGACCTCCAGCCATGACACCTGGCGGCTCAACCGTTGCACCCGCTCTACACCCGAGGAACTCAAGACGGCCCTCACCTTCTTCCTGACCATGCCCTGGGTACCCGTCCTGTACTATGGCGAGGAAATCGGCATGCGCTCCTTGGACGAGGCACCGGAGGTGGAGGGGAGCCGGGACCGCTCGGCAGAGCGGACCCCGATGCAGTGGGACGACAGCCCGAACGCTGGCTTCTCCACCTGCGACCCCGGGCGGCTCTATCTGCCCGTCGATCCGTCGCCGCAGCGTCCGACGGTGGCGGCGCAGCAGGGCGACCCGGCTTCGGTCTATGCCTATGTCAAAGGCCTCCTGGCCCTGCGCCGTTCCATCCCGGCCCTCGGCAACACGGGCGACTGGCACCTCGTCACCGACCCTTCGACGGCCTATCCGGTCATCTACGAACGCTCCCTCGACGACGAGCGCTACTGGGTGCTGCTCAACCCGCGTGAGGAACCCGCAGCCGTGCGTGTGAAGGACTGCCCTCGGTTGGAGCCGGTCTGGGGTGACCCCTCCGCCCTCACGGTGAGCCGGAACCAGGTCCGTGTCGCCGGTGTCAGTGCCCTCGTCTGCCGCGTCCTGTAGCCCCGGCGCGGTGAAACATAAGTCGCAGTCCGCCATGCCCTTCCCCGACGTCCTTGAGATTCGCGCGGCATGACTGCTGGTTGCCCGGGTCTTGGGAGTCGGGCAAGGGAAAAAGAGAAAATGAAGGAATCCGTCACCTCATCCTGAAGCGGCGGATTCCTTCAATGATACACCTTGAAGATATTATTTGCTATGAAACAGACAAAAAATAGCCTGCTTCAAAAGCGACATTTGCCCGGAATAGGGTCGCGAAGCGACAGGAGCGTTGAAGCAGGTTATTTTTTACACATCACTATATTTGCAGCAGGCTATGCTGGTTGGCGCGGTATATCCAGGCCTTGATAGCCAGGAATGGGGAAACCCCATTTTTTTTTATGCCCATGCTTCTTATGGACCGCCCGCAAGTGCACTTCCAGTCCCTGTATGCTCCCAAACAAGGGAAGGGTGGTTATATCATTCCGAGAGACAGGGTGTTTTTTGGGGGGCCTCCGTCCGTCCGTGGCCAGGCCGAACGTTCCCCACGGCATACTGGAAAACCGGACCCATACGTGGACGGACCGGTACGGACGGGGGCGACGTGGGCATGACGTGGTCAGGCGGGTCCAATCCCGCCCCAACGAATCCCTTCCGATGATTTGGACGGAAAACCACTGAGGGGTAGGTCACTGATGGAGACGGTCTGCCGATACATGGAGACGGTCCGCCCACAAATGGCGCGGGTGCCTTTGCGGGGAACCATAAGTCACTGTCCACCAAGCCCTTCCCCGACGTCCTCTCTGCACCCTGCGGAGAGGAAAGCTGTCTATGAATGGACCGTCGGCCCGGTTTGTTTCACGCAAACTTTTGCTAACTTTGCACCCTCAAACGAAACTTATGGGAAAGACTGGAAAACTGCTGATCTATACCTGCACCCTTGTTGCCGTCTCTCTGTGGGGCTTGTCTTATATCTGGTGCGACCGGCTCATTGAATTGGAGATTCCGGTGGAATTCTTCCTGCCGGCGCGCATCTTGATGGCTGGACTTATCTTGCTGGCTGTGAACCTGGTCTGCGGATTCAGCATCCGCATCCGGAAGGAAGATCTGACGACCTTCCTCCTGCTGGCCCTCTGTGAGCCGTTCATCTATTTCTTCTGCGAGACGTACGGGATCAAGTTGACCGGGTCTCCGACCATCAGCGCCCTCGTGATTGCGACAACGCCGGTTGTGGCGGTATTCGCAGGGCTGTTGTTCTTCAAAGAAAAAGTTACCTGGCTGAACATCCTCGGTATCCTGGTCTGCCTCGGCGGGCTGCTCCTGGTCTCCCATGCCCGCTCGACGACAGGCCGTTTCTTCGTCCTCGGCATCCTCGTACTCCTGATTGCCGTATTCGCCGAGGTCGGCCATGCCTCCTGCACGAAATCGCTGACCAGCGGTTACGCCCCCTCGGTCGTAGTGATGTACCAGTTCCTCATCGGGGCAGTGTATTTCATCCCTTTCTTCCTGACCCGGGGGTTGGAGACGTATGATCCTGAGCTGTATCTCTCCTGGCCGGTCTGGCGTCCGATCCTGGCCCTCTCCATCCTGTGCTCCAGCCTGGCCTTCTCCTTGATGGCTTTTTCCATCAAGCACCTCGGCGTGGCCAAGTCCAGCATCTTCCTCGCCATGATTCCGGTTGCCACGGCCCTCTGGGGCTTCCTCCTCGGCGACGAAATCCTCTGCCGCGCCCAATGGATCGGCCTCGCCATCGCCTGCGCCGGCCTCATCCTCACGCAGTGGAACGGCAAGAAGGACGCCGCCTGACCCTCTTCCCTTACGTTCTCGGGTAGATCTTTCTGAAGCGGAGGCGGATGACGCCCCAGAAGGCTTCGCCGAAGATACCGCCGCTCATCTTGGAGGTGCCCAGCTGCCGGTTGATGAAGATGATGGGGACTTCCCTGAGGGTGAATCCCAGCCGCCAGGCAGTGTATTTCATCTCGATCTGGAAGCCGTAGCCTTTCATCTCCACCCGGTCGAGGTCGATAGTCTCGAGGACGCGGCGGCGATAGCATTTGAAGCCGGCCGTGGTGTCGTAGACCCTCATGTGCAACACCATCCGGACATAGGCCGAGGCGTAATAGGACATCACGATGCGGCCGATAGGCCAGTCTACGACGCTCACGCCATGGCAGTAGCGGGAACCGATGGCAAGGTCCGCGCCTTCCTCCGAGCAGGCCCAGTAGAGGCGGAGCAGGTCGTCCGGGTTGTGCGAGAAGTCGGCGTCCATCTCGAAGATATAGTCGTAGCCATGGTCGAGGGACCAGCGGAATCCGGTCAGATAGGCTGTGCCGAGGCCGAGCTTGCCGCTGCGTTCGATGAGGTAGAGCCGGTCGGGAAACTCTTCCTGAAGCCGTTTGACGATGGCGGCCGTGCCGTCGGGGGAGCCGTCGTCGATGACGAGGATATGGAAACCGCCTTCCAGGGAGAACACCTTGCGGATGATGGCTGTGATGTTCTCCTTCTCGTTGTAGGTCGGGATGATGACTGCTTTCTTATCCATGGCTATCGTTGTTCGATTTCTGAGAGCATTTCCCGGACGGCAGCTTCCAGCTGGAGGTCGCGGCCGCTGAGGACGGAGGCCGGGTCGTTGTACACGAGGATGTCAGGTTCAATCTGGAAATTCTCGATGTAGGTGCCGTCCTTGACGCCCCAGTTGCCCACTTGCGGGATGCCGAAGATGACGGTCGGGTTGATCTGGTATTCCCACCAGACGGCGGTCATGGTGCCGGGGACCGGGGCGCCGATGAGTTTGCCCAGGCCGAGGCTGCGGTAGGCGTACGGGAAGCCGGAGGCATCGGAGTAGTTGTCCTCGCCGACCAGCACGCAGGATGGCTTCGTCCACTTGTTGAACGGTTCGTGGCCGATGTACTGGCCGCGCGGAGAGAAGATGCAGTATTCCTTGCCGCCGAGGAAGGTTACCAGGTCGTCATGGAGCCAGCCTCCGCCGTTGTGGCGCGTGTCCACGATGAGGGCGTCGCAGTTGCGGTATTTACCGAGGGCCTTGGAGTAGAGCTCGCGGTAGCTCGGCGAATTCATGCCCTGGATGTGGACATAGCCCACCTTGCCGCCGGACAGTTCCTCGACCATCTTTTCGCGTTGGCGGACCCAACGCCGGTAAAGGAGGGGAACATCGGTAAAGGAAGGAGTGACGATCAGTACGGTGTCCTTTCCGCCTTTACGGAGACTCAGGATGAGCTTCTTGCCGGCCTTGTCGTAGAGGTGCTTGAACCAGTCGTCGCCCGCCTTGATTTCCTGCCCTTCGATGGCGGTGATGATATCGCCCGCCTTGATGCCGGAATCGGCGTTGGAGAGCACGCCGCCGGGCAGGACTTCGGCGATGCGCAGGCCGTCGCCTTTCCAGGAACTGTCGAAGATGACACCAAGGCAGCCGATGGTCCGGGAAGTGACGGGGCGGTAGCGGCCGCCGGTATGGGAACCGTTCAGCTCGCCGAGCATTTCGGAGAGAAGGTCCTGGAAGTCGAAGTAGTTGTTGATGTATGGCAGGAACCGGGCGTAGTTTTCATGGTAGTAATCCCAGTCGACTCCGTGGAGGTCTTCCACATAGAATTTCTCCTTGACCTGCTTCCAGGCGTGCTCGAAGATGTAGGCTCGCTCGGCGGCCGGCTTGAACTCGAACTCGCCGGTGAAAGAGACGCTTTCAGTCTTGTTGCCGGCGATGGTGACTTTGGAGATGCTGCTGCCGGAGAAGATATAGATGTTTTTCCCGTCTTCGGAGGGATAGAACCGGCCGGAAACACCCTTCTTGACGACGGTCACGTCGCCTTTCTCGATATCGCGGCAGCACAGGTCGTAACCTTTTTCGAGGCGCTGGGTGAAGTAGAGTTTCTTGCCGTCAGGCGTCAGGAAATGGTCTCCGATCATGTTGGAGAAACGGGTGAGCCGGACGATGCGGTCGGCCCGGTTGTCCAAGTCCAGTACCAGTTTTTCGACTTTCTTTTCGGTGCTGTCCTTCTTCTCCTTCTTCTCGGCCTTTTCGGCGGCCTTCTCGCCCATGAGTATCTTGTCGATTTCCTCCTGCTCTTTGCTGCGGCCGAAGTCGGTATAGGCCTTGCCGTCGAAAAACATGATATAGATGTCGGTCTCGGCGCCCCAGCTGCCATGGCTGCGGTAGCCGTTCTTATCGGACTCATAGGTCATGGCCTTGCCGCCGAGGGCCCAGCGGAAGCTGCCGTCGGAGTAGCCGCTTTCGGTGAGGTCGGTGATCTCGCCGGTCTCGACGTTGATCAGGGCGATATCCTCGTTGTTCCAGCCGCCGTCTGCCTGCCAGTTGCACAGGATGAACCGGCTGTCCGGGCTCCAGGCGAAAGACTGGTCGCCGTCGGAGTAGGAGTAGTTGACTCCCTTGTGGAGGGACCTGACCTTTCCGCCCTTGACGCTCTGTACGACGAGTTCGGTCCGGTCGCGGAGGTAGGCGAGCTGCTTGCCGTCGGGGGATACCTGCATCTGGAAGCAGGTCTCGCCGGGGGCGCTGACCCGCTCTTCCTTGAAGCGGGCGGCGTAGGTGAAATATTTGTCGTCCTTTTCAGTCAGGGAGGACTTGTAGATGCTCCAGCAGCCATCACGCTCGGAAGCGTAGTAGAGCGTCCGTCCATCTTTGGAGAAACAGACGCCGCGTTCCTGCTCTGCGGTGTTGGTGATGCGGCGGGTCGTGGAGTAGTCGACGGAGGTTACGAAGACATCGCCCCGGATGACGACGGCGATCTCCTTCCCGTTGGGGGATACTGCCATGGAGGAGGCACTCCGGAGGGACAGCGGGCTCATCTCCCGCTCGTCTTCGTCCCGGGCCACGGTGATATCCAGTTTCCGGGAGGCCCCGTCCTTGAGGATGTACAGGTCTCCATTATAGGAATACGCCAGGGTGCCGTCCTGGGCCGCCGACAGGAAGCGGACCGGGTTCTTGTCGTAGAAGGTGAGCTGGACGGCCTCGGAAGGGTTGCTGACGGAGCTCCGGTAGACGTTGGAGGTCTTGCCGTCGCGTTCGCTGAGGTAGAAGAACGTGTCTCCGTCGGCGGCGAAGACCGGGTTGCGGTCTTCCCCTTCGAAGGTGGTAAGTTTCGTGAACGTGCCCTCGGCACTGATGACCGGCATGCCTGCCCCGCCATGTCCGGCCTGACCGGGCGCCCGGTACAGCCAGATGTCCCGGGTCACGGACGAGGTATGATGCTTGCGTAGCGGATCCTCGTATCCCTTGTAGTCCTCGTAGAGGATGTCGCCCCGGCCGTTGATGCTCATGGCGGAGAGGGTCAGGGAGGTGACAAGCCGGGGAGTGGAGCCTTCCACGTCGGTTTCGTAGAGCTGGGCACTGCCCGGGAAGCCGTCGTAGGAAGGGCTCATGAGGCTTCCGTTGTACCAGGTGAAGAGGACCTTCCCGTCCGGGAGGACGGCGAGCGGCGTCTCGCTGCCCGGCAGGGTGGTCATCCGCCGGGGGACACCGCCTTCCACGCCGGTCACATAGAGGTCCCGGCTGCCCTCACGCCAGGAAGTGAAGACGATCCGGGCGCCGTCCGGCGTCCACATCGGGTCGCTCTCATAGGCCCGGTTCGATGTCAGCTGACGGGCGGAGCCGCCTTCCGTGCCGACCGTATAGATATCGCCCTTGTAGCTGAAAGCTACGCTCTTTCCGTCGGGAGAGATGGCATTGCGGCGGATCCAGGAAGGGGCCTCTTGAGCCGTCAGGGAGATACAAAGTACTGATAATAAAATGGTTGCGAGAAGGTATTCGGGTCTCATACACATACGGTTTTCAAAATAATCCCTAAAGATAAGAATTTTTTCCATTTCTGAAAACCGTATTGTGGTGGACTCATTCTTCCTCCGGGGCATAGTCCCGGCAGTTGAGGCGGTGGAGGATATCCATGTGCATGAAATTGTCCCGCTTGGCGGGACGCTTCCCGCTGATGACGGCTTCTGCGAACCGGGTGATGGTATAGTGGGACTGCATCGGAATGTTCCGGGTGACCAGGTATTCGACCAGCCCCTCCCGGAGGGCTTCGATGTTCTTGGCGAGGTCGTCGAAGCCGACGACATGGCGGCCCGGGTCGGGATGAAGGCGCAGGTACGTGCTGATGAGGTGGATACGGGAATTGGCCATAGTGATGAACCGCACGCCGGGGTGTTCGGCGAAGAAGTCTTCCAGGGTGCGGAGGGTTTCTTCCGGCCGGTTCGGGTGGATGAAGACAGTATGGATCTTGCAGGAGGGAAAATGCGTTGTGATATAGCTAAGGAATCCTTCGCGTCGTACGCGGTTCGGGTCGGCCTTCTGTCCAGGGTCGCGGATGAGCCGGATCATGGCGAGTTCCTCGACTTTCAGGCGATGGGTGAGAAGGTAGGCCCCGAGATAACCCGCATCGCGCGGGTCGGCTCCATAATAGACGGTGTAATCCAGCCCGTCTATCTTCTGGTCCACGAAAGCATAAGGGATGCCGTCGGCATCGAGCTCGGCGGCAAAATCCCTTACGGCTTCGGCGAAGACGACGTTGGTGATGACTCCAGCAGGACGGGCTGACAAGATGGCGCGACTTTCGCTGCGGAAGGATTCTACATTGTCGGGGTCGAACAGATGGATGTCGACATCGACGTCGTAGGCCTTGATGGACCTGGCTCCGTCCAGGAAACCCTGATAGGCGACCGCCCAATATTCACCTTCCTCGAATTTCGGGATGAGGCAGGCGAAGGTCATCTTTTTCTTAGAGGCGAGCCGGGAAGCGTTGGGATTGGCCGTATAGCCGAGTTCCTTGATGATACGGCGGACTTTTTCGACGGTGGCGGTGGAGACTCCGCTCCTCTTGTAGATGACCCGGTCGACCGTCGCGCGGGACACGCCGGCCTCGCGGGCGACATCATAGATGGTGGGGGTGGACTCCTTCATTACACAATTCGTATCAACTTTTCCTTTGCAAATGTAAACATTTATCGTTACCTTTGCAATACGATCGGACGGGCGCGCGCCCGTTTTTCTTGAAACAAAGACGATGAATTCCAAGGAGAGAATAGCGTATGCGCTTTCCGTCTCGACCGACACGGTCGTGTTCGAGATGGGACCGGGGGTGTCCGGAAAGGCACCGGCGGTATTCGAGGCCTGTTTTCCGGGCCGGAAGGCCGTGGTTGTGGCAGATATCCATACCTGGCCGGTGCTGGGGGAGAAGGTCTATGGTTGTTTCCGGAAGGCTGGCATCCCGGTGCAGCAGTATATCATCGACAAGGAGGAATTCCACGCCGAGTGGAAATATGTAGACATGGTCGACCGGATCGTCGAGGGGGCCTTTGCCGCAGCGAAACGGATCGAAGAGGATCCGGCGGCACCCGAGTCCGATCCGCAGCAGGCGTTCCGGCCGGCCTCGGATGACTATTATATCCTGGTGTCGGTGGGGGCGGGCGTCATCAACGATCTCTGCAAGCTTGCCTCGCATCACCATGGCCAGTCCTATCTGACCCTTCCGACGGCGGCTTCCGTAGACGGTTATTCGTCCTTCGGCGCCTCCATCACATGGCATGGCGCCAAACAGACTTTCGAGTGCCCGGCGCCAGTGGCCATCGTCGCGGACATCGATGTGATTGCGGCTGCCCCGAAGTGGATGACCGCAGCCGGATATGCAGACCTGGCAGCGAAGGTGCCGGCCGGGGCCGAGTGGATGGTGGCGGATTTCGTCGGCATGGCTCCGATCCAGGAGGATGCCTGGCATATTTCGCAAGATGCGCTGGACGAGTACCTGGCCGACCCGGCTGGTGTGGCGGCGGGCGAGCCAGATGCCATTGCCGGAGTCTTCGAGGGGCTTACTCTCAGCGGCATTGCCATGCAGGCGGCCCGTTCTTCGCGGCCCGCCTCGTGCTGCGACCATCTTTTCAGCCATATCCTGGATATGGAAGGGCACCGCTATGGCGGAAAACTCCAGTCCCACGGCTTCCAGGTGGCTGTCGGTACGCTCACGATGTGCGCGGTGTTCGACGAACTTTTCAAGTTGGACCTGATGCAGCTCGATGTGGATGCTTGTGTCGCCGCTTGGCCTTCTCTGGAGGACGAGCAGGCCCGGGCCTTGGAACTCTTCGCGAACTTTCCTGCTCCGGACCTCGGCTACCGGGAGATCACCCGGAAGTATGCCGATGCGGCCCAGGTACGGGTTCAGTTGCAGAAACTGAAGGCCGGCTGGCCGGATTTGAAGGGACGGCTCCAGGAGCAGATGTACTCCTTCCGGGAGATGCAGGAGCGTTTCCGCATCGTCGGGGCTCCCACCGACCCCTCTCAGATCGGGGTTACCCGGGAGCGCTTGAAGTCCATGTTCCCGCTGGTCCAGCTGATGCGGTTCCGCTTCAACGTTCTGGACCTCGCGCGCCGCGGCTGTTTCTATGATGCCATTGTCGATCCGCTTTTCGCACCGGGAGGGGCTTGGGAACTATGAAGACGAAAAAGAGTTTCGGCTACTGGCAGTGGAGAGTCATCATCTCTTCGATGGTGGGCTACTCTATGTTTTATTTCGTCCGGAAGAACTTTTCCTTCGCTATGCCGGCCTTGGGAGCAGAGTACGGCATTACCGATACGAGTTTCGGTGTCATCTTGACCCTTGCGGGCCTGGTCTATGGCGTCTCGAAGTTCCTGAATGGGTTCATCGCCGACCGCGCCAACGCCCGCTGGCACCTGGTCATCGGTCTGTCGGCCTGCGTGCTCCTCAATTTCGCCTTCGGCTGGAGCGCCGTGTTGAGCAGGCTCCTGTCCGGGGCGGAGAGCGGGCCCGACTTCGTCGGTTCCATGGTTACGGTGATGGCCGTCCTGCTGATCCTGAACAATGTCTTCCAGGGTGCAGGATTCGGCCCTTGCAACCGTCTGATGGTGCATTGGGTCCCACCGAAGGAACTGGCCACGAAAATGTCCGTCTGGAACATGTCGCATTCCATCGGGGCAAGCATCGTTTCCGTCGTGTGCGGCGCCATCATCGGCAAGACGGGTTCCTGGCAGTTATGCTTCTGGATTCCGGCGGCCATTGCGGCTGTCGGCGTCGTTTTCATCATCATCACTCTCCGCGATACGCCTTCCTCGGTGGGGCTTCCCGAACTGCCTGACACGAAGACCGAACTGGACGACGACGACTCCGGGGCGGGATATCGCCGGTTCGTGCTGGACAAAGTGTTCCGCAACCCCGTCGTGTGGATTGTATCTACGACGGCCTTGCTCCTCTACATCGTCCGTTTCGCGGTGCTGGACTGGGGCCCCAAGTTTCTTCAACAGGGCGAGAACCCGCTTTCGCCAGAACTGGCCGGCTGGACCATCGGCATCTTCGAGATTGCCGGCTGCCTGGGCATGATGGCGGCGGGCTGGGTCACCGACCGGTTCTTTCATAGCCGCGGCCAGCAGGTCTGCGTCATCGAAATGGTCTTGACCGGGTTCTGCCTCCTGGCTATCCACTTCCTGCCTGTCGGTGCCAGCCCGGTCGTTATGCTGGTCCTCCTGGCCCTGGCCGGTTTCTTCCTCTACGGCCCACAGGCGTTGTTCGCCGTCATCACCGGCAACCAGGTCACCAAGAAGGCGGCCTCTGCGGCAGCGGGCTTCCTCGGCCTGTTTAGTTACCTGAGTGTCATCTTCACCGGTACGGGCGTCGGTCTTCTTTCCGACCGTTTCGGCGATGGCTTCTGGAACAACCTGTTCTTGATCATGGCCGGAATTTCGGTGGCTGGCGGGTTGCTGATCGCATCCTTGTGGAAGATCAAGGATGATGGATATGTCCATTGACCGGCCGCAGCCTTTGGGGAAAGGGACGGCTTCCAAAGAGTCGGTTTCCCGGAGGAGATTCGTCCTGTCCGACCTCGAGCCGGAGCAGGCGGGCTCTGGCTTGGCGAAAACGGCAGAGATGCAAAGCCCTCGGAATCCATTTTGACAGGAAAACTGTATTCTACGCATTCTGTGTATCAGCGTCCCTCATCCCGTCGACATGAGGCTGATGTGAAAGGCGACCTCATGGGGAGAGGGGAAACTTCATGGATATATGCCGGGAGCGTGACCCGTTCTGGGAAAAGAGTGCGGCGTAAAATAGACCGGCAGGGAAGATGATGTGGCCGGAATTGAAATATCGGAAAAAGATGTATCTTTGTGAAATCATTTTCATATTTCAATTTTATATGGACAGGATAGATTGCTTTGTCAGCTATGCGCCGCAGGGGGATGCCTTGCGGAGGGAACCAGAGGTGGCTTCGGTCGAGGTGGTGTCTGGCGCCTGGGGCCGGACGGAGGTCTGGCGGAAAGTGGCGGAAGCTTCGCACACAGAGTTCACTTTGGTCTATACCAAGCCGACGGAATTATCGTTGGTGCATTATGCCTTGGAACGGATGCTGCAGGTGGCGGACGATACGGGTGCGGCGATGCTTTATGCCGACCGTTTCGTGTCCCGCGGGGGAGAAGTGACCCCCTCTCCCGTCATCGACTACCAGATGGGCGCACTCCGGGACGATTTCGAGTTCGGCGGCCTGCTGCTCCTGCGGACGTCGGTGCTCCGGGAAGCGGTCGCCGACATGCCGGTCGACTATGCGTATGCCGGTCTGTATGACCTCCGTCTGCGGCTGTCGCGCCTGGGAAGATTGGAGCATATCGGAGAATACCTCTATTATGAAATTGAGACGGACCTCCGTACATCGGGCGAGAAACTTTTCGACTATGTGGACCCGAAGAACCACCAGGTGCAGGTGGAGATGGAGCAGGCTGTGACGGACCACCTGAAGGCCATCGGCGGTTACCTGGCTCCGGTTTTCAAGGAGGTGGACTTCTCCGAAGGCGGTTTTGCCGTTGAAGCGTCGGTCGTCATCCCGTGCCGCAACCGGGTGCACACCATCGGCGAAGCCCTCCGTTCGGCCCTTTCCCAGGAGACAGACTTCCCTTATAATGTCATCGTCGTGGACGACAACTCTACAGACGGTACGGTCGAGGTAATCCGTTCCTTCCTGGACAACCCTCGCCTCGTGTACATTGCCCAGGACCCTTCCTGGCACGGCATCGGCGGCAACTGGAACGCAGCCCTTCATCATCCCGCCTGCGGCAGGTTCGCCCTCCAGCTCGATTCGGACGACATCTATTTTGATGAGCATGCAGTCCAGAAAATGGTCGATGCCTTCCGGGAGCAGCGCTGTGCCATGCTCGTAGGATGCTACCGGATTACGGACTTCAACCTGGTTCCGCTGCCGCCCTACGTGGTCGAACACCGGGAATGGACACCGGAGAACGGACGGAACAATGCCCTCCGGGTCAACGGTCTCGGCGCCCCGCGCGGCTTCTGGGTCCCGCTCCTGCGACGGCTCAATTTCCCGACGACCCGCTACGGCGAGGACTATGCCGTCGGCCTGCGCATCAGCCGTGAATACCAGATCGGCCGCCTCTACGAGGTCGTCTACACCTGCCGTCGCTGGGGCGGTAATTCCGACGGAAACCTCCCCCTTGAGAGCATCAATGCCCACAACTTCTACAAGGACCGGATCCGCACTTGGGAACTTCAGGCCCGCATTGCCCTGAACCGGTCCCAGAAGCCGGGGCTGTAACTTTTTTGAAAAAATTTTCTCAAAAAGGTTTGCAAGTTCGGAAAAAGTGTGTACCTTTGCAATCCCGTTCGGCGACGAGCGGGATTTTTACGGGAGTTCATTGAGAAGGTTGGAAGGAAAGTACAAGCAAGTACCGAGATATTGTAACAGATATCAAAGAAAACGAGCGTCAGTTTCTTTCGAGAAACGAAGTGCCAGGGGCAGGACTTGAAGTATAAGAATATACAATGAAGAGTTTGATCCTGGCT
>JAFUZO010000015.1 GCA_017476575.1 Bacteroidales bacterium | reverse complement strand
GACGACGACGGTGGTCGAGAATTTCCCGGGCTTCCCGGACGGCGTGGATGCGAACACGCTCATGGACAATATGCGTACGCAGGCCGGCCGTTTCGGGGCCGTTGTCCGCCAGGGGGTGGTGACGGCGGTGGACCTGGGAGGCCGTCCGTTCCAAGTGACGGTCGACGGGCAGACACCGCTGGAAGCGGAAACCCTCATCATCGCTACGGGGGCGACGGCGCAATATCTCGGCCTGCCTTCCGAAGAAAAATACAAAGGGGCCGGTGTTTCAGCCTGTGCAACCTGCGACGGCTTCTTCTACCGGAAGCGGACGGTGGCCGTGGTCGGCGGCGGCGACACTGCTTGTGAGGAGGCCCTCTATCTCGCCTCGCTCGCGAAGAAGGTCTACCTGATTGTCCGGCGGGATGTCCTGCGGGCTTCGAAGGCCATGCAGGAGAAGGTATTCCGGACCGCCAACATCGAAATCCTGTGGAACAGCCAGACCCGCGAAGTCCTCGGTGACGGAGAAGTGGTCACCGGAGCCCGTCTTTTCCGCAAGGATGGCACTGAGTTTGATATCGATATCGACGGATTCTTCCTGGCCATCGGCCACCATCCCAATTCGGAGCTCTTCGCCCCGTGGCTGGATGTCGATGCCGCCGGGTACATCCTCACCGAAGGCAGGAGCTCCCGGACGAAAGTCCCCGGTGTCTTTGCGGCCGGTGACGTACAGGACCCCTTCTACCGTCAGGCCGTGACAGCCGCCGCCTCGGGTTGTGCCGCCGCCGTCGACGCCGAGAAGTTCCTCCTTGAACACCAAACGACTGAATGAAATGAGAATCAGCAAGATGGCATTGGCCCTTTCTGCCACCCTCATGGCACTGGGCTCCTGCAAGACCCAGTATGAGACCCTGTTGGGTTCGAACGATGTGGACGCCAAGTACAAGGCCGCCATGGAGTATTTCAACAACAAGAAGTATCAGAAGGCGGCGCAGCTCTTCGAGTCCATGGCCGTCCTGACCAGCGGCACCGAGCGGGACGACACTGTCCAGTACTACTGGGGCCTGAGCAACTACCGCTACAAGGACTACTACACGGCCGAGTCGAACTTCGCCAAGTTCATGGAGAATTTTCCTCGCAGCCCTTTCGCCGAGGATGCCCGGTTCCTCCGCCTCGACTGCATGTACCGGGCGACCTATCGGTACGAGCTCGACCAGGCTCCGACCAAGGCCTGCCTCGCCGCCATCTATGAATATGAGCGGGAATATCCGGATGACACCCCGCACCTGGAGGCCTGCCGGCAGATGAAGGCGGACCTCGACGAGCGTCTGGACCGCAAGGCCTATGAGAATGCGAAGCTTTATTACCGGATGGAGGACTATCTCGCCGCCCGGATTGCCCTCCGCAATGTGCTGAAGGAAAATTCCGACAACCTCTACCGTGAAGATATCCTCTACTACACGGCCATGTCTTCCTACCACTATGCCCGCTTGAGTGTTCCGGCCAGGCAGAAGGAGCGCTACCTTACCTTCGTGGACGACTATCTCAACTTCATCGGTGAACTGCCGGATTCCCGCTACCGCCGGGAGCTGGATGTGATGTACCGCCGCTCGCAGAAGGCGCTCGGCCGCTACGAGGGGTCGGACGAAGACCTGAAACTGAAGGCGAAGGACTTCGAGCGGGAGCGCAAGGCTTTGGAGAAGGAGTCGAAGAAAAATGAAACCCGGGCCGGAAAAGTCGGGTAATATTAGTTAGAGACAAAAACATAATATATAAATGGAAAGCAAGAAGAAGGTCCCGACCAACACCATCACCCGGGACATCAAGAACCTCGCCGCCCCGACCGGCAACATCTACGAGTCGGTGGTCGTCCTTTACAAGCGCGCCAACCAGATCGCGGCTGCGGAAAAGAAAGAACTCACCAAGAAACTGGAGGATTTCCGCAACGACCGCGACACGATGGAAGAGGTCTTCGAAAACAAGGAGCAGATCGAGATATCCAAGTACTACGAGCGTCAGCCGAAACCGGACCTCGTAGCCATTTCCGAGTTCGAGAATGGCGACCTTTATTACCGCAAGGCCCAGAGCGACAATCCGATTGACATCAAGTAGAAAATAACCGGCCTCATTTCGGTACGTGCCGCCTGCGGCATATGGGTGTGGGTGGGTTGACAGCACCATCAGGTGCCCGGCCGTGCCCGGGACTTTGCAGGGCAAAGTCGGAAAGGACCGAAGTTGGATAAACGAGGCAGGTTTTTTTACGGCACCTATATATGGAATAAACGTTTATGCTCCGCTCCCTTCATGTCGGGAATTATGTGCTTATCGACTCTCTGGATATCGACTTTCCAGAGGGTCTCGTCATTATAACCGGACAGACAGGGGCGGGCAAGTCTATCATCCTGGGGGCATTGGGGCTGGTGCTCGGCGCCAAGGCGGATGCCACCCTGATCGGACCGCATGGCGAGACCTGTGTCGTCGAAGCGGAGTTCGATGTGGCAGGGGATGGCACCCTCCGGCAGCTGTTGCAGGAGGGAGACCTGGAAGGATCGGACCGCATGGTCCTGCGCAGGGTCGTGAACCGTTCCGGCCGCTCCCGCAGCTTTCTCAACGATGAACCGGTCCCGTTGACATTCCTGCAGCAGATTGCCGGCCGTCTGATCGATATCCATTCTCAGCACCAGACCCTCCTGCTGGGAGATGCGGCCTTCCGGTTGGACCTGCTGGACCACTATGCCGGCAACGGCGACCGCCTCACGGTCTGCCGGACCGCCTGGAAGGAATGGCAGGAACTTCGGAAGGAATGGCAGGCCGTGACCGGGCGTCTGCGGGAACTGACGGCGGAACGTGATTACAATGAGTCCCGTTTCCGCCGGCTGGAGGAAGCGAAACTCCGCCCCGGCGAACTGGAAGAACTGGATGCCGAGCAGAAACAGCTCGCCCATGCCGAAGAGATCAAGGAACTCCTCTGCGGCGTAGAGGAGGCCTTCAGTCCGTCCGACGACCGGATTCCCTTGTCCCAGCTGCTCAAGGAAGCGGGGAAACAGCTCTCCAAGGCCAGTCGTTTCATCCCGGTCCTCGGTCCGCTCTCGGAACGGCTTGAATCCGCCCGCCTTGAACTGGAGGATATCGCCGGGGAAGTGTCCACCGCCAATGCCCGGATGGATGTCTCGCCGCAGCGGCTGGAAGAAGTGGAGGACCGTATGTCGCTTCTGTATGACCTGATGGGACGTCACGGGGTGCAGACAGTCGAGGACCTGATTGCCCTGCGGGAACAGTTGTCCTCTGCCTTGTTCGATTCCGCCGCTCTCGAATCCCGGGCGGCAGATCTGGAGCAACAGGTCCATGCCGCAGAAAACGCCTATGCCGCGGCGGCCTCCGCCCTGCACGAGGCCCGCGTCCGGGCGACGGAAGCGTTCTCCGCTGCGATTATGGCATCCCTCCGCTTCCTCGAACTGGAGCGCGCCGTCTTTGCGGTCGATGTCCAGGAGTCTCCTGCGGGACCTTCCGGGCGGGATACCGTCCGGTTCCTGTTCTCTTCCACCGGCCGGGAACCGGTCGATGTCGCCAAGGCGGCCTCCGGCGGCGAATTGTCCCGCATCATGCTCAGTCTCAAGGCGATGATGGCCCGCTATACGGCCATGCCGACCATGATTTTCGACGAAATCGACACAGGGGTTTCAGGCAGTGCGGCCGACCGGATGGGCTCGATGATCGGTGAGATGGGGGACGATATGCAGGTCTTCGCTATCACGCATCTTCCGCAAGTTGCAGCCAAAGGAAAGGCGCATTACCTGGTCACAAAGACAGACGACGTGACGGCTATCCGCCGCCTGGATGACGAAGAACGGATCCAGGAACTGGCCCGTATGCTCAGCGGCTCTGTGGTCACCGGCGCTGCTGTCGAAAATGCCAAGGCCCTTCTCGGCCTCTGACTTATTTCACCATTTCTGTCGTGTAATCCTTGTTGTAGACGATACGGCGGACGGCGGTGTTCTGATGGGCACCGCCCTCTTCCCGGGTGAAACGGAAGTCGGTGTGGAGCCCCTTGCTTTCGGTCCGTTCAAGGGCCCGGAGCCAATAGTTGCCGTATCTGGCGCTGATACCGGCGAAATAACGGGCCGTATCATAGCCCTGGAAGGCGAACTGGCTCGGCTCTGTCCGGTAGAGGGCCCGGTAGGCGAGGACGAAGTCCTTCACCCGCGGATCGTCGTAGTCAACGTAATAGGAAGTGGCGATGTGAAGCCGGTTCTGATGGTAGGCGCTGCCATCGATGGTATCGAAGGTGCGTACCTTGGACGGAGCATACATGACGATGTCGTAACCTTTCCCAAGCATGATACCGAGGTTGCGCATCACATCACCGATGAAAGCCTCGCTTTCAGAGGCGACAATGACGCGGTTGGTGCCGTCCTTGGTCATCTTCGCAGTCAAGGTGGCCGGAATGCCGCGTCCCTCCACGATGGCATAGCTGAGGATGTCATAGGACAGGCCGGCCCGCATGAGGGCGTTCCGGATACCGACGGAAGCCGCTGTGCTCTTGGCTGCCTTTTCGGTCACGAAAAGGATGCGGTCTCCGGAGCGGTTTTCTGCAGTAATCCAGCCCGCCAGCCCTTCATACTGGCTGTCCGCTGCCCCGGGCACTTGGATGAAGTTGCTGTGCAGAGGGAGGAGCGTGGCGGCCTTCTGGTCAAGCGGGGAGATGACGGGGACCTTCCCGTCCACCCGTTCCAGGACGGCTTCGAGGTCCCGTGTCGCGACGGGTCCGAGCACGAAATCGTTGCGGGTGAGCTGCTCCTGGGTCGGAAGGCCGGCGGCCAGGTCGTAGACGTTGATTTCGGTGTTGATGCCCTCCTGCTGGAGGTCTCTCAGGGCCAGGAGGACGCCCGAATAGAAGTCCATGTTGACCTCGCTGACGCGCCCGGAAGCGCCCAGCGGCATGACCAGGGCCATGCTGACGTTGTTCTTGCCGGTGAACCGTTCAAACAGGTTCTCGAAGAAGGACTTCTTGCCGTCATCGCCAGGCTCTTCGGCAGGATCCGTCTCCACCGTCTCTTCCGGGGTGGACATCTCCTGTGCGGAAGCTTCTGCTGTACGCTCCAGCGGCTGGAGCGGGATGCGGAGCACCTGGCGCTTGGAAACCTTCCGCGACTTGAGTCCGTTGAATTCCATGATATCCTTGACGCTTACTCCGTAGCGGCGGGCGATGTCGTCGATGTCCTCGAACCATTTGACGGTATGCTCCTTATAGGCCGGCTGCTGTTCAGGGCCGACAGCGGCCGGTCCCTCTATGACCGGCTGTCCCGCTCCTTCTACCAGCGGAATCAGGATGATGGCGTTCTTCTGGAGGCCGGTCTCCCGGAGCGATGGATTGGCTTCGTAGAGATCGTCCACGCCCACATGGTAGGCCTTGGCGATGCCGAACAAGGTCTGCCGCTCCAGCACGACATGCGAGAGATAGACCTTGCCGCCCAGTTTGACTTTCTCCTTGGACACGGTGACCGGCGTGGGCACATAGTCCTGGGCAGAGGCTCCCGGGCTGAAGGCAAGGCAGAGGATTGCCAGGAGGGTGAGGATGCTTGCTTTCATGGTCAAAAACTTAAAGCTGCTCCGCAAACTGTACCAGGTCTGCGGCGAAACGGTCCCAGGAGAGACGCTGCTTCTCGCGCCGGATGGCGGCGATGCTGTCCTCCCGGATGCGGCTGTCCGCGAAATAGCGCAGGATTTCCTGCCGGATGGCCGCAGGGGTCGCAGAGGGGGCGACAAT
>JAFUZO010000014.1 GCA_017476575.1 Bacteroidales bacterium | reverse complement strand
TTTAGAAGCTGTTTAAATTTTATCAACTTCAATCTTTATGATCTTTTTTTGCCATTTTGTCGCCATTCTTCGGTCATGTAGCCACCGCTACACTCCCTCATCCTGTCAACAAAATGCCTAAAAATATCCTCATAAATCTTTTCGTCAATAAAATTTAAACAGCTTCTAAGCAGATGGTTGAATCGGGAGACTCTAAGGACGTCATCATAACCAAAGACGGGAGTGATGGACGCTTTTTGCACCGGATCTCTCCTGTCATCTTGACTTTGGGAGGCTCCTTTGTCCTGCTTAAATGTATACGGCTTCGTCCTGGGATGGTGCTTGTAAAGAAGCCTGTTTCCGGCCAGTTGTCCCTCACCGGCTGCCCGTCTTGGAGCAGGATGGGGCCGGAGGCAGGCGTCTTTGTATTTCTTGCACAGGCGGTTGCAAGAAGCCGTATCGCCGGGGAATATGGAGACTCTTCCCCACTTGCTTATGGCGAGGATCCCGTCTGTGTCCACTCCGGCTTCCCGCACCGTGGTGGGGGCGACCTGCCGGCCATCGGTCTTCAGGTAAGTGACGGGCTCGCGGGTCTTGACGTTGAAATAACTGCCGTTCACGGCGGCTATGGCGCCCACACTCCCTGCCAGCGCGCTGGTACTGCCGGCCTGGCTCCCGGGGGCGTGCAGGAGCAAAAGGGTGGTTTGCAGTGTACAGTATTCAACCCCTTTTCCCACTTCCACTGGATGATCTCCTGGGCCCTTGTCATGGACAGGGAAAGAAGCAGGAAGACAAAGACAATCCATTTTCGCATAGTATGGGTGAGTTAGAAAGTGTTTCTTCTGATGAGCCGGCATGGGCAATGGACACTGGAAAGCTGGCGGGAGAGAATCATCTCTGCGACGGCGCGGCCCATGAAGGAAAAATCGGTAGAAAGTGTTGTGAGGCCGCCAAGAATGAGTTTATTGAGCGGAAAATCATTGTAGCAGATCAGCCCTACATCCTTTCCTATGGTAAGGCTCCGGGCCTGGATGGCCTGGATCAGTTCCAGCAGTTTCCTGTCCAGCCTGCTCCCTGATACGAAGAAAATATCGCCTTTCTCTATGGTGTCGGGCATGTCCTTGAAGGTATCGAAGGGAATATGGTTACTCTCGCAGAAGGACTGGATGGTACGGCCTACCAGGTTACCATACAGACTCACCGACAAGGAAGAATAGCGCATGCGGCCGAAAGAGAGGATCTCCGGGACTGTTTCCTTCATGGCGGCGGGGATATCTTCCTCTATGCTCTGGTAGGATACTCCGCATTCCGGCGGCAGAAAGCCGGCTTTTCTGTCTACGGCAATGAGCTTGTGTGCCGGGATTCTTCTTAGCAGTGTTGCCGCCCGCTGACGGGCCGCCTCTTCCAAAGGGAAATGCGGGAAGACGATGTACCAGTCGTAGCGTTCCAGATGGGTATCCAGCTGGGCAGACAAACGGTCCAGGTCTTGGTAGTGCATCAAGACAGTAACGTCGGCCTGGTCTCCCAGCGTGTCTGTGAGGGCGTCCATGACGGATTGCTGATGGGGACTGAATTTGTCCAGCAGGACCAGCACGGACTGCTTGCCCGAGAGGAAGCCGGCCCTTACGAAATAGCCTTTTCCCGGAATGGAGCTCAGTACACCCTTCCGGCACAGATAGCGGTAAGCCGCGACAAGAGTTTCCCGGGAATACCCGGTTTTGATGGCCATGGCTCTGAGGGAGGGAAGGGCTTTATCCGGCGGATACACCCCCTCGAGAATATCTCTCTGGAGGTTTTCTGCTATTCTGCGGTAAAGCGGCAAATTCCTGGCTGGCTGTTGCTCTTGTATCATGACACGTCAAAGTTAGTGTTTATTTTAGAAAAGAGCTTGCAACACAGCGGAAAACTGTTGTGAAGGCTTTTTCGTGCGAGGAAAAACAGGTATCTTTGTCCTTCCCGGCCTTTTGCGGGGGCGCGGCCCCGGATGGCGGCGGGTTATTTTTATCCATCACTGAAGATACAATGAGAACGACAGAAAAAGATTCGCTTTACAATGACTTGGAGCAGATGACCTCGGAAGAGATCCTTCGGGGCATCAACGCAGAAGACCGTACGGTCCCGGAGGCTGTAGGCCGCATTATTCCGCTGATTACCAAGCTGGTTGACGGTATTGTGGAACGGATGGGGCGCGGTGGCCGAGTGTTCTATCTGGGTGCCGGCACCAGTGGCCGCCTGGGGGTGACAGACGCATCGGAAATTCCGCCTACATACGGTGTTTACGACCGGTTTATAGGGATTATTGCCGGTGGAGACTCTGCCCTCCGTAATGCGGTGGAAGGCGCTGAAGACGATCCCGGGCAGGGATGGAAAGACATTTTGGCCTTCCGCCCCACGTCCGAAGATACCTTGGTGGGCATTACCGCTTCCGGCGGAGCTCCCTATGTGCTGGGCGCCATCCGGAAGGCGGGAAAGGCCGGTCTTCTGACAGCCTGCATCACATGCAACGATGAGTCTCCGGTGGTCGATGCCTGCGAGATTCCCCTTGTGGCCGTTGTGGGACCGGAGTTCGTAACCGGCAGCACCCGCATGAAATCCGGTACCGCGGCCAAGCTTATCCTCAACATGATTTCTACGGCCGTAATGATCCGCACGGGGCATGTCTCCGGCAACAAGATGGTGGACATGCAGCTCACCAACAGCAAGCTGGTGGACCGGGGAACCCGGATGATCATGGAGAAAACCGGGTTGGACGATTATCAGAAGGCACGCGACCTTCTGCTCCGCTGCGGCTCCGTACGGAAGGCCGTGGCCGAATATCAGCACTCGGCCGGGAACTGAAGAGGCGGTCGATGAGGATGGCGATGGCGCCGTCGCCGGTGACGTTGCAGGCCGGTCCGTAGCCGTCCAGGGCCAGGTAGATGGTCATCATGAGGGCGGTCATCTCGGGGGAGAAACCGAGGATGGATTCGAGCAGGCCGACCGACGCCATCAACACACCGCTCATGACCCCCGGTGCGGCCACGGCGGCGACCCCCTGCATGAGCACGAAATTGGCGAACAGCGGGAAGCTGACCGGCGTCCCGGTGAGGAACAAGACGGCGGTGGAAGTGACGGCGAGCTTGATGGTGGACCCGCACATGTGGACCGTCGAGCAGAGCGGGACCACGAACCCGGCGACTTCTTCGGAGACCCCGTTCTTGAGGGTGCATTCATGCGTCACCGGGATCACCGCCGAACTGGAGCAGATGGAAAAGCCCGTCAGGTAGGCCGGAAGCATGTTCCACAGACATTTGAGCGGGTTTTTTCGGGCGATGGCGCAGGCGATGGCATACTGGATGACAAGATACAGGATGGACAGCACCACGCCGGTCGCGATGATCTTCACGCCGGAACCCATGACGGCGGCGAGCTTCCCGGTCGCGCTCATCTCGCACATCATCGTGAAGATGTAGACCGGCAGCAGCGGGATGATGGCTTTCTCGATGGTGAGCTTGACGACCTCTCCGAATTCCTCGAACCACGTCTTGAGGGCCGTGCCCTTGATGTGGATGCAGCAGATGCCGGTCATGAAGGCCAGGCAGAGGGCCGTGAGGATGTCGCACAGCGGCGGAATCTTGAGATCGATGTAGGGGACGGCCGTCTTGCCGGCGGCCGTGTCGGTGGAGAGTTCCCCGACCGTCAACAGGTGCGGGAACAGGGCGCTGGAGCACCCGTACGCGAAGAAGCCGGCACAGACGGTGGACAGGTAGGAGACGGCGATGACGGCCAGGAGCATCTTCCCGGCCCCCTTGCCGAGGTTGGCGATGGAGGGCGTGACGAGTCCGAGCACCAGCAGCGGGACGATGAACTTCAAGATCTGGGCGAACAGGACGTTGAACGTCTTGAGGATCCGCATCGGCACCTGGGGAATCACAAGGCCGAGCAGGGCGCCGCAGGCGATGGCGATCAGCACTTTCGGGAACAGCCCGAGTCTATGCTTCGTTCGTTTCATGCTTTTTTGTTTTGATACAAAGTTCCTCAAAAATCCCCGGAACGGAAAGCCTGCCGGCCGACAATATAGACGCCTTGCCCGGCTGGTTCCAGGCAGGAACCGCCTCCTGTTGCCCTCAAAGGCGTTTTTCTTCCACAATGCCCCCGGCCTCGCCCCGTCGAAAATATAGATTTTCCCTTCCCGGGAGGACAGCGCCCTCCCGGCCGGACGGGTCGTTTGCATCCAGTTTCAGTTTTTTTTTATTACCTTTGTAAATTGTGGGGAAAGCCCCTGTCGGACCGGACCCGCCTGAACCCAAATGAACAGACGATTGACCATCTTCGCTGTGACCGTGCTGGCGCTGATGCTGGCAGGGATCGCCTTTGCGGTGTCGAGGCTGTACCGGGAGGACAGACCGGTGCGGCAGCGGGCCGCCACGTCGGACACCTATCCGCTCCTGCGGGCCGTGCCGTCCGATGCTGCCGCGGTCTTCTGTTTCGACGGTTCCCGGGCGGCCGGGCGCGTCCTGGCCGATTCGACCGGCCTCCTCCAGGCGGTCTTGAGCCCGGACAACAAGGCCTTCATGGCCTATCTGGCACAGGCTGGGGAGCACCGGACGGCCGTCTCCCTGCACAACAGCGGCGCCTTGATCCCGCTGGTCATCACGCAATTGAGGCATATCGACTCGACAACCGTAGCTTCTTATTCCGTCCTGGCGGAGGCAGCGGGGCTCAAGACCTGCGTCCAGGACGGCCTGCTGCTGGCCTCCCGTTCCGAGACCCTCCTGGGATCGGCCCGGCGTCACCTGGACGCAGGCTTGTGCATCCTCTCTTCGAAAGGCCTTGCCGATGCGACGGACCGGACCAAAGGGGCGGCTGTCGCCTTCCTCTCGAACCAGCAGGCGGCAAAGCTTCTGCAAGTCTGGTCCACAGCGAAGATCCGCCGGCATACGGATTTCGTCCGCGGTGTCGCCGATTGGACGGCTTTGGAGATCGCCGAGGTTGACGACAAGCACCTTGTCCTGAAGGGGACGGCAGCCTGTCCGGACGAGGCGTCGAGTTTCCTTACGGCTTTCCGGGGGACATCTCTCGGGACTCCCGCCTTTGCCGAGGCGCTTCCTTATTTCACCGACTATGCCATTGCGCTGCCTGTCGGCGACATCGACGCCTACCTGGCCGCCTACCGC
Source organism: Bacteroidales bacterium (assembly GCA_017476575.1). Lineage (GTDB taxonomy): Bacteria > Bacteroidota > Bacteroidia > Bacteroidales > UBA932 > Cryptobacteroides. Next base: position 17,525 of record JAFUZO010000014.1, on the reverse strand, counting down.
GAATATGTGGACGCCCGGGGCGGTGCCCTGCGCTATGACCGCGAAAGGAAGGCCCGCATCAGCCGCGACATGTCCCCGGAAGAATGGGCCCGCCATGTGCAGGTCAAGGAGGTGGTCAAAGCCTCCTTCCATCTGGACGACGGACCGCATGAAGTGGCACTGGTACGCACCGGACGCGACCTGAAATTGAAAGGGGAGGAGTCCAACCCTTACCGCGGCAGTTTGAAGGCTCTCTTCGGCGAGGCTTTCGCCATCGTGGACACGGCCTGTACGGGGATCTCCGGACGGTGGGCGGTCTATGGCGATGCCATTGCTGTCCGTGCATATACGGACCGGAAATTCCTCGACTATTCCCTGAAATCCCGTCTTTCGGATGCCGGAGTGACCATCCCGGAGGGCTTCGTCACCTATTCCTCCCTTTCGGATTACCCTGCGGTGTTGACAGATCTGTTCTCCAAGCCCGTCGCCGCCGCTCTCGGACGCTATACGGCCGGAACCGCCTTCGCTCCGGCCCTGACCTCCGCTGCCTTGATGGATGGCCAGCCCGACATCCGGATCACCGTGGACAAGCGCGCCCTCAAAGGTACCAAGGTCCCGGTCCTGGAACGGGACACGACGGTGGTCATCCCGACCGGCCTGTTCCCGGTGCAGAACAGCGCCACCGGCCAGACCAACTACTTCTACCAGAACGCCAACCTGTATCTCTGTCTCAACGACGAGAACGGGAAGGGTGTCTGGGGCGTTCCGTTCAAGACGCCGATCTGCGGTGCGGTCGAAAGCATCGATTATTACGGCAACGGCAAGGTCCAGTTCCTGTTTGCCGCCGGTTCCTCCCTCTATCTGATCGACCGGCTCGGCCGATTCGTGGGCGGCTTTCCGGTGGAACTCGGCAAGGGCGTGCTGCTGGGCCCCAGGGCTTACGATTTCACCGGAGCCCACGGCTATACGGTCATGGTCCTGCACAAGGACAACAGCCTCGAAATGTACAACCTCCATGGCAGGAAGCCGACGGAGTGGAAGGGCATCTATGCCCCGGAGACGGTCAAGTCCCTTCCGGAACTCGTTGAGGTGAAGGGGAAGCACTACTGGGCGGTGCGCACATCGGTCCGCACCCTCATCTACGGTTTCTACGGCGGCGGGCCGTTGATCCGGGACGAGGGAGGAAAGATGCTGAGGCCGGATTCTCAGCTGACCGTGACCCCGCGCGGGGCCCTGACGGTCGACTGCTATGACGGCAAGACCCGGGATATCAAACTGTAAACGTACTAAACCACCTACTATCATCATGGAATTCAGATCAGTCAACAAGATCCTCGAGAACAGTTTCCGGACCAACTGGGACCGGGCGGCGCTCTCCAACTACCAGGGCGTGACCCTGTCGTACCGGGATGTCGCCCGGAGGATTGCCAAACTCCATATCGCCTTCGAACAATGCGGTCTCCAGAAGGGCGACAAGGTCGCCATCTGTTCCCGCAACCAGGCCAACTGGGGCGTGAGTTTCATGGCCGCGCTCACTTACGGGGCCGTCGCCGTCCCCATCCTGCATGAGTTCAAACCCGGCAATATCCATTATCTGGTCAACCATTCCGAGGCTCGCGTGCTGTTCGTGGACGATGTCATCTGGGAAGGCCTTTCCCCCGAAGAGATGCCGGACCTCGCCGTCATTGTGCAGATCAACACCTTCAAGTTCCTCTACACCCGGCAGGACTGCTATGCCCAGGTCCGCGAGCATCTCAACGAATCCTTCGGCCGGAAATATCCCAACGCCTTCGGCCCCGAAGACCTTGATTATTACGAGGACAGCGCCGACGAACTGGCGGTGATCAACTACACGTCAGGCACTTCCGGCTTCTCCAAGGGTGTCATGATCCCGTACCGGGCCCTGTATTCCAACATCCAGTTCGCCATCGAGGATGCAGAGCCCCAGCTCCGTTCCGGCATGAACGTCGTGTCCATGCTGCCGACCGCCCACATGTACGGGATGATGTTCGAGTTCCTGTTCGAGATGACTATCGGCGTGCATGTCCATTTCCTGACCCGCGTGCCGAGCCCGAAGATCATCATGCAGGCCTTCGCCGACATCCATCCGGACATCATCATCGCCGTTCCGTTGATCATCGAGAAGGTATACAAGTCGAAGCTCAAACCCATCATCGATAAGAACAAGCTCAAGTACCTGATGAATATCCCGGTCCTGGACAAGGCCATCGCCAAGAAGTTCTGTACCGAGCTCACCCATTCCTTCGGCGGCCAGTTCGAGGAGGTCATCCTCGGCGGTGCGGCCTTCAATCCGGAAGTCGAGCGTTTCTTCCACAAGATCGGTTTCCACTACACCGTCGGCTACGGCATGACCGAATGCGCCCCGATCATCTGCTATGCCCACTGGGACAAGGTCAAGGTCGGTTCCGCCGGCCGTCCGGCCCTCAACATGCGGATCCGCATCGACTCGCCGGACCCGCGCAACATCCCGGGCGAGGTCCAGGTTTCCGGCCCGAACGTCTGCCTCGGCTATTACAAGAACGAGCAGGCGACCCGTGATTCCTTTACGGAGGATGGATGGTTCCGTACCGGCGACATGGGTGTCGTCGACGAGGACGGCTACCTGTTCCTCCGCGGCCGCTCCAAGTGCATGATTCTCGGCCCTTCCGGCCAGAACATCTATCCCGAGGAACTGGAAGCCGTCATCAACAACTACCTCTACGTCGTGGATTCCCTTGTCATCGAGGACGACGGCGGCCTGACCTCCCTTATCTATCCCGACTACCACCAGGCCGAACTCGACGGCCTGGACCGCAAGGCCTTGGAAAACCGGATCCGCGAGGCCCTTCCAGACATCAATCAGCAGCTTCCGAACTATGCGCAGATCCGTAAGATCGAGTTCCTGCCGGAAGACTTCGAGCGCACCCCGAAGAAGAGTATCAAGCGTTACCTCTATCAGCGTTAATGAACAAGTTCGATACCAGCTACATCGCCATGGCGGAGATCTGGGCGCACAATTCCTACTGCAAGCGCAGGCAGGTCGGCGCCCTCCTTGTGAAGGACCGGATGATCATTTCGGACGGCTATAACGGTACCCCTTCCGGTTTCGAAAATGTCTGCGAGGACGAGGACGGGGTCACCAAGCCCTATGTCCTCCACGCCGAAGCGAATGCTATCACCAAGGTGGCCAAATCCGGCAACAGCAGCCAGGATGCGACCCTCTATGTGACGGCCTCGCCCTGTCTGGAGTGCGCCAAACTGATTATCCAGGCGGGCATCCGGCGGGTGGTCTACCGGGATGAATACCGTCTGACGGACGGGGTCGACCTGCTCCGGAAGGCCGGCATCGAAGTGGAAAAAGTGGACTGACCCATGAAGAAGAATCTCCTCCTCCCGCTCCTGCAGGTGGTGCTGGCGGCCCTCATCGGGGCGCTGGTCACCTTGTCGGTGGTCAAATATAACGAGAGCCGCCGCCTGATCCGGGCCAAGTATGCCGACTGGCGCAAACTCAACCTCATCCTGGAGATGGTGGAGAAGAACTATGTCGACACCATCGACCGGTCGGGCATGACCGACGCGGCCGTGGTTGCGGCATTGGCAGAGCTCGACCCGCATTCGGTGTACCTGCCTCCGGTCAAACTGGAACAGTCCGAGGAGGAACTTTCCGGCAACTTCGAAGGCATCGGCATCCAGTTCAATGTGCCGAACGACACGGCGGTGGTGCTGGAGGTCATCGCAGGCGGTCCGTCTGAGAAGGTCGGTCTGATGGCGGGCGACCGCCTGCTGAAGGTGGACGATAAGGTCATCGCCGGGGTGAAATTTCCGCAGGACAGCATGGTCCGCCGGATGAAGGGACCTTCCGGCACCAAGGTGACCGTCACCGTGAAGCGGGGAAGCGAGGAAATCCCCTTCGAGATCACCCGTGGCCGGATCCCGGTGCACAGTGTCGACGCGCACTTCATGATCGATGACACGACCGGCTACATCCGCCTTTCCAAGTTCGCCCGGACGACCTATGCCGAGTTCAAGGATGCCTTCACCGGACTGTCGGGGAAAGGGATGACGCGGCTGCTGTTCGACCTCCGGGATAATTCCGGCGGCTATCTCGACCAGGCCCTCCTGCTCTCTAACGAATTCCTCTCCCGGGGCGACACCATCGTCTACATGGAAGGACTCCACCGGCCTCGCGAAGTCTACCGGGCTGACGGTAACGGGGCCCTGCGCGAGGTGGGGCTGTCCGTGCTCATCAGCGAGAACTCCGCTTCCTCCAGCGAAATTTTCGCCGGGGCAATCCAGGACAACGACCGGGGGACTATCGTCGGCCGCCGCTCCTTCGGCAAAGGGCTGGTCCAGGAACCAGTCTACTTCACAGACGGTTCCGGGGTCCGGCTGACCGTGGCGCGGTTCTATACACCCTCGGGCCGCTGTATCCAGAAGCCCTATACTGCAGATTACGACTATGACATCTACAAGCGCTACTCCGGCGGCGAAATCTTCTCGGCCGACAGCGTGAAACTCAACACTTCTGACGTGCACCGCACCCGGAGCGGACGGATCGTGTACGGGGGCGGCGGCATCATGCCGGATATCTTCGTCCCGATGGACACGACCCGCGCCACCACCTTCTATGTGGATTGCAACCGCAAGGCAACCCAGATGCGTTTTGCCTCGGCGATGTTCGACAAGTATACGGCCCGGCTCCGGGAAATCGGCGATTATACGTCAATGGATGCTTTCCTCAGCCGCATCGATGTCGCCGGCCAGTTCCGCGCCTTCGCCCTCGACAAGGACGGCCTGAAGGCCTCCGATGCCGAGTGGAAGGAGACACTGCCGTACCTCGAACCGCAGCTCAAAGCACTTGTGGCCCGCTATTCTCCTTTGGGGGAGAATGCATTCTACAAGTATTACCTTCCGGTAGACAATACGGTGGAGGCCGCCCTTCAGGAGTCTATTTTGAAATGATGGATATTTTATTGATACAGGGATTTTTGAGAAGATTTTTTCCGGGTCCGGGAAAAATATTCCAAAAAGACCGCTCAAGAATCTGTTGAGTCATTTCAAAACAGACTCTAAAACCGCAGCATCAGGCCGATGCCGTTCCCGGTGGCGCCGAAGGCCAGTTCGGCGGCTGGTTGCGTGTATTCCTCATTGTACCGGTCCACGATGCCGTTCATGCGGCGGCAGTTCTTGACGGTGACGGGAATGCCGGCGACGGCGACTGCAGCGCCTGCTCCCAGGGCGATGAAACCGCCGGTGAACCAAGGCCGGAACGACCGGCCGTAATCGTCCACGACTTCATCGCCGTTGTCAGACACGCCGGCTACCGGGGCGACGATGATCAATCCGACGACATAGACGAGTCCGGTGCCTGCGACGACAGCGGCTCCTGCTGCGGCCGTGGCGGCTCCGACGCTGATCAGGGCGATGCCGGTCCTGCGGCCCCGGGCATACCGATTCCACTGCTCGGTATAGTCGAGGCCTCCGATGTCGGATAATAGCTGTGCCTGCTCTTCGGCAGAGAGTTTCTGTCCGTCCAAGGTCAGGCCGGCCCGTTTCCTTCTCAAGATGCTCTGGGTGTCGTCTGTGTACTGGGCTGAAGCGGCGATGCTGAGACAGCATACGGCCACGAGAAAGGCAAACAATCGTTCCATGGTCGAGTCGTTGGTCTTGACAAAGATACGGAAATTCCACGGAATCACAAAAAATCGGTATCTTTGCAGACGCACTGAGACATGTACCTGGATATCTCCGGAATCCGTGTTGCCATCAGCCGCTTCCGGAACCAGGCCGGCACCGCATAAAACTTTTGACCATGAGCTTTTCCCGACTCCTGATCCTCTGTTCCGCCTTGGCCGTACCGCTGGCAGCCGCAGGACAGACCGATACCACCTTTTCGACGGTCTCCTCCCACCGGGTGACGGAGGGGCAGCTCAACAAGGGCCTGGTAACCAGCGGCATCGGCGCCTTGAACGGCCAGGCGGCCGGTGTGACCATCTCTTCCGGGGCCAACCGGGCGGCCATGCTCTCGGCGGTCCGGGTCCGTGGCACCACCTCGCTCACGGGCGGCAACGACCCCCTCGTCCTCATCGACGGGGTGATATCCGACCTCTCCACGCTCGGAACGCTGTATCCGGGCGACATCGAAAGCTTCACGGTCCTCAAGGACGCTTCGGAGACGGCCCAATACGGCTCCCGGGGTGCTTCGGGCGTCATCCAGGTATCGACCCAGAAAGGGCGTGGCGGCGCTTTCCGTATCAGTTACGACGGGACGGCCGGCTTCGAGGCGGTGTCGAAGAACCTCCGCATGCTGTCGGCGGATGGGTTCCGGGCTTATAACCAGGCCCGGGGCTACGACTTCCTCGACCACGGCTTCGATGCGGACATGCCGTCCTCCATCCTGCGCACCGGCTGGGTGCAGAACCACCATATCGCCTTCGGAAGCGGCACCGACGACTACCATTACCGCGCCTCCATCGGCATCATGGACCACCGGACCGTCGTGAAGACCAATGGCTACGAGAACTATTCCGTCAAACTGGATGTGGGGCAGAAGGCGTTCGACGGTCTTCTGGACCTCGGGCTCGGCCTCTTCGGATCCCTGCAGAAATCCGCCGAACTGCACGACATGCAGCATCTATTCTATTCCGCGGCGGCCTTCAATCCGACCTTCCGTCCCGGTGCGGAATCCGACGGCTCCTATCTTCAGATTCCCTCCGCCAGCCAGATCAACCATCCCGTATCACTGCTGGAGAAACAGTACGACGGGGACAATGCCCATCTCAATACGCATTTCCAGTTGACGGCACGACTTGCCCAGGGGCTGTCACTGCGCGCTTTCGCCTCTTATAGCTACAATGTCGTAGACCATGCGCATTTCTTCCCGACCATCGTCTGGTCGCACGGCGAGGCCTACCGGGCCTCGGAGAAGGTGCAGGACCTGCTGGGGAATGTGCAGTTGCGCTATGCGGCAGACCGGGATCTCCATCATTGGGAGGTGACGGCACTTTCCGAGGCGCAGAAGACCCTGACGACCGGCTTCTACACCACGACGGCCCATTTCTCCACCAATATCTTCGGCTATGATGCCATCCAGGCCGGTTCCGTGCGGCCGTGGGAGGGGACCGGTTCGTATTATGCCGATGTCCGGATGCTCTCCTTCCTGGGCGGCACCCAGTATGTGTTCGACCAGCGGTACATCCTGGCGGCCTCCCTCCGCGCCGATGCCTCCTCCCAGTTCGGGCCGAACCACCGCTGGGGCTTCTTCCCGTCCCTCTCCGGATCCTGGGTGGCCGGCCGGGAAGCGTTCCTGCGGGAGGTGGCCTGGCTCTCCAACCTGAAGGTCAACGCCGGTTACGGCCTGTCCGGCAACCAGGGGGCGCTCGGCCCGTACAACTCCCTGCAACTGGTCGCACCGGGCGGGGTCGTGAACGACGGCGGCATTCCGGCGACGACCTTCGGGCTGCTCCGTAATGCCAATCCGGACCTCAAGTGGGAGGTCCGCTCCACGGCCAACATCGGCATCGAGTCCGGCTTCTTCCAGAACCGCGTGGTCTTCACGGCAGAATACTACGATTCGCGGACCTCTGACATGCTCTATGAGTACCAGGTCAGCGTGCCGCCCTTCGCCTACGACCGGCTCATGGCCAACCTCGGGCGGATGTCCAACCGCGGCGTCGAACTGGGCCTCGGCTTCACCCCGCTCACCCGCGACGAGATGGAACTCAACGTCAACCTGAACCTATCCTTCCAGCGCAACCGGCTCGTCTCCCTGAGCGGCTGGTACCAGGGCTCCTACCTGGAAGCGCCTGCCATCCAGGGCATCACCGCGATGGACGGGGCCGGTTTCCATGGCGGGCACAACGATGTGACCTACCAGATCGTCGGGCAGCCGCTCGGCGTCTTCTACCTGCCGCATTGCACCGGACTGGAGCAGGCCGAGGACGGGACATGGTATTACGCCATCGCCGACCTCGACGGCGATGGCACGGCCGACGACGGGACCGACCGCTACATCGCGGGCGAGGCGGCTCCGAAGGCCCTCCTGGGTTCCAACGTCAGTTTCCGGTTCAAGGACTTCGACCTCTCGGTCCAGGTCAACGGCGCCTTCGGCCACAAGATTTTCAACGGCACGGCCCTCACCTACATGAACATGGGTTCGCTGCCGTACTACAACGTCCTCGCCGACGCGCCCGGACGCAACATCAACGACCAGACCGTGACCGACTACTGGCTCGAACGGGGCGACTACCTCAATATCGACTACCTGACCGTCGGCTGGAACGTGCCCCTGCGCGCCCGGGCCGTCCGGGACCTCCGCATCTCCGCATCCGTCAACAACCTGGCCACCCTCACCGCCTACAGCGGCCTCACACCCATGGTCAACAGTTCCGTCGTGGACGCCACCTTCGGCCTGGACGACAAACTCTCCTTCCCGGTCTACCGTTCCTACACCCTTTCCATCCGTCTCTCCTTTTGACCTGTCCTCCATGAAAAGATACCTGTCCCTCCTGCTGTTACCCCTCGCCGCCTGTTCCTTCCTCGACAAGCATCCCCGCGACCAGAAGCCGCGGGAAGAGATCGTCATAGACGGGCATACCCTGTACCTCAACACCCTCGGCAACCTGTATTCCCTGTTCGGCGGCTCCGCCGACAGCCAGGGTCTCATGGGCACCTACCGCGGCGTCTACGACCTGGAGACCTTCACCACCGACGAAGCCATCCTCCCGACCCGCGGGGGCGACTGGTACGACGGCGGCCTCTGGCAACGGCTCTACCTTCATGCCTGGGAAACCGGGGAAGCTCCGCTGAAAGACACGTGGAACTACCTCTACAAGGTCGTCGTCCTGGCCAACCAGGCCATTGCCGACCTTTCGGGATACCCGGCACTCGCCCAGGAAGCGCGGGCCGTCCGGGCCCTGTACTATTACTATCTGCTGGACCTGTTCGGCAACGTGCCGCTGGTGGAGTCGCCGACCGTGGCGATGAACGAAGTGGCGCAGGCCGCCCGGGCTGATGTCTTCGCCTTCGTCGTCTCGGAACTGGAGGCGGTGGCGGACGACCTGGCCCTCCAACGGAGCAACATGCCCGGTACCTGGTATGGACGGATGACCCGGCCGGTGGCCTGGTTCCTGCTGGCCAAACTCTATCTGAATGCGTCCGTCTACGCCGGGCAGGACCTTTCTGCGAAGGCCATCCCGTACTGTGACGCCTTGACGGACTTCGGCTACGCGCTGGAGGACGATTATGCCGCCAATTTCGCTGTCTACAATGAGAACTCTGTCGAGAACATCCTCACGATTCCGATGGACAAAATCTTGTATTCCAACCAGTTCCAGTATCTCTTCCGCTCCCGGCACTATGACCATGCCGCCGCCTGCGGGTTCACGGGGGAGAACGGCGCCTCGGCGACACGGGAAGTGCTGGAGGCCAACGGTTTCGGAACGGCCGACGAGGATCCCCGCTTCGCCGTGAACTACTGGGGCAGCCAGCCGGTGGACCTCTCAGGTGATCCCATCCTGCTCGCCTCCGGGGGGCCGCTGGTCTACCGGCCTTGGAGCGTAGCCCTCGATGTGACCGGCACCCCCGACGAGAAACTCGCCGGCGCCCGGATGCGCAAATACGAACTCGACCCTTCCGGCATGAAGGACGGCAAGCTCGTCGACAACGACATCGTCCTCTTCCGGTATGCCGATGTGCTCCTGATGAAGGCGGAGGCCCTGCTGTGCAGTGGCGGCGACGTTTCCGAAGCCCTTTCGCTCGTCAACCAGGTCCGCCGCCGCGCCGGTGCCCGGGAACGCACTTCGCTCACCCTCGCCGACCTGCTGGACGAACGCCTCGTCGAGTTCGCCTGGGAAGGGCTCCGCCGCCAGGACCTCGTCCGTTTCGGCGCCTTCACCCGTCCCTACAGTTCCCGTCCCCAGCTCCCCGGCGAATCCTCCGGCTACACCACCCTCTTCCCCCTTCCCGCCGACATCCTCACCCTCAACCCCCTCCTCTCCCAGAATCCCGGCTATTGATTTTTGTGCAGTATTTAATTCTTTGTTTATCAGTGATTTGCTGGTTTTCAGGTGCAAATCCATTTACCCCTCCCTCGAAAACCAGCAAGTTATTGCATATCAGTTGATTATCTGCTTCGTACAATCCGTCGGCCGAGGGCGGCGACGAGGATGGACATCAGGGGACTGATGAGGTTGAACAGGCAGAAGGGGGCATAGACGAGGGTCGGGACGGAGAGGATGGTGGCCTGGGTCATGCCGCAACTCGACCAGGGGATGAGCGGCGAGGTGACGGTCGCTGAATCCTCGACAGAACGGCTCAGCAGGCGGTTCTCGTAGCCTTCCCGCGCGTAGGTATCGGAGAAGATATTGGAAGTCAGGAGGATGGAGAGATACTGGTCGGAGACGATGCCGTTGAGGGCCGTGCCGGTTGTGACCGTCGAGGCGACCAGGCCGGTCCGCGTCCGGGTGAGCGGCCGGAGCAGGCGCGCCAGGTGGGCAATCATGCCGCCTGCACGCATGCAGGCCCCGAAGCACATGGCGCAGATGATGAGATAGACCGTGTTGAGCATCCCCAGCATTCCCCGGGATGCGACCAGCGCGTCGACCTCCGGATGGCCGGTATCGAGGGTGACGGAATTGTAGATGGTCTCGATGGTTCCGGCGAAGAAGACCTTGGCCCGGGGCCCGTCGCAGACGGAAGAACCGATACCGAAGATGATGTCCGGTTGGAAGACGAGGGCGGTCACCGTGGCGGTCAGGGTCGAGAGGGCAAGGACCATGAGGGCCGGCATCTTCCGGGCAATCATCAATGCGGTCAGCAGCGGCACCACCATCAGCCAGGGGGTGATATGGAACTTCGTCGAAAGTACCTCGGTGTAGATCTGGACCTGGTCGGCACCGGCTCCGTCGCGTGAAAGTCCCAGGATCAGGAAGGCCGTGAGGGTCAACAGGATAGAGGGGATTGTCGTCATCATCATGTAGCGGATGTGGTCGAACAGGTGCACGCGGCACACCGATGCGGCCATGACTGTCGTGTCGGAAAGCGGGGATATCTTGTCGCCGAAGTAGGCGCCCGAGATGATGGCACCGGCTATCATTCCGTCCGGGAAGCCCTCCGCCTTGCCGATGCCCATGAGCGCAACGCCGATGGTGGCGATGGTCGTCCACGAGCTGCCGGTCATCACGGAGACGAGGGCGCAGATGACGCAGGCGGTGACGAGGAAGACCTTCGGGCTGATCAGGTGGACACCGTAGTAGATGAAGGCAGGCACGACCCCGCTCATGGTCCAAGTTCCGGAGATGGCCCCGATCAGGAACAGGATGACGATGGCGGTGGTGACATCTCCGACATTGGCCCGGATGGCATCCTCGAAGTCTTTCCAAGGGGTCTTGAACAGCCACATGGAAAGCCATACGCAGATGCCGGCGGAGAACAGCAGGGCCACCTGCGAGGCGCCGAGGATGGCGTCGCTGCCGAAAATGCTGATGTCAAGTGACAGCAGCGCTACCAGGACGACGACCGGGATGAGGGAGATGACAGTCTTTTTCATGGCAAGTCCGTTTCAAACACACAAAGTTATGCAATAAGTATGTATAAAGCATGGATATCTATGGATATTTGCAGATTCCGGTTTTTCTCGATACCTTTGAGTTCATGAAAAAGATAATTTGCAGCCTTGTCGCGCTGGCGGCCTGCGTGACCCTCTCCGCCCAGGAATACGGGGTCGTGAACCTGTCCGTCTGCAACCTGCGGGCGACACCGGACTATGATGCCGAAATGGTCTCCCAGGCCCTGCTGGGAACACCTGTCCATATCCTCCAGGTATCCGGAAAGAACGGCTGGCCGGAAATCCAGTCACCGGACACCTATACCGGCTGGGTCCACCGGGAAGGCATTACACCGATGAGCCGTGAGGCCTATAGTGCCTGGAATGCGTCGCCGAAAGTCGTCGTGACCGGACTCTCCGGCGTGGTCCTTGCGAAGCCCTCCCGGAAGGCTGATACCGTCTCGGATGTCGTGGCCGGGGACCGCCTCCGCTATCTCGGACGGAAGGGACGTTACCTGCATGTCGGCTTTCCCGACGGCCGGGAGGGCTACATCCACCGGAGTATCGCGATGACCGAGGAACGCTGGCGGGCCGGACTCGACCAGAGCCCGGCGGCCATCTTGGCAACAGCTTTGTCCATGAACGGGTTCCCGTACCTCTGGGCCGGCATGTCGCCGAAGGGGATGGATTGCAGCGGCTTCGTGCGCACGGTACTGTATCTGCACGATATCATCATCCCCCGTGATGCTTCTCAGCAGGCGCCTATGGGAGAACGCATTACGGATCCGGAAGTCCTCCAGCCCGGCGATCTTCTGTTCTTCGGCAACCGGGAGACCGGCCGCGTTTCCCACGTGGGCTTCTATCTCGGCGACCGGCGCTTCATCCATTCCCTCGGCCGGGTCAAGGTCGCGAGCATGGACCCTTCTGCACCGGATTATGACGCCTACAACACCGGCCGCTACCTCTTCGCCGGGCGCGTGCTGCCTTACGTCGACCGGGAGGAAGGCTTGAATACCACCTTGACCAATCCCTACTACAACGAGTGATCCTATGCAGAACCGGAGAGATTTTCTGAAGACCGCTTCCCTGGCGGCGGTCGGTGCGGGCCTGGCCATGGCTTGCGGCCCGGTCGGAAACAAGCGGGAGTCGTCCCCTGTCAACACGCTGGGCGGTGGGCAGATGCGGCTCCGCTTCTTCCCCTACGAGTTGCAATTGAGACACACCTTCACGGTTTCCTCCTACAGCCGGACCACCACGCCCGATGTCCAGGTCGAGATCGACTATGAGGGTTATACCGGCTACGGAGAGGCATCGATGCCGCCTTACCTCGGCCAATCGGTTGCATCGGTCACCGCCTTCCTCCAGAAGGTGGACCTCTCCCGGTTCAGCAATCCCTTCGAGCTGGAAGATATCCTTTCCTATGTGGACAGCCTTTCCGAAGGTGATACGGCGGCCAAGGCAGCCGTGGATATTGCCCTGCACGACCTCGTCGGCAAACTGGTCGGCGCCCCTTGGCACCGCCTGTGGGGCTACAATCCGGCCAAGGCTCCCTCGACAACCTTCACCATCGGCATCGATACGCCCGATGTAGTCCGAGAGAAGACGCTCGAATGCGCCGACCGCTTCAACATCCTCAAGGTAAAGGTGGGACTGGACAACGACAAGGAGATGGTCGAGACCATCCGGAGCGTGACCGACCTTCCCATCGCCGTGGACGCCAACCAGGGCTGGACCGACCGCTTCCGCGCCCTCGACATGATCTACTGGCTGAAGGAACATGGCGTGGTCATGGTCGAACAGCCGCTCCCGATCGGCCGTGTGGACGACCAGGCCTGGCTCACCGAACGCAGTCCGCTGCCCGTCTTCGCCGACGAGTCCGTCCAGCGGCTCGCCGACGTCCCGGCGCTGCGCGGGGTCTTCGACGGCATCAACATCAAACTCATGAAATGCACCGGCCTGCGGGAGGCGCACAAGATGGTAGACCTGGCCCGCGGCCTCGGCATGAAGGTGATGCTCGGCTGCATGACCGAGACCTCCTGCGGCATCTCTGCCGCCGCCCAACTCTCCCCGGCCGTCGATTTCGCCGACCTCGACGGCAACCTCCTCATTTCCAACGACCGTTTCCGCGGCGTCCAGGTCGTGGACGGCCGTCTCTCCCTCCCCACGGCCCCCGGCATCGGCGTGGAACTGCTAGGGTAAGGGGTACGAAGCACTCAACTATCTATCTGTGAGTTATTTGCTGGTTTTCGGGTGCAATCCATTGAGGCCACTGAAAAAGTCCCTAGGTTGCAAATTTCCTCTCTGAGAGTCGCGTATTTGACAACGAGTCTCGTAGGGGGTACGAGGACAAAATGTCGCAATTTTGAGAATGACCACTTTTTCAGTGACCTCGCTGCAAGCCGGAGGGAAATAATCGAATTGTCAAATAATCAAATAGTCATTACTCCGCCACAGGCCGGACCGCAAAACCGAACGCGCGGTAGCAGCCGTAGTCGGCGCCCACGTAGGAACTGCTGAAGCTCAGGCCGCCTCCGTACCACCACGGACCAAAGATGCAGGCGGCAGCCGCCCAATAGTGGCCGTAGCTCCCAACGAGGTCCAACGACCCATTGCTGCCGCTGCGATCACCCGAGGCGGGGAAGAAAATCGTTCCCTGATCATGGTCAGATGGATTCACATAGAAATAGTAACCTTTATATGTGCTGAATGTGGTATTATTAGAAGCGCTGATATGACCGGTACCGGAGAGATTTGCTTCACTCGTGTTAAATCCGGAAAAGGCATTTCTATTAGGGACTTTGAAACCCGGGGGACATGGGTCGTAAATTGTCTTTTGTACGCCTAAATCTGAATCAGCATACGTTGTTACGTTTGTATTCCAAAGATTATCGTAACGTGTATACAACCAGTCATATGTGCTGGAGGAATTGTATTGGAAAAAGACATTGGGTTCCTGTATAGCATTACCGACTGTCGCAGAGGCCTGAACATAATTCTGAGGAGTGCCGAAACAGGACGGCACATTTGAGAACGGGTCCTTCCTGCCCCACTGATAATGCGTGCTGGTATAGTTTGTCGTACTTCCGTTCTGCTTGATGGTGATGGCGGCGGTCTCCGATGAACCCGGCTGGGAGAAACGGACCATTACACTCCTGCCTTGGGCCGCCGGGCCTTCCACGGTGCCGAGGTTCATCGACATCATCCCCTGCGGATTAACGATACTTACATTCGTAGTCGCATGAGAATAAACGGTCTTGGTGGCCAACTTTTCGGTTGGATTGTCCATCACCCAGATATGCCAACTCCACACGGTGGTTGAGCCCTCCTGTGCTATGATGACCGCATTGCCCTGCGCGATATTGGAAGGATTGACATAAAAATAAATGTAGTCAGATTCAAATGACACATTCTGAATCATGTCAGACACCTCCTGCCAGAGAACAGATGCGCCATTGATTGTAACGGAATTTTTATTGATCCAGGCATCGGTAATTGCAGCACCTTTATGGTTCAGGAACGCTCCCATTATATTTGTCGCATCGGATTTACCTTTATTGTACGTCTCGCCCTTGTCAACTCCACCTGTGATAGCGTTACCGTACACACAAGGGAAACAGTACCAACCCGGCGCACTGACGACATAGCAGTTGGCCGTGTTATAGGGAGCCGAACGCTCCGTGCCTCCCGTAGAGTTGCCGTAGATGTCGTGGCAGGAAAGGTCATACGCCGTCGCTTTTGAAGTGGCCATTTCGGTCTTGCTCCCACCCCAGCCTGTGTAACTGTCGTTTTTACTCGCGGTGGCATCATAATTTTGTGCAGTGGTGGAGCCGGCATCACTGGTTGTGAAGGCAGTCAACCAATCGGGTTTCGTATCCGTCCATGTATTGCCGCCGTCCGTGGAAAAAGAGGCCGTCCAGGGTACAGCAGATGTTGTCCCGGACGTAGTCCCTGTTTTATAACTCGTTACAGTATAGGACTGTGTAGATCCGGCCTGGGGGAAATCCGAGGAGGGAGACGTGGCTGTCAAAGTGTATGTATATGTCTCCACCGTCGCCGGGGCGGCCAGTTTCCAGATGTACGTCTTCTTGCAGGCGGGAATGGTTATCCAATTGCCGTTATCCTTCAGCGCCAACGCGCGGGTGGTGTTGTCCGCAAAGGTCAGGGTGAGGGTCAACTCGGTCTGGTCCTGCGGGAGCATCAGGAAAGTGACGGTGTAAGCCTCGGTTTCATCCAAATCCACGCCGCCGTCGGGCAGGGTGATGGTGATCTCGTTGGAGCCGGAGGTGATGGCCAGGTCCTCGAAGGAGGCCGACTGGTTCAGTGTGGCGCTGAAATCACCGGCGAGAGAGGAGCCGCTTTGGGAAGAAGAGAGGGCCACTTTCGTGAGTTTGTTGCCGGAAACCGGGCTCGACGGATCCGTGAGCAGCGTGAACTCGACCGCCGTGAAGAGCGGCTTGAAGGACAATGAGACCGTGCCCCCGCTGCTCGCCGATGCATAGGCATACATGTAGGCATAGTCCATATCCGGCTTGAAGACATGGTCCTCCTCGCCGGTGCCCGACGTGACGGACTGCGTCGCCGGGATATGGCCGGTCACGGTCGCCAGGCTGGTGGCTTTTGTGTTGATGGTGGCACGGGGGTTCTGTGCCGTCGACGGATAATAGCCATAGAAATGATAGGTCCCGTCCCCATTCCACTGGAGGCCGTTGTCGTCTGCCGGGACGACGGAAGCCTTGTGCTTCTGTCTTGCAGCCTCATCAACACCAGCAGGGATCACGGAATAATCGGCATGATGGCCGCTGCCGGAGACAAGGACGGCCTGGTCGCACAAGATGCGGATCTTGTCCGTGCTCAGCCAGTCTATGCGTTCATACCTCGAACTTGAACTGATGCCATTATCATCCTGGTCCTTCCCGCTATAATCCGTCTTGGTGGCAGGGCCGTTCTCGTAGACCGTGGAAGCACCGAAATGGATGGTGCCCACCATCGCCTCACCGACGGCCTCCTTGATGCAGGAGGTGGACGTCAGCATCGCCGCAGTGCCGGCAATCGTAATCAACAACTTTCTCATAGGCTTATTCCCAACTATGATTGAACGTTCCGGATGAGGCGTCTTCAAATACATCACCGACTTCCTGGCCGGCGGTCTCGACGGCCTCGCAATCATCCACGACCGACTCCGCGAAATTCCGCTCCAGGTGCAGGCGCACCTCCTGAAGCACCGCCGGTCTCTCGAATTGTTTCTTCTTCATAACCATTTGTATCTTTTGTTGTTATATCTTATCCTTTTACTTTCTCCAGCCAGGCCCGGGGCACCCGCGCCTTGGCGAAGAGGCTCCCCAGCAGGCCCACCACCACGTAGGTCCGGCCCTGCAGCTCCAGCACGTACCCCTCCACGCCCTTCAGGGCACCCTTGGTCACCCGCACCCGCGCGCCGACCGACAGCGGGGCGTCCATCAGGCCGCCCTCCTCCACCGAGAGGTCCAGCACCCGCCGGAAGTCCTCCATCTCCTTGTCCGGGACCACCAGGAGGGTCCGCGTCGCGCAGTCCACGATGTACCGCACCGGCAGGCCCGCCCCGCCCGCGAGCTCCAGCGCCTCCCGCTTGGTCGCACGGATGAACACCAGCGCGCTGATGCGCGGACGCTCCGCCACGCCCTTCCCCCGCGTCTTCCGCCGCCGCTCCGTCGGGATGAAGTGCTCCACCCCCGCGGACGCCAGGCGGTCCCGCACCTTCAGCTCCACCCCGTGGTGCACCCGCGCGGCGTACCACCGCGCGGACGCCGGATCGGATGCTATGCGTGCCGATGCCGCCATCTCAGAACCGCCTCCCTCCCACGATGTTCAGGAACGTCAGCCCCAGGATCCGGAGGTCGAACCCCACCGAGCGGTTCCGCAGGTAGTACAGGTCCAGGTCCAGCCGCGTGAGCATCTTCTCCAGGGTGTCCGTGTATCCGTTGTACAGGGTGGCGTAGCTCGTCACCCCGGGCCGTATCTGGTA
>JAFUZO010000001.1 GCA_017476575.1 Bacteroidales bacterium | reverse complement strand
TGACCGGGATAAGACCTGGGAAGACAACCAAAAACAGGGATAATGACGAAAGTCAACCTATACCAGTAATAACGTTAAACCAGAGTCAACTTCTATCAGGGATAGGCTCCAATCGGAGTCAACCTAAATCCGGAAATGACACACATCCCAAAACTGTAAAGCTCGAAGTGTAAAGTGTAATGTAAACTTTACACTTTTCTGTCTGCTCCATTTTGTGGTAAGTATATACAAATCAATGAATTATTGCTTTTGGCACGAAGAGTGCTTGCGTCATGTCGGTTAAACATGGATTTGATATGAGAAACCTTTTCAAAAAGTGCGTAGTTAGTGCCCTGGCGTCCGCCGTGACGGTGTTCGCCAGCGGCCAGACTACGGATGATCGTCTTCCTGAGTGTAGCGAAGGATCAGTAATGACGTTGAATGACTGTATGAAATATGCGGTGTCTAACTCTACGAAGATCCGCATCCAGCAGGCAGCCATCGGCGATGCGCAGATTGACCGGAGGGATGCGGCGCTGAAGCTGTTTACCCCGCAGATCAATGCGCAGACGTATGCCTACTATAACTTCGGCCGGAGCATCGACCCACAGACGAATACCTATTTCAACACGACGTCGTTCCACAATAACTATGGCATAAGTGCCGGGTACGACCTCTTCGATGGCTTCCAAGCGGTGAACAACTGGAAGATTTCCAAGACGGGTATGCTGATAGCGGACTCCCAGGAGAAACAGGTGGAGGCCGATATCTGCCTGGCGGTGATGGAGGCGTACTATAATGTAGTGTACTACAAACGCCTCTGCGAAGTGTACGAGGAGCAGGTGGCTACGGCGGAGCGGGCATTGACCAAGGCCAAGCGCCAGGAAGAGCTGGGACAGAGGGGACACGCCGATATGATTGAGATGGAGGCCGACCTGGCCGATAGGCAGTATGACCTCACGAATACCTATCATATGTACCTGGATCAGAAGATGACCCTGGCTGACCTGATGTTCTGGCCGGTGGATGAGGAGCTGCAAATTATTTGCGACCTGAGATTCTTCGCTGACGCTCAGGATGACAATATCAATCCTTCTGTCAATCTGAGCGATTCCTCTGTCATTCTGGGCGATAGCGAAGAATCTATTGTCAATTATGCCCTGGAGCATAATCCGGGTATCCAGATTGCATCCTGGCAGCAGCTGAACGCTATGCGGGAGCTGAACACGGCCAAATGGCAGCTGCTTCCCACGTTAGGACTGTATGCAGGCTGGAGCACCAGCTACTATACCTATCAGGGCTCTGAGACTGCCACCTTTGCCAATCAGTTCAAGAACAATGGCGGCGAATATGTGGAGCTCTCCCTCCAAATCCCCATTTGGAACCACTTGAGCAGCCATTCCAGAATCTCACGCAAACGCAATGCACTGGACAAGGCTACGGCCGAGCTGGATCAGAAGCGCCGGGATGTAGAAAGCGAAGTCCGCAGGGCCATTCAGGATCGGGACGGTGCCGCTACGGCATACCAACAGGCCCAGCGCAAGGCCGAAGTGCAGGCGGAAGCCTACACGCTGAACTTGAAAAAGTTGGAACAGGGCCTCATCTCCCCGCTGGAATTTCAGACGGCCAACAACAATTTCCTCAAGGCCCAGGCCGATGAGATGAACAGCCTGTTCAAGTATATCATCAAGCAGGCGGTGGTCAGATATTATTACGGAGTAGACTATATTAACCAATGATCTGCAGATGGGGGCAAGGGGTCTGAAACCGTCGCTTCGCGAACCCTCCCAACCTGACGGTTGGGCCCCTCCCTCTTATGATGTCGAGGGTGGCACAGGTTTCAGACCCCTTGCCCTCATCTGTCAACAAGATAATAAACCAACATTATGGATAAAGTAATTGAAAAGAAAACAGGCTGGAGAGTCGCTTTTACCAAGAAGGCCCTGCCCTGGTGGCTGGGTGCGCTGCTGCTGGTGTTCATCGTGTACCTGATTGCCCGGCCCAACAACAAGACGCTGCGGGTGGACAAGGATTCCATCACTGTTTCCAACGCCGTCAAAGGTGAATTCAACGACTATATCCGCATCAGCGGAAGGGTGCAGCCGATGACGACCATCCAGCTGAGCCCTCAGGAGGGCGGCGTGGTGCAGACCATCCTCATCGAGGAAGGCTCCATGGTGAAGGCTGGAGACCCCATCTTGATCCTGAACAATGACAACTTGGACCTCCAGATCCTGAACTCCGAGGCCGAACTGGCCGAGAAGGAGAACATCCTTCGCAATACCCAGATCCAGATGGAGCAGCAGAAGCTGGACGTGCGCCAGAATATACTGGAGTACGGCACCAACGTGGAACGCCTCAAACGTGCCTATGAGCAGCAGAAAGCCCTCTATGAGGACCAGCTCATTGCCCGCGAGGACTACCTGAAGGCCGAGGAAGACTATCGTCTGGCCCTGCAGAAGTATGAGCTCATCCGCGAACGTTCCAAGCAGGACAGCCTGTATCGTGGCACCCAGATTGACCGCATGGAGGAGTCCTTGGAGAACATGCTCCTGAATATGCAGATGATCCGCAAGCGCAAGGGCAACCTCATTGTGAAAGCCCCCATTGACGGAGAACTGGGCCTGCTGGATGTGGTCCTGGGGCAGAGCATCGCCAGCGGCACCAAGATAGGTCAAATCAATAGTGTAGGCACCTACAAAGTAGAAGCCCAGATTGATGAGCACTATATCGATCGCGTGGTGGCAGGCCTGGAGGCCACTTTCGAGCGCCAGGGCGAGACCTATTCCACCAGCATCCGCAAGGTGTATCCGGAGGTGCGCGACGGCAAGTTCAAAGCCGATTTCAAGTTCGACGGCGAGCAGCCGGACAACATCCGCTCCGGCCAGACCTACTACCTGAACCTCCAGCTGGGCCAGCCGGAAGAGGCGGTCATCATCCCGCGCGGCACCTTCTACCAGAAAACCGGCGGAAAATGGATTTACGTCGTTAACAAAGAAGGCACCAAAGCCGTCAAAAGAGAGATCCGCATCGGTCGCCAGAACCCACAGTACTACGAGGTGCTGGAAGGCCTTGAGCCCGGTGAGAAGGTTATTACCTCCGGATATGAGACTTATGGGGATTCAGATGTATTGGTATTTTAAGCGATGAAGATATTCAGAAAGACGGGCGTTTCTACGCTGATCAATATCCTGGGGATGAGTGTGGCGTTTGCCGCGGCGATGATCCTGATGGTGCAGGTAAAGTGGGACGCCACCTACGATAAGAACTTTGAGGGGCACGATCAGGTGTTCCGGATGGAGAACAATTGGATAGACCAAGGTCTTTTCAGTACGTATTTCTGCAGACCGATGATAGAACTTGTGCGTGATGCCAGCCCGAATATCGAAGCGGTAGGAACGATGATGGGGCTCAGCAACCAAATCTATTATCGAGAAGGGAACAAGGAGTCGGCCATTACAATTCCTGCCGTTCTGGTGGACAGCACTATGTTCTCCGTGTTTCCGTTTGAATGGATAGAAGGCTCAGCAAAGGAATTCACTACAAAGGGAACCGCAGTGCTGAATGAGGCTTTCGCACAGATGTTTTTCGGGAGCGAGAGCGCTGTAGGAAAGATTCTCCAGACCGGAGATGGAGTATCTACCCGTATCGTAGGCGTATACAAAAACAACCCACGCAATTTCAGCATGCACTATGGCATAATGGAGAACATGGGTGATCAATGGTTGACATCTGGTGACGAGTGGTCCTTCCCTCAGTTCCTCAAGCTAAAAGACCCTTCCCTTGCAAAGGAAACACAGGCTGCAATACTTGATGTATTCATGTCTTATTTCGGAGACAATATCGCTGAAGAAGAACGAGACGATTTTCGAAAAGGATTCCGTATCAGCAATTTACACGATGCTCATTACGAGAAGGATGTAAAGGCATCGGAAGTTGCCGCCAACAAATCCATTACCATCACTCTGGCAGCCATCGCCATCCTGCTGATTCTCATTGCAATCATCAATTTTATCAACTTTGCTTTTGCGGAGGTCCCTTTTCGAATCAAAAATATCAATACCCGGAAAGTGCTGGGCGAAGAGCGCGGTTCGCTCATCGGCAGGCAACTGCTGAATGCCGGACTTATTGCACTGGTGGCTTTTGCTCTGGCTTGCCTGATTGTCCACGTGGTGAGTGGAACGTCCTGGGCATCGTACGTGTCGGATTCCATAGCACTGAAGGATAATATCGGCATTCTGGTCATTACGCTGGGGATAGCGCTTCTTTCTGCCGTTGCTGCGGGAATTGCACCGGCGCTGTATTCGACTTCACAGCCTGCCGCACTGGTGCTGAAAGGATCCTACGGGACCAGCGTGAAAGGCCGCAGCCTGCGCAACGCACTGGTCGCCTTGCAGTTCATCCTTTCCTTTGTGTTCATCCTGATGGCTCTGTACGTGAATGTCCAGACCAAGTTCATGGCAAATAAAGATATGGGCTTCCCGCAGGAGAATATCCTTCAGGTGTGGTGTGGATACTATGCCGGTGGAGCGCACAATGCAGTGCATGACAAACTGCTCCAGAACCCCTCCATCGTGGATGTGACCTTTGCCGATAACCTGATTGTATCCGACCAGAAGATGGGGTGGGGCCGCACGGGAGATGACGGAAAGCAGGTGTTTATGGAAGTGCTCCCGGTCACGGACGACTTTGTGCGATTCTTCGGCTTGCAGATCGTAGAGGGACGGGATTTCCAGGAGTCCGACAATCAGAGCGAGACAGGGTGCTTCATTGCCAACGAGACTTTTATCCAGAGTTTTCCCCAATATCACGTGGGCAGCTTTATGGGCGGCCACGTGGACAATGCCGAGATTGTGGGCATCGTGAAGGACTTCAACTTCAAGTCTCTCAAGCATCCGATGGGGCCGCTGGTGCTGCTCAACTGGGGAAAGACGCAGTGGAGGAATTTCAGTGTGATGTATGTCAAGACCGCTCCGGGAGCCGACTTCAAAGAGGTTTCCAAATATATTCAGGAGACAATCTGCGCTTTCGACCCCTCCAGGGAGCCGGACCAGGTGGCCGTTCGGCATCTGGATGAATGGATTGAGAATATGTATCAGAGCGAAGTGTCGCTGGGGAAACTCATTACCATTGCATCGATGGTCGCCCTGCTCATTGCCACCATTGGTATCATCGGCTTGGTCTTCTTTGAAACGCAATTCCTGAAGAAGGAGGTCGCGGTGCGCCGGGTAAACGGCGCCACTGTGGGAAGCATCCTGCAGATGATTAACAAGAAGTACCTGGTGATGGCCGGAGTCAGCTTTGCTGTGGCCGCCCCGTTTGCATACTGGATTATGTCGGTTTGGAGGAAAGGCTTTGCCTACCAGGCGCCTATCCCAGTATGGATCTTCCTGGTGGCGCTGTTGCTGGTCGCTGCCATCACCCTGGCCGTTGTCACGCTCCAGAGCTGGAGGGCAGCCAACGCCAATCCTGTAGAATCGTTGAAGAATGAATAATAAACAATTAAAATACAAACAATTATGATTACTGTTAACAATCTTTGCAAAGTCTTCCGCACGGAAGAGATCGAGACTACGGCGCTCAATGGTGTTTCCTTTGAAATCAAGGACGGCGAGTTTGTTGCCATCATGGGGCCTTCGGGCTGCGGCAAGTCCACGCTGCTGAACATCCTGGGCCTGCTGGACAATCCCACCAGCGGCTCTTACAAACTCCTGGATACCGAAGTGGCCAACCTCAAGGAGAAGGAGCGCACCAAGTTCCGTAAGGGCAACATCGGCTTCGTATTCCAGAGCTTCAACCTCATCGACGAACTCAATGTGTATGAGAACATCGAGCTGCCTCTGCGCTATCTGAATATATCTGCCAGCGAGCGCAAGCAGAAGGTGACGGACATCATGAAGCGGATGAACATCAGCCACCGGGCCCAGCACTTCCCGCAGCAGCTCTCCGGCGGCCAGCAGCAGCGTGTGGCCATCGCCCGTGCCGTGGTGGCAGACCCCAAGCTGATCCTCGCCGATGAGCCCACCGGTAATCTCGACTCTAAAAACGGAAGGGAGGTAATGAACCTGCTGAAGGAACTGAATGCCGAGGGCACCACCATCGTGATGGTGACGCATAGCCAGAAGGATGCCGCCTGCGCCCAGCGGACCATCGACCTGTTCGACGGCCAGATTGTCTCCGATGTCAAGAATGAACTTTAGATTCTTCGCTGCGCTCAGAATGACAAGGATGAGCTGCAGAATCTGACCTGTCATTCTGAACGTAGCGAAGCGAAGTGAAGTGAAGAATCTATATGAATAGTTACCTTAAATTCCTGTCCCGTAACAAGTTATACACGGCCATCGAGGCGGTGGGACTGGCGGTGAGCTTGGCTTTTGTCATCCTCATCGGCTCCTACGTGGTGCAGCAGTACGAGGTGGCGCATGAGTCGCCGGACTGGAAACGGACCTTCGTGCTAGGCAGCGACGAGTTCCTGGGGCTGACCTATTGGGACAAGGAAGAGCTGGAGATGAATATCCCGGAGGTGGAGGCCGCAACACGTGCGGCCATGCTGTGGCAGCCGCTCATCCGTGAAGGCAATGAGCTGTTCCCCTGCTCCGGGATGGAGACTGATGCCGACTTTTTCAAAGTGTTCCCGCAGTACCGCCTGGTGGAAGGCAGTGTGGAAGATTTTGTCGGCAAAGACGATGTCCTTATCAGTGAATCCCTCGCTAGGAAGATTGCCGATCGGGTCGGCAATGACATCATCGGCCAAATCATCAACGTGGATGAACAGGACCGGACCATCAAAGGAATCTTTGCCGATTTTGACGGAACCTTCTTTATGCCCTATGACATCATTACGCACATTTCAGGAGCATGGGCTGCAGATGGGGAGCGTAACTTCGGCAGCATCGGCAACTACACGACATGGTTCCGCGCGCGCGAAGATGCTTATTCCGACGATGTTAACGCCAAAGTAAAAGCGCTGCTGCACAAGAACTACGACCCTGTCTGGGGTGAGGAGAAGGTGGATTCCTGGAAAGCTTACCGCATGGATGAGGCCTTCTTTGCCACAGGGAACAGTAACGGGCTTACCCGACAGGGCAACCCCCAGATGCTCAAGCTCCTGACTGTGGTTGTACTCCTGCTGCTCCTGTCGGCCATCTTCAACTATGTAAACTTGAGCCTGGCGCTTACGGGCAAGCGGTCCAAGGAAATGGCCACCCGGCGCCTCCTCGGGGCCGACAAAACCGGCATCCTCTGGAAATACATCGGCGAATCTGTGGTTTTCACTTCAGTCT
This sequence comes from Bacteroidales bacterium, assembly GCA_017476575.1. Taxonomy (GTDB): domain Bacteria; phylum Bacteroidota; class Bacteroidia; order Bacteroidales; family UBA932; genus Cryptobacteroides. Next base: position 22,897 of record JAFUZO010000001.1, on the reverse strand, counting down.
GTTTTGCCGCGGCACTGCTGCTGGCCGATTTTCTGGTCCCCATGATGAACAGACTCGTTTCCACCAGCGATCCGGATGAGGTGATGCTGGGTATCGGAGACACCAGCGTAAGACTGTCTTTCATGATGACGCCGGGGTATATCTTGGCCTACATCGCCGGCCTCCTGCTCCTGGGCACCATTTGCGGCCTTCTTCCGGCCATCGTCGCCTCACGCTACCAGCCCATCGACGTAATAAAAGGCACACTCCGGCGCCGCAGCAAAATGGTACTGAGTAAGGTGTTCATCGTGGTGCAGAACGTCTTGTCGGTATTCCTGATTGCCCTGGCGCTGGTGATGGAAGTTCAGATGCGGCACATGCTCACCCGGCCGATGCACGCTGCCACGGAGAACCTTTACTACATTGAGTATTCCGCGCAGAACTACGACAAGATGAAACTCTTCAAGGACAAGGTGGAGCAACTGCCCTTTGTGACAAAAGCGGGTGTGGGACGTGGTATTCCGGGACTCATTAATATGACCATGGGCGTCAAGGTGGATGAAGACCATCGCGTGGATATGCCCGTCATCGTTTGCGATTCCACCTATTTCAAACTGCTGGGGCTGGAGGTGGAGGAAGATTTCGGTCATCCGCTGACGCATTCGCTTTGGATGAGCCGCAGTGCTTTCAACGCGGCGGCGGTGTCAGATACATCTACCGTTTTCCCAAGAAGAATCAGTATGAACGGTGCCCGGCCGGAGTTCATCAGCGGCGTGGTGACGGATTATCCCACCCGTCCGGCCTCCGAGAGCAATCAGAACCCCAATGGCGGAGTCATCGTAACACGTGCCGAAGAACTGCATTACTCCAACTGCCTCCTCATTGGCACCACCGGAGAGGATAAGTCTTACGACAAAGCCATCCGGCAGGCGTATCGGGATTATCGTTTGGAAACGGCCGGTGTGGAAGAACCGGCGTGGCGGTATGGCTTTGTGCGTGACATAAATAAGAAGATGCTTACCCCTGTCCAGAGAACCCTGCGCCTTGTGGAACTCTTTGCGGTTCTGGCGGTGCTGATTTCCCTGCTGGGCCTTCTTGCCATGAGCACCTACTTTGCCGATGAGAACACCAAGCAGATAGCTGTGAGAAAGGTGTTTGGCGCCGATGTGAGCAGTGAGACGTGGAGGAATGTCCGCAGCTATATGATGCTAGTGGGAGTAGCCTGCTTAATCGGCATCCCGCTGGCTATCTGGGCCGCACAGGTGTATCTGCAACGCTTCGCTTACCGTATTGAAGGCTACGGATGGGTGTTCGTAGTGGCCGCCCTGATTTCGCTGGCCATCGCCTTTGGAACCGTGCTCTGGCAAACCCTCAAGGCCGCCCGGACCAATCCGGCGATTGAGTTGAAGAAAGAATAGACTATTTTATGGAAGCAAATTGGTCCAGATATCGGTTGGCGGCAGCCAGTTCGGGGAGATTTCGTTCCTCGAAGGCAGCGCAGTACAGTTCGCGGAAGCGACAGATCTCTTCCCACATGGCACTGCGGGCCGATGCCGATTGTCCTATTCGTCCATACCTGATGGTAAGGTCAATCAGTTCCTGGAAGCGGTTGAATGCACTCGCGGCGCGGCCTTCCTTGCCAGCTTCCAGAGCCTTATACACGCGGGAAGTCTCGCTGCCGATGTTGGCCATCTGCTGTGGAAAAGAGAGCTCGGCCCAGCGGCCGTTTTCCAATGAAGCGTGTTGCATTTATTCAGTGATAAACTGTTCGACAATTGCCTTGATGGACTCTCGAACTTTCGGATCTATCACATCGCGGGAAGGATTTCCTTGCCAAGAGCGAATGTTGATGAGCGAGTCAAATTCAATGAAGTCTTCACCATCTTCCTCTACCCAAAGGTTGACTCCCCACAAGTCTTCCTGTGCAGAACCATCTTCCAGCAACATACGCTCAAGATCGGCATGCAAGTCAGCGTCAAGCGCCAAAAGCATACGCTTAACATCGGCCACACATTTTATCATATCACCGAACGTGTTTTGCGCCAATGCCTTGAGTTCCGTACGGGTAACAGGTTGCTGAAGAATCCGCATAATCAAGAGTTTTGACAAAGATACATATTTAAGATGAAAACAAAAAGCGATATTTGGATTAAGGTGCTGTCCCTGGGAGTGGGACTGGCGGTGGGGATTGTGCTCATTGCCAAGGTGTTCTTTGAGCTCAGCTACGACAGCTTCTATCGTGACATCAACCGGGTGTACATCATCAACACCTGGTACTCTATGCAGGGTGAGGAGAAGGACTATGGTCAGGTAAGCGGTGCAGTAGCTGTGGGCTTTATGGAGGAAGTGCCCGGCGTTGAGGCAGGCACACGTACCACCTTCGTTTTCAATGGGAATACATACTTGGATGAGGGTGGCAATAAGCTTTCCGGAACGCTGGTCTGTGCTGACACTTGTTTCTTCAAGGTTTTCGACCGGCCCATCCTTGCCGGTGATCCGGTGAAGGTGCTGGGCAAATGGGGGTCGGTGATGGTGAGCCGGAGCTTCGCCGAAAAACTGGGAGGCGCACAGGAGTGTATCGGGAAACAGATTGCCAATGAGGATATGGACGGGCTGAAGCTGACCGTTGAAGGCGTGTTCGAAGATTTCCCGAAAAATGGCAGTTTGGACTACGATATCCTGCTCTCGATGGATACCTACGGTAAGCAGAGCACTGACAACTGGAATGGAAACGACCGTTACAAAGGCTATGTAAAGCTGTTTCCGGGGGTTGATCCCGGCACTCTTTCCGATGGCATCCGCAAAATGCAGGAAGCCCATCAGCCGCTGGAAGAACTTGAAGCACGGGGGATGCAGTTCAAGTATTTCCTGAAGCCCTTCAGCAAGTTGCACACGTCCAATCCGGAGGTAAAGACGCAGGTGATCCTGCTTTCGATTGTAGCGACGCTGCTGATTCTGATTTCTCTGCTGAACTACATCCTGATTGTGATTTCCTCGATGGTGAAACGGTCCAAAGAAGTGGGGGTTCGCAAGTGCTATGGCGCAGAAGGAAAGCATATTTACGGAATGCTGACAAAGGAAGCGCTGCTGCATATTGTACTCTCGCTGGCTCTTGCCGCTATCATCATCTTTGCGGGTCGCGGCATCGTGGAAAACCTGCTAGGCGTGCCGTTCCAGACGCTGCTGGTACCGCAGAGCATCGTGGCCATTACAGCCGTGGTCCTTTTCGTACTCATCATTTCCATTGTCGTCCCAGCAGAACTCTACCAACGAATCCCGGTTTACGCCGCTTTGAAGAACTATACCGAGAACTCCCGCAACTGGAAACTGGGTCTCCTGGGCGTGCAGGTGCTCATCAACGTGTTCCTGGTGGTAATGATGCTCATCATCGGCCGACAATATCAGATGGTGTCAAATGCCGATACGGGCTATGACTACAAGAACCTGTACTATTTCGATATGTTCGATGGTGACCGGCAGGCGTTGACGCGGGCACACCAGACGCTGCGGAATCTTCCGGAGGTTACCGGCGTGGCTGCGGCCTACAATCTGCCTTTCGAGGGTTCCAATGGAGATAACGTGTACTTGCCCGATGACGACCGTGAACTGTTCAATATTGCCGACCAATATGAGTGCTCTCCGGAATTCTACGACCTGATGGGTATCCAGTTCCTGGAAGGCCGTGCGCCGCGGGATTCCTCCGAAATTGTTGTAGATGAGACGTTTGTGGCGAAAATGGCGGAGTTTGCGGATTGGAGTGACGGGGCTGTCGGGAAGCAAATCTTCGTCACCGGCCACGAGCGTTCACGCGATGCAGACCGGAGTTATTTCACCATTTCCGGTGTGTATAAGAGTTACATCATCGGTAACCTGACCGGCGTCGATCCGCGTCCCAGTGCGCTGTTCTATGGCGAGATTGGCAGCATGAGTTCCTGGATGCCGCATACCTTCTTCAAAGTGAGTCCGGAAGCGTTGCCGAAGGTTCGTCAGGCGCTGGAGCAGGCCTTGGAAGGCCGGGAAATCAACATCCTGTCCTATGAGGAGCAGATGCGGGCGGCCTATGTCGACAGCAAGAAAATGCGGAATACGATGGCCATCGGAGCTGTGTTCAGCTTGCTGATTGCCCTGCTGGGTCTCATCGGCTTTATCCGCGATGAAAGTTTGAGAAGGTCTAAAGAAATGGCTGTGCGGAAAATCAATGGCGCAACGACGCAGGACATCCTGGGTGTGTTTGCGATGGATATCCTGAAGCTTTCCGCAGTGATGGCTGTGATTGCTTGCATCGGGGCCTTCTTCGTTGCCCGGAAGTGGCTGGAGCAGTTTGCAGAGAAAGTGTCCCTGAATCCGCTCTACTTCATCGGCGGAGCGTTGCTGGTGCTGGCGATTGTCGTGGCGGTGGTAGTGCTGAACTGTCTGAAGATTGCCCGGGAAAATCCGGTAGAGTCGTTGAAAAGCGAGTAGATTCTTTCCGTCGACCAAGAAGATGATACGACAGTAGGTATTGTGGAGGCTTTCCAGCAGACGCTTTTTCCTTGTTGTGACTTGATTCTACATCCATGCAACCCGTCCAATGATGTGTTTTTGAGAGATTCCTCCGACCATTACAGCCCTTGGCAGATAGATATGATATGTGCTCCCAAAAGTCAGAGAGGAAAACTTTTGGGGGCCATATCATTTGTTTGTCCGGGGGTTTTCGTTATCTTTGTCCGAAACTGGATGGGGACATGATGGAATTCACGGTCAAGATAGATGTCGGCAGCAAGGAGCCGATTTACAAACAGCTGCTTGCGCAGTTCGAGCGGGCGGTCCGTGACGGGCGTCTGGCAGTGGGGGACCAGCTTCCCTCGATGAACGACCTGGCCGCGTCCACGGGCATCTCGAAGGAGACGGTCAAAAAGGCCTACGGCATCCTCGGCAAGAGGGGGCTGGTTGTACCGAAACAGGGGAAGGGCTTCTATGTGGCCGACCTTTCGTCCGACCGCCGACAGCAGGTCCTGGTCCTCTTCGACAAATTCAGTGTCTACAAGCAGATTATCTTCAACACGCTGGCGGAACGGCTCGGCGACCATGCCGAACTGACCATCCTGACCCACAACCAGAGCCTGGACCTGTTCACCTATTATCTGGACACCAACCTGGACCGGTTCGACTACTATGTCGTCACACCGCACTTCCCGCTCGACGAGGAATCGCAGGCCCGGGCCGTCAAGCAGATCGCCCGGATTCCGAACCGGAAACTGGTCATGCTGGACCGCCTCCAGCCCGGCTATCCCGGTCACTACGGCGCCATCTACCAGGACTTCGAAAACGACATCTACTACGGCCTGACCCAGGGGCTGGACGGACGGCGCCACGGTTCCAACCTGAAAGTCATCACCCTGCCGCAGAGCCTCTACGGGGCCAGCATCCGCAAGGGAGTCGAACGCTTCTGCACGGAGCACGCCATCCCGGTCGAATTCCTGACGGCGGCTCCGGAGCAGATTTCGCGGGGGACGACCTTCCTCGTCCTCAACTCGCAGCTGGACGAAGGGCTCGTCGACCTCGCCCGCCGCATCGACGCGCTGGGCCTGAAGATCGGGACGGACGTGCGGATCATCTCCTACAACGAGTCCGACATGAACGAGATTGTCCTGAACGGCCTGACGACCGTCTCCACCGACTGGCGGCAGATGGGCCGCCTCGCGGCGGACATGATCCTGGAACGACGCCTCTCCAAGGTCCACTGCGACTTCCGCATGATCCGTCGCAACACCTTCTGAACACATCCCTGCTATCGAAACCGGCCCGTCCCCCTGGACGGGCCGGCCGGTGTGTATCATTGGATGTCGAAATCGATGCGGATGGGACGGTGGTCGGAGGGTCGCCAGAAGTTGGAGAGTTGCTGGGGGTCGCGGATCGGGCGGGTGTAGTCGTCCGTGACGACCCGGGCGTCGAGGACGCAGTCGTAGAGTGCACGGGTGGCATAGACGAAGTCGATGCGGGCCTTGCCGCCAGTGGAGGAGTAGGAGTTGTCCGGCTCCCTTTCGGCGATGATGTCGATGTACGGCGTCTCCCCGTTGACATAGTCATGGACCAGGAGGCGGGTGTCGTCATCGGCGAAATGATGGATCCAGTTGTACCGGCGGGACATCGAATTGAAGTCGCCCATCATCATCCAGTATTCCTCGTCCGGCCGGTCGGCGGTCAGGATGGTGTGCCGGCAGATGTATTCCATCTCCAGGCGGCGGTAGCGGTCCCCCTCGTGGGCGGCCTTGCTGCGCTCGCGGTCCTCCACAGGTACGTTCAGCCCGTAGGCCTGCGGCCAGGTGTGGAGGGTGACGATGTTCACCGGACGGTCCGCGACCTGGATCCGGGCCCATCCGGCGCCGTGGGAGACGATGGAGTCCGCCCCGTTGCCGATGAGCCGGTCGACCCCTTCGATAGGGAAGCGGGAGGTGACGACCTGCGGGTAGTTGTCGCGGTGCCCGCCGAGGAAGACGTACCGATGGCCGTAACGGGCCGCCATCTCTTTCCACCAGGCGGTCAGGGTGTCGTCGGTCCGCCAGGCGGCGATGTCGTCCAGTTTCTCGGTGCTCCCGGCCTTGAAGATGGGCTGGGCCTCGCACCAGACGCATACGTCGGCATCCTGGGCCTCGACCCAGGCCGTGAAGCGGTCATAGTTGTCGTCCTGCCCGTCCCACATGCCGTTCTGGATGTTCCAGTAGAGGAGGCGCAGGTTGCCGGGATGGCGGGGGGCCTTCTGCCCGCAGCCGGTGAAGAGGGCGGGCAGGAGGACCAGTAGGAGAAGTTTCTTGTCGAAGTTCATATATGGAATTTTTAGAGGGATCATGCCGGAATCGCCCAAGGGCCGCCGGGACCGAACAGGTGCTCCTCGACTTCGGGAAGGAGGCCGGCCCGGAGGACCAGGTCGATGCTGGTGTAGCGGCTCCGCATGTAGGGGATGTGGCGGAAGGTGTCACGGAGATGTTCCCGGGAGACCCCGATCATTTCCGGTTCGTAGGGAGCGCCGGCGCGGCGCAGGTGCCCGTACACGGTCGAGAAGGGCAGGATCTGCGCCCGGATGCGTTCCCGGAGGCCGGGCCAGGCGGCCTGGAGGCGGCGCAACTGGTTCCGGACCCCGTCCGCATCCGTATACTTGGCCAGGCTCTCGGACAGGGCCCGTTCCAGGTGGGCGGGCTTTTCCGCAAACAACGTGCGGATGGTTTTCTCCTGCCCTTCCCAGGAAGGCCAGCGGGCGGCGGCTTCCTCCGCATCGATTCGTTCCAGGCCCGTATCCAGCAGGTATTCCAGGCAGGCGGTGGACACGAGGGTGCCGATGCCGACCTTGAACCCGTGGGAGACCGGGGTCCCGTTGAAACAGAGCCCTTCCATGTCCCAATAATGGCTGAACTGGTGCTCCATCCCGGACGCGGGGCGGCTGGAGCGGCAGGCCTGCATGGCGAACCCGCTCATGACCAGGCCGGTGCAGAGTTTCTCGGTGGCCAGGACCCTCCGGGCCGCCACCGCGTCCGGTTTCGACAGGGCGGCACGGAGGGTCCGCTGGACGAGTTCGAAGCCGGACGGGTCGATGCCTTCGGCCCCGGCCGCTTCGGCGATTATCCAGTCTGCCCCGGCCGGAACCTTTGCCATGAGGTCGGCGTATCCCGAGGCGGCCATCCCCTCCGGTGCCTTGGCGGCGATGACCGGGTCGATGACCAGCCCGCGCGGCGCCCGGCAGGCGAAGGTCTGTTTGTTCCCTTGGTAGGTGATGGAGGCGCCGAAGGCCGTGTATCCGTCCATGGAGGCGGCCGTCCCGACGACCATATAGGCCCGTCCGAGACGGGAGGAGGCGAGTTTGGCGAGGTCGTTGATGACGCCCGACCCCACGGCGACGGCGATGGCGTCTACCTCCTTGAGGTGGGCTTCCAGTTGTTCCAGGTAACTCCATTCGGCGTACAGGTGCGGGTCGTCGAAGATGAAAGAAGGGAGCCGGGGAATCCCGGCGGCGTCGAGCCGTCGCGCCACTTCCTCACCGGCGGCGCGCCAGGTGTTCCGGTCAGCCACGACCAGGGCGGTGCACCCTTTGAACTGGCTGCGGAACAGGGCCGGTACTTCCCGGAGCGCTCCCGCTCCGATGATGCAGGCTTTGGTATCGGTCGTTTTCTTGAGTGCTGCTTGGATGAGATTCATACGGAAATGGGTTTGGTCCACACAAAAATACATTCAAATCTTTCGATTTACAAACGTTTTTTCGTTTTCTTTTCGTTTCGGCCGGCAAACGGATACAAAGACAGGTGACAGCCGGGGCCGTCACCTGTCGGGAAGGGAAGCGTCCTACTTGTTGTAGCGGATGGCGATGTACTCGATGCAACTGGCGTGCGCGGCATCGCCGGCCGGCTGCTCGTTGAGGTGGGCGTTGGCGTAGTCGGAGCCGTCGCTGCACAGGTCGCTCGTCGGGACCAGGCGGATGTACACATCGGGGTGGCCGAGGATTTCCTGCGGCAGTTCCCAGTCGATGCCCTTGTAGGCAACGATGGAGGAGAACAGGGTATTGGACCAGACGGAGACGTCCGGCACCGTGTATTCGCCGATCAGGTGCCATTGGCTGTCATCCTTGGCCTCCATGCTGTCCACGAAGGACCATTCGGCCTTCCAGAAGCGCGGCGTGTACCAGTTCTGCTGGGCATTCATCACCGAGATCTGCAGGGAGATGTGGTCGGTGGAGATGCCTTCCGTCGAGAAGTTGAGCATCCATCCGTAGGGGCGTTGCGTGTCGTAGTCCCACCAGAAGTGGGAGGCGAACGCCGTGAAGCACGAACCGTACACGTTGCTCTTGCCGTACATGGAAGAGCCGCCGTTGTAGTTGATGCCGTTGGTCCCCGTGGCGTAGGTGCTCGGCGCGTTGGGCCCGCACCATTCGAGGGTCCCGTCCGGATTGTAGGAAAGCAGTTTGGACAAGGCGTCGTCGGAAGTATTGTAGTGCTCCTTGGCGGGGTCCAGGACGATGCCGATGCCGTTGACATTGCCGATGTTCAGGCCGAACATGCGGGTCGCGAGGTTGCCCATGGGTCCCAGGTACTCATACGTGCCGCCGCCCCACATGTGCTGCTTGTAGGTGGTCATCGTGTAGTCCTTGGACTCGGAGCCGGTGTACTTCTTCTGGTAGGTATGGGTGAACCAGCCGTTCTCCCCGTAGGTCGGGCGGCAGACCTCGTTCTCCATGTCCGGGTTCCAGAAACGGTATTCGGTCAGGAGGGCGGAGTGACTGTCTTCCACGCTGTCGTTCATGTTGTCCCAGATGTCGCCCTTGGTCTGGTGGCGGAACTGGTAGCGGCCGATGTTGCCGAGGGTCACGTCGTCCTCCATCTCCAGCGGATCGGCCCCGTCGCGCCATTCGAAGCGGGAGAAGCGTTCGTGCACGATGACGCCGCTCAACTTGCCGGAACCGTAGGGAAGGCGGGTGCCGTCGTTGCGGTAGAGGCAGACCGTGTTGGTGAACATGTAGATGGAGTTGGCGTTGATGTCGCGCACCAGGAGCGGATACTTCGAGAGGCGGTGCGCCCCTGTCCCGATGGCATAGCCTTCATTGACCGGGGTGATGGCGCCCTTGCGGACCGGGAACTCGACATCCTTCAGGGTGACGTAGGTGTAGAGGTCTTCGTCGGTGAGGTCGCGGATGTACTTCTCCTTGACGGGGATGTCGGCCTTGGAACCGGCCACCTTGGACACGATCATGCTGCTCTTGACTCCCTTGATGTTGACGCGGTCCGGCTCGGAAAGGAGGCTCGCGGTCGTCCCGTAGAGGAGGACCTGCACCTTGTCGAACTGCTTGAAGGTGTTGTCGGCGGCCGTTTCGGTGAGGAGTTGCAGGCCCCGGGAGGCGGTGGCGTCCTGGATGTAGACGGTCCGCTGCGAGCCGGTGTAGTCGATGGCGGAAGTGGTGGTCTGCTCGTTCTCGCCGGCGTTCCCGGAGTCGGTGTTGCTCACGACCGTCCCGTCGATGATGATGTATTCATCGATGGGCTTGCCGGTGGAATAGGTATTCACGATATCCTCGAAGGAGACGAGGCGGCCGATCCCTTCCTGCGCATTGCGCTGCACCAGGTTGAGGGTGATGCCCACCCGGTCGCCCCAGCCGTCCGTGAAGGAAAGGTCCACGATGGCGGTCCTGGGGTTGGTCTGGTCGGGGTTGGCGTCGGTGGTGATGGTGAGGTCGTGGTTGTCGTCCGCGTCACCGTCGTCGCTGAGGACGATGCCCTTGATCCAGGTGTCGTCGGCCCCTTCCGGGAAGGAGGTCTCCACGGTCATGTAGGAGAAGGGGATGTTGGTGACGAGGGTCTCGACCAGGTCGCCGCCCTTGCCCGGAGCGATGAGCGAGGTGTTCTCCTTGGTCAGGGTGGCGGTCATCGAGCCTTGCTGCTTGAGGGACAGGGTGTCCCGCCGATCGTCGACATCGCTGCAGAGCACGAAGCGGGACATCCGCTTGAACTCCTCGTTCATCCGGTACGAGGCGGTGATGGAGCCGTCCCCCTCGCCGGCGGTACGGTCGAAGGAGAGCCAGGCCGCATCGTCGAGGGATTCGATATGGAAGGGGCCGTTGGCGTACACCTGGATTTCCAGGGAACCCGGCTCTTCGCTCACCACAAATTCCTTCTGGGTGGCGCCGAGTTCGACGAGGTCGATCTGCGCCGCATCGTCGACATCGCAGGAGACGGCCCATCCCAGGGCCAGCAGGGCTGCGGCTGTGCGTATGATATGCTTGTTCATGTCAGGGTCTCTTAATTATAACGGACGGTGATGGTTCCGAACCGGATCGAGGTGGCCTTGTCGGTCAAGGTGCCCTTTCCGATACCGAGGTTGGTCAGGTAGGTGGCGGCGGTGGTCGGCGGGACAATGTCGGTCACCTTGTCGGCCACCTGCATGCGCAGGATGACCTGGTCCTTGCCGAAGCACTCGGCGGGCAGTTTGCGCAGATGGTCCTTGTAGCCCGGGCAACTGTCCTGGGAGGTCGTGCTCCACCAGCAGATGGAACGGTTCTCGATCATTGCAGCATCCGGCACCGGAAGGAATGTCGTGCCGCCGTCGATGGAGTAGAGGAGGTTCCAGTGGGCCGGGGAATCGAGCGTGGTGTTGTTCATGTTGCCGTGGTTCCACACGATGCCGAAGACGAGGTTCGACCCGGTGATGCCCGCGGTGGAGAAGGAGATGTCGAAGTATTCACCCCGGTCTTCCGCGAAGTTCCACCATTTCCGGGTGGCGGAGAGGCCGCCGGACGGGACCAGGCCGGCCTGGCCCTTGACCCCGTATTCGTCGGGCATCATGCTGTTGTAGTCGGCGGAGGCGGCCACCGTGGCGTCGTAGAGGTCGAGGGTGCCGGTGCCGATCTCGGGAACGACGTCGGCGACCTTGTTGTTCCAGTTCCACTCGACGAGGGTGTTGGAGAAGGCGTCGTTCTCCAGTTGGATGTCGGACTCGGCCATCGGGCGGACCTTGTACTTGCCGAGGTCGCCGTAGCGGACCAGTTCCTCGGCCACGATGATGCCGCGGTAGGTGCCCGAGCCTTGGGCGACCACCTCGGTGCCGTTGCCGTAGAAGGTGCCGTCGCGGCGCCACATGACCATCGCGTTGGTCAGCATGTAGATGACGCTGCCGTCCTTGTCGCTCATCAGGAGCGGGGCGCAGTCCCAGCGCGGGGAACTTCCGCCGGAGACCGGGTTGGGACCCGCCTTGATGGAGTAGCCGTCGGTGCAGTTGGTGTAGGCGCCGTCCTTGCACAGGATTTCGATGTCCTGGAGGGAGACGAGCGTGAAGATGTCGTCGTCGGTGAGTTGGGCGACGGTCTTCTTCTTGGCCGGGACCAGGAACTCGTCGGGCGTGCCGATCGTCTCGATGAGGCTGGCGGCCGTCAGGCCCTGGAGGGTGTAGCACACCGCCGGGCTGGTCTCCTTGACGAGGGTGAGCCCGTCGATGTTGATGCGGACGCGGGACCAGCGCTCGGTTGTGTTGTCCTCGCGGGTCGCGAACTGGAGTTGGAATCCGTACTTGCCGTCGATGCTCTCGATGTAGGCCGTCTTGTAGTTCTGCTCGTAGTCGAACTTGAACTGGGCAATCTGCGGGCTCTGGCAGACGTTGGCGCTGGCCGGGTCGCTGACGATGTAGCCTTCGATGTACTGCTTCGAGGCGATTTCGCCCGGAGCCATCGCCCGGACCTCCTCGAAGGAGATGGCGGACGGATAACTCTTCTGCGACACCTTGTAGGTGACCGAACGGGTTGTGCCGTCTTCGCCCGCATAGGTGGCGGTGACGGTGGCGGTCCGGTCTTCGCCGGTCTCGTTCCTGGTCATGGCGATGACCAGGCCCTCCTGGGTGAGGTTGGGCTTGCCCAGCCAGGGCAGGGCCTCGTCGGCCGCGTTTCCATACTGGATGGCATATGAGAGATACTTGGTGTAGGGATACACGTTGTTCTCCGTGGCGGGGATGGTGTAGACACCGCTGAAGCCGGCGTATTCGCCTTCTTCGCTCTCCAGGGAGAGTTTCGCCCCGTCGAGGGTCTGGGTCACGGTCTGCCGGGTCCGGATGGCCCCTTCCCTGGCATCGGTGGCGGTCAGCGAGATGACGGCGGTGCGCACCTCCCCGGTCGTGTTCTCCAGGACGCGGTAGGTCACCTCCGAGGTGGCCAGGGAGCCGAATTCAATCCACGGCGTGACATGCAGGGTGTCCGGAACCGCCTTGCCGACGGTCACCACACCCAGGGAGACGCCTTCGTTGTCGAAGTACTCGATGCTCGGCTCGACTTGGTCGAGGCTGTAGCGGAGGTTGGTGGTGATGGGCGCCACGATGTCGGCGGCCCCCTGGAGGAGGGAGATGGCGGATGTGTTGAAGGACAGGCCGGCCGTGCCGCCTTCCAGGGTCAGCGGACCGGCCTGGATGACGGTGATGGTGTCGCGGAGTTCCGCTTTCGCGAGGATGATGTCGAGGCTGCGGGAGATGCCGTAGTTGGCCGAGTAGGTCAGCACGATGTCGTTGTTGCCTTCACCGCTGAGTTTGTTGAGCGAGGCCCAGTCGACGGCGCGGCCGAAGGACACCGTCCAGGGACCGTCGGCGTAGATGAGGATATGGGTCGATCCGGCGGGACTCTTCAGGGAGATCTGGTGCGAGTTCACCGCGAGCGGAAGGTCCATCTCGAAGGACTTGTCGCAGGCGGCGGGCAGAAGGGCCGCAGCCGCTGCCAACAGGAAGATGATAGGGTGTTTCATGGCGTTTCTCATTAGAGTCCGTACTTGGCGTAGGCCTTGTTGTCGAGGTTGTACTTGGACTTGACGACTTCAAGGTCGGGAATCGGATAATACTCGTGGCAGGGCTTCACATTGTTCTTGAGCGCATCGTAGTCGGAGTAGTCCAGGATGGACTGGTAGAAGATGCCCCAGCGGACCAGGTCGAACTTGCGCTGGAACTCGCCGAAGAGTTCGCGGGCGCGCTCGTTGCGGATTTCGTCCTGCAGACGGGCGGGGGTGCGGTACACATAGGGGGCGAGGCCGGCCCGGGTGCGGGTCTGGTTGAGATATTCCACGGACTTCTCGTCCTCCCCGAGTTCGTTGTAGCATTCGGCCATCATCAGCACGGCGTCGGCATAGCGGAACACCTTGTAGTTGTTGCCGTCATACGTGCCGTACATGTTCGGGCACCAGAACTTCGGACCGCACCAGGGGCGGCCGGACACGTTCTTGAACTCGTGGCCGTTATAACTCCAGGCCATGTTGTAGTTCTTGCGGACGTCCTTGCCGAGTTTGGTCTGGAGGCCTTGGCAGAAGTACATGTTCGGACGCATGGCCGCCCAGGCGGTCGCCTGGTCGCCGAGTTCGGCGACCTCGATGCCGTCGTAGAAATTGCCGTTGGTCCTCGGGGTGGGCATGCAGATGGCCGCCACGTTGGACGTATAGACCACGCCGCCCTGGGTGTAGGTGTGCTGGATCTCGAGAATCGACTCCGGCATGTTCTTGTTGCGGAACATCACGTTCTCGGCATAGTCGTAGTCGGAGAGCGGGCCGTAGATGCTTTCCAGTTCCTTCAGGGCGTCGAGGGCGGTCTTCCAGTCCTTGTTCCACATGGCCATCTTGGCGATGAGCATGTAGGCGGTGGCGGCGCCGAGGCGGTTCTCCTCGTTGTCGGAGGTTCGGGTCTGGCTGGCGCGCGGGGCGATTTCCTGGAGGTCCTTGATGCAGGCGTTGCGCGTCTCCACGGCGCTCATGCGCGGGAGTTGGGCGAGCCAGTCCTGGGTCTCCAGGTCCTTCACGTCGTCGAAGTAGAAGGGGACGTCGCCGAAGAAACTCGTGAGCGTATAGTAGTAGAAGGCCCGCAGGACCTTGGCCTCGCACAGGAGTTGAATCCGGCTTTCGTTGTCCTCGTCGATGACGCCGTTGTCCATGAAGGCGGTGGCGTTCTCGATGCCCTGGATGGCGAAGTTGCAGCGCTGCACGCCGATGTAGCACTGGGTCCAGACGGTCTGGCCGTGGCGCGGCGTAGCCGGGGAGACGTCCAGGCGGGCGTCCAGGGTGCCGGAAGGGCAGTAGGCGATGTCGGACACGCATTCCGTCGCGAGCATGTAGGCATAGGTGTAGAAATTCTTCATCGGGATGTAGCAGCCGTTCACGACCGACTGGCACTCCGCCGTCTTGCGGAAGAAGTTGTCCGGCGTCGAGAGCGCGGAGAGGTCTTCGTCCAGCGAGCAGGAGGCGGCACAGAGGGCGCCTGCCAGGATGGAGAAGAGGGTATGTTTGATATACTTCATGATAGTCTCGTTTTAGTATCTGACCTGGACACTGAATGTGATGGTCCGAGCCTTGGGATAGGCGCCAAGGTCGACACGGCGGAGGGTGGAGGAAGTGCCCTGCGAGGATACGTCAGGGTCGAATCCGTTGTAGTGTTTCCACAGGTAGAGGTTCTCGCCGATGGCGCTGAACGTGACGTCGCGCAGGAACTTGTTGCCCTTGAACGGCAGCGTATAGGACAGCGACACGTTCTTCAGGCGCAGGTAGGAGGCGTCGTGGATCATGAAATCGCTCGGCAGGGCCGCGTCGGTCTTGCCGCCGGCGCGCGGGATGTCGGACTGCGGGTTCCGTTCCGGATGCCAGGCGTTCAGCATGTAGCGGTACTGGTTCGTGAACTGGGAACCGGCCATGTAGATCTCGGCGTAGTTGTAGATCTTGCCGCCGAGGGAATAGACGAAGTAGACGCCCATGCGGAGGTTGCCGAAGTGGAAGGTGTTCTGGAGACCGCCGTAGAGGTACGGGTCCGCGCTGCCCTGGTACACGAGGTCGGCCTGGCTGAGGACACCGTCGTGGTTGATGTCGTAGTAGCGGGCCGTACCGTTGTTGGTGCTCAGGGAGGCGTAGGTGTTGGTCACCTTGTTGCGCTCGCGCTCCTCATCGCTTTTCCAGACGCCGCCGTACTTGAATCCCCAGAGGGCGTTCAGCGGATAGCCGGCCACGTAGCCGTACATCATGTACTTGTTGTTGCCCGGGGCGTCGTAGGCGGACACGAACTCCTCGCCGCCGATGTCGTCGACCATCTGGTCGTTGTGGGAGACGGTCAGGGAAGTGGTCCAACTGAACTTCCTGGTGGCGATGTTGCGGGTCTCCACCGTGAGTTCGACACCCTTGTTGGAGGTCTTGCCGATGTTGACGAACTTGGTCTCGTAGCCGACCTGCTGGGCAACCTGGACGTTGAGGAGCAGGTCGGAGGTCTTGGCCGTATAGGCTTCGGCCGTGATGTTCAACCGGTTGTTGAAGGCGGAGAAGTCGAGACCGACGTTGTAGGATGCCGTCTTTTCCCAGCGGAGGTCGGGAGAGGAGAGGCGGCTGCGGTAGGTGGCCACCGGCTGCTTGCCGTCGAACAGGTAGCCGCCGGTCGTCGTGGAGAGGGCGGCGTGGGAACGGTAGGCGCTGATGGCGTCGTTGCCGGAGACACCGGCGCTCAGGCGCAGCGCCAGTTCATCGAGCCAGCCGATGCCCTGCATCCAGGGCTCGTTGTAGATATTCCACTTGAAAGCCCCGGAGGGGAACATGGCGTAGTGGTTGTTGATGGCGAAGTTGGTGGCCCCGTCGTTCCGGATGGTCCCGGTCAGGTAATAGCGGGCGTCGTAGTTCCAGTTGGCCCGGGCGAACACGGAGAACTTCCCCGTCTCGGTCAGGGACGTGCCGGCGGAATAGGTTTCCTTGTCCTGGACGGCGTTCATGTTGTTCCATTTCACCTCGTCGTCCATGTAGCCGGTCCCGGAGAGGCTGAAATTGTGGGAGGCGAACTTCTGCGCGGACAGACCGCCCATGAAGTCGAGGGTGTGCTTCCCGAGCGGCAGCGTGTAGGTGGCCGTGTTTTCCGTGGAGAGCGAATGCTCGTCCCATTCGGCGCGCTGGGCATAGCCGCCCTCGTTTTCCGCCTTGGCCGGCAGGTTGCCGGGCTGGTAGACGTAGGTGTGGCGCTGGTACAGGTAGTAGGAGCCGATGCTCCGGATGACCAGGTTCTTGACGGGCGTGATGTCCAGGTTGAACGTATGGTTCGTGGTATGGCGCTCGATCTGGTTGATGTTCAGGGTGTACTTGGCCGTCGGGGTGTTGACGATCTGGCCGCTGTAGTACAGTTCGTTGAAGGTGTCCTGCGGCTTCATGATCGGGTTGAGGTACATGGCGGCGCTGTACCAGGCCGTGCCGCCGATGTCCACCAGGTTCTGGTTGTTGCGGCGCCAGGTGTAGGAGCCGTTGTAGCCGACCTTGAGCCAGGGGAAGAGTTGGCGGTCGAGTTTGATACGGCCGGTCATCCGCTGCTGGCCGCTGTTCTTGATGATACCTTCGGTGTCGTTGTAGGAGAAGGATGCGAGGTAACTGCTGTTCTGGTTGCGGCCGTTCAGGGACAGGGCGTAGTTCTGGGTGACGGCCGTGCGGGTGATCTCCTTGATCCAGTCCGTCCCCTTGTCGGAACCGAGCGGGTCGGCGAAGACGCTTTCCGACATCGGCAGGTCGAGGCCGGCGGCATCGGGGTGGTTGGCGTCGCCGCCGAAGGAGGCCAGTTCGTTGCGGTAGATCCGGAACTCGCGGGCGTCCATGATGTCCAGGCCGCGTGGCAGTTGCGAGAAGCCGATGTCGGCCTTGAACGAGATGTCGGTCTTGTCGAGGTTGGACTGGCCCTGCTTCGTCGTGATGATGATGACGCCGTTGGCACCGCGCGAACCGTAGATGGCGGTGGAGGAGGCGTCCTTCAGGACGGAGATGCTGGCGATATCGTCGGTGTTGAGGTCGTTGAGGTCGTGGATGGCGTCGATGATGCCGTCCACCACGTACAGCGGCTCGTTGGAAGCGGTGATGGAACGGGAACCCCGCACGCGGATGGTGGTCGTGGAGCCCGGGGCGCCGTCGGTGGACATGAAGTCGGCCCCGGCGATGCGGCCCTGGAGGGCGTTGTCGACCGAGAGGACGGGCGCGTTCTGGATATCGGACATCTTGACGTTCACGACGGCGCCGGTGAGGTCCTGCTTCTTGACCGAGCCGTATCCGATCATCACGACCTCATCGAGGACGTTGGCATCCTCTTCGAGGGTGAAGTCATAGCGGGTCCGGTTGGCGGTCACCTTGAGGGTCGCGGTCTTGTTGCCCATGTACATGGCCTCAAGGACCGATCCGACGGGTGCTTTGAACGTATAGGAACCGTCCGCCCCGGTGGTGGTGCCGGTGCGGCTTCCCTGGATGAGGACGGTCGCTCCCGGGAGCGGGAGGCCTTCGGTGTCGACCACGGTGCCGTGGACCGTGATGTCGCCGGATTGGGCGGACAACTGCCACATCGAGATGGGCAGCATCAATACCATGGCCACGATGGACCTGGTGATATGGGACATAATCTTTTGCATCGCGGGTTACTGGTTGTCAAGTTCTTCTTCTGCATCTTCCTGGAAGACGGTGTCCCGTCCGCTCCGGCTTCCGTTCAGGAGGAAGAGGTCCTCGTCATGGACGGTTTCGGTGCTGACGATGCGGCGGATATAGAAGTTGTCGATGAAAATCCGGTTGGGTTTCGCCGCGGGAGTCTCCGAGAGGGAGCCGGCCGTGATGCGGATGCGGGTGTCGGCCGTGAGCGGGCTGCGGTCGGTGCCGGCGATGCCGATGAGGAAGTCGGTACCCTGCCACATCGAGCCGGGGAATCCCTCGGCGGACAGGTCGTAGTAAGGGGCTTCCAGTTCGAGGACCTTCACCCCCTGGTCGGCGAAGTCGCGGATGACGCCGCCGCCGACCACTTCCACGGTGAACCGGTTGTCGTCGCGGTTGCCTTCGAGGTCGGTGTAGGCGACGGCGCGGAACGAGACGACCAGGAGGGAGTCGACACGCAGTTCCTCGACATAGGGGGAATACAGGTCGGCACCGTAGCCGTCGGCGCTGCCGAGCATCACATAGCCGTTCTTACCGTACAGGCAGGCGTTGTCCTGCCCGGCGATGACAGTGGATTCCCAGCCGCGGTTCTTGTCGGTGTTGTTCCAGGCGGAGGAGAGGACGCCGTCGTCCTTCCTCGGGTCGGCGCTGCCGTAGCGGCTCCACGAGAAGTCGGAGGCCAGGCGGGCCGTCAGTCCCTGGTGCACGGTGAGATACGACCCGAAGTTGAGTTCCGGGGCCGTCAGCATGAGGGTCCCGCTGCGACGGGTGTAGTAAGGGGTCGAAGCCCGTCGGGCGTGGGTGAGGGAGAGTTCGTAGAGGTTTTCTCCCACTTTCTCGAAACCGGAGACGGTGGCCCAGGACGCATCTGCATCGTCCTGCCACTTGGCGACGAGGTCCACGTTGGACTTCACATACAGTTTCTCGGTGCCGGCGCGCACGCTCACGCTCGTGGAGCCGGAGAGCGGCGTCTCGGCATCCGGTGCCGCGTACACCTCGATGTATTCGCTGCGCTCGGCATTGGGGTCGTTGTGGTGGCAGGCCGCCGCGACCCCTGCGCAGAGAACCACCGCGGCGACGGCCCGGAGGGCGCTGCCGGTCAGATTACTGGACAGTTGTTGGTTGGACATGTGTTAAGGAAGTTGGTTAAAATGAGTGGTTACATTTCGAAATCGACCAGGACCGGCCGGTGGTCCGACGGGTCGTAGAACGACGGCACGTAGACGCTGGGCTTGGCCAAGGTCCATCGGTCCGCCACAATCAGGGCGGTGACTACGCGGCCCATCATCGACGGGGAGGCGTACACGTAGTCGATCCGCGCGTTGCCCATCGTCGAGGAGCAGAACACGCCGGGACAGGTCTCGGCGATCACGTCCTGGAGGCCGGTCTTGCCGAGGATGACATCCTGGGCGAGCAGGCGGGTGTCGTCGGCGGGATAGCCGTAGTACCAGTTGTCCTTGCGGGAGCGGGAATTGAGGTCGCCCATGAGCAGCCAGTCGGCCTGTTCCGCGTAGGCGTCGGCGTTCACGGTATGCGAGACGATGTAGTCCATCTCGAACTCCCGGTACAGGTCGCCCTCGTTCCGGGCGGCGCTCTCGGCGCGTGCGGCGTCCCCCGTCACCCCGAACCCATACGCCTGCGGGTACAGGTGGCAGGTGACGATGGCGACCTTGCGCCCGTTCACGTCCACCTGCTGGATGGCGGCACCGTGGGCGACGGGCTTGCCCGGCGTGTCGGTGTCGGTGATCTTGAGAAGGGTCGTGACGGGATATTTCGAGGTGATGACCTGCGGATAGTTGTCCCGCTTGCCGCCGACGGCGGTATAGGCATGGCCGTAGCGGGCGGCGAGGGCGGGCCACCCGTCCGGAAGGAAGCGGTCGGCAACGGGTGCGGCGCTGTTCGTGTTGTCCTTGTAGATGGAGGCGGCCTCGCACCAGACACAGATGTCGGGGTCGTACTTCTTGACCCACTTCACGAAGTTGTTGTAGTTGCCGGCCTGGTCGGCCCACATGCCGTTCTGGATGTTCCAGTAGAGGAGGCGGAGATTCCCCTTGCGGGCGGCATCCGTGCCCTTGACGACCTTGAGGTTGTCGAGATAGAACCCGTGGACGCCCGTGTTGACATCGTTCCCCGCGAAATAGAGGGACGTGCCGTCCGTGGCCCTCTCCAGGCCGATTTCCGCATGGTGCCACTGCTTGGCCCCGGTGTTCGAGGCGGGGACGCCGACCTTGGAGCGGGGGATGACGACGGTGCCGGACACGCCCTGGAAGGACGGGGTGATGCCGAGGTCCTCCCCGTCGATGCGGACGGAGGAGATTGTGGCGCTGGAGACCTGGAGGAGGAGGTCGTCTGTGCATCCGGCCTGGAAGCAGAAGTCGAAACTGGCGGTCGCGTCGCTGAACGTGTCGATGCCGCCGACGGCCGGGGTCTGGAGGATGCCGCGGGAGGCGTTCCCCGTCCCGACGGCGATGCAGCCCTGGTATTCCTGGCAACGGAAGAGATAGGTCCAGTCGGCGAGGTTGCGGCTCTGGATGTAACTGTCGGTCGTGGCGTGGGAGGTCCCCACCGTCTTGCCGCTGACGTCCGACCAGGTGTTGGACTGGATGAAGCCGGTGCCGGGGTTGTCGCAGGACGTCGGCGTGAAGGCGTCGGCATAGCCGTCCCGCCCGAGCCCGTCGGCGATTCCGAGGACGTCCGCATCGGGAGCGAACGCGACGGAGCCTGCTCCCGCCACGATGTTGCCGCCCCAGACGTTGAGGTCGAAGCCCTCGTACCAGAGGAGGTCGTCGGACGGCTGGTAGTCCACGTTGACGGTGGCCACCTGGTCGGCTTCGAGTTCCGGGGCCGCGGTGACCTGCATCATCTGGTGCGCCTTGTCGCAGAGGGTCAGTTCCAGGCCTTGGGACAGGGCGGTCGCGGCGACCGGGATATACAGGTGGACCGGCGTTGCGGACAGGGCGACGCCCTTGCCCCCGTCGGTGCAGTTGAGGACGACGAAATCGATCCCGGACCCGGACGGAATCTGGAACTGCCCCTTGGAAGGCAGGTAGGAGGCGATGCCGCCGAGGCGTTCGCCGCCCCGGGCCTGCACCTTGACCGAGGTCAGGGTCGCGTTGCCGGTGACGGCCACATCCACCACGGCGAAACCGTCCGCCATTTCGAGCAGGTTCCCCTTCTGCTCGGTGTAGGAGGCGTAGAGCGGGAAATCCTGGAGGGCGGACAGGGTCGTCCCGTAGAACTGGGAATAGGGGACTTTGACATCCTTGTAGGCCGTGCTCCCGTACCAGTAGGCGGAATTCCGGCCGATGAGGACGGCCTGGTAGTCGTTGCTGGCGGCCGGGGCCACGTTGGCATACCAGTTGCCCTCCTCGTCCTTGTCCAGGGCGTAGTCCGTCCCGTTCACGCGGAGTTTGCATGCGGCGAAGCCGGTGCGGGCGAGCCCCATCGCCTCACGGGCGCCGCCTGCCGAGTGCCGGACATAGAAGCGGACGTGGCCGTCGACCGTTTCGATGGGGGCTCCGACGCGGCCGTTGCCGGAGCCGGGGTCCGGATCCGGACCCTCGCCGGGGTTGCTTTTGGAACAGGCGCCTGCCAGGAGGGCCAGGGTGATGGCATAGGACAACAGGATGAACTTCTTGGTCATAAGTGGTCAGTGTTATCATTGCCACAAAATTACAAATATTTTTCGTTTTGCAAGTGTTTCCTGTTGTATTTTGTATGTTTTTCTTTTCGTAGGGGGGGGGTAAATGATTATAAAACGAAAGGTTGCGAAAAATTTCCGGTCCAGCGGTAGCGGCGGGCCTTGCAGGAGTGGGTGCGGGTCACGGGGTCGCGGCCGTTCTCCGAGATGTACCACCGGCCATCGCCGACGGGACACAAGCCGGTGGAGCCCCAGCGGAAGTACCAGCCGGTGCCGACCGGTCTCAACTGCCAGGCGGCGTCGACATAGGGAACACCCTGGAGCCGCCCCTTGAACGGTTTCTGCGCGAGCGGGACGGCGAAGAGGTCGTAGTTCGGGAACCAGCCCTTCTTCCCCCGGTAGACGGCCATGTAGAGGGCGTCGGTGGCCGGGTCGTAGGCGAGGTTCTGCACGCCGTAGGACGTGTTGCCCGTGTAGACGAAATACTTGGCGGCGGGCTTCGCCGGACCGTCGCGGTGGAGGGTGCCGAAGGTCACCGGACGGGCATGGGCCTTGACGGCCTCGACGTCGTAGCACAGGAGGACCTGATGGTCGTTGTCGGTGCGCCGGATGTCGGAATAGATGCCGTAGGCGACCCAGAGGCGCAGCGGACCGCCCTTCTTCCCGGGGGCGGGGGCGAGGGCCACACCGTCGATGCCGGAGCAGCCGAAGCGGTGTTCCAGGACATCGCCGCCGCAGCGGACCGAGGCCTGGTAGTCGTCGCAGGCTTCGTGGATGCAGGCCGTGCGGAAGATGTCGTCGCCTTCCGGGTCCATGCCGATGCGGTCCAGGCGGTCCACGTCGATGACGGCCACATAGAAGGTGGACCCGCTGCGGGAGACCTTCTCCACCTGGAGGGTGCGGGCGATGCCGGCGCCGATCTCGTCGTCCTTGCATTCCAGGGAGGCGTACACCTTCCGGTCCCCCGGATGGAAGGCCAGGGCGCCGAGGTGGCCCTGGATGCGGTCGATGGAGCCGAGGATGTTCCCTTCCAGGTCGGTCTTGACGAAGCGGCTCGTGAAGGAGAAGTACATGCGGCCCGCCTCGCGGTCCAGGGCGATGCCTTGGACATGCATCGCCTGGCCGTCGACGCAGACGGAGTCGGGCAGGTCGTCCGTGGTCGGCAGGAGGCCGGGCAGGGCGGCGAGAAGGAAGAAAAGTGCTTTCATTTCGTTTCGTTTTTTTGCTTGCAAACCGGAAAAAACGTATCTTTGTCCGTTACATCCGATTTTCGAGTATGGTAAGTATCGCAGAACGCAGGAAGTTCATCCTGGACAATCTCAACCGGGAAGGCTTCGTCCGGGTGTCCGACATGGCCGACCACCTCAATGTGACCAAGGCAACCATCCGC
>JAFUZO010000013.1 GCA_017476575.1 Bacteroidales bacterium | reverse complement strand
ATTAAATCAAATTTTTATCACTTGTTCGGCACCGCAAGCAGGGCCTCATTGAAGTCCTCTCAAAGAATGATTTCAGCAGATGGCATCCTGCCTGTGGCTGCCTGAATAATGCACCAAGTTATTTTTTAATGTTTACTAAATTTCCTACATGGAGTCTGAGAAACCGGACAAGGACCTGATCGTCGACGTATCGTCGAACGAAGTACACATCGCCTTGATGGAGAACCACAAGCTGATCGAGTACAACACGGAGTCCAGCACTGGGAACAAGTTCAGCGTAGGGGACGTCCACCTGGGAAAGGTGAAGAAGATCCTGCCGAACCTCAATGCTGCCTTCGTGGATATCGGGGACAAGAAGGAAGCCTTCATCCATTATCTCGACCTGGGACTGTACTTTCCTGCTTTCGACCAGTTCGTGCGGGAATCCAACCAGAACACCAACCTCAAGGACCTCTATTCGCGCATCGTGATCGGAGACCCGCTCCCCAAGGAGGGGCACATCGAGGAGATTCTGAAACCAGGCCAGATGATCGTGGCCCAGATTGTCAAGGAACCGATTTCCACCAAGGGTTCACGACTGACTGCGGAAATTTCATTGGCAGGACGCAACATCGTGCTTCTCCCCTTCGCCGAGAAGGTGTCGATTTCGCAGAAGATCGGCTCGAAAGAGGAGAAACGTAGGCTTGAAACACTTGTAAGGAGCATTCTCCCGAAGAACTACGGTGCCATCATCCGGACCGCCGCCGAAGGGAAAAACGCGGCCACCCTTGTGGGTGAGACGCAGTCCCTCATCGAGAAATGGGAGAATTCCTGGAAGAAGATCGCCCGTAACAAGAATGTCCAACTGCTCTTCACCGAGTACAGCAAGACGACCACCGTCCTGAGGGACCTGCTGAACGACTCGTTCTCCAACATCTGGATCAACGACGTCAAGGTCTGCGAGGAGGCGAAGAAATACATCTCGCTGATTGCTCCGGAACAAGAGAAGATCGTACACCTGTACGAAGGGAAACAGCCGATCTACGACCACTTCGAGGTCACACGGCAGATCAAGAGTTCCTTCGGCAAGGTCGTTCCGATGCGGCAGGGGGCCTATCTTGTCATCGAGACGACAGAAGCGCTGAACGTCATCGACGTCAACAGCGGCATCCGCACCAAGACGAACGACCAGGAGGACAACGCCTTCGAGGTCAACAAGATTGCCGCAGACGAGATTGCACGCCAGCTCAGGCTCCGGGACATGGGAGGCATCGTCATCGTGGACTTCATCGACATGGATTCCAACGACCACAAGAACGCCCTCTTCAAGCACATGCAGGAGCTGATGGAAAACGACAGGGCCAAGCACAACGTGCTGCCGCTGACGAAGTTCGGTCTGATGCAGATCACCCGCCAGCGCATCCGCCCGGTGACAGAGATCAACACCATGGAACAGTGTCCCGTGTGCCACGGCACCGGAAAGATCCATTCCAGCGTGGTGATCGACGAAGAAATCGAACGCAAGATTGCCTTCTATGTCATCGAGAAGGGCGTGAAGTCCCTGACCCTGAAGACGAGCCCGATCCTGGGGGCCTACCTCAAGCGGGGCATCTTCAATTCGTTCCTTTCCAAGTGGAAGAAGCACTACAAGGCCAAGATAGAGATCGAGGAAGTCACTGACTTCACGGTCCTGCAACATGAAATGTTCAATGAGAAAGGAGAGCGGCTGGATTAGCCGCCCTCCTTTTTTTGTAAAGGTGGGTCAGGCGGATTTCCGGGGAACGACGAGGGCGGCGAGAAGGACGAGGGAGAAGACGAAGACGGCGAGGCGGCCGACGATGTCACCGTAGCGGACGAAGAAGGTTTCGTACGTGTTGAGCCGGACGGTACCGGTGAGGACGGCCGGTTCCCACCAGGATGTGCGGGCAACGATGCGTCCACACTGGTCGATGAGGGCGGAGATGCCGGTATTGGCGCAACGGGCGATGTCCCGGCGGGTCTCGATGGCGCGGAGCGAACTGTATTCCAAATGCTGACGGTAGCCTGGAGTATTTCCCCACCATGCATCGTTGGTGATGACGGCAATCAGCTGCGCTCCCTTCCGGACATAACCGGTGCAATATTCCCCGAAGACCGACTCATAGCAGACGGCGCAGCCGACCGGGATATCCCGGGCATCCGCCCGGAAATGCAGGACATCGATGTCCTTCTGACCGATGCAGCGGCCTGCCACGCCACCCAGCAGTGCATCATCGATACGGCCGATGACCGCGGGATAAGGCGTCATCTCCACGCCTGGCACCAGCTTGGATTTATGGAAAAGGTCATAGCGGCCCGTCGAGTCGACCAGGAGGGCGGAATTGTGGCTCTCGTACCAGGCATGGTCACCCATCCGGCGGGCCGTAGCAGAGGGGCGCCCGTCCTGGTAGATGTATTCCCAGGTAGAAGCGCCGAAAAGGATCTCCGTACCGGGATGCGCCGCCGTGAAATCCCGGAAACGCCGGAAAGTCTTGCTTTGGGGGACATCGTTCAGCACGATGTCGCCTGTGAACGTCTCGGGAGCGAGCAGGAGGGCCGGCCTCTCCAGCCCCTTCACACCCTTTTCAAACTGGTCCAGCACGATGGCGGTCTGCTGGTCCTGCGGCAAGCCGCCGAATTTGTGGTAAGGGTCGAGGTTCGGCTGGGCGATGACGACCTGCAACGGGTCATTGGTCTCATCATACCAGTGCCACAGGAGGGCAGACCAGAGCATCGGGCCGAAAACCACTGCGACGATACCAGTGACGGCCGCCGACCGGGCCTTCCCGTTCCAACGGGACCAGCGCCCGTCCGACAGGGCGACCAGGAAACCGAATACCGCCAGGTTCGAGACCCACACCCACAGGGACCCGCCGAGGGTACCCGTATATTCATACCACTGGACGAGGCCGACGGTACCGGCGAAACTGTTGCCGAGGACCAGCCAGGGCCAGGAAATCTGTGCGACGGTCAGATAGTACCGTTCCCAGGCCATCCAGGCAGCAGCGAGGAAGATATAAGGGACGGCACCGCCCATGCGCCGCTTCACCCAGCGAAACAGGCCGAAGACGACCGACATCTGGAGGGCGTTGGCCAAGACGGCGAAGATGCCGCCGCCGACCGTTGCATTGCCGATCCACCAGGTCGTCGCCGCGTTCCAAAGGACGAATGTGCCGTAATGCCACCACCAGAAATGTTTCATGCCGGTCCGGTCGGCCACCCGCTCCATGCACAGGAGCGGCACCAGGCCGACAAGCGCCATCCAACCCAATCCCTTCATCAAGAAGGGCAGACTCATGAGCACCGTGGAGAGCAGCGCCAGGAGCAGCAGCATCGTATTCCGTTTCATGTTGGCAAAGGTATGAAGATTTTTTCGTAACTTCGCAGGATTAATTGTGTTATCGACATGGCAGAAAAGCAGACCCCGAAGAAGACAGGCTTCTTCTCCAACTGGATTGTACGGAACCTCCTCGGTGCCGTCCTTGTCCTCGTCCTCCTGACCCTCGGGGCGAAGGTCGGCCTCAACCTGGTCACCAACCATGGCAAGACGGTGACCGTGCCGGATTTCACCAACCTGACCGTCGGGCAGGCCCGGGACATCGCCCGGGAGGCCCAGGTCGGCGTCAAGGTCAAGGACTCGGTCTTTGTCCGGAGGCTCGGTGCAGGCGTCATCTACCGGCAGAACCCGAAGGCCGGTTCCACCGTCAAGAAAGGCCGCAGCATCTTCCTGACCATCAACTCCATCGTCCCCCGCAAGGTCGTGATGCCGAACCTCGTGGGCTACTCCTACATCGAGGCCCGTGCCGAACTCAACAACCGCGGCCTCGCCCTCGGCCGGCTCAACTATGTCCGTGACATGGCGACCAACAACGTCCTGAAGCAGTCGGTCCGGGGAAGGGAGGTCGCGCCCGGCGAGATGGTCGTGAGCGGCTCCGAAATCGACCTCACCCTCGGCCTCAGCAGCGAGGAGAGCACCACTACGGTTCCGCGTCTGGTCGGCATGAAGTATATCCGGGCCGTCGATGCCATCCATGACCGGTATCTCAACGTGGGTACCGCCCGCTTCGACGCCGATATCCGCACCTACGCCGATTCCACCAATGCCGTCGTCTACCGCCAGGATGCCGCAGGCACCACCAAGACCCTGGGGGCTCCGGTCAGCATCTACCTGACCCTCGACCCGGTTAAAGTCCCGCAGCCATGACCGACGACGGGCTCGAACCGCAGGACCAGGAAATGTTCGAACATTTCCGGCTTGTCGCCGACAAGGGACAGGCTCCCCTCCGTGTGGACAAATTCATAGCCTCACACCAGGAGGACACGTCCCGGCACCGGGTCCAGCAGGCCATCAAATGCGGTTATGTGCTCGTCAACGACAAGCTGGCGAAGGCCAACACCATCATCCGTCCCCTCGATGTCATCAAATTCGTGATGCCCTATGAGCGGCGCGGACTGGAAATCCTGCCGGAGGACATCCCGTTGGATATCGTGTATGAGGATGAAGATGTCCTCGTGGTGGACAAGCCGGCCGGCATGGTCGTGCATCCCGGCCACGGCAACTACTCCGGTACCCTGGTCAATGCCCTCGCCTTCCACCTCGGTCTCTCCCAAGGACCGGATGAGGGAGACGAGCGGATGGGAGTCCTCGTGCACCGCATCGACAAGGACACCAGCGGCCTCCTGGTCGTCGCCAAGAACCCGGCTGCCCAACTCCACCTGGCCGACCAGTTCTTCGTCCACTCCATCGACCGCATCTACACCGCCGTCGTCTGGGGCAACCTTGCCGAAGACGAGGGCACCATCGCCGGGACCATCGGCCGGGATCCCAACGACCGTCTGCGCTTCCGCGTATATGACGATCCCGAAAAAGGCAAATGGGCGGTCACACACTGGCGCGTCTTGGAGCGCTACGGCTTCATTACGGTGGTAGAATGCCGCCTTGAAACGGGACGGACCCACCAGATCCGGGTCCACATGGCCTCCACCGGCCATCCCCTCTTCAACGACGAACGCTACGGTGGCTCGGAAATCCGGCAGGGCACCATCTATACCAAGTACAAGCAGTTCATCCAGAATTGCTTCACCCTCTGTCCCCGCCAGGCCCTCCATGCCCGGACCCTCGGGTTCACCCATCCCCGCAACGGGCAGCGGCTCTTCTTCGAGGCGCCCCTCCCCGCCGACATGACCGCCCTCATCGCCAAGTGGCGCTCCTACACGCAAAGCCAGCCCTGAACGGGCCGAAGCACTTAACAACTTGCAACACAATGCATAAACGATTTTCAGGTGCAAATCGCATTGCACCCGAAAAATCATTAATCCGCTCTGTTACAGCGAGGTAGGTGCTTCCTACATCATCGGGGGACGGCCGCCGCCGGGACCACGCCCGCTGCCCATGCGCTGACGCATCTGCTGGCCGGCCTTACCGAAGTTGCCGAACCGCCAGGTGAAGGACAGGATGACGTAGCGGCCAAGGGTGTTGTTGCGGACCTCGGAATGGTAGTTGGAGGCATCCGTGACCGTCAGGTTCTTCGCCTGGTTCAGGATATCATAGCCCTTGAGGGCGAGGGTCGCCTGCTTGCGGAGAAGAAGTTTCGAGAGCGTCGCATTCCAGACGAATTCCGGGTCCTGCGGAGTCGTATAGCCGTCATACCAGTTGTAGTCGGCATCTGTCGTGAATTCGAAACCGCTGTCACCGAGCGTCCAGCTGACCGAACTGCTGACCTGGTTGGACCAGGTCGCATTGGAGACGGCCGACGAAAGCGTATACCAAGGCTTGTTGAAACGGGTGCGTCCACCTACGATAAACTCGAAGTTGTCGGTCCGGTAGGTCGCCCGGATGCGCTCCATCGCCGTCAACGAGCGGGTGATATTGGATGTAAAATATTCGTCGAACGGAAGTTCGTCGTGGAAAGCCTGGTAGTCGAAAGAGGTCTTATCCTCGTTGAAATAGTCCGCGGCCTTGCCGGTCATTGCGCTGCCGCCGATGTAGCTGCCCGACTTGGAATAACTCAAGCGCGTCATGTTCATCAAGGAAAAATTCGACTTCGCAATCGGAGCATTGATCATCAAACGGGCATTGGCGCTGAACGAGTCGTCACCGTTGACCGGCATGGAATACTGGACGCCGTTGTCATACCACAAGGCGCTCACAATCGGGTCCTGCACATAGCTGCCTTCGAGGTGGAGACGGGCCGTGAAGAAGGTCTGCTTGTTGGAGTATTCCAGGTCGGAGCGGAGGGAATGGTTGAAGTATGGCGTCAAGTAAGGATTACCAAGGGCCATCGACAAGGGGTTGGAGTTGTCCAGCACCGGCATGAGTTGCGAGGTGGAGGGCTGGGCGCTCCGGCCGAAGTAGAACAGGCGGACGTTGGAGTTGTCGTTGAAGTCGTAGAAGAGCATCGCCCGCGGTGCCCAGTTGACCCGGCTGTCGTCATAGCTCACGCCGTTGGTCACATTGTGGGTCTTGGTCGGGTTGGCTGAAAGACCGAGCTGGGCACGGGTCTTCCCCTCCTGGTACATGAAGGCCACACCGGCACTCTGGTTGAGATAACGGTTCTCGATGGCATTGGAGTAATCCGCATCCGGGGTCTCGCCAGGCCGGAAATAATCCATGGTGGCATGGAAGATATTATAGTCGGACGGGCCGAACGGACCGCTGTTGAAGGCATCCTTGTCGGTATTGTTCCGGTTCCAGGCAATCCGGTAGCTTCCCTCGAGATAAAGGTTGTGTCCCAATGGCTCAGTGTAGACCAGCCGCGACGATATGCTGCGGGTCTTGGAATCCTGGTGGATGCGCTGGTTGACGAGATCGGGATCGCCGCTCACGGCATTCTCCTCATAGTTCTGGGTGACGGACTGGTTGTAACTGTCGAGGATGTTGTTGGAGAAATTATAGTTGACACTCAGCGAGACAGTACGGCCGGGCATGCCGAGCCGCTGGCGGAAGAGGAAGAAGCCTTGGGTCTGCCAGTTTTTGTTCTTGCCGGTGTTGTTGGTAAAGCCGCGGTTGGTGGTGTCCGGAGCCGCAGCAAGGCCGTCATCGGTAAGGGTCGTGAAGCGGGAAGACTGCGTATAGTCTCCGCCGCCGAAGTTGACTTGCGGACGGAAGAGGATGGAGGTGTTCTCGGAGAACTTGTGTTCCAGCTGGACACCGAAACGGTGGCCGTAAGTGTCTGAATTGGAGAAGCCTGAGTTGTCAGAAACCAGGGTGCTCCCGTCCTCCAGATAGGTTTCCTTGTAAGTATCTTCGAGGACATCGGTCTTCGTTCCGTTGTAGAGGTAGTTGGCGCCGAGGTCCATCTTGTCGCCGAGGAGGTCCCAGTTGCCGTTGACGCCGCCCATCCACGAGGTGATGATACCGTTGCCGGTACGTCCGAACCCGCCGGTACTCCGGCCCATGCCGCCTCCGCTGCCCATCATGGAGTTCATCATGGAACCGGCCATGTCGTTGAAGCCGCGGTTGTTGGTGTTGTTGCCGTTGGCGAGGATGCTGATCTGGCTCTTATCGGAGAAGCGGCCGCCCATGAAGGAGCCTTGGTAGCGCCAGTCGCCTTCCTTCCAGCCGAGGTCGGACTGCGGAATGTCGTGGCCGCCGCCGAGCATGGCGTTGCCGAAGATGCCGTTCATCATGCCTTTCTTCACGCTGAGGTCGATGACGGTCTCGTCTTCACCGTCGTCGATACCGGTGAATTCGGCCTGCTCGGACTTCTTCTTCACGACCTTCACCTTCTCCACGATCTTGGCCGGGATGTTCTTGGAGGCCAGCTGGGGATCGTCCAGGAAGAAGGTCTTGCCGTCGATGGTGATCTTGGTGATGGTCTCGCCGTTGGCCGTGATGGAGCCGTCCTCGGCGACTTCCACGCCGGGCAGCTTCTTCAGCAGGTCCTCCAGCACATTGTTTTCGCTGATCTTGAACGAGGAGGCGTTGTATTCGACCGTATCCTTCTTGATGACGATCGGGTTGCCGGTCGCAGAAACCTTGGCGGCGTCGAGGACTTCCTGGTCGAGGTCCAGTTTGACCGTCCCGAGGTTCACGTCAGCCGCCACATCGACACTCCGGGTATAGGGCTTGTAACCCATGATTTCAGCCTTCAGCGTATATCTTCCGGCCTTGACCTTTTCAACCACGGCCTTGCCCTGGGAGTCACTGAGGGCATACTTGGCCTGTCCCTTGGCAGGGGTCAGGGACACCGTAGCAAAACCGACGGGATCGCCGTTCTGTCCATCCTGAAGCGTAACCGTCACGCTGTAGTTCTGTGCCGACATCGCCACGGCGGCGAAAAGTCCGGCGCACAGGAGCAAAATCCTTCTGTTCATCCTATACGTTGTTATGGTCATAAAAAAGAACCTGCTTCAACGCTCCTGTCGCTTCGCGACCCAGTACGGGCAAATGTCGCTTTTGAAGCAGGTTCTTTTTCATCAATCATTATCATTAGACAGCGCCCCGCCGCCGAAGTTTAATATCCGGACCTTATTTTTGGATGCGGTCCGGGTGGTCCCTGAGGAACTGCTCCCAGCCACCCTTGCCCTTGATGGCGGCCACCGGAGTCTCCGTCTGGAAATGGTGGCAGAGGGCGATGGCGAGGGCATCGGTGGCGTCGAGGTGTTCCGACTCCAGCCTCACGCCGAGAGTCTTTTCGAGCATCAGCTGCACCTGCTCCTTGGAAGCGGCGCCATTACCGACGATGGCCTCCTTGGCTTTGCGGGGGGCATATTCGGTGACGCTTTCCACGCCGGATTCCAGGGCGGCGATGATGGCCGCGCCCTGGGCCCGGCCGAGTTTCAGCACGACCTGCGCATTCTTGCCGTAGAAGGGCGATTCGATGGCCAGTTCGTCGGGATGGTATGACTTGCAGACCTCGGTGATGCAGTCATAGATGGCCTGCAACTTCGTATAGGCGTCCTTCTCCTTCCTGAGGTCCAGCACGCCCATGTCCACATACTCCGCCTTCTTCCCTACGGCACGGACCACCCCGAAACCCAGCAGCTGGGTTCCGGGGTCGATACCGAGGATGATTCTTTCTGAAGCCATAAGGTAATCCGGACAGGAAAAAGGCGTTCTTTCCAATCAAACGGGTCTGGGCCTTCGGTTGGGGCGGAGAAAGGGCCGCTTGTCCAGACCGAAGACCGACGCATTTCAGTCGATCCGGTCGAAACCGGTATAGGGACGGAGGACTTCCGGAATCTCGATGTAGCCGTCCCTCTGGTTGTCCTCGAGGAGGGCGGCGACCACGCGCGGAAGGGCGAGGGAACTGCCGTTGAGCGTGTGGACGAGTTGCATCTTGCCGCTCTCGTCCTTATAGCGGCATTTCAGGCGGTTGGCCTGGTAGCTCTCGAAATTGGAGACAGAGGAAATCTCGAGCCAGCGGCCCTGGGCTGCGGACCAGAGTTCGAAGTCATAGGTGATGGCGGAGGTGAAGCTCATGTCCCCGCCGCAGAGGCGGAGGATGCGGTAGCGCAGGCCGAGCTCCTTCACCAGGCCCTCGACATGGGCGACCATCTCGTCCAAGGCGGCATAGCTGTCCTCCGGCTTCTCGATGCGGACGATCTCGACCTTGTCGAACTGGTGGAGACGGTTGAGGCCGCGCACATCTTTGCCATAGGAACCGGCCTCGCGGCGGAAGCACGGGGTATAGGCGGTCAGTTTCTGAGGGAACTGGCTGACGCCGAGGATTACGTCACGGAAGATGTTGGTCACCGGGACTTCGGCGGTCGGAACCATGTAGAAGTCATCGACAGAGGCGTGGTACATCTGGCCTTCCTTGTCCGGAAGCTGGCCTGTACCGAAACCGGAGGCGGCATTGACCATCACGGGCGGCTCGACCTCCTGATAGCCGGCTGCGGTGTTGCGGTCGAGGAAGTAGTTGATGAGGGCACGCTGGAGTTTGGCGCCCTTGCCCTTGTAGACCGGGAAACCGGCGCCGGTGATCTTCACGCCGAGGTCGAAGTCGATAATGTCGTATTTCTTGGCCAGCTCCCAGTGCGGGAGGGCGTCCTCCGGAAGCTTCGGCTCTTCACCGCCCATTTTGACGACCAGGTTGTCCTCGGCGCCCTTCCCTTCCGGAACGAGGTCGCAGGGGATGTTCGGGAGCAGCACGAGCTGCGCCTGGAGTTCGGCATTGTTCTCATCGGCGAGGCGGAGCAGGTCGTTGGAACGGGCCTTGAGGGCGGCGACTTCGGCCTTGGCGGCTTCAGCTTCCTCACGCTTTCCTTCCTTCATGAGGGCGCCGATGGCGGCGGCGGCCTTCTTCTGCTGTGAAAGCAGGGCATCGGACTCGGTCTGGAGGGCCTTGCGGTTATCGTCCAGCGCAATCACCTTCTCCACGATGGCGCGCGCATCGAAATTCTTGACAGCCAGTTTGCGGACCACGTATCCAGGGTCGTCGCGAAGCAGTTTGAGTGTAAGCATATCCTGATGTTTTATAATGACAACAGGAGGACATGCACTTCCCAGAAGTACAGGTCCTCCTGCCGATCTTGCCGATGCTTCCGGGCTTAGTTCTCGAACGGAACCACGGAAACGAAGGACTTGTCGTCTTTCTTGCGGGTGAACTTGACCTTGCCGTCGACGAGGGCGTAGAGGGTATGGTCCTTGCCGATACCGACGTTGCTGCCCGGATTGTGGACGGTGCCGCGCTGACGGACAATGATGTTGCCCGCTTTCACGACCTCTTCACCGAACTTCTTGATACCGAGTCGCTTGGAATGAGACTCACGTCCGTTCTTGGAGCTTGACTGACCTTTTTTGTGTGCCATAATGCGTTCCTCCTTTGATTAAGCGATAGCGTCAATGTGGATCTTGGTGAGCTTCTGGCGGTGGCCGTTCAGCGTCTGGAATCCCTTACGACGGATTTTCTTGAATACGAGCACTTTCTTTGCCTTGGCATCGTCATCGAGGACGGTGGCCTTCACAACGGCTCCCTCTACATACGGAGTCCCGACCTTGACGGCGCCGTCATCCTCGATGAGGAGCACCTTGTCGAACTCGACAGACTCACCGTTGCCAGCCTTCAGGCGGTTGACAAAGATGTCCATTCCAGCTTCTACCTTGAACTGCTGGCTTGCAATGTCTACGATTGCGTACATTTTCAATAAAACTTAAAGTTTCCAGCCGTGAGCGGATGCCATCCCGGCACCTCTTCCGGAGCTCGGCGGCCATGAATCGGACCGCAAAGATACGAATTTTTCCATCACTTGCAAAACTTTTTGGGTTTCTCTTGCACAGGACGGATTTTTTTGCGATTTTTGTTCAATTCCGACAATCATCAAAACGAGCTATATGAAAAAGACCGAAACCTATCCTTGGAAATTCGCCTCTGTCGGCGGAACCGTGCGTGTAAAGATCGAATCCGGCGAGGACATCCGCCATCTGGGTGAACTAGACCGCAAGATGTGGACGGTGCTCAGCTGTCCGACCACCGGGCTTGAATTCGACACGGAGACCCTCCGCCTGATCGACCGCGACGGCGACGGCAAGATCCGTGTCGACGAGGTCATCGCCACTGCCCAGTGGCTCACATCCGTCATCAACGATGCCGAACTCCTGCTGAAAGGCTCGGATGAACTTCCCCTCTCTGCCTTCAACACTGCCGACGAGAACGGTGCCCGCCTCCTCGCTTCTGCCCGGCAGATCCTCCTCAACCTCGGAATCGAGAAGGACAGCATCTCCCTCGCCGAGACAGCCGACAATACGAAAATCTTCGCCGGCACCCGGTTCAACGGCGACGGTATCATCACCCCCGCCTCTGCCGATGACGAAGCGCTCGCCGCCTTGATCGGCCAGATTGCCGGGGCCGTCGGCAGCGCCACCGACCGCAGCGGAGTGGAAGGCATCGACACCGACCGCATCGAAGCGTTCTATACGGCGAGTGCGGATTATGCCGCCTGGCAGGATGCCGGCACCGCCGACGTCTTCCCGTACGGGGACAAGACCGCCGACGCCCTCGCCGCCGTCGAAGCGATCCGGGAGAAAGTCGCCGACTACTTCATGCGCTGCAAGCTGATCGCTTTCGACGGGGACACGGCCGGTGTCATCGGTATCTCTGTCGACAAGATCGGCAGCATCACGGGCAACCTCGCCGCCGCAACCGGGCAGATCGGCGAAGAGCCGCTGGCCCGTCCGTCCAAGGACCTCGTCCTCCCGTTGAAGGAAGGCATCAACCCGGCCTGGAAGGAAGCCGTCGAAGCGGCCGCTTCCCTCGTCGCCCCCGACAAGGACGCCCTCACCGAGGAGGAGTGGAACGGCATCGTCGCCCGGTTCGCCCCGTACACCGCCTGGATCGACGCCAAGAAGGGTGGAGCGGTCGAACCCCTCGGCCTGGACACCGTCAAGGCCATCCTCGCCGCCGCACAGAAGGACGTCCTGCTCGAGTTGGTCGCCCAGGACAAGGCCCTCGAGGCCGAGGCCCTCTCCATCGAGGAGGTCGGCAAGGTGCTCCGCCTGTACAAGAACTTCTACCGCTTCCTTAACAACTATGTCGTCCTGGCCGACTTCTACGACCCCGGGCGGAAGGCCATCTTCCAGGCGGGCCGCCTGTTCATCGACCAGCGGTCGACCGACCTCTGTATCAAGGTGGCGGGCCCCAACGCCGACATCGCCTCGCTCAGCGGCATGTATATCCTCTATTGCACCTGCACTTCCGAGAAGCTCGGTGCCTCGTTCAACATCGCCGCCGTACTCACGGACGGAGACACCGACGGGCTCCGGGTGGGCAAGAACGCCGTGTTCTACGACCGCGCCGGCAACGATTACAGTGCTGTCATCACCGGCATCGTGGATAACCCCCTCTCTCTGCGGCAGGCCTTCTGGTCGCCTTACAAGAAGGTGTCCCGCATGATCAACGACAAGATCGACAAGAACGCGGCCGAGAAGAACGAGAAGTCGATGGCCGGCCTTACCTCCGCCACCGATACCGCCACGGACGGCAAGGCGCCGGCCGCGCCGTTCGACATCGCGAAGTACGCCGGCATCTTCGCCGCCATCTCCATGGGCGTCGGCCTGCTCGGTGCCGCCCTGGCCGGTATCGCCGCCGCCCTTAAGGGCATCACCTTCTGGCAGTTCCTCCTGATCATCGCCGTCATCATGCTGTTGATTTCCGGCCCGTCCGTGTTCATCGCCTGGCGCAAGCTGCGCAAACGCGACCTTGGTCCGGTCCTCAACGCCAACGGATGGGCCATCAACGCCTCTTCCTACGTGCGCACCAAGTTCGGCAAGACCCTCACCTCCCTCGTCTCCTACCCCAAGCTCACCGCCGTGGATCCGGCCGCCCGCAAGAAGGTAGCCTGGAGGCGGTTCTGGTGGTGTCTGACAGGTGCCGTCGTCATCGCTGCCGGTGTCCTTTTCTTCACCGACAACCTCACGTGCATCGGCCTTCCCTTCCACAAGGAGCAGCCGGCCGAAGAGGTCATCGAAACCGCGGAGGAAGCCGTGGAGACGGCCGCCGAGGAGACGGCCCCGGAAACGGTCGAGTAGAAGATTCTCATAGATTAATGAAAAGATATAGCGGAAGTTCCAAAACTTTCGCTATATTTGTAGGGTCGTTTGTAACAATAAAGTTATCGCGCCCTCACCATGGATTCACCGTTCGTATACGACCAATACGTCACCGGCAAGAACTTCATCGGCCGGAGAAGCGACTGCACCATCCTGGGCAACCTGATCGGCCAAGGGGAGCATGTCTGCGTCTACGAGCCGCCGCGGACCGGGAAGACCTCGCTCATCCAGCAGACTCTCGTGGGCATGCGGTTCAGCGGGAAGGCCTTCACCATCGGGCAGTTCTCTGTCCTGAACATCCGGACAGTCCAGGAATTCATGCTCCGGCTGGGCTCCACCGTCATCCAGATGGTCGCTTCCACGCCGTCCGAATATGGGGAGGTGGTGTCGCGATATCTGGGCGGCACGCATTTCGTATTCGATGCCCAAGCCTTCGCCGAACGGGACGAACTGCTTTCCCTCGGCTGGGAGATGGACGCGGAAGATGTCACCGCCCTCCTCCTGATGCCGTTCCGGATCGCCGCCGACCGGAGCTGCCGCCTGATCCTGATCATCGACGAGTTCCAGAATGTAACCTTCACCGAAGACGGTGACCGGATCCTCCGCCCGATGGACGCCACCATGCGGGAAGCCCGGGAAAACGGCCTGCGCAACTTTTCCTATATCCTGTGCGGCTCGATGGTCAACGCCATGAAGGGCATCTTCGAGACCGGCCTTCTTTTCCACCGTCAGGTCGAACGGGTCCGCCTCTCCCCCGTCGACGAGCGGGAGATCGCCGACCATGTCATCAAGGGATTCCTCTCCAGCGGGAAAGTCATCGACAAGGACCTCCTCACCGGGGCCTGCAAACTGTTCCGCAACCATTTCTGGTACATCAACCATTTTGCAGCCATCTGCGACTCCATGTCCAAGGGTTACATCATGGAACCGGTGCTGGTGGATGCCCTCGCGCACCTGGTCTCCGTCCACGAACCTAGGTTCCGGAGCATGATGAACGACCTGACCACCCACCAGGTCAACCTGCTGCGGGCAACTGTCGACGGCGTCACCCGGTTCAGCGCTTCGGAGGTCATCCGCAAGTACAAGCTCAACTCCTCCGCCAATGTCAAGCGGGTCAAGGATGCGCTGATGAAGAAAGAAATCCTCGTCTTCGATGCGGAGGACCGTCCGACGGTCATCGACCCGCTGTTCGAGTATTGGGTCAGGAAGTTTTATTTCGAGGTAAAGGAATGAAAAAGAGAATCGTCGTACTGACCGGCGCCGGTGTGAGCGCCGAGAGCGGGTTCGCCACCTTCCGGGACACCGGCGGCCTGTGGGAACAATATGATGTCAACGATGTCGCATCCATCGAGGGCTGGTACCGCAACCGGAGCCTCGTGCTGGACTTCTACAACCAGCGGCGGGCCCAGTTGAAGGATGCCAGGCCCAATGCCGCCCATGAAGCCATCGCCGCACTGGAGAAGGATTACCGGGTCGATGTCGTCACCCAGAACGTCGACAACCTCCACGAGCGGGCCGGTTCGACGCGGGTGCTGCACCTGCACGGCGAACTCACGAAGGTCCGCCCGGAGGAAGGTCTCTACGAGCAGACCTACCGGACCGACGAAGTCATCGACATCGGCTACGACCGGGTGGAACTGGGCGACCTGGCCCCGAACGGGAAGCAACTCCGTCCGCACATCGTCTTCTTCGGCGAGGCCGTTCCGAACATCGAAAAGGCCGCCGACCTCGTCTCGCAGTCCGACATCCTCCTGATTGTCGGTACGTCCATGCAGGTCTACCCGGCCGCCGGACTGTACCGATTCGCGGGAAACGGAACACCCATCTACATCATCGACCCGGCCTCCGTCCCGGTCCACGATCCGCGCATCACCCAGATCCAGGACGTCGCCACCCGGGGCATGGAGCGGTTCATCGCAATGCTCTGATTCACCCCGCCAGGGCGGATTTCGCCCCAGACATCCCCGGTTCACGGCACGGAGCCGCGGATGACCACTTATTTTTCGACGGAAATCTCCTCCATGGTATCTTTGGGGTCCTGAAACCTTGAAACCATGTTGGAAAGATTCTTGAAGCAGTCCTCCTTCCATTCGATGGAGGATTTCCGGGAACACCTGGAACTGGTCGTCCCGGAACATTTCAATTTCGCATACGACGTCATGGACGCCTGGGCCGCCGAGGCGCCGGACCGGACAGCCATGATCTGGGCCGACGACCACGGGCAGGAGCGCCGGGTCACCTTCGCGCAGATCAAGGATGAGAGCGACCGCGTGGCGGGCTACCTGTCCTCCCTCGGCATCGGACGGGGCGACATGGTCATGCTCATCCTCAAGCGGCGCTACGCTTTCTGGACCACGATGCTGGCCCTGCACAAGATCGGCGCCATCGCCATCCCGGCCACCTTCCTGCTCACCACCGGCGACATCGTCTACCGCTGCAAGAGCGCCGAGATCAAGGCCATCCTCTGCTGCGGAGATGCCGACATCCTCGAAAAGGTGACGGTCGCCGAGCCGAAATGCCCCTATCTGGAACGGATGATCAGCATCGGACCGCTCGTACCGGAGGGATGGGAGGATTTCGAGGCCGGGGTCGCCGCAGCAACGCCCTGGGAGCGCGGAAGTTTCGTCAACAACCCGGAAGACCCGCTCCTGATGTATTTCACCAGCGGCACCTCCGACGAACCGAAGGTGGTCCTGCACAGCCACACCTACGCCTTGAGCCACCTTGTGACCGCAGCCTTCTGGCATGACCTCACACCGGAGGACATCCACCTCACCTACTCCGACTCAGGCTGGGGCAAGGCTGTCTGGGGCAAGCTGTACGGGCAGTGGATTGTCGGCGCCTGCGTCTTTGTCTATGACCACGAGAAGTTCGTCCCGGCAGACCTCCTGCGCCTCATCGGGAAATACCATATCACCTCCTTCTGCGCCCCGCCGACCATCTACCGCTACCTCATCCGGGAGGACTTCTCGCAGTTCGACCTGCGTTCCCTGCAGAAGTGCTGCACGGCCGGCGAGGCACTCAACCCGGCGGTCTTCGAGCAGTGGCACGCCCTCACCGGCATCTGGATCCACGAGGCGTTCGGCCAGACTGAGACCGCACTCACCCTCGGCACCTTCCCGTGGATGGAGCCGCGCCCCGGTTCCATGGGCATGCCGAATCCGGCCTACGACATCGACCTCATCAAACCGGACGGCACCCCGGCCGCACCGGGCGAAAAAGGCGTCATCGCCATCCGTACCGGCCGCCGCAAGCCGCTCGGCCTGTTCCTCGGCTATTACCGCAACCCGAAACTCACCCACAAGGCCTGGCACGACGGGGTCTACTACACGGGCGACGTCGCCTGGCGCGACGAGGACGGCTACTACTGGTTCCTCGGCCGGAACGACGACCTCATCAAAACCTCCGGCTACCGGGTCAGCCCGTTCGAGGTGGAGAGCGCCTTGATGACCCACCCGGCCGTCGTGGAGTGCGCCGTGACCGGCATCCCCGACCCGGAGGGGCTGCGCGGGAACGTTGTCAAGGCCACCATCGTCCTCGCGCGGGAATACGGCGGCCTGTCCGGAGAGCGGCTCGACCGGCTCCGCAAGGATATCCAGGACCATGTCAAGCGCAGCACGGCCCCCTACAAGTACCCGCGCGTCATCACCTTCGTCGAGGCCCTGCCCAAGACCATCAGCGGCAAAATCCGCCACGTGGAAATCCGCCAGAACGACGCACGCAAACAGCCCTGACCAGGCCGGTAGGGCGGGCGTTCCATCCACGATTTCGGGCATTTTTGTGGATGAAACGGGGAAAAGCCGGTCCCCATCCATGAAAAAAGGGTGAATCTGTGGATGGTCCGTGGCAAAAAACGAGGAAAGCGGTTGGAATTCAGAAAAAACTTCCTAACTTTGCATTCCCTTTTGCGGGAAACGGGGTATTAGCTCAGTTGGTAGAGCGCCAGGTTCGCAATCTGGAGGTCAGGGGTTCGACCCCCCTATGCTCCACAAGGTCAAGGATTTAGGGTAAAACTTAAGTCCTTGATTTTTCTTTTTTGTTGCGTCTCTATTCTGTCCGCAAAACGCAGCCGGAACACACCTGGTGAATTGAACTGTCGGAAATACCCTAAGTGAGCAATTGTTTTCGATAAATGATTATTTAGAGGCCATGGCTCGCCAACTGTACGACTACTGGTTCGTGCAGTTCGACTTCCCTGATGAAAATGGCAAGCCGTACAAGTCCTCCAGCGGGAAAATGGTGTGGAATGAAAAGCTGAAGAGGGAGATT
>JAFUZO010000012.1 GCA_017476575.1 Bacteroidales bacterium | reverse complement strand
TTGACAAGAAAACGCTTCTTCTAACCAACAAATTATTAACCTTCTTCAAGGTAAGAATACACTACTAACTAACCAAGTTAAAGGCTCGCAGGGATGCGAGCCTTTAATTAATGGGATCATGCCTACCGGATCATCTTTCCGGGTCGAGGAGGCGGGGACGGCGTTCGCGGGTGCGGGCGACGGCCTGTTCGTCCTGCCAGGCACGGATCAATTTGGGATTGCCGCTCAGCAGCACGTCGGGCACCTTCCAGCCGTTGAATTCGGCCGGACGTGTGTAGACAGGAGGGGAGACCAGACCGTCCTGGAAAGAGTCGCTGAGGGCCGAGGTCTCGTCGGTCAGCACACCTGGAATGAGACGGATGATGCTGTCGGCAAGCAGGGCAGCCGGAATCTCCCCGCCGCTTACGACGAAGTCGCCGACGGAGATTTCGCGGGTTACCAGATGTTCGCGGATGCGCTCGTCGATGCCCTTGTAATGGCCGCAGAGGATGATAATGTTCTCTTTGAGGGAAAGTTCGTTGGCGATGCCCTGATTGAGAATTTCTCCGTCCGGGGCCATGTAGATGACCTCATCATAATGACGCTCGGCCGTCAGTTCCCCGATCATCCGGAAGACCGGCTCGACCATCATCACCATGCCGGCGTCGCCGCCATAGCTGTAGTCGTCCACGGTCAGGCGCGGACCGAGGCCGTATTTGCGGAGATTGTGGACATGGATTTCGACCAGGCCTTTCTTGACGGCCCTTCCGGGTATCGAGTGGCTGAGCGGGCTGTCGAGCAGATCCGGAACGACGGACAGGATATCGATTCTCATCTTCAATTCGGTTTACGGATGCAAAATTAGCGTTTTATGTTTAATTGTCGAAATTTTGTTATATTTGCATTTTGTATAGTATGTTTAACTTTTGAACTCCTATTATCATGAGTGAAGAAATCAAGCCTGAGGTTATCGAGGACGGAACCGTGACCCCAGATGTAGCACCCCAGGAGCAGGAACCCGCCGTCGAGGCGGTGGAAGGAACCACACAGGAAACCATAGAGGAAATGACGGAGCAGCCGGTCGTGAAGGAAGACGGGGAAGAAGGGAAGCAGGCCGTGGAAGAGGTGAAGGAAACGGTCGAGGAAGTGAAGGAAGCCGTTGTAAACTATGGGGAGAAGACCCTTGCTGAACTGTCCGGACTGTTCCAGGCCCTTTCCGAGAGTGTTGACAGGATGAAACGATCCAAGGAAGCCGAGGCCATCAAGTCTGCCTTCTACAAGAAGCTTTCCCGCGAGAAGGCGGAGGCGGGACTGGATGCCACGGTGGAGGAACCGTCCGATGAGACGGTGGAGGAAGCCCCGGTGCCCGAGGTACCACAGGACGGACCCGAAAGTCCGTTCGCAGCCATCGAGGCCGGATTCAAGTCGCTTTACAATGAATATAAGAAGGAACGTGCCGAGTACAACCGACAGTTGGATGCCGAGCGCGAGGACAACCTCGTAAAGAAGCAGGCTGTCATCGAGGATCTCAAGGCACTGGTCGAGGAACAGGGCGACATGAAGGACGCTTTCCCTAAGTTCCGTGAAATCCAGAACCGCTGGCGGGAAATCGGCCAGGTGCCTCAGCAGAACTTCCGGGACGTCAACGACACGTACCAGCTCTATGTCGAGAAATTCTACGACCTCGTGCAGATCAACCGGGACCTGCGCGACCTGGATTTCCGCAAGAACCTGGAGGCAAAGACCGAGTTCTGCGAGATGGCCGAGAAACTGGCGGAGGAAGAGAATGTCGTCGAGGCTTTCAAGGAACTCCAGAAGCTGCATGAACAGTGGAAGGAGTACGGTCCGGTCGCCAAGGAATTCCGCGAGAGTATCTGGGAACGGTTCCGTGCCGCCACTTCTGTCATCAACAAAAAGTACCAGGCCCATTTCGAGGGGCTGAAGGAGCAGCAGGCCGAGAACCTGCAGGCGAAGACGGTCCTTTGCGAGCAGGTCGAGGCGATCGCCAACCTGGAAATCACTTCCTCGAACCAGTGGAATGCCCTTTCCAAGCAGATCGAGGGCATCCAGGCCGAATGGCGCAAGATCGGTTTCGCGACCCGGAAGGAGAACCAGAAGATCTACGACCGCTTCCGGGCGGCCTGCGACAAGTTTTTCGAGCGCAAGCGGGTGTTCTATGCCAACTTCAAGGACAGCATGAACGAGAACATGGAGCGCAAGCTGGCCATCATCGCCGAGGCCGAGGCCCTGGCCGGCAGCACGGACTGGAAGAAGACCACCGACCAGTTGATTGCCCTCCAGATGCAGTGGAAGGAGATTGGCTCCGTGCCGCGCAAGAAGTCCGAACAGCTCTGGAAGCGTTTCCGTGCCGCCTGCGACGCTTTCTTCAACGAGCGCGACAAGGAGGCCCGTCCGCAGAATGACTACTATGGCAACCTCAGGGCCAAACGGGCCCTTATCGAGGAAATTGCAGCATATGGACTTTCCGGCGACACCGAGGCCGACCAGGCGGCGGCACAGGATTTCGCTGCCAGATGGAACGGCATCGGCTTCGTCCCCTTCAAGGAGAAGGATGCGGTCACGGCTGACTATCGGGCGGTCATGCAGGACAAGTTCCCGGACTTCAACCTCCGCTCTTCCCGGGGCGGGAACCGGGCAGCTGCAGCCCGCCGTACGCCCATGACGGAGAAGGACCGCTTGACCCAGCAGTACAACCAGCTCCAGCAGGATATCCAGACATATGAGAACAATATCGGGTTCTTTGCCCTCTCCAAGGGAGCCGAGACGCTGAAAGCCCAGATGCAGGAGCGCATCGAGGCTGCCAAGGAGCAACTGAAGGATTTGATGGTGCAGATCCGCGAACTGGAAGCCAAGGAGGAAAACAACGAGTAGAAGGGGAGTATGGACAAGAATTCGGTTATCGGCTTTGTACTCATCGGCCTGATTATGATCGGCTTCTTCGGGTATCAAAGCCGTGAATATAAAAAACAACTTGAATATCAAGCACAGCTGGACTCCATTGCCACCATGGAGCAGGTCATCCAGGACAGTATCCGGGCGGCCTGGCTTGCGGAGCATCCCCAGGACACGGTGGTTGTCCGCGAGGAGCAGGAACCGGTGGCCGTCTATGGGGATTCCCTGCTGAATGCGGCCGTTGCGGGTGAGGGACAGTTGGTCCTTGTCGAGAACGAGAAATTGGCCGTTGCCTTCACTACGAAAGGGGGCCAGCCGTATTCCGTCCGGGTCAAGGGCTATCGCAATTACGACCAGAGCGACCTGTATCTCCTTCCCGAGGGCAAGGCGCAGTATGGTTTCGTGGTCTATGCCCCGACTGCCGTGGATACACGGAAATTCAACTTCGAGTATATCGCGGAAGCCT
Organism: Bacteroidales bacterium; assembly: GCA_017476575.1. GTDB lineage: Bacteria > Bacteroidota > Bacteroidia > Bacteroidales > UBA932 > Cryptobacteroides. Next base: position 19,197 of record JAFUZO010000012.1, on the reverse strand, counting down.
CCGACGACAAGACGGTGGTCATGCGGCTGCCGTTTTCGAACGGCGGCTATATCGAGCAGAAATACACCCTCGCCCCGGATTCTTATTCGCTGGATGAAACGCTGTCCTTGGTCGGCATGCAGGATTTGATCCCGCGCAATGTCGGCAGCATCGACGTGGATTTCGACGCCGTCATCCCGCGTATGGAGAAGGGATATAAGAATGAGAGCCAGTATTCCCGGCTCAACTACTACTTCCCGGACGACAAGAAGCCGGAGAACATCGGCAACGGGCGCAAGGGCTTGAAGCGGTTCGACAACCGGATCGAATGGTTCGCCTTCCAGCAGCAGTTCTTCTCTGCCATCCTGCGGGCCCCCGAGGATTTCACCTACGGCGAGTTCTCCATCGATTTCGTCCCGAAGGACGACCCGTCGCATGACTTGATGAAGTGCAGTGCCCAGATGAGGGCGGACATCCAGCCTGGATCCGAGCGGATCGAAGTGCCTTTCGAATTCTACTTCGGACCGAACTCCTACCGTGGCCTCAAAGCGTATGGTCATGCCTATGAGAAGGTGATTCCGCTGGGCGGGAAGTGGATCGGCTGGTTTACCAAGTGGGTGATCATCCCGCTGTTCGACTGGCTGCACCGGTTCATCTCGAACTTCGGCCTCATCATCCTGCTGATGACCATCTTCATCAAGATTGTCGTCCTGCCGTTCGCCTACAAGTCTTATTCCTCCTCCGCGAAGATGCAGGCCCTGAAGCCGCTCATGGACAAGATCAACGAGAAGTACCCGAAGCAGGAAGATGCCATGAAGAAGCAGCAGGAGACGATGGCCCTGTACCAGAAGGCAGGGATTTCGCCGATGGGCGGCTGCCTCCCGATGCTCCTCCAGATGCCGATCCTGTGGGCGATGTTCCGTTTCTTCCCGGCATCCATCGAACTGCGGCAGCAGCGTTTCCTGTGGGCCGAGGACTTGAGTGCGTATGACGACGTCATCCATTGGGGCACGAGTTTCCTCGGGATGGACCACATCTCGCTGTTCGCCCTCCTGATGGCCCTGTCGATGTTCTTCTATTCGCGCATCACGATGCAGAGCCAGTCGACAGGCAACGATCCCAACGCGCAGATGATGCGGATCATGAGCCTGTACATGATGCCGGTCATGATGTTCTTCATCTGCAACAATCTTTCGTCCGGTCTGAGCTATTATTACCTTCTCTCCAACCTGATTACGATGCTGGAGACGTGGGTGATCAAGAAGTGGTTCGTCCATCCGGAGACGATCCTGGCCAAGGTCAAGGCCGCCGAGGGCAAGCCGGCGCCGAAGTCGAAGTGGCAGCAGCGCCTCGAGGAGGCCCAGAAGATGCAGCGCCAGATGCAGGCCCAGCAGCAGAGGGGCGGCGGTTCTGGCAAGAAACGGAAATGACGTCGCCATGATCCGGAAGAACCTGATTCGATTGACAAGCGAACTGCCATCAGACGTGGAACTGGTGGCAGTTTCCAAGTTCCATCCTGTGGAGCGGCTCATGGAAGCGTACCGGGCGGGGCAGCGGGTGTTCGGGGAGAGCCGTCCGCAGGAACTCGCGGCGAAGGTGCCGCAGATGCCCGCCGATGTCCGGTGGCATTTCATCGGCCATCTCCAGACGAACAAGTTGAAACAGGTCCTGCCGTACGCCTCCCTGGTACAGTCCGTGGATTCGGTGCGGCTTCTGGAGGCCATCGACCGGTGGGGGAGCGTCAACGGGCGTGTCATCGACGTGCTCCTGGAACTCCATCTCGGCGCGGAAGATACGAAGCAGGGTTTCCCGGAGGAAGAGGTCATGGCGGTGGTGGAAGCGCCCCGGTGGCCCCATGTACGGCTCCGCGGCCTGATGGGTATGGCGACGAACACGGAGGACGCGGCAGTCGTCGAGGCGGACTTCGCCCGCATCGAAACCCTGTTCCACCGGGTCCGCCGCACCTTTCCGGAATGCGCCGGAACGTTCACCGAACTCTCCATCGGCATGTCCGGCGACTGGCCCCTCGCCGTCCGCCACGGCGCCACGATGGTCCGCATCGGCACCGAAATCTTCGGTCCGCGGGAATATTTTTAATAATTTTGAATAATTCGGCGGAAACGATGCGAAGTTATCAGATTTTTTCGTAAATTTGCGGCGCTTGGAAAGCAAATATGTTTAACAAACAACCATAAAGCAACAACAAATTATGATCAGACTTGGTATCAACGGATTCGGCCGCATCGGCCGCATGGTCTTCCGCGCCGCCGTCGAGAATTTCTCCGAGGACATCGTCGTCGTCGGTATCAACGACCTCCTCGACGCCGATTATCTCGCTTACATGCTGAAGTATGACTCTGTCCACGGCCAGTTCAACCACGACATCAAGGTCGAAGGCAACTACCTCATCGTGGACGGCAACAAGATCCAGGTTTTCGCCGAGAAGGATCCTTCCAACATCACCTGGGGCGCCCTCGATGTCGATGTCGTCGTCGAATCCACCGGTTTCTTCCTCACCGAGGAACTCGCTTCCGCCCACATCAAGGCGGGGGCCAAGAAGGTCATCATGTCCGCTCCGTCCAAGGATGCGACCCCGATGTTCGTCTACGGTGTCAATGACAAGACCTATGCTGGCCAGACCATCATCTCCAACGCTTCCTGCACCACCAACTGCCTCGCTCCGCTCACCAAGGTGCTGAACGACAAGTTCGGTGTCGTCCGCGGCCTCATGACCACCGTCCACGCTGCCACCGCCACCCAGAAGACCGTCGACGGTCCTTCCAAGAAGGACTGGAGAGGCGGCCGCGGAATCCTTGAGAACATCATCCCGTCCTCCACGGGTGCCGCCAAGGCTGTCGGCAAGGTCCTCCCGGAACTCAACGGCAAACTCACCGGTATGTCCCTCCGCGTCCCGACCTCCGATGTCTCCTTCGTCGACCTGACCGTCGAACTCGCGAAGGAAGCGACCTACGCCGAGATCTGCGCCGCCATGAAGGAGGCTTCCGAAGGCGAACTCAAGGGTGTGCTCGGTTACACCGACGAGGCTGTCGTCTCCACCGACTTCCGCAATGATGCCCGCACCTCCATCTTCGACGAGAAGGCCGGTATCCAGCTCGACAAGACCTTCGTCAAGGTCTGCGCCTGGTACGACAACGAGTGGGGGTATTCCAACAAGGTCCTCGAGATGGCGAAGGTCATCATGAAATAAGGATTTTCCTGCAAGTCAGAGAACCTGATTCCCTCGTGGAGTCAGGTTTTTTCGTTATCTTTGCACCATGAGGATTTTGATTTCAAACGATGATGGGTACAAGGCGGCGGGCATCCACGCCTTGGCCCGGGTGATGGCCGGTTTCGGCGAGGTCACCGTGGTGGCGCCGAAATATCATCAGAGTGCCATGTCGATGGCGGTCTCGTTGGGAATGAAGAAACTGGCCTATAAGGAACTGCCGGAGGAAGGCCCCGGCCGGTGGGCCTATCTGGATGCGACGCCGGCCTCCTGCGTCAAGTTCGGCCTGGAGTTTTGTTATGAGGACCGCAACCCGGACCTTGTGGTCTGTGGTATCAACCATGGCTCCAATGCGGCGACGGCGGCCAATTACTCTGCTACGCTCGGCGCCACAGAGGAGGGGGCCCTGAACGGCTGCAAGGCCATCGGCGTGTCGCTGTGCAATTTCCGGCCGGATGCCGACTTCTCCGTGGTGGAGAAATATTTGGCCCCTATCGTCCGCTTCCTCCTGGAGAACTGGCCGGAGGACAGTTACGGCCTGATGTATAATGTCAATTTCCCTGATGTCCCGGAGTCGGCGCTGAAAGGCGTCCGGTTCGCACGCCAGGGCAGGGGACATTGGGTCAAGGAGTTCCAGGCATGGGACGGGGAGCGGTTGATGCGGTATGCGTCGACCGGCTTTGACCTTGCTGCTGCGGATGCACCGCTGGAGGCAGGGGAGTCCGCCTACATGATGATCGGGGACTTTATCGACGATGATGGCGGCTCTCCCGATGCGGACCATTGCCTGAACGAGGCGGGCTGGATCACCATTACGCCGAACAATATCGACCGTACTGATTATGCCGAACTGGATCGGCTCCGTGCCCTATGAAATATTATATCGTGGCCGGAGAGGCCTCCGGCGACCTGCACGGGTCGAACTTGATGCGCGGGCTGTATGCCGAGGATTCCGGTGCAGATATCCGTTTCTGGGGCGGAGCCTTGATGGATGTCGTCTATCGGGAGCACCAGGACGGGACGGGGTTGGTGCGGGACTACCGCGACGGGGCGGTCATGGGCTTCTGGGAGGTCTTCCTCCAGGCGGGGAAGCTGCTCCGCAAGGTCCGCGCATGCAAGGAGGATATCGCCGCCTGGCGGCCGGATGTAGTCATCCTGATCGACTATCCCGGTTTCAATTTCCGCATCGCCGAATTTGCCCACAAGGCCGGTTTCCGGGTCTTCTGGTACATCGCTCCGAAGGTGTGGGCATCCCGGGAGGGCCGGATCCGCAAATTGAAGGCTTATGTGGACAAACTGTTCATCGTGTTTCCGTTCGAGACGGAGTATTTCACCCGGAAAGGCGTGGATTTCATCTATAAAGGCAATCCGTTGATCGATGCTGTCGACCGTTCCCCTGCACTCGGCGAGTCCCGGGCGGCCTTCCTGGAGCGGACCGGGCTGCCGGACTGTCCTTTCATCGCCCTCCTTGCCGGTTCGCGGAATGGGGAGATCGGGACCATGATGCCGACCTTCATGGAATTTGCGGCCAAGATGCATGCCCTGCCTGAGTATGCCGGTTATCATTTCGTCGTTGCCGGTGCTCCCGGACGGGACAGGTCCGACTATGACTTGGCAGGCAACGATGCTTTCGTCCATATTGTATCCGGTGAGACCTACGCTGTCCTGCACCAGGCCGAGGCGGCGGTCATCAATTCCGGTACTGCCTCGCTGGAGGCTGCCCTCATCGGAACGCCTCAGGTGGTAGGCTACCGGGGAGCCCCCATCACCTTCCTCATTGTCCGCAATATCCTCAAGGTCAAGTATGTCAGCCTGGCGAACCTCATCCTCGACCGTTCCGCCTTCAAGGAACTTCTTCAGTATTATTTCACGGCCGACACCGTCCTGACGGAGATGCAACGTATCCTGGAGGACGAGTACTATCGGGAGCGGATGCTGGCGGACTATGCCGAGGTCCGGGAACGGTTGGGGGGAAGCGGAGCCTCTTCCGCCGTGGCCAAGGCCATGATGCAAGAAATCAGCCGGAATTGATGCAAGATTTTGTTTGAACCGTATTTCAAAGATAGTTATGGACAAGGAAAAGATCAGATGGATGTTGTCAGTCGGGCTGCTGGGCCTGCTGGGATTTGCATCGTGCAGCCCGCGCCTGCGTCCCGGTCCGGCGGTAAGCAAGGAACAGCCTGTCGATACGCTGAAGGCAACCCCTCCCGGGGACTTCCGTGAAATCCGTCTGATGTACGGTGTCCCGCCCGCCCGTTTCGAGGTGATGCAGATGCCGGACAGCACCGTTGTGGACAAAAAAACGGAAATACGATGAAACAGGAAGTCCTCCGTTGGATCGACATTCTTCTGGGTTCGGCCCTTTCCCTGCTGGGATTCAGCTCCTGCGAGATTATCGAGCCTCGTTCGGAGTACGGTTCTCCACACGCCAACTACCAGATCCTGGGAACTGTCACCGACGAGTCTGGAACTCCCATCAAGGGTATCAAGGTGAAACCGCTCCATGGCTGGTGGCACGATGACCTCGAAGAGGAAGCCCGTAAGTGGGCGTCTGAAAACGGCCAGCCTTTCGACGAGGCCTACCACGGCATATTCTATACCGATGCAAAGGGAAAGGTCTTGATTTCGACGTATGCCGATGCGTGGGAGGAGGGGGAATGGCGCATCGCCCTGGTCGACCCGGACGGACCTGAGAATGGAGGATCCTTCGCCGTGGATACCCTCTATCAGAAAGATCTGGACATTGTGAAAACCTCCGATGGAAAGGGATGGGTGACAGGCGAGTACACCATCCGCTTCGAGCGGAAGTTGAAGAGAGTGCAGGAGGATTGATGGAGAGGCTGGCACTGCGGCGCCGCCTGGCGCTTGATATCACGAGGAAGTTGCAGAAGGATGTCATTGTCCGGCATCGGATCCGGCAACTTTTCTGGGAATGTACCCTCCGTTGCAACCTGCGCTGCCGGCACTGCGGCAGCGACTGCAGGCAGGTGGCTTCCTTGAAGGATATGCCCCTTCTTGATTTCCTGCCGGTCCTGGACTCGGTGGCGAGCCATACCGACCCGCATGAAGTGATGATCGTCGTCACGGGCGGGGAACCGCTGTTGCGGCCAGACTTGGAACAATGCGGCAAGGCTTTCTACGACAGAGGATTTCCCTGGGGAATGGTCACCAACGGCTTTGCATTGACAGAGACCCGTTTCCGCCGCCTTCTGGCTTCGGGACTCCGCTCCATGACTATCAGCCTCGACGGTCTGGAGGAGGACCATGACTGGATGCGCCAGGTACCGGGATCGTTCCGCCGTGCAGCCGAATCCATCCGCATGGCCTGCGGCTGTCCCGACATCGCCTTCGACGTGGTGACCTGCGTCAATGCCCGGAACTATGACCATCTCCCCGAAATCCGTGACTTCCTGGTCGGCCTCGGGCTGAAGGAGTGGCGGCTTTTCACCGTCTTCCCGGTCGGACGCGGTGCCACCGATGCGGCCCTGCAACTTGACAACGCCCGTTTCCGCGGCCTCATGGACTTCATCAAGGAGACCCGTCGCGCCGGCGTCATCAAGGCCAGTTATGGTTGTGAGGGCTTTCTCGGCAATTATGAGGGTGAGGTCCGCGACCATTTCTATTTCTGCCATGCCGGGGTTTCGGTCGGCGGCATCCTGTCCGATGGTTCCATCTCCGCCTGCACCAGCATCCGGTCCGATTACCATCAAGGAAACATCTACCAAGATGATTTCATGACTGTCTGGAATGAGCGTTTCCAGCCCTATCGCGACCGCTCCTGGATGCGGAAAGACGAATGTGGCGATTGCCGATACTGGAAATACTGTCGCGGAAACGGCATGCATCTCCGCGACGCCGACGGCCGTCTCATCCTCTGTCACCTCAAACGCCTGGGCTGATATGCCTCTTCAGCATCGGAAAGAAGGATCGATAAAAGAACTTGCCATTTCGGGGGAAGTGTGTAACTTTGCAGACGGAAAACGAACGGATATGAAATCCTTACGCGAACTTTACAAAATCGGGAAAGGCCCGTCCTCCTCGCACACCATGGGGCCGAACAAGGCGGCGCAGATCTTTGCTGGACGGCATCCGGATGCAGCGCGTTTCGAGGTGACGTTGTACGGTTCCTTGGCCGCGACCGGCAAGGGGCACATGACAGATGTCGCCATTGCCGAAGTGCTGGAGCCGATCGCTCCGGCCGTCATCTTCTGGAAACCGGAGACTTTCCTGGACTACCATCCCAACGGTATGCTGTTCAAGGCATTCGGGCCGGAGGATGCCCTTCGGGAGGAATGGACTGTGTACAGCATCGGCGGGGGAGCGTTGTCGGAGGGCCCCGGCCGCGAGATGAGCTCTTCCGGCGAAGTCTTCGGGATGAACACCCTCACTGAAATCACAGAGTGGTGCGACGCCACCGGCCGCAGTTACTGGGAATATGTCGACCAGTGCGAGGGGCCTGGAATCTGGGATTACCTGCAGACGGTTTGGGAGGCGATGAAGGCGTCCGTCGAGCGGGGGCTGGAGATGGAAGGCCGGCTGCCGGGACCGCTCAATCTGGCCCGGAAGGCGGCGACTTACCATGTCAAGGCGATGGGCTACCAGCCGAACCTGCGTTCCCGCGGCCTGGTTTTCGCCTATGCCCTTGCCGTGAGCGAGGAGAATGCGTCGGGCGGTATTATCGTGACAGCGCCGACCTGCGGTTCTTCCGGCGTCATGCCGGGAGTCCTGTACCATCTGGCCCACGGCCATTCGTTCAGCGACATCAAGATTCTGCACGCCCTGGCGACGGCGGGTATCGTGGGAAATGTCGTCAAGCAGAACGCTTCCATCTCCGGCGCCGAGGTCGGCTGCCAGGGAGAGGTCGGCGTGGCCTGCGCCATGGCCTCCGCAGCGGCCTGCCAGTTGTTCGGAGGCAGCCCGTCCCAAATCGAATATGCGGCGGAAATGGGGCTGGAGCACCATCTGGGCATGACTTGCGATCCCGTTTGCGGGCTGGTGCAGATTCCCTGCATCGAGCGCAACGCCTTCGCGGCCACCCGTGCCCTGGATTCCGAGATCTACGCCACCTTCTCCGACGGAAAGCACCGCATCTCCTTCGACCATGTGGTCGAGGTCATGAAACAGACCGGAAAAGACCTCCCGTCGCTCTACAAGGAGACGTCGGCGGGAGGTCTGGCACTGCGTTACAACCGGAAATAGGGCTCCTTACCGGTCGGTCTCGTATCCGAAATAATATTCTTTCTTCATCGTCGGGACGCCTTCTCGCATCCAGGCCGGTTCGGGAGCACCCTTCAAGTAGTAGTCGAAGAACTGTTGGAGGCGGATGGTGAGGTCCTTGCGGTTCCGGCGCTGGCGGAGGTTGTGGGCCTCGTCGTTGTATTCGAGGAGCCAGGCCGGTTTGCCGAGACGTCGCAGCCCCATGAACATTTCGATGCCCTGATACCAGGGAACGGCTCCGTCGGCATCGTTGTGCATGATGAGCACCGGTGTCGTGACGGCCGGCAGCTTGAACAGGGGAGAGTTTTCCAGATAGAGTTCGACACCGTGCCAGAGGTCGCGGCCGATGCGGCTCTGGGTCTGTTCGTATTGGAACTGGCGGGACATGCCGGATTCCCAGCGGATGCCACCGTAGGCCGAGGTCATGTTGGAGACAGGGGCCCCGGCCCCGGCTGCCTTGAACAGGTCTGTCCGTGTAATCAGGTAGGCCACCTGGTAGCCGCCCCAACTCTGGCCCTGGATGGCCATGTGGTCCGCATCGATCCACGGGAACTGCGTCAGGGACTCGGCCCCGCTCACGATGCAGTTGTAGGCGGATTCGCCCGGAAGGCCCGGTGTGTACACGATGTCCGGCACGAAGACCACATAGCCCCGGGATACATAGAACGGGATGTTGATGATGGACCAGCTGGGCTGCGGAACATAGTTGGTGTAGAGGCCTTCGGAGTGCTTCTCGTAGAAGTATACCATGACCGGGTATTTCCGGGCGGGATCGAAGTCTTCCGGCTTGTAGAGGAGACCTTCGAGGCGGGTGCCGTCGTAAGCATCCCAATGGTAGAGTTCCACGGTGCCCCAGTTGTAGTCTGCCTGTTGGGGGTTGATGGCGGTCAACTTCTGTTCCACCTTGCGGAAGTCCGTGTAATACAGGTCCATCGGCTCCGTGAAATTGCCCTTGCGGAAGGTGAAGAGGCTGGCATCGTGCGCCTTGCGGATGTTGCTGAAGGTATAGCCGCCGAACGTGGCCGAGGGCGCCGCCTTGCCGGACAGCGTCGTCCAGGCCAGGCCGTTCTCCTTGGTCGTCCAGTCGAAGACCGTCGACAGGAGGGGCTTGCGGGTGTCGACCAGCGGGTCATCTTCCTCGTCTTGGGTGGAGAGGTAGCGGAACGTGCGTCCGATCTCGCGCCCGGTTGTGAGGCGTCGGGCGGGGCCTCCGTCGGTCGGAAACGCCCAGATGTCGTAGCGGTCATAGAGCAGGACATCCTGCTCGCCACTGGTCCAGGCGGCCAGCCCGTAGGCCTCCGGGGCCATCGGATGGTCGTCGTCCTCGTCCCAGAAATTGACATCCAGGTCGGCGGTCAGGTTGCGGACAGTATCGTCGGCCACATCGTAGAGGTTCCAGGCACGGGCCTTGTAATCCCACCAGACAACGTAACGGCCGCGCGGGGAGAGTGTGGCCTGGTCGAAGGCGCCGCTGGCGAAAGTATGGTGGCTGCCATCGGCCAGGGAGACGATGGAAAGGCGGATTTCATTCTGGATATTCCACTGGGTTTCAATAGGGTTGACGGTCTCTATATAAAGTGCGACATCAGCATTACCCCGGTCGCCGAGGTGCAACTGACCGAATTTGGAGGCAGCCAGCGGGAGCAGATGTCCGTCCTGATAGATGGCGGTGAAGGTCCGCTTCCGGTCGCGGCTCAGGTTGGATTTCTGGAGGGGCGGGAGTTCAGGCGCGTTCCAGTTCCAGATGTCCAGTCCCGGCGTTTCGAACGGGACCAAGGTAGTGTCCTTGGGCGGCTCATAGGCCTGCACCCCGGCGAAGATCCGCCTTCCGTCCTGGCTGAAATACGGTGCGCTATTCTCCGTAAGTCCCCATCCTTGAGGAAGATGGGAGACCTGGTTTGAAGTGATGATGCATTGGGCGGAAGCGGAGGCTACGTCATAGCGGAAAAGGCCGGCATGCTTGCTGCCGGTCGAGATGGTGTCCCGCGCTTCGAGGTAGAGGGCCTGGGTGCCCGCCTCGTTGAAGGCCGGGAGGCTGTGCCAGGCCGCCGTGTCGGCCAGATACCGGGCCACACGGCTCCCTACGTCATAGAATCCGGTGACGGAGGCCTTCTTGTCCGTCTTCTGGACCAGGGCCAACTGTCGCCCGTCCTTGCTGAAGCTGAAGCGGTCGATGTGACGCAGCGTGTCGATGCTCCCGTCGGCGAAATGGTAGACGGCTACCGGCGCGCCCATGTCCTTCTTCTTGCGCTCGTCCTTGGGGATGAAGGTGGTGTCGGCCGTGGCGAAGGCGAACGCCGCGACGGCATGTCTGCCGATTTCGTAGGACTTGACATCGGGGAACTTGCGGACGGCCCCGGTCCTCAGGTCGATGACGGCCAGGGAGTCCTTGGGCATCTCGTCGGCCTTCTTCTTGTCGATTTTCGCCCGCCGCGTCTTCTGGAACTCCGGTTTGACCAGGCAGACGGCATACGTCTCGTCGTCGAGGATGAAGCCCTTGTAGCCGCGCGGGATGACGGTCTCGCGGGGTTTCTTGCCGAAGGTGCGGAGGGTGAGCGTACCGTCGCCTTCCTGCGGGTTGACTTCATACAGGACGACGTTCCCGCGCGGGGAGATGCGGGTGGCGCCGACGCTTTCCCAACCGTCGTAGACGGTGTGGTCCAGCGGTTTCTTCTGGGCGCCGGCATTCCAGGCGGCAAGGAGGGCCAGGGGAATCAGGATTCTTTTCATGGTATGGTGTTGATAGGATGGATGACGGAGAGGTCGGCATAGCCGTGGACGCCGTGGACGACGGCTTTGTCGGAAAACTGCCATATAGACCAGTTTTCTGTGCGGGGCGGATCGTGATGGTAACGGGCAATCCAGAGAGGGTAGCGGCCGGTCAGTTCCGGACCGAGATAGTCCCGGGCGAAGGAGTCGGATGTATAGATGATGGGGGGGCGTCCATAATGGGCCTCGATGGATTGCAGCCATTGGAGCGCTTTCTGATTCAATTCTTTCCGTGAGCATCCCCGGTGCAGGGTTTCGATGTCCAGCACCGGTGGAAGGTCGGAGTGGCGGAGCTGGACGGTGGAGCTGAAGTTCCGGGCCTGTTCGAGCGGGTCGGCGGAGGTGCGGAAGAAATGGTAGGCTCCCCGGCGGATGCCGGTCTGTCTGGCGGCTTCCCAGTATTCCTGGAATCTCTCATCTTTCAGCGTGTTTCCTTCCGTGGCTTTGAGGACGATGCAGGAGAGCGGGCGGATTTCCCGGGCATTCCGGATATCCTTCGAGGTCCGTCCCTTGGTGTCGATGACTACGAGCAGGGAGTCCCAGATAATCCGGTCGTTGTAATGGGAGATGTCCAGGCAGTAATGATGGTATCCTGACGGAACCTTGGCTCCGACCGTCCGGTTGCCGGAGCGGAAGAGCCAGGGGAGGGTGACGGCAGCAGCGAGGGCAACGACAAGGGCTGCACCCAGCCAGGGGCTGACCTTGAACTTGCGGTTTTTTTTCCGGCGGACCGTCCGCTTCTTCGGAGCGGCTTTCCGGGCTTTCGTTCCCTGCTTCCGGGCCGGGGAGACCGGCCTGGCTGTCCCCTTTGCGCCCTTCTGCGACGTTAACTTTTTTGTTACAATATTTAACTTATTTGTTTTAGACACTTATAATCAATGTGTATCAAAAATATATCTCAAAATCGTTCCGTGCCTTCAAAGTTACGACTTTTTTCTGTACCTTTGTAAGACAAATTAAGAATAATCATGGAATTGAAAGGATCCAAAACTGAGGCGAATCTCCAGACTGCATTCGCCGGTGAGTCCCAGGCTCACACCAAGTATCTCTACTATGCCTCCAAGGCCAAGAAAGACGGCTATGTCCAGATTGGAAAACTCTTCGAAGAGACGGCCGCCAACGAGAAGGAGCATGCCAAGATCTGGTTCAAGCTTCTCCATGGCGGAGCCGTTCCGGATACCGAGGTGAATCTCGAAGATGCCGCTGCAGGAGAGAATTACGAGTGGACCGACATGTATGCCGAATTTGCACGGGTTGCCAAGGAAGAGGGATTCAACGAAATCGCTTTTCTCTTCGAGAAGGTCGGTGCCATCGAGAAGATGCATGAGGAGCGTTACCGGAAACTGCTCTCGAACATCAAGGAGGGTATCGTGTTCTCCCGTGATGAGGACATGATCTGGGAATGCTCCAACTGCGGACATATCGTTATCGGCAAGAAGGCGCCGGAACTCTGTCCGGTCTGCAAGCACCCGAAGAGCTATTTCATGCTCCGTCCGACGAACTATTGAACCTTCGCCAGGACGGCAACGACCAGGTTCTCGGCTATATAGATGCAGAAAACCGACAGGACGGCCAGGCTCCAGTCCATGTGCAGCAGCACGGTGGCGAGGATGCAGACGGCCGCAAGGATGAGGAAGACCACCCGCTTCGTGTCAAGGAGCCGGTGGCCTTTCCCTATTTTCATCCCGAACATCGGAATCTCGCTCACCAGGAGGAGGCCCAGGATGACGGAAAGGGCAGGAAGGAACCAGCTGGAACCGGCCCAGGCGTCCAGGAAGGTGCCGGGATGGACGGCAATGAAGTAGGTGAGGGAACCGCATAACATGGCGGCTGTCGGGGTGGCGACTCCGATGAAATCGCTCCCCTGGCGTAGGTCTACGTTGAATCGGGCCAGCCGCAGGGCTGACATGACGGCCAGGAAGAGCGGAACGTAGGACAGGAAGCCGCAGCAACCGGCCAGCTGCATGGTCTTGAAAAGCATCAAGGAAGGCAGGACACCGAAACTGACCAGGTCGGCGAGGGAATCGAGTTCCTTGCCGATAGGGGAATAGGCATCCAGGAGGCGCGCTGCCAGCCCGTCGCAGAAATCGAAGACGGCGGCAAGGAGCATCAGCGGAAAGGCGTACTCCAGGTGGCCCTCCATCGTGAAAATCACTCCCATGAGACCCGACAACAGGTTCATGGAAGTGATCGTATCGGGAATGTGCTTGATCATTTCAGCCCGAGCTTCTTGCGGATATCCTTCGGGATGGCGTTCTTGTTGACCACAAAGTTCAGGGTCTTGGCCTTGACGAAGTTCTCCGACATGTACCAGACGCCCTTGTAGTGACCGGTTGCACCCCAGGAATTCTTGATCAGGTAGTATCGGGTACCGTCCTGGTCCTTGGCGGTACCGTAGAGATGCATGCCGTGATCATCGGTGGACGTCTTTTCGTCGAACATGACCTGACGGCTTTCCTGGGAGACCTCCAGTTCTTTCAGTTTGGTCTTGGCTGCCTCGACGGGACGGTCTTCCACCTTGCCGACCCAGCGTTCCTGGTCGGAGCCGGATGTGGGCTTGGCCTCGGTGTCCACGAGGATGGCAAGGCCGTCGCGGGTGAAGCCGGGCTCGGAGACATCACCGCCCCAGAGCACGGTATAGCCGTTGTCGATGGCATTGTCGATGATGGTCATGAACTCGTCCAACGGCAGGTTGTAGGCAGGAGTCCAACGCCAGTTGTCCTCGACCTCGATGGCGAAAGTGCTGTAGAACGGATGGTGGGTGTAGGAGGTGATGTTGACGTAGTCGTCGGGATTGATGCCCATGGCGTCACGGTAACCCGTTGCTGTGTAGGTCTTTCCTCCGTCGGAGAACGTCTCGGGGACCTCGCCGAGGTAGGCATCCAGGATGCCGGAGAAGCCTTTGGGCCAGACCGGCGTAAGTTTGCGGTTGGGGTTCTTTACGACGGCGTCCACATAGCCTTTCAGCACGGCGTCGAGTTCGGCCTGGACGGGCAGTTCATAGCCGTAGTTCATGCCGGTGTAGGCCTGCTGGGACATGAGACCGTAGCTGCGCACCACGTCAAGGACATCGCCGAAGTCGCTGCCGGCGGCCATGTTCAACTTTCCGTTCAGGCGCACGTACTTGACGGCGCGGTCGTAGTAGGCGTTGCGGACGATGAACATTTCGGAGAAGTCGGGATACAAGGTCGTATCTTTGAGGGACTTGCCCTTGATGACCTCGGATTCGAGGAAAGAGAGGGCAGAGAAGCACCAGCAGGTCCCGCTGCGGTATTGGTTCTTGATGGAAGTGACGGGATTTTCCTTGACGGTGGTGAACTGGTAGTCTTCCGCCTTCGGCTTCGGCACGTTGTTCTGTGCGGGGGAGAGCGCCGGAACCAGGATGGATACCGTAAGGGCGGTCAGGATGCTGTGTGTCTTCATATCATGCTACATTAAAAATTCGTACACATACACCTACAAATGTACGGATTAAACCGTAAATTTGCAAAATTATGGAGAAACAGCGCAACATTTTATATGTCCACGGGATGGGCGGCGGCGGCGACAGCCGGATTCCCCGCCTGCTTCAGGAACAGTTCGAAGGCAGCGGGGTCCGGATTGTGGTGCGGACCTATGATTTCGACCCGGAGAGAGGACGGGCCCAGATTCTCGGATGGGTGGAGGAATTGTCACCGGTCCTGGTCATCGGAGAATCCTTGGGCTCCCTTCAGGCTATCCGTATCCGTGGAATTCCTCATCTACTTGTTTCTCCGTCGATTGGTGCTGCCCAATTCATGTATCGCTTGGCATGGTTGACCCGCCTGCCGGGGCTGCCGGCACTCCTGCACCGGATCTGGCGGGTGAAGGAGGGGGACCGTCAGCCCCTGCGGTTCGAATATGCCGTCCTGGCCCGGTACAGGGCCCATTGGGAAGATGTTGTAGCTGCCTCCCGGGAAGATGGGAACTATTTCGCTTTCTTCGGTCGGCGGGACCATTACCGGAAGTGGGGTATCGTCCGTATCTCCTCTTGGAGAAAAATGTTCGGTGATAGTTTTCAAATTTATGAAGGAACGCATTTTATGGAAGAGGAATACGTTTATTCTCTGCTGGTTCCCAAAATCCGTGAGATGTTGACGGTTGCAAATATGGACGGATTTCAGTAATTTTGCAATCTGTTGATCTTTCACATGAAAAGAACGATATTCATTATAATGCTCCTGGTGGCGGCTCTCTCTTGCCGTCGGCCGGTTTCGGACCGGAGGGATACGATCCCGCTGGTCAAGCAGCTGGCTGTGGATACTACGGGAGCCTTTTCTCTGGTGCAGTCGTACCGGAATGCCGGGAAAACGGGATCCATTGCCATCATCGGCGAGCCCGGCCCCTGTATGCTCCTGGCTGAACGGTTCCTGACCGTGGATGCAGTAGACAATATCGACGGCAAGGCAGCCAAGGACCGTCTGCCGGATTTCGCGGGTGAGGTTTTCGACATCATCCTGGATGTCTACAACGCTCCTTATTCCCATTTTGCCGCCAACAGTACGGACAGCCTCCGCGAAGTGGCGGTCCGGAGTGCGCTTTTCGCTGTCGACAGCGTCTGCCTGTCCAGTGCTTTCAACACGGCGAACCGGCTGCGCAAGAGCCGCGCTAAGGTGATGGTGCTTGCCTCCTCCCTGCTTTCAGAATACGGCCAGTTCGATATCGATACACTCTTCAAGATGGCGGGACGGCCCCCCCTCATCCTGTCCCCGGCCGAGACGATGCTTGCCGATGCGTTGGAGGACGGTCCGGCGGATATTGCTGTATGGGCCCCCCGCGAAGCCAAGGCTGCTTACAAAGCGGTTTTCGACCGGATGGACCATGGGGAAGCCACCCTGACCGTCGTCACTCCGGAAGAAACGATGGATGTGCGGATGCGGCTGCGGGAAGTGCTGCGCCGCTATCGCAACCAGCGCCCCGACGGCCGTCTTTCTGCCGTCATCGTGGATGACTTCGGCATGGACCTGGGGATGCTCCAGGCCGAGATCGAGCATATCCATCTGGAAATCACTGAAGAGGACCTTGCTTTCAGCCGGATGCTCCTTCCCGGTTTCCGTTTCATCGCTCCGATGGAGTCTTTGACGACGGCCTGCTACCGGCTGCTCCGCCGGGAGAACCTGTTCACCCATGATATCGCCTACCCGGAGGCCCGCTTCTACCAGACAGAGGAGGGGTTGGACGGAGATCTGGTCCTGGTCGGGATCAGTCCTGGCTACCTTTCTTCTGAAATGGAAGGCTTTATCGATATAAACACTTCAGCTGCAAGATATTTCTATGTTCCAGATAACGATTAGCCCGGAAGAGGTGGGACGGTTGGAACTGGCGGCATTCCCGGGCGAGATCGTCGTCATCGACAGCTTGGACGAGGAGTTCGGCAAGGCCATCCGCTATCTCAAGAAGCAGAAGGTAATCGGGTTCGACACGGAGACCCGGCCGACCTTCACGCCGGACCAGCCCAGCAACGGCACCGCCCTCCTGCAACTCTCCGGCGGCGGCAAGGCTTTCTTGTTCCGGATCAAGAAGACCGGATTGCCACGCAAGCTCTGCGCCATTCTCGCCAATCCGGACATTATCAAGGTCGGGGCCGCCATCCATGACGACCTCCGGGGGCTTCAGCGCGCGGCCGGTTTCACGCCGCAGTCTTTCGTGGACCTCCAGAAGATCGCCTGGGAATACGGCATCCGCGACAAGTCGGTCAAGAAGATGACGGCCATCATCCTCGGGTTCAAGATATCCAAGGCTCAGCAACTTTCCAACTGGGAGTCCGACCAGCTTTCGGAATCGCAGCAGCGCTATGCCGCAACAGATGCCTGGGTCTGCCGGGAAATGTATCTTCGCCTCCTTGCCTCCGAAAAACATCCCCTTACTCCGGAGCAGTTGCATCCGGAACAGTTCCACCAAGATTAGCATTTCGTTCATGGACAAGATCATCCTGCGTCCCCGCCGGGAGGAGTCCATCCTCCGGTTCCACCCCTGGGTCTTTTCCGGAGCCATCGCCCAGGTCGTCGGGTCGCCGGCGGAGGGCGACCTTGTCGGCGTGTTTTCAGCCGACGGGCATTTTCTGGCTTACGGGCATTACCAAGTCGGCTCCATAGCGGTCCGGATCCTGAGTTTCGACGAAGACGTGCTGCGTCCGGATTTCTGGTTCCGGATGCTGGACCGGGCCCTCCGGCTGCGGATAGCTTGCGGCCTGCATGGAGCAGCGCAGACGAACTGCTACCGGCTGGTGCATGGGGAGGGCGATGGACTGCCCGGCCTCATTATCGACTATTATGACGGGGTCTGTGTCATGCAGGCCCATTCCGCCGGTATGTTCCGGGCCAAGGCGCAGATCTGCGAAGCGCTGAAGGAGGTCTACGGAGCGTCCCTGCTGGCGGTCTACGACAAGAGTTCCGGTACGGCGCCGTTCAAGGCCGGACTCGACCTGGTCGACGGCTACCTTTACCGTGCCGACGGGTTTACGGCGGACGAACGGACCGTCCTGGAGAACAGCAACCGTTTCCTGGTCGACTGGACGGAGGGACAGAAGACCGGGTTCTTCCTGGACCAGCGGGAGAACCGGGCTGCGGTCGGCCGCCTTGCCGAAGGACGTAACGTGTTGAACTTGTTCTGTTACACAGGTGGCTTCTCTATCTATGCTTTACGTAGCGGCGCGGTCCATGTCGATTCGGTCGACAGTTCCCGTAAGGCCATGGACCTGGTGGACCGGAATGTGGCCTTGAACGGGTTCGACGCATCGCGGCATACTTCCCATTGTGCCGACGCCATCGACTTCCTGCGGGAGGTGCCGGAGGGAAAGTACGACCTCATCATTGTGGACCCGCCGGCTTTCGCCAAGCACCGCGGAGCCTTGAAGAATGCCCTGCGGGCTTATCAGCGCCTCAATGCAGCCGCTATTTCAAAGGTTGCCCCAGGTGGTTTCGTATTCACATTCAGTTGCTCCCAGGTCGTCGACAAAGAAGGCTTCGCCCTCGCCGTGTTCTCTGCTGCCGCCGAGGCCCGCCGCAGTGTCCGCATCCTCGACCGCCTGTGCCAGCCTGCCGACCACGCTGTCAACATCTACCATCCCGAGGGAGAATACCTCAAGGGCCTCCTCCTGTACGTGGAATGATGAATCGAGAAAACTTTTTGTAATTTCCGAAATAAGCCTTATCTTTGCATTCCCGAATGGTGCTATGGCCGAGCGGTTAGGCACAGGTCTGCAAAACCTGCTACAGCGGTTCGATTCCGCTTGGCACCTCTCGAAAATGAGGCTGACCCATAGATTCTTCACTTTGTTCAGAATGACAGCCTCGTGTCATTCTGAGGCAGTTCCACCTGCCGAAGGATCTACTTTTGGTCAGCCTCATTGATCATATTGTTCAGACATTTTAAAGGATACAAACCATGAAAAGATACCTCTAAGCAATATTGATAGGGGGTGGCGATCATCCCGCTCGCCATCCTGAACGGCGGGTTGAGGGAGTATGTGCTGACCGGATGCCGGAAATCCGATTATGTATCCTTCGGAATTATCCGGTTCATCCTGATCAATGCCTTCGACTTGATGGCCTATCTCAGAGACGGATCCGGCTTCTCAGGACTGCTGCACTCCTACGATTTCCGGACAGGCAATACCTGGATCCTGCTTGTCCTTACCACCGTTGGTGGCGCCATTCCTTGCTGCTGAATTGCGGAAAAGGATATAATCGAAGACTCTATCAAAAAACTTGAAAGCCTGCGCCGCCTCTTGAGGGGGATTTCCCCATCACAGCGGATTGTACATGAACGGCACATCATGCCCCTGGGCCTGTATTTTTTGCGGTACGATGTCATAAAAAATTTGCAAAGTCAGAAATAATTCCTACCTTCCCGTGTTTGACACTTTGATTTTGTCGAACCGGGGATGATTCAAGGCCACAGACCGCTGTAGGGGCGATTTGTGGCCTTTGCATTTTTTCTGAGAATGTAGCAATATTGCCACATTGCGTTTGACACTTGTCGGAGTT
>JAFUZO010000011.1 GCA_017476575.1 Bacteroidales bacterium | reverse complement strand
TTATGAAATCAAGAGAGCCATTGATAAGGACTATGAGCGCCGCTTGCGCTGGCAGGTTGTCTTCGACCAGAATCTCCCCAAGTGGAACTACCTCGTCAAACCTCTCTTTTGAACCAAGTTATTTTTTAAACATTACTAAAACTCATGTCGCCCGTTGTTGCAAATAAAGACAGTTCCTCATTCGTTTCATGAACCATCTTCGAAAGGAATTCTATTTCATCTTGCTCACATGCCAAATAGTAATCTGCAAAAGAAGAGAAGTTGGACTTGTCAAACAGGTCGGCAATTTGAAGTGCATACGAACGAAACTCTTCATCTTCAATTTCTCCAAAGAATTTTCTTATGCCAGCCTTGTCAAGTTTCCCAATCTTATCAAAAATCGGAAAATAAAAAAGCGAATGCATTCTTCTTGCTTCCTTTGTCGACCTTGGACTAATATTTGAAGAAGAATGATTTAAGATCAAATCCAACTCAATCCCCTCCTTTGCCTCCCATTTATCCACTTGTTCTTCATCCTTATGCATTGATTTCATAGATTTTCTTTTGCTGACTTCCTCCTCTCGTTCATCATCCAAAAGGCGAAAAAATACGTCCTTGAGAAGCGATAAGTTTATTTTTATAGGATAACGTTTCACTTTGTCGCAGATATAATCACCGTTTGGATCAGTATATTCGACATCTTCTATGTATGGGCGGCTGTACTTGACGAGTTCAATTCCAGATGTACTGATGACACAAGAGTCGAAATAGCCATTATTCAATTCGTCTCCTGGGATGGGTTTAAACGACAGACAAACATCAATGGGAGATGAGAACAAATTTGTCTCCACCGAATATGAAAATGAAATCGAATCTCCCGCTTTAGCACGTTTATTCAGGACATTTTGAAAGGTGCCCAGTTGATAGTTTCTTCCTGTAAAATTCAGGACACACTTTTCAAACCATCCATAACTTTGGTATTGTCTCAAAATATCATTGAGCAAAAGAACGGCCTTTGTCAACGAACTTTTTCCCGAACTGTTTGTTCCGGTCAGAAAGGTTATCGGCTTGATATCAAAGGAGGCTCCCTCTGCATCAAAAATCCGGAAGTTTTTAATTTGAAGTCTTGAATTCATATAGTCATTGATTATTATCTTTGTGTTTTTTTTCAACAGTGCAAAGGTATGGCGGTTCCGTGCAACCAGTCTGCACGGAAAAATATTTGTTGTACATTTGGGCAATTATCGCCTTTATCTGTTCACGGAGTTCTTGCGGTTCCAAGACCTCCACATCCGGTCCATATGAAAGCAGAAGAGATTCGAATTCTTTGTTGGGAATCAGGTGCAATAAAATAATTCCATCAGATGGGTTGGAACATACTTGCGAATGATGGATGGGCTTTGTGAGGATGTATTGCAGGCGCCCGACGGAGAATTTAAGTTTCACCGGGACAGGGTCATGCTTGGGAACGGTTACACCTATTACATGGTCGAAGTATGTGCTGAAGTCAATCTCTGAATTAGGGATGAACTCAACATGGAGAGGGTCAAGGGCATCTATGCGGTCCAGCGGAATGATCGAAAGATCATCAAACTCAGGGTTGTAACCCATCAAGAACCAGCGGTTGTTGTACTGTTTGATGTAGTATGGATGAATCGTCCAATGGAATTCCTTATTGTTGAAGTTGCGGTAGTCTATTCTGAGCGGTTGCTGGTTGATGATAGCGTCGAAGCAGTCTTTGAGCCAGTCGATACCGGAGTAATCTGCATTGTCATCGTAATCGATGATATTTTTCACGGAGGTCTTAAGGGTGAGTTTATCCTCGAGTTTGCTTACAAGCGAATCCATCCACTTGAAGGTAGGCAAACCTTTGAAGCGCTGGAGGGTTTGGATGTTTTCTTTCAAAAAACGTAATTCTTCATCATTGAAACCCTTGGCAAAAAGCGAAAAACCTTCCTGGTCGTACCGGTAATACTTCTTATGACCATCGTTCAGACGCTGTATCTCCACACCATATTCTCCGACAAGTTCGTCAAGGTCATTAAGGTCGTCAAAGAAAGTGCGACGGCTGATACCGGATTCTTCAGAACCATAGTGTTCAGCTAAGGCCTGATTGCATTTCTGGATGAGGTCCTCGGCATAATACTTTTTCATCCGGTTGCTGAAACAAGCATCCAGTATACGGTAGCGCATGATCGCGTGTTTGTTTCCGGCCATTTTTTGCATTTGCTTCAAGGAGCAAATTTACAAAAATAAACTTTAGATGACACATCAAAAACACAAACCATCTTCTTTCTTTTGAGGTCTTCATTGATGAACCTGCCATGGTCTTTCATGGACCGCCTAAAAGCGATGATACGCCGGCGTGCGGAAACGGACCCGGACGCACGCGGAACCGAGGCCGCCAGGATGGATGCAACCGGGCAACTCCCCGCGGCGCCACCATGTGACCACGGCCGTCACCCTCCGGGACACCGGCCGCATGGAGACCTTCAGCAACACACCGGTCCTCTCCCGTTTATGGATAAGGGTTGATGCCACCCACTTCACAATCTAAAATTTGTACAATCTAAAAATTGTATATATCTTTGCAAAAGATCGACACCATGCAGTTTGAAGATGTCTGGGCTGTTGTCAATGATGGTGAAACTGACAATGTCCTTACATTGTTGTTCGACCAGTGGAATGACGTCTGTCCGACCCTTTAAGCAGCATTTAATCATGGCAAATTCTATCGATATCCTGCGCGAGAACCAGGTTGATACGGGCTTCCGGAAAAAATGGCAGGTGGCCATCGAGAACCGGAAATGGATCCGGTACTCCCAATTCATCGCCCTCTCCGTCTCTGACCGGATGTGCGAACTGCAGATGACCCAGAAGGCATTGGCAGAAAAGATGGGCTGTTCCCAACAATACGTCTCGACCCTCCTGAAAGGCAACGAAAACCTTACCTTGGAAACCATTGCCAAACTGGAGACCTCCCTTGATTTCGACTTGATCGGTGAGGCGCTGTCTTTTGTCTCCCGCATGGGATTGAAGGACCGCTCCGCCCACTACCTCAGCGAGCCCGAATCCCCGGCCTACGGGAACTTCAATGCTCCGGACGGGCCGGAAGAGCGTCCTTAAGATATCCCTGTACCGTCTCTCTTTCCCGCTCGATGGCGGTAAGGCACCCGGCCGGAGTATGGCAACAGGCCCGGACGCACACAGAACCGAAGGGGCCGTCAGGACGGGAGGCCGGACTTCTTGAGGCGGGCGCGGAGGCGCTGCCAGCCTTCCTTGAGGAAGGATTCGATGTGGCGCTGCTTCTTTTCGGGGTACAGGTCGTCGAAGTTGATGAGGATGCCGGAGTCGAGGACGTCGGCGAACTCATCGTTGATGCCGGTCCCGAAGTAGACCATGGAGGGAGAGAGGTTCATGTAGGAGTTCACCAGCGGCGGGATGCTCACCCCGAGCCGCAGGACCTCGGACTTGAGGATGCGGTAGTCTTCCCTGTAATTGCCACCCGTGAAGAGCCGGGAGAAGCGCCGGGGACGGGAAACCTTGACAGGCTTCCGGATTTCGATGAGCCGTGCTTTCTCGCCGAAATACTTCTTGAGAAAATACATGACCATCTCCCGGGCCTCGGCAAGGTAGTCCGGATAGATGGTCATCTTCCCGAACAGGTATTTCATGCTGTCCTTGTACAGGACCATGAGGGCGGCGATGCCGTCGAACAGGTTGTCCAGGGCGTAGATGCTCTTGGAGCCCGCCTTGGAACTCTGGTAATCGACCGAGACGAAGGAACGTCCCAGTTCCAACGTATAGGGAAGATAGTCGCGGAGGAACTTCCGGGAGAACTTGAACATGTGCGAAGAGGTCAGGATCGGCTGGCCGAAACGGTCGTACACGGCCTCGTCACAGCGGCAGAAGCGGTATCCGCCGATAATCTCCTCGGCATCCGGGTCCCAGAGGACGAGCTGTTTGTAGCCGTAGGCCGGGTCGGTGTCGAACTTGTCGATGTCGAGAGGTTCCCCGGTGCCGCCCCCGTCGTTGCGGAAGGCGATCTCGCGGAGACGGCCGATCTCCCGGATAACGTTGACGGCCTCGGGACCGACCACGTAAAGCTCGTTGCCGGCCCGGTTGGTCTTCCGGAGGTGCCTTTCCTCGGTAAGTTCCGCCTTGAGAAGTCCCCGGTCGACGGGATCGATGATGGGTTTCATATAGGTAAGAGGTTTCAGTCAAGCAATCGTCAAAGAGCATAGACCCGTTCCCGGATCCAGCGGACCCATTCCTGGGGGCGCCGAGAACTGTCGAAGGTCTGCCAGGGAACCGGCTCACCGACGACGATGCGGTAGGAACGGCCGCGGGCCCGGTACATCTCATCGACGAGGAGGACCATCGCCAACGGGAACTTCCGGTTGATCCGCGTGACCCGTCCGATCCAGTCGAGGAAGTAGAACCGCCATGAATTCCGCCCGTAGAAGTGCATGGGGACGATATCCCGTCGATATTGTACACTTTTGGTGACAAAGGTCTTCCTCCACTCCGGGTCCTGGATCTTCCCGTCGATGCGCCGGGCACACTTGCCGGCGGGGAACATCAGCACCTGCTCGTCCGAGGAAAAGACGGAATCGGTGAGGGCAGGCAGGTCCCGGGACTGCGCACCGACCTTGTTGACGGGAACGAACAGCGTATCGAGCTGCTTGAGTGCCATCAGGAAATCATTGACCATGATACGGATATGGCCCTCGAAATGCTCCCCGAAAAGGGCGACGAGTGCCAACGCATCGTTGCCTCCGAGGGCATGGTTGGAAGCGATGGTGAATCGCCCTTCCTTCGGGATGCGCTCCAGTCCCTCCACCTGGAGGGTGACCTGCATATATTCGAGGCCTTTCCGGGCAAATTCGACTCCTGTGTAGCCCTCTTTGAAGAATTCGTTCAAAAAATCTTCATGCAGGAGCCGTCGGGCCATGCGGATGACCCATCCGGGGACCTTGGGCCCGAACTTCTTCCTGAGGATATGTCCGATATCTATTGTATAGTCAGCGCTTGTCATTGCCAAATGGTAGAACAGGTGGCTAATTTATGACAATTTTGTGACAATAGCAACATTTTTGTATATTTGCATCCCGCGATATGAAAGGAAGGATCAAAGAAATATTGACAAAGTTCATCATGTTCTCGGCGACCAGCGGCGTCGGGACGCTGGTGGACCTCGGTGTATTGTGGGTTTTCTCCCACTATGTCTTCAATGGCACGTATTGGGGTGAGTTCTGGCTTTCCCCCTTCATCTCGTTCGAATGTGCGGTACTTACGAACTTCGTCATCGCCTACTATTTCGTCTGGCGGGAGCGGATTTCCCGCCGGTCGACGCGCTCGTTCTTCCGCCACTATGCCGCCTACAATGCTACATGTACGGGCGTCTTCCTGGTCAAGATGGCCATTCTGCAGGGGGTCCACTTCCTCTTTCCGTCCCTCGACGTCGTATGGTGCAACCTGCTGGCGCTGTGCCTGTCGGGCGGCATCAACTTCTTCATGAGCGAATGGGTGATCTTCCGCAAGACGACAAAAAAATGAGTGTCGACCTGTCGCAGGTGGACGCTCATACTAACCACATAATTAATAACACTAAAACTAATAACCAATAGGTTGATTCCGTTGAGAGAACCTCACTTCCTCAACCCGGATACAAAGGTACGACAATTATTTTGATTTGCAAATTTTTTCAAAAGAATTTTTTGAAAATTTTTTAATTATTTTATAACTCACTGATAATCAATCTGTATAAAATTACCCTTCAACAGATAGATTATTGCTGATTTTTTTTAATAAGCCAATGACATTCCACGAAGGGCCCTCAAGACCGTCCTTGGAATCTTTTAAAATGAAAGAAATTGGAAATTGAAAGCTGATTGACAGAATCCTCTTTCGATCCGTTACCCACATGCCCGTTTCATTTTCCGAAACGTTCCTTTAGATGCGCAATCATATCAGTCGTCATTGCATCCAGGTCGTATGAAGGCTTCCAATCCCACTCCGCCCGGGCGCAGCTGTCGTCCATCCGGTCGGGCCAGGATTCGGCGATAGCCTGCCGCACCGGGTCCACCTCGTAGCAGACCTGCAATGACGGGATGGTTTCCCGAATCTTGGCAAAAAGCATTTCGGGATCGAAACTCATCGACGCGATGTTGAACGAGTTGCGGTGGATGAGGCGCGCCGGGTCGGCCTCCATGATCTCGACCGCCGCTTTCAGGGCGTCGGGCATATACATCATGTCCATGTAGGTCCCGGGAGCGATCGGACAGACGAAGGTCTCCCCCTTCACGGCTGCATAGTAGACTTCTACGGCATAGTCGGTGGTACCGCCGCCCGGCAGCGTCACATGGGAGATAAGGCCGGGGAAACGGACAGAGCGGGTATCCACGCCGTATTTATGGAAATAATAGTCGCTCAGAAGCTCGGTCGCCACCTTGGTCACACCGTACATTGAACGCGGGCGCTGGATCGTGTCTTGCGGGGTGTCGATGCGCGGAGTCTCCGGGCCGAAGGAGCCGATGGAACTCGGCGTGAAGACAGCGACCTTCTTCTCCCGGGCCACCTCCAGGATGTTCAGGAGCCCGTTCATCTGGATATCCCAGGCCAGGAGCGGCTTCTTCTCGGCCACGGCAGAAAGCAGGGCGGCAAGATTGTAGATGGTGTCGATCTGATACTGGTCAACGACAGCCGCCAGCCGGGCCGCATCGCGAACGTCGGCAATCTCGGCAGGCCCTCCCGCGAGAAGATCTCCCTTCGGTTCCGCCCCGGGGATATATCCGGCCACAACCTGTCCTCCGGAGATTTCCCGCCGGAGTTTCCTTGTGAGTTCCGAGCCGATCTGCCCGGTGGACCCGATTACCAGTACGTTTTTCATCTTCCTTTATTATTATGCGGACGCAAATTTACGAGATTTTCAGAAAAAAGATACGGATTCCACAGAATTTCTATAAATTTGGAATCGGAAAACGCAAAAACGCAAGAGATATGTACGGTAAATTCCAAAAGTACCTCCAAGATGAGCTCCAGGCCATCGAGGAAGCCGGCCTCTACAAGAAAGAACGCAACATCGCCTCGCCGCAGTCCGCCGAGATCACCCTGCAGGACGGTCGCAAGGCGCTGAATTTCTGTGCCAACAACTACCTCGGCCTGGCCGACAGCCCGCGCCTCGCCGCCGCCGCAGAGAAGGCGATGAAGGAACGGGGCTACGGCATGTCCTCGGTCCGTTTCATCTGTGGTACGCAGGACCTGCACAAGGAGCTGGAACGCGCCATCGCCGACTATTTCCGCACGGATGACGCCATCCTGTACGCAGCCTGCTTCGATGCCAACGGCGGCGTTTTCGAGCCGCTGCTGACCGCAGAAGACGCTATCATCTCCGATTCGCTGAACCATGCCTCCATCATCGACGGTGTCCGCCTCTGCAAGGCGCAGCGGTTCCGCTATGCCAATGCGGACATGGCCGACCTGGAGGCCAAGTTGCAGGAGGCGCAGGCGTGCCGCTTCCGCATCATCGTCACCGATGGCGTGTTCTCGATGGACGGCAACGTCGCCCCGATGGACAAGATCTGCGACCTTGCCGAGAAGTACGACGCCCTTGTCATGGTGGACGAGAGCCATTCCGCCGGTGTGGTCGGCCCGACCGGACACGGTGTTGCGGAACAATTCGATTGCTACGGCCGGATCGACATCTTCACCGGCACCTTGGGCAAGGCCTTCGGAGGCGCTGTGGGCGGGTTCACCACCGGCCGGCAGGAAATCATCGACATGCTCCGCCAGCGGAGCCGTCCATACCTGTTCTCCAACTCGATTCCGCCGATGATCGCCGGTGCCGGCATCGAGATGTTCAAGATGCTGAAGGAATCCGATGAACTCCACGGCCGGCTCCAGGCCAATGTCGAGTATTTCCGGGAGAAGATGCTCTCCGCCGGATTCGACATCAAGCCGACCCAGTCCGCCATCTGCGCCGTCATGCTCTACGATGCCAAACTCTCGCAGGAATTTGCCGCCAAGATGGCTGAAGAGGGCATCTTCGTCACCGGCTTCTATTATCCTGTCGTGCCGAAGGGCCAGGCCCGCATCCGCGTCCAACTCTCTGCGGCTCACCGCCAGGAACATCTGGATAAGGCCATCGCTGCTTTTATCAAGGTCGGCCGCGAACTCGGCGTCCTCCGTAAGTAATTACTCTGCATCGAGGCTGCCCCATATCATCTGGTCGGGAATTCCGACAGGGTGTACCTATTTCCGGACCGTGACGTGGAAGCAGGTCTGTTTCTTTTCATATTTCACGTAGCAGGCTCCTTCGTCATGGAGGTCCTTGAGCACCTGTCCGAGCACGGCCCGGAGCTGTTCCACCGGGACATCTGCATACGGGCGCCCGCGCAGGTCGGGAACCTTGGCATAGTGCCAGTAGGACAGGTCGAACGTCGTGCCGTAGCGATGCGTAGAGTTCTCGGATGCGTTGATATTCCCCCGGCGGAGCTGGCGGACGTCCTCTTCGGTCCGGAGGACGGACGTGACCACGACCTTATTGGGATTGAGTCCCTTGGAGGAAAGGGAATCCTGGAAATTGCGTCCGATGCGGGACAGGAGTGCAGCCGCCGGCGGGACCAGGTAAGGGATGGAATGGGTCAGCGGGTCGAGCGCATACAAGTCGTTCTCCTCCAGACGTACCAGTTGTTTCTTCATCTGCTCTGCCGCCGTCCGGTCTTCCACAGGAGGGACGCCGACGGCCTGCGCCACGACCAGCTGGGTATCGTTCATATCGTTGAACTCGCGGGGATAGCGGACGTCGTAGACCCGGACGGGATGGTTCTCGATGGGACCGGCATGCCTCCAACGATAGGCTTTGACCTTGGAAATGCAGAAGAGGACCAGGATGGCGCCCACGACGGCGCCGGAGAACAGCAGCACAGGTTTCGGTTTCATACCGCGAAGGTAATGAATTATTGTCGATTTGTCACATCATCTTTCCCAAAACTTCGAAAAATTCGGGAAAATCGGAAATAAATGTTACATTTGTCTCCTCCATTAGTGTGCAACAAGACTTAAACCCTGACTATGGAAGCAAAGAAACAAGCCGCCCGGATCCAGACCTCTATCCTGAATCCCTATGAAAAGAAAGCGCTCGTATGGCTGGCCGAAAGGATGCCGGCATGGGTGAACTCCGACATGCTCACCTTCGTCGGATTCCTCGGCGCCTGCATCATCGCCGCCGGATATGCCCTCTCGAATCTCGGACTGAACTGGCTCTGGCTGGCCTCCTTCGGATTTCTCGTAAACTGGTTCGGCGATTCCCTCGACGGCAGTCTGGCCCGTGTGCGAAACACCCAGCGCAAGATCTACGGTTTCTACATCGACCACAATGTGGACGTCATCAACGAGACCATCATGATCATCGGAGTGGGTCTCAGCCCGCTCGTCAACCTGACCTTCACGATGGCCGTCCTGGTGAACTACCTGATGCTCAGCGTGTACGTCTACATCAACTGTCATCTCAAGGGGGAGATGCGCCTCACCTATGGTGGCTTAGGGCCCACCGAATTCCGTCTGATCGTGGTCATTGTCAATACCCTGTTCATCTATATCCCATGGTTGAGCAACTGGAAGCAGTCTGTCACCCTTTTCCACAATGACTTCACAGTCGGCATCTTCGATTATATTGCTGTCGCAGTCGCCGCTATCCTCCTTGTCATGTTCATTGTGAGCTTTTTCAAGGACGCGAGGTACTTTGCGAAGATCGATCCGCCTAAGAACTTTGAGAAATAGCCCATGGCAGTCATCACAGCCAAGGAAGCAGCCGAAGGACTGTCCCCTGTCTTCGCCGGGAAGAAAGGGGAACGCCTTTTCCGCTTCGTAGAGAAACTGACCGGCATCGACGAGGTCAATGCCACCCACGACCGTGTCGACGCCGCGGGAGTCCCCTTCGGGCCCGATTTCGCCAAGGCGGTCCTGGACGATATCCAGGTGGATTTCCGCATCGGCAACATCGACCGCCTGCGGGAACTGCCCAAGGGCGCCTTCATCACCATCTCCAACCATATCTACGGGCATATCGACGGCATCTGCCTGGTGGACTTGGTCGGCCATGTCCGCCCCAAGATGAAAGTCATGGTCAACGAGATGCTGATGTGGATCAAAGGTCTCGTCCCGAACTTCATCTCGGTCAATCCGACCCTCTCCGAACGGACGGCCGCGTCTGTCACGAGCATCAACGGAGTCAAGAACGCCCTCCTGCAACTCAAGGGCGGTGAACCGCTCTCCCTCTTCCCCTCCGGTGCCGTGGCCGACCTCAAACCCAGTGAACACTGGACCCTCAGCGAGCGGGACTGGCAGGATGCAGCCGTCAAACTCATCAAGAAGGCCCGTGTCCCCATCATCCCGATCCGTTTCTTCGACCGTAATTCGGCCTTCTACTACGGGCTGGGCCTGATTGATTACCGTGTGCGCTTCATCCGCCTCTTCCACGAGATGTACAACAAGCGTGGCACCTTTCCCCGCCTCGGTATCGGAGAAACCATCTCCGTTGAAACGCAGGATGCTTTCACTGACCTGCAGAAGTTCAAGGCCTTCCTCCGGAGCAAGGTCTACGACATGCCTCTCCCTGCCTCCTTTGTCAAAAGATCCGAACTATGGAAAGCGTGAAAATCGTCCTCCTGACCGGCGGCAGCAGCGGCATCGGCGCCGCCACCGCCCGGGTGCTGGCGGAAGCCGGCATGACCGTATATGCCGCCTCGCGCCGCGGCACGGTGGAGACTCCGGCCCCCGGTATCATCCCGGCCAGCCTCGATGTCAACGATGCCTCCCAGACAGAGGCTCTCGTCAAGCGGATCGTAGAGACGGAAGGCCGCATCGACGCCGTCGTCTGCAACGCCGGCAACGGTATCTACGGCCCGGTCGAAGGCACCACCGACGCCGAGGCCCGCTACCAGTTCGAGACCTGCTATTTCGGTTCCCTGAAGACCATCCAGGCCTGCCTGCCCGTCTTCCGGAAACAAGGTTTCGGCCGCATCATCACTATCACCTCCGTCATGGCCATCCTCCAGCTGCCGTTCCAAGGGTTCTATTCCTCCGCAAAGGCTGCCCTGCTCGCCCTTTCCGAGTCCCTTTCCATGGAATTGAAGGGATCCGGCATCGAGTGCTGCAGCATCCTTCCGGGCGATGTCCGCACCGGTTTCACGGCCGCCCGACGTTTCAATGCCGCGGCGCAGGATCCGGACTCCCCCTACAAGGCCCGCATGGAGAAGAACCTCCGGAAGATCGAGAAGGACGAACGGGACGGCATGGCACCTGAGGTCATCGCCAAGGCTATCCGCCGACAGCTGGAGCGCCGCCACATGGCCGTCCGCATCATCCCGCGCCTCGACTACGGCGCCGTCGGTTTTCTCGTCCGCATCCTCCCCGAAAGACCCAAACTCAGGCTCTTGAACCGCATCTACGCCTGATATTGTTGTTTTCCCGAAAAAGGCGTACCTTTGATGGTTGAATATGTCGAAGGTGCGCTTCATATCGTGGGTCCTGTTGCTTTCCTTCTCCCTCGGATTGACAGCCCAGACCACCCGGGTCAAGGGCAAGGTGACCGATGCCGACACCGGCGAGCCCATTCCCTTCGCCAGCATCTACTTCGACGGCACGACCATCGGCATCTCCACCGACCTCGAGGGCGAATTTGTCCTGGAGACCCGTTCGGAACAGGCCCAGGCCCTGACCGCCTCCATCATCGGCTACGAGTCCCAGACCTTCATCATCGTCAACGGCTCCTTCTCCGTCGTCAATTTCCGCCTGCACCGGGATGAAAACCGCCTGGCGGCAGCGACCGTCCGGCCGGACGACCGTTATCTGCGATCTATCCTCGACCGGCTCGACCGCGCCCGCCCCCGGCATGACCCGGAACGCAACGGCCCCTGGCAGAGCGGGCTCTACAGCAAGATCGAACTCGACCTCACCCACGCCGAAGGACTCATCGGAAACACCGTCCTCGACAAGCGGCTCGGCTTCCTGCTGGATTACCGGGACACATCCGCCGTCACCGGAGACTCTTTCATCCCCGTCCTGCTCTCCGAGACGGTCTCCCGCCGGTACCATTCCCTCGATCCGAAAGTCGACCGGGAGGTCATCACCGCCAACCGCATCTCCGGGATGCAGCCGGAGAACATCCTCCGCCAGTTCACAGGATCCCACGTACTCTCCACCAATTTCTACCGGGACCGGATCGAAGTGTTCAACCTCGATATCCCGTCCCCTGCCGCCAAGGGAGGACAGACTTTCTACAATTATTACCTCGTCGACAGTCTCCAGGTGGAGGGGCGCAAGACCTATACCCTCCGCTTCCATCCCAAGCGGCTCGTGACATCACCGGTGTTCGACGGAGAGCTGTGTATCGACGCAGAGGATTTCGGCATCCGCTCTGTCCATGCCGACCTTGCTCCGCAGTCGAATGTCAACTGGGTCCGCCATATCAACATCGACATCGAGAACCGTCGCCTTCCGGACGGCCGCTGGTTCTACAAGGAAGAGCATCTGTTCATGGACTTCTCCCTCACCGGATCCGACCGGCTGATGTCCTTCCTCGGCAACCGGAGGCTCGTCTATGCCGAGCCCACTTTCGAGGCTATAACGGAACCACGCCTTCTCGCCGACGGGGACCGGGTCGTCATCGACGGGAACGCCATCCAGGACGATGCCTTCTGGGAAGCTGCACGTCCCTATGCCCTCACTGCCCGGGAGGAGGGGATCTTCGACATGGCGGACGAAGTGACCGGCAGCAGGGCTTACCGCCGGGTGCACGGCATCGCCAACATGCTGATCACGGGCTATGCCGAGAATCCTCGTCTTGGACTGGGCTATGGCCCCTGGGCCCGGACCTACACGTTCAACGACATGGAAGGGAATCGGATCCAGGCGGGGTTGCGGACCACCAAGGAATTCAGCGAGAAGGTCCGTCTCGGAGGCTATGTCGCCTACGGATTCAAGGACAGGCAGTTCAAGGGGCGCGCAACGGCCGAATTTATGTTCCGGAGGGACAAGACCCGCAAGCTAACCCTCAAGGCCATCCGTGACTTCGAGCAGCTGGGCCGCGGCGACGGCCTCTTTTCTGAACAGAATATCTTCAATTCCCTCCTCGCCCGCACCGGAAGCGACCGGAGGAGCCTCCTGTCGGAATGGAACGCCACATACGAGCACGAATTCAACCCTTCCTTCAACAACACACTCGAACTGCGCTCTCTCCGTATCCACGGCAATGACCTCATCCCGCTCATCCGCCCGGACGGTACGCCGCTCGAAAGTATCGCGTCGAACCAGATCCACTGGGGCGGCCGCTTCTCCTGGCAGGAGCACATCAACCGCGGTTATTTCAGCAAGACATCCATCTTCACCCGCTATCCGGTCGTCACCGTGGACCTTGTCACCGGTATCAAAGGCATTACGGACAACGATTGCAGTTTCCTGCGCGGCGAGCTCACCTTCGACTGGAAGGTCCCTGCGGGGGCGGCCGGCTTCGGCACCCTGCATTTCAACGGAGGGGCTATCCTTGGATCCGTCCCCTATCCCCTGCTCAAGCTCCATGAAGGCAACCAGACGTACTTCCTGGACAAGACTGCCTTCTCCTGCATGGACTATTTCGAATTTGCGTCCGACCGATGGGCCACCGCCTTCTACGAGCACAACTTCAACGGCTTCTTCCTCGGCAAGGTCCCGCTCGTGAAGCGGCTGAAACTGCGCGAAGTCCTTACAGTCCGGACCGCCTGGGGAATCCTCTCCGACGACAACACCCTCCGGGCTCCGGTGCGGCTCCTGGACGGGATGGGAAGCCTCGACAAGCCCTATATCGAGGTCGGCGCCGGCCTCTCCAACATCCTCCGCCTCTTCCGGGTCGACGGCTTCTGGCGTCTGACTCACCGGCGCGACCACGGCAACTTTACCCTCAACCTCGGGCTTGACCTTGATTTCTGAGCGCTATGAGAACCTTTTCCGACGCCGTTTTCCAGCTGTCCCGGATGGACGGCCCCGAGGAACCCCGGACACTGTACCGTTTCCTCTTCCTGCTGGAGGGGGAAATCCATATCGAGGCCGGAGGACAGCCCTATCGCTGCGCGGCCGGTCAATTCCTGCTGGTGCCGGAAGGCATGTCCCTGTCCCTCTTGGAAGGATATGAAGCCGTCGGCTACCGGGGCGCCTTCTCCATCCCTTTCCTGAAAGATGCATCCTACCCCGTCCTGCACGGGGGAAATCCGGTCCACCAGACCTTCTGGTTCGAAGATGGGGCCTTCCTCGGGGCCCTGCTTGAACGGATGCTCACCGCCGATGCGGACGGAGACAAAGCCCTCCTGCGCAGCGGGTTGGACCTTATCCTCGGCCAACTCAAACCTGTCACGCCTGCTTCCGCCCTGCCGGAGCGTTTCCTGAACCGGGTCTTCGACCGGAAGCACCCACTGCTATCCATCACCGAATATGCAGAGGAATTGGGAGTAACCCCCAACTATCTCAATAAGTCCGTCAAGTCATTCACCCGCCGGACCGCCATCGAATGGGTGGAACTCTCGCGTCTGGAGCACGCCAAGCAGCTCTTGCGGGACCGCTCCCTCTCCATTATCGACGTCGCCGTGGGGGTCGGACTGGACGACCCGTCCTACTTCGCCCGCTTCTTCAAGAAGAAGACCGGCATGGCCCCGACCACCTGGCGGGCCAACCTCGAAAAAGTCTGATCAATAATAGCGATGGTCGACATGGGTGGCCAACTCGTCGTCGACGAAGACCATCGAAGTCACATTGTCGACAGAGACAAAGCCCAGGCCGCCCTCCACATTGGACGGCAACGTGGTCGGTTCGATGAGGAAACTGGTCTCGTAGTCGAAGGCATCCAGGTTGTCCAGGGCCTTCAGATAATGGTACTGCCAGAAACCGGTCGTATAGAGTGCGAACACAAGCCGGCGGCGGCCGATGAGGTCATACTCGGGCGCCCCGTCGAAATAAAAGTACGGCTGATCGCCGAGGTAACTCTTATACAGGTTGACGCGGATGACGCACTCCCCGTCGGCAAACAGGTTGTCCGAGAAGGAAGCAAAGCGGTTCTTGGCAGACAGGAACGACATCAGGTCGCCGGATGACGAACCGCCTCCTTCATTGATGATGGGGTCGCTGTCCGTCTCGACGGGCAGTTGCAAAGCCAGTTCGCCGAGACCGGTTTCCCGTCGTTCTCCGTCTTCATCTGTATAGACGGCCTTTCCCTCCTCATACCGATACACACCGACCCTGAACCAAGTGCTTTCCCCGGGCACATCCCGCATCCGGACCTTGACCTGCAAGAAGTCCTCCATCTCGTCCTGGAACATCGAACGGACCGAAGCCGTGTCGATGGAAACGATGGCCGCCGGTGCCGGAACGGTCGTTACCGCCTCGGCCGACAGATCCCCCTTCCGGGCCGTAATCCGGACCACGTCCCCCGTCCGGAAAACTGCCTGGAACGAATATTTCGCAGCCACATTCCCTCCCTCATACCCGATGGCATCGGTGACGAAGGTTCCGTTGACATAGACCTTCACTTCTGCGCCCTCCAGAGGATCCACCTGGCTGATATGGCTGGTACTCAGATAAATGATATGCGTTTCTTCATCCGCCGTCATCTGGGCGTTGAGGACGATCTTCCCGCCATCTTCCTCCACTTCGATATATTTTTCATTGACGCAGGAAAAGACCAGACAACAGGCCGCTCCTGCCGTGAGAATAGGATGGTAATACTTCATGGCTCAGAACTTATAGGTATAACTGAAGGACGGGAGAACCGGCAGGATCGTCACTTTCTCGATGACCAGCCTGGTCTTTTCCTCTGTCTCGGGCCGGGGCCGGTAGCGCTCGTAACTGACGAAGATGAGATTCGGGTTCATCTGGTTGTAGACATTGTAGACACTGACGTTCCAGACGGCCTCTCCATGCCGTTTCTGCCTGTGGAAGTTGAACCCGAGGTTGAGGTGGTGGCTGGAAGGAAGGCGGTAGTTGTTGCGGTATTGGACGAAATCGGCACTGTGCGTCTCCCTGTCCGGTCCGACGACGACCGTCGACCGGACCGGGACCGTCGTCGTACCACCGGTCGCGAACATCCAGGCCGCACTTAACTCGACGCGTCTGCTGAGGGCATAGTTGAGATTGAGATTGAAGTTGTGCCGTCGGTCGTACTTGTAGGGAAAACGCTCTCCGAGGTTGATGGAGCCGTCCGGGAACTGCCGGTCCGACTTCGCCAGGGTATAGGCGATCCACCCGGTCGCCGGTCCGGCCGTCTTCTGGATGAAGAATTCCAGGCCCATGGCACGGCCCTTTCCCATCTCGACCTTGTTCTCCCAGCCGGTGCTGGAGCCGATCATGATGGTGCCGTCCTTGTATTCCAGGATATTGTCCATCGCCTTGTAGTATCCTTCGACAGAAAACTCCCAGCCCTTCAAGGCATCATAGTACACCCCGGCCGAGAACTGGTCGGAGGTGACGGGGCGGATGTCCTTGGTGATCGGCACCCACAGATCGACCGGAAGGGAAATCTGCGCCGAACTGAGCAGGTGGACATACTGCGCCATCCGGGCATACCCGG
Organism: Bacteroidales bacterium; assembly: GCA_017476575.1. GTDB lineage: Bacteria > Bacteroidota > Bacteroidia > Bacteroidales > UBA932 > Cryptobacteroides. The sequence continues at coordinate 37,598 of JAFUZO010000011.1, read as the reverse complement.
CCTTGAAGGAGATACCGTTGTCGAGACTGTAGCGGGCCGAGACACGTGGCTGCAGGCTGAAATAGGTCTTCCGCTCGGTATTGAACAGGGACAGATGCAGGCCCGGATTCACCGTCAGATGCTCCCCCCATGAAATATCGTCCTCACCGTAGAAAGACAGGTCGTGCCCTTTGTAATGCTGCGCATTTCCGTAGGTGAACTCCTGGTGATCCACATCCTCCCCCTCAGTTTCGTCCGTGATGCCGGTCAGGGTCTCCGGGATGAAGGTATGGTAGATGTACTCTGCCCCGAATTTCACGAGATGCCGGGGATCGGGTACATAGTCGAAGTCCACCTTGCCGCTCCAGTCCCGGATACCGGAATTGTAATCGATATCGAAGTGGTAGCTCCGGCCCTCGTCGGTTTCGCGGGCTCCGCTGTGCATCAGCATCTTGTACCGGTTGAAAGCAACGGTGGTGTTGGCGAAGAGCCGGCTGTTGAAGATATGGTTCCAGCGCAGGGAGGCTACGTTGTTGCCCCACCCGATGCCCATCTCCATCCTGGCGAACCCCATGAAATCGTCGTCATAGCGCTCGGACATATCGGCGGAAAGGCGGTCCCGTCCGTTGTAGGTGGTCAGGAAGAAGCGGTCCTTCTCCCCCGGCCGCCAGGAGAGTTTGGCATTGAGATCGTAGAAATAGTAGTTGCCGTAGGTGGACTGGCCGTCTCCCATCCTGCGTCCGTAGAAACGGATCAGCGGGTCGTAGAGGAGGGTATGGAGCCCGCGGGCACTCACCGAATAGCTGAGCTTGTCTTTCAGGATGGGTCCCTCCAGGTGCACCTTGTCGGTCAGCACACCGATGCCGATGCTGCCGTGGGTCTCCTTCATGTTGCCGTCGTTGGTCCGGATATCCACGATGGAAGACACGCGTCCGCCGTACCGGGCCGGGAACGAACCCTTGTAGAGGGTCACCTTCTTGACTGCCTCCGTCTGGAACACGGACAGGATGCCCAGCATGTGGTCGACATTGTAGATGGGGACTCCGTCCAGGAGGATCAGGTTCTCGTCCGGTCCGCCGCCGCGGACATACAGGCCGGTAAAGCCCTCGTTGCCGCCCTGCACGCCCGGCATCATCTGGAGCGCCTTCAGTACGTCGGCTTCTCCGAAGAGGACCGGTGCGTTCTGGATATGGACCAGCGGGACGTCCACAGCACCGAGATACGTGGACCGGATGCCGGCATCCTTCTGCGAGACGACGACCGCCTCCCTGATCTCGGCGGAGGGAATCAGGACGACGTTGACGGTCGTATCCCGGTGCAGGTCGACATCCAGCACGAAGCTTTCGTAGCCGACGTAACTGTATTGCAGGCGGGTCTCCCCGACAGGAAGGGTCAGCGTATAATAGCCATAGACGTTGGTCACGGCCCCGGTTTGGATGCGGGAACCGCTTCCCTCCACAAGGACACCGGCCCCGAGCAGGGTCTCACCGGAATTCCGGTCCGTAATATAACCGCTCACTGTGGCGGTGGTACGCTGTGCATGGGCCTGGAATCCGGCCAGGGACAGCAGGCAGACGGCCATCAGGCCACTCAATCTGTGCATCATCTTTCCGTTTAGAGATAGAAATCCGGATTTGCGGAAAATCTTGCTTCTCAGAAGGAAAATTTGTAGCCGACGCAGAGAGAGATGTTGAATGAATCCTCGCAGATGCAGCTGAACAGTCGGGAACCATCGGCGCTGGTATCCAGGTCATAGTCCCGGCAGGAATCCAGCAGGCAGTACACATCGAGGGAGGAATGCTCCGCCAGTTTGAACTGGGCGCCGAGCGTCCCGCGGTAGCGGTCGATGTAGCGATGGTTGTAGCCTGACGGCTCATAATCCCAATAGGGCTTGTTCTTGCCGGTCATTGAAGGAGTCGTGGAAGTAACCGTTCCCCAAGGCTGGTTCAACTGGTTGCGAAGCTCGAAGGAAGCATAGGGGCCGATATGGCGGAAGCCCCTGTATTTCATACCGATCCGACTTTTGAGGGCGACTGCGTTCCGGACGTTCTGGTACGGGTTCATGGAGCCGGGACGATGGGTCAGCTGGATGCGCTCCCTCAGGCTCAGCTGCCAGTCACCGGTCCGGTAGGTGCCGGTGACATCACCCATCAGCCGGTGCCGGGTCGTGAAGGCACCGCTCGAATTCTTGGTCTTCTCCTGCAAGGCATAGCCAAGCCCCGCCTTGACGTATTTGTTGAACTTGTAGCTTGCAGAGAGTGTGGTCTGGGAACGCTCGAACTCCTTCAGGTTGCCGATGGCACGCACTTCTTCTTCCAAGCTGACGTGGAACCCTTTGAAAACCTTATAGTCAATCTCGATGGACGCACGGCCCCGGACATCGGTCCCGGCATCGGTGTCCGTCGTCTGTGCCCCGGCGGCAAGGGGCAGGAAAAAGACCGCCGCAAGGAAAATCTTCTTGGTCATGATGTTCTGTCTTTATTGTTCGTCGATCCCCGTGCCGGTCGAAGCGTCGGAGGCATCGGCAATCAGGTGGTTGCGCATCCCTTGCTTTGCCCATTTGAGCATCTGGAAGCACAGGAGCAGGATGGCGATGGTGATGGCCCCGCTGAGTTGCGGCGTCACTTCCGCCGTCATAGCGATCGTGTCGTAGAGGCCGTGCGCCAGCACCGGATAGAGCCACATCTTCCAGACGGCACCCGGTGCACGGTAACGGTCGAAGTGGTTGAGCGAGTAGTAGTAGCCCATGATGACGGCGAAGCCGAAATGCCCCGGAATCGCAGTCAGGGAGCGTCCCAGGCCCGTCGTGACCCACCCGGTCCCGGCGGCGAAGAGGTATTCGATGTTCTCGAAGGCCGCAAACCCCATCCCGACACAGACCGCATAGACGATACCGTCCATCCGCTCGTCAAAATACGGGTTGTGGCGCAGCAGGAGCCACAGGCAGAAGAGTTTCGCAGTCTCCTCCGGGATGGCGGCCCCGAAGAAGGCCTGTCGGAAAGCGTCGCCGAAAGAATGGATTTCGGCGGGAAACAGGCCCAGCCCCATCGCCGGAACCGAGAGGAAGAAGGAACAAAATACGGACAGGCAGCCATACAGGAAGCCTTTTCCGACCATGTTCAAGGGTTCCCGCTGGAGTCTGTCCTGCTGGTAGGTATAGAAAAGCAGGATAAGGGCCGGCAACACGGCCAGTGCGATCACATTAATCATACGCTAAGACAGTCAACACATTGTCCTTGATTTTGAAATGTACCTCCTTTCCGGCAAAGGGCATCCCGTAGATCCGGTCGGGATCGTCTTGATAAGCCGGGCGCGGATCCAGCGAGAGCACTTCCGCCAGGGCAGCCCTTTCCTCCGTTTCCAGCGGGATTTCCGTCGGAATGACAACTTCCAACACGGCTTCCGGTGCACCGCCGGCGAAGCCTTCCCGAGCCTCGGGATAGCTGTCTGCATAGGCGAGGTAGGGCTTGATGTCGTAAACCGGCGTCCCGTCCATCAGATCGGCCCCGAGAACATGGATCTCCGTCCGTTCCCAGTCGATCTGGCCGATGGGGACGCAGGACAGTCCGACCGGATTGGGACGGTACGGCGAGCGGGTCGCCCAGACGCCTACGGCCGTGTTTCCTCCCAGCCGCGGCGGACGGACGGTCGGGTGCCACTCCCCTTGCCGGTTGGCCGAAAATCCCCAAAGGATCCAGATGCGGTCGAACCCTTCCAGTCCCCGCAGCGCTTCCGGCCGGCGGTATTCCGGCTCGAAGACAATCCGGCCCTGCAGGCTGGTCGACAACCCGCTCTGCCGCGGAATGCCGAATTTGGAGCCGAAGGGGCCGCGATAATATGCCACCGGTTCAATCTGCATTTCACAAAGATAATATAAATTTCTATATTTTCCGGATTTCAGAACACAACGGCCAGGGAGCATCCTCCATAGGACGGCAGGACGATCACTTGCGCCCCCTGTGCGTCGAGATGGAAAAGGGACCTCCCCAACGGCAGGAGCCAATAGCCTATATGGGCACTGAGGATGCCGACAGCAGCCCCGGCAATGATATCAACGGCCCAATGGCGGTTGTTGTAGATCCGCGACAGGGCCGTCGCCGTAGCGACGGTGTAGGCACCGGCCCCGTACCAGCCACCATACTCCCGACGCACCAGTTCTGCCCCCATGAAAGCCGTAGCCGAATGCCCGGACGGAAAGGACTGGCGGGCCGAGGTGTCCGGCCGCTTCTCCCGGACGGTGTATTTGAGGCCGTTGACCAGGATTCCCATCGACGCATAAGCCGTTCCTGTGATGCAAAGCCGTTCCCGGAACGAGTGCCGGGGCTCCGCCACCCGTCCCAGCACCAACATGGAGGCGACGGGGAGATATTGGATATAGTCATCGACTTGCAGGCAGCGGCCTCCTTTCATCCAGTCATTGACGGCACTTCCGTACCACCCGCTGGCGGCGCAGACGGTACCGGCCGTTATCAGCGTGCCCGGCAGGATGAGTTGCTGCCAGCGGAACTGCTCGTCGTCCCGTAAAGGGGCATCCTCTCCCCGGACAAGCAGGGGAAGCAGGCATAGAAAACTTGTCGCCAGATACTTCCAAGACCTCATTTCACCTTCATCTTCCGCTTGTCGGCGAAGGAACAGAATACAATGAAGGTCTCATCATCCGGAACGATGTTCAATATCACTTTCGTCGAGCGTTTCTTAAGCTTGTAGCTGACCGGCCCGATCTCTCCCGTGTCCGGGTTCCAGACGAGGGGCTGGCGTCCCATGACGCGGAAGACAATCTTCGTCTTGCCGGTATGGCTGCCGGCGTTGCAGATCCGGTATATGTCGGCATTGGGCAGTCTCCGATGGGCGAAGGTCAGGCTGTCCGTCTTGGTTTTCAGGTCGGGCCGAACCCGGGCCGCCTTGAGGATGCTCCGGATGGTCTTGCCCGACATGACGTTGCCGGAGAGCCAGACTTTATCGACCGTCCGCTGGAACACGACCGCATCCTCCTGGTCGAGAGGACGGGATGGACGGACACCGCCGATGAAGGCCCCGCCATCCGCCAGCTGCGAAATCTTGTTGAGCACCGGCAGGGACATACGGTCGTCCTGCAGGTAAAGCATCCGGGCGTTCAACCCGCAGTCGGTATAGAGGCGTCCGTTCTTGATATGGAGCCCTTCCAGCAGTTCCTCCGCCGTAATATACTGGCATGCATAGCCATAGGGTATTTCAGGAACCGGGAACAGCGTATCGCCCACTTCGCCTGCAAACACCAGGACGTCCGCCACCGGAAGACCCTGGCCCAACAGATACTCTGTCCGTCCGCCGGCAACGGAGTCCGGGACGGCCTCGAAACCTTCCCGGAGTCCGGCAAGGGTCAGCTCGGAGGCAGCGATGTCGATATAGTCGAAGCGATGCCGTTTCCCGCAGCCGACCACGGCCAGCAGCAGCATGAGTCCTGTGATATACCTTTTCATACGCATTTCTAGATCAACACGCAAATTTAACGATAATTCTTCCCAATCCCTCCCCTTTTCAGAGATTTTGCGTATTTTTGCAGCGCATTGGGCTGCAATAACTGTTAAAAGAACCCTATATCATGAAAAGAATCGTACTTGTAAGACACGGCGAGAGTGTCTGGAACCAGGAAAACCGCTTCACGGGATGGACCGATGTGGACCTCAGTGCCAAAGGCGTGGAAGAGGCCGTCGAGGCCGGAAAACTCCTCAAGGCAGAGGGCTTCACCTTCTCCAAGGCCTACACCTCCTACCTCAAGCGGGCAGTCAAGACGCTCAACAACATCTTGGACAACATGGACCTCGACTGGATCCCGGTGGAGAAGAACTGGCGGCTCAACGAGAAGCACTATGGAAACCTCCAGGGCCTGAACAAGGCCGAGACCGCCGAGAAATACGGCGACGCCCAGGTCAAGGTCTGGCGCCGCAGCTACGACATCGCTCCGAACCCGCTCGGTGAGGATGACCCGCGCAATCCCAAGTACGATCCGCGCTACGCCGGTGTCGCCGACAGCGACCTGCCGCGCACCGAGTCTCTCAAGGACGCCATCGCCCGCGCCGTCCCGTACTGGAAAGAGGTCATCTTTCCGAACCTCCAGACCGAGGACAGCCTCATCGTGGTCGCCCACGGCAACTCCCTCCGCGGCATCATCAAGTACCTCAAGGGCATCTCCGACGAGGACATTGTGTCCCTGAACCTCCCGACTGCCGTCCCGTACGTATTCGAGTTCGATGCGGACGGCAACGTGGTGAAGGACTACTTCCTCGGTGACCAGGCCGCCATCGCCGCCAAGATGAACGCCGTCGCCAACCAGGGCAAGGCCGCGAAGTGAAACGGCTTTTCACAGGCATAGGCATTACCGCCGGGATTCTTGCAATCATCGGCGGTATTGCTTATTATTGGATGGCCGGAAGGAGTCCCCGGGAGACGGTCAAGGCCGAAGGCGGCGCCAAAGTCCATGTAGAAGAGCTGAGTTTCTACCAGGGCGATACGAAGGTGACCGGCAAAGTCTTCCGCCCGGTCCAGGACAGCAGTGCCCGCCTGAGTGCCGTCATCTATTGCCAGAGCCGGGAATACGGCGAGTCCTGGTGCCGCGCCCTCGCCGGTAAAGGCATCATCGGATACTGTTTCGATTTCTCCGGCGACACTGCAGCGGCACGCGCCGAGACGCTCCGGACCGTCCTGGGCGGGATGCGGGAACAGCGCCACGTCGCCAAGGACCGCATCTTCGTCATGGGAGAAGGCCTCGGCTGCCTCCCGGCTGCGGAATTGGCGGTCGACAAGCCGAAACAGGTCCGTGGCCTCATCCTCGTCTCCCCCGGTTTCAATCCCCTCGAAATCTCCCGCAAGGCCCGCCGGTACCGCCACAGTGTCCTCGTCGTCGACGATTCCCTCGGCCGTGCTGCCAATGTCGAGGAGGTGGTTGGTTTCATCCTGCAGTGACACCGTCCATTCTGCATTCTGTAAACGACTGATATCCAGAAGGTAAAAGATAAACCGCCTGGAAGGTCACTATTGGCCTCCCAGGCGGTCGAAGAAAGTCTGGATGTCCTGCCAGGTACGGAACGGGTCCTCCCCGAAACGGAGGAACGTGCCCATGAAGCCCTCGCAGGGCTGGCGTGAAACAAGGTAATCCCCTATCAGCAGTTCGGGATGGTTTCCCACAATCACCCGGTTCCAGGCCGGGACCCCGAGATGCCTGTCGACCCATTGCAGCTTCTCCCCCCAGCGATCCGGATGGTTATGGTCCTCCCGGCAGATGATATAGGTGTCATAAACCTGCGTCAGATGATGGAATACCTTGAAGGCCTCCCCGGACGGAAGGTCGTTCCGTGTATCCCGGAGCACATCGTCCAGCTCCAGCAGGAGGACCCGCCTGGAGCGTCCCTCCTGTGCATCGTCGATCCACTGGATAACCGGCAGGAGCGACCACAGAAAGGCATGGTCGTTGAGTTGGTGCTCTCCGTCGAAGTGGATGGCCCGGGGATAATGTGCCGCGAACTCCTCGAAGCAGTCCACCAGCGGATCGCGTGTCCCGAAAAGTCCATAGATCCGGTCCGTATCGGCGGCCGTATCCCCGCTGAAACGGTCGTCCGAGACCTCCCGGTAAGCCTCCAGAAGGCCTTTTGTGACCATGAAGGAGGTCTGCCCGTCCCGACGCGGGTTGTGGAACTCCTGCTTGCCGAGGCCGTTGTTCTTCAGCAGCGTATCGGCCAGATGCAGCGCCGGGTTGACACAGATACGGTCGATGCCGTACAACTGCTCCGTGTACATACCACCCATCGACGTGCCGATGACCAGGTCCGGCCGGTCCCCGGCACAGACCTGCCGCAAGAGGTTCCGTGCCTCGAAAGGGTCCACCGGGAGGTCCGGAGCGATGACTTCCGCCTGTGGCAGCAGCAGCCGCATCCGGCTCACTGTCCCTGATGCCCCTGAAGAGGCAAAACCATGTACATACAGGATTTTCTTGTCGGCAAACAGTTCCGGCCGCGCATACTCATACAGTTTCATGCCGCGAAGTTACGCAATTATTACCAATCCTCCACCTGTGCTCACCGCTCCGGAAGGACCTCATACTGGTACAGGGCGAACGAATTTTTCCTGGAGAGGCGCACCGGAAGCCCACCACCCTCTGAAATCCGGCACGATGACTTCTTTCCTGCACCGAGGACGGGGGTCAACCGGACCCGGGCACCGTCCGGCAGCCAGGTGCGTAGCAGTCCCGTCTCCCCTTCTGAATATTCCCGATAGATGAGCAAGAAGCCATGCCGGTCGTCCGTGATGGATTGGAAGCCCGTCCACGCTACTCCGTCCGGTTCCTCTCCGACGGGAAGGATATCCCCCGCATGGAAAGCGGCCATGATTGAGCGGTATCCAGTGACCAGCGGTGCCACCGAAAAAGCCTCTTCCGGAAGGTTGGAGGCTTCAAACCATGCCAGCGGCTGTCCGGCCATCGTCAAGGCGAACAAGTAGGAGAAATCATAGTTCGACGGGGCGAAGATGTCACCACAGGGATATTTGTCCGCATTCCGCCATGGGTTGAGGAATTCGATCTGGAGGCGCTCGGGGGGCACATACCGGGAAAGGTGCCACAGGTTCCGGAGGGTCATGTAAGGGTAGTAACTCCCGAAATCGGTGTAGCGGTTCTCCAGGAAGATGTTGCCGTAGCCGCCCATGAAAAAGTAGCCGGCCCTCCTTCCGGCCGTCACATCCAGGTTGATGACCACACTGTCTGCCGTCTCCGTCCGGATCTTCTCGAAGAGGGCGGCCAGACGGCGCTCGGCCCGTTTAGTAGGGACCTTTAACCCGTCAATCTTGAAATACCGGATCCCGTAGCGACGGTACAAGGAGATGAGCACATCGGCATCCTTCTCCCAGTCCGTCAATTCGTCCTGGATGCTCGGATTGAACCAGAGCCCCACCTCGATGCCGAGTTCCCGTCCCTTCTCCACCACTGGCCCCAGCCCGTGCGGATATTTCTGCGGGTCGACGCTCCAGTAGCCCTCTTTATTCCAGATATCGGAAAAGGAGCCTTTGTGATATTTCGAGGCCGGGCTTTTCCCGCTCTGCCATCCATCGTCAACCTGGAAATGGGAGATGCCGAGGACCGCCCCCCTTACCAGTTCGTCGATGCAGAATTGCTCGTTCACGCGACTGTCCTGGCTCCGGTCCCCCCAGGTATTCATCATCACCATCTCGTCCCGGTCGGCGAAGTCATAGCCGGGATAGGCCACCTGCATGTCCGTACAAGGTGCCTCCTTGAGGAAACACCATCCGCCCTCCGACGGAAAGTCATAGGCGAAGAGCAGGTTCCCCGGCAAGGTCTTGGGGACTCCGAAAGGAAGCATGTCCCGGTGGAAGACCAGGTTGTTATTCCGATCGGTCACATCGAAGAATTCGACGGTGCGCACATGCCAGTGCCTGCCGGGAAAGGAGGTCCGGTCCAGGATGTCACCGTCACCTTGTCGACGTTGCCGGCGACCATCTCGAGGGTCTTGAAGCCCATGAACTGATAGACCAGGATGTCGTTCCGGTCGCAAGTGATGGAGTAGTTTCCGTCGGCATCCGTCACAGTGCCGGTCCCGCTCTTGCCTTTGACGGTGATGCCGACACCCGGCATGGTAAAACCGTCCTGGTCGACCACCTTGCCGGAAATCGTGACCCGCTGCTGCTGGGCCGCCGCCGGGACCTCGGACGAGACGAAGGCTCCCGCTATGGTGCTGAAGGCCAGGGAACAGGTCAGGAACCGGACCGACAGTCGATGGGTTAGAATACTTCTCATACGTTACAATCATGTGGTTGGTGAAAGGGTTTGAAAGCAGCATCAGGAACCAGCCTGATGAGGAGAGGTACGCTATGGATCCTTTTTCCGGGCCAGTTCCACCGCAGCCGTCGTCAGCCCGTATTTCACAAGCGTATTGGAGATGCCCTCCGCCGGCGGGGTCCCGCTTCCGACCAGGCGCAGGAACGCCCCCGTGAGCAGATGGAAATGGTCTTCGTGCGAAGTCCGCCGTTCCAGGGGCACGTCGACCAGGTACCGTCCCTCGCCCTGTTCGACGAAACGGACGTACGGGAATGCCTCCCGCAGCCTTTCCTCCGCCGTCCGGACCCGCCCGGCAGGGGCGGACACCTGGATCTGCCGGATATAGGAAGTGCTGCCGTCCTGGACGGTCGCGACCTGTGCCAGCGACCCCTCGAAGACCGACGAAGCGGTGTCGCCGCTCCCGGCCGGGGCCTCGTAATCCCAGCGTACGGCGATGTGCACCGGGATGCCGTCGACTTGGAACAGGAGGCTCCCGTTACTGTAGACCCCCAGGCGTTCCCCCTCGATATAGGGCGCCAAGAAGGACGGGAAGGCCTCTTCCGCCGTCGAGGCGGTGAACTGTCCGGGCGTCAGCCAAGTGCGGCTGTGCTCCGCATCCAGCAGGGTGACGTCGGCGGATGTGAGGGTCCGCCCGGGAAAGCCGGCCCAGAAGACCTGGTCGATGAGATGGGTCGTCACATCGGCGATGCCCTCCCCCTGCCGGCTGATGTCGTAATACCACGCCGGCCGCCGGAGAATGTTTCCGGCCACGTTCTTATAGAAATGATGGACACTCTCCATCTCGATGGAGACCATCTCGCCGAAGAAGTCCCGGTCGGCGACCAGGGCCTGGACGATCCGGTTCTGCGTATCATAACGCTCCGTCATCAATTCGTAGATGGTCAGTCCCTTCTTCCCGGCCGTCCGGAAGGCCTCGACGAGCAGCCGGTAGTCGTCCGGTGTAATGGCGAGCGGCTTGTCGGCCAGGACATGGTAGCCCTTCTGCACGGCCGCAAGGATGGAGGCGGCCTTGTCATGGTTGTCACCGGCCAGGACGACGAAATCCCCCTTCCCGGCCTTGGGCAATCCCTTCCCGGTATGGACGTGGAGATTCCATCCGGAGCCCACGGCATCCAGGAAGGCCTGGAGTTCAGGTCCTTCCGGTGCATAGACCTGCACGTCGGGACTCACGCCCGCCAGCCGCCCTTTCAAGACCAGGGCGGCATGGAAATGTCCGGGATTGACGACCGCCATCTGCCGCACCTTCTCCTTCCGTCCATACGCCTTGAGGAGCCGTTGCGCCTCCTTCTCCCCGGCCTTTCGGGCGGCTTCCAGGGTCACCAGGGCACCGTTTTCCTTCAGGCTCATGTTCGACGCCTCCATGAAGGTGAAAATCTCCAGGGTCTCTTCCCGGCTGACCGGACAGATGCCCGTCTCGAAGAACCGGAGGATTTCATCGACCAGCGGCTGGTAGCCGGTGTAGCCTCCGGTCGGGACCGCCTCCTTCTCCAGGTAGATGGTGCCGCCGTAGGCATACGGCCCTCCGATGATGGCCCGGAACGAACCGAGCCGCCCGTCCTTCCATTTCCCCGTCACGATATCCCCCTTTTCGGAATGGATCCGGCTCACGGCCTCGCAGCCGGTCCCCATCACCGTATACAGTTCCTCCACGCCGTGCAGGCCGTAATAGCCGAAATCGGCGTGGCTGGGCTCGGGCGAATGGGGCGAATAGCAGTCCGCGCCGCGCACGGCGCCGAACTTCCCGGAGCGGATTTCCTGGTTGCGCACCGTGAACCGGAGGGCTGACGAGGAGAAAAAGGTTGCGCCATAGCGCTCCGCCAGTTCATAGATGGCGATAGCCTGGCCGAGCGTCGCTCCGACGGGCTTGTCGATATAGATCTTCTTGCCGGCCTTGAAGACCTGGGCCGCCTGTTCCAGGTGGAGGTTGCCGTCGTTGGTTTCCAGCAGGATGCAGTCGACCTGGTCCAACAGTTCCCCGATGCTGTCCGTAATCTCCACGCCGTATCGTTTGATCTCTTCCGTGTATTTCGGAATCCGGGAGCGGGCCGATTCGATGGTCGTAGTCCCATACGGGTAGGCGGCCGTCACGACGAATTTCCGCGGGAGGTCTCCGGACTGGTTGACCAACCGGGCAAAGGCGGGAGAATGGGAGGTGTCCAGACCGATGATGCCAATCCGCTGCTGGGCGGCGGCCGTTATCCCGGCAGACAGAAGGATAAGGAAAAGAAGTGTCTTTTTCATGGCCATAACAGCATTTTTGTCGCGTACTGGACAAAAGTAGCCATTATGGCTTTCTCAAATAGTTGAATCTGCGAAATGTTTTATTCGATTTGCGTAATATTGACGGGATGTTCCTTCTTTTTCCGTTCCCGGTATTCTCGCGGGGAGCAACCGTAGATTTTTTTGAAGGAGCGGGACACATTCAGATAATTTGTGATTCCGCAACGGTCGCAAATCTCGTTGACCGGCAGATCGGTCGTCTCCAGCAGTCGGGCGAATTTGTCCATCCGGCACTCCATCAAGTACTTGTAAAGGGTCATTGTGCCGAATTCCTTTTTGAAGCGTATCTCCAGGCTCCGCCGACACAAAGGAACCTGGGAGATGATCTGGTCAGAAGTGATGGGCTTGTCGAAATTCTCGTCGATGTACCGGACAACTCGGTCTACATACGGATCCCGGATGTGATGGCGCAGCGTTGAACCCCGCTGCACAATCTCACCGGGACTGATGACAATGTTGAAAGACCATACATCGTTGCTGTCGAATTGTTTCTGCAACATTTCGCCCAGCCGGTAGCCGCCTTGCTCGACATGCAGAGTGATGGAGGACATCTGCGGGTCGGAAATCTGACAGAGCAGCTCGTCGTTGTCGACGCCCAGAAGTGAGATTTCATCGGGAATATGGATATTCTCCATCTTGCAGGTCTCTGTCAGGAAAAGGGCATAGGCATCATCACAGACGAAAAGGGCGACTGGCTTCGGAAGGTCCTTTGCCCAGCGGACCACTGTTCCCCGTTCTCGTTCCGCATCGGTCACCATGAGGGTATGGAGGCGGCCTCCCGTCCTTTCTATTTCCCTGCGGTAGCCCAGGAGCCGTTCCTCGGACCAGATGATGTCCCGGATTCCGAAATAGGCAAATTCCTTGAATCCTCTATCAATGAAGAACTTGGCTGCAATCTCCCCCGTTCCAAGGTAATCTCCGGTCAAGTTGGAGAAGATGGAACTCCGCCCGGTGTAGTTCTGCAGGACGACCGGAATACCTAAACCGGACAGGAGCGAGGTGTCCACGCTGCTCCATCGGCCAACGATGGCATCGGCCCCCCACTTCTTCGCCCAACGGATGATTTCCCGTCCTCCGTCACGAGCCTCGCGGATAGGGGCCGGCATCCGGTAGAAGAGCCAGGAATCATGCTCTTTGGAGTAACGCGTCAAGCCACGGAGCAATTTCCGGTCGAATTCACTGGCACAGTCGATCAGGAGAATGATACGTTTCATGCTGACGATAGGTTGTTTCCCGGCAAAGATAACAATAAATTCGTTTTTTGACGGAATTTTGTCGCCGGCCCTTCATTTTTACGATGCGGAGTCCCGGCACACCGAAGGAGCTATTTCCCGAAATGGAAGCGGAGGCCGAAGGTGAAACTGGAGTTGAGCGGCTTGTCGGTGTAGACGGAGACAGGGGCATCCGTTGCTTTGAAATGATATTCCAGGCCCGGTTCGAAATAGACGCCCACCCGGCGGGAGAATAGGTATTCGATGCCGACGGCGGCTCCGGCAGACCACAGCATCGCCCCTTTCTCCGGAACGGAGGCAGAGCTGGCAAGCAAGCGGCCGGCTACATATTCCTCCAAGTGGGAGGAAGCACTGATGCACCATTCCCCCATCATCCCGGCCGATGCATAAAGCAGCCAGTGGCTTCCCACACCGGATCCATAGCGGACCCGGAGCGGGATACCGGCATAAACCAGGTCCTGGACAGTCACGTGACGGGAGGAGGCCGTCGATTCTTCAAAGGTGCTGGACAGGGACGTCCGGGTCAAACCGGTCGAGAAACTCAGGTGGTCGTCCACGTGCCAGGCCAGCGAGATGCCGAGACGGACCGGAGTTCCATGCCGGGCCTCGAACGTGGAGGGCTTGTTGGCGGACATCATGCGCACCAGGCCACCGAGATCGCCATCAGACGGGGAACTCTTGGTAATGAGAGCTGTCTGCACCATTCCATATCCTTCGGAAGAACGGGACCCTTCGTCACCGCCTTCCCGGTAGACATCGACGGAGAAACCTGCCGACCGGCCACGGCCTGCCGTCCGGACCGGTCCGTCCGGGAAGGTGTCTGGAAAATACTCTTCCTCCGGTCCGGGGGTGACGGGACGGAAGGAGCTTTCCTCAGACGGCCGAGAATCTTCCGGGACGGTTTCCGCTGCCCTTTCCAGCGGTTCGGCGGCATCCAGCTCCACCTGTGCCGAATGCGGGGACTCCTGCCGGCGTGGTTTGCGGACAACCGGTCGTACCGGGACATCCCCCGTTGCAAGAAGCTTTTCCTCCGGCCCCACCTGGGCTTCAACCGCCGGGATGGAGGGCGTATCTGTCTCTGCCGTCAACTGCGGCAGCTCCACCGGAAGCGGCGGATGCCCGCCGCCTCGTCCGAAGACGACAAACAACGCCACGGCAGCCGCAGCCGCTACGGGAAGCAGCCACCACAACGGAATGCCCTTCCGTTTCGACAGGTCCTGTTCGATTCCCTCCCAGAGTCCCTCCGGCTCCGGAGCCGAATAGTCCGAGAACCGTTCCTGCAAACGGTCTTTCCACTTGTCATCCATGGTCATGGCATCTTTGATATTCTTTGATCCATCGTGCCAGCAGGGCTTTGGCATGGAACAGCTGGCTGGCGGAGCTGTTCTCCTTGATGCCGAGCAGGGCGGCAATCTCCTTGTGGGACCTGTCTTCGAAGACGAAAAGGTTGAAGACGGTCCGATAGCCGTCCGGGAGTTTCCGGATCATTTCATGGATGACCGGCAAAGGAACCGTATCGAAGGCCGGTTCCTCTTCCTCGGCGGAATCCGGGAAACGGTCCGTGAGGGCCGTCGCTTTTTTCCGGCGGAGTGATTTCAGCGCATCGTTGACCACGATCCTTGTCATCCAGGCCTTGAGGGACCCCTCTCCGCGGTACTCGAACCGGTCTGCCCCCTGGAAGATTTTGATGAATGCTTCCTGCAGGATATCCTTCACCTCGTCATCATCCGGGACATAACGGGCGCAGACCGCAGCCAGATACCCCACATACCGATGATAGAGCATCTTCATGGCGGACTTGTCCCGTTGCTGGACCAGACGGACCAGCTCGCCTTCCGTCATCCTATTTGCGGGTCCTGTAATCAAAGGTCAACATCTTCTCTTGTCCGTCCAAGGCCTGATATCTGAGGGTCAGCTCCACCGTCTCCCCTTCCGTGTCCGGCAGAAGGCCGGAGAGCGGGAACCATACGATTCCCTCGGTGAGGACACCATCCATATCTCCATCTGCATCATGCCGGAGCAAGAGTCCATAGGGGGCGTCATCCCGCCCGATACTGAAGCGGTGCTGCACCTTGCCGGTCGCTTCTATTTGATAATGAAGAGTCAAGAATCCGTCTTCCACCGAAGTAATCCAGTCCACTACGATATCGACCGGATCATCGGCTGCCCCCGCTTCCGTCTCCCCCTGCTCCAGCAGTTCGATCCAGTTGATGTAGACCACCCGGTCATAGGCTGAGGGGGACGTGTACCCGCCGACTTCGACATACTGGACCAGCACGCGGATTGCATCACCGTAAGAAGACAGATCCTGCTGGTTGTAGATGTAGACAGCGTCCGATTCGTCCAACTGGAGATAATGCCAGCCGTCCTGCATCCTCAAGGAGGCAACGGCAATCTGCGGATCGCCTATGACAACGAGGCCATCACCGCCTGTGTCCATCGGAAATCCAGATTCATCCTTCATGCAGCCCGGTATGACGAGGAGCAGCAAGAAGGCCAGGCCGAGTCCTATGTTTTTTTTCAGGTGCATATCAATCAAATCCACGGATGAGAAAACCTTGCACCGTCAATTCATATTTTTTCCGTGGCAGTGACCGTATTTCAGCCCGCTTCCGCACGGGCATGGATCCTCCAGGGCCACATGCGGAATCGCCAGACCGAACGGGAAGCCCTGAGGCATCAGGGCCGACAAGCGGTCCAGCGCCGCATCCGTCTCGATGATGTCTATATACCCTTCGGAAATGGTCGGCCGAGGCATCGTCCACCGCGGCTGCCCCTCGTCGTCTGCCACCGCCTCCTCTGTGAACGTAGGGGCCTCCACTATCAGGAAGTCCCTCTCTTCCGCACTGAATCCGTTAAGTGCCCACTTGGGAACGCTGTTGGCATAGGCGGCGACGATATCCAGACATGACTGGTAGCGGTGCACAGACGGAATGCTGTCTCCCCTGCGGTCCACCGGTTCGAACAAGGAATCGTTCAAAAGTGGCGCCTGCGACTCCACCCAGATGTCATGCTCGACCTTGACCAGCTCGAACCCCTCATAGCCGAGGCCCTGCAGCATGTCTACGAGGGCCCGCCCCTCCGGGGTCTTGAGCCCGACGGTGAAATAGGGGGCGCCGGCACCGGCTTCCAACGCCTCTTCGAAATTGAAGGGACGGAAGGTATCCGCGTCGCCCGGAACCGTCTCTCGGAGTTCGAAGAGTTCATCGGCGCCGGAAACACATGGTGAACAGACATAATCTCCGTGCCGGTCCGTATAACGGCACAGTTTGATGAGCGGGCTCTGGTGCAGGATGCCGACCAGGTCGTCGAAATCCTTCCCGTACCGGGCCTCATAGTAATCCATCATAAGATCGACGAAGTGCCCGGTAGGCAGGATGCCGTACAGGTTGAGATAGCCCAGACCGACCCGCTCGATTTCGAAGCGCCCGCTCTTCTCGCCAGTCTGGATGACCTGGTCTACATGCGGGGCCACGATGTCATATACTTCCCGGCGCAGCCAGACCTTGTGGAAATGTCCGTCCGAATCGTCATAGTCCACCAGGCCGCTCACCTCCAGCAGGGACGGGTAGTCCGGGTAGTCCATATACTGCACCTTGTCCGGTCCGCTGTGGACCAGGCTCTTGAGGAGGCGGATATCCCGCTCCATGAGGTGCGACATCCAACGCTTCGGCTTGAGGGTCAGGTAATCGGCCAGCAGTTCCACCTGCCGGGCCTTCTTGAGACGGCGCGGCAGGTCGGACCCGAGGATACTCCCCAGGTCCTCCAGTTCCATCTTCTGGAAGCCTTTCAATATATTGACGATCGTCCTTTCTTTCATTCCGCTGCAAAGATAATGATTTCTCTGCGATTCCATATCCTTTCGGTGGTGTGAAATGCATTTTCCTTTCTTTCAACATATTACAGGAATTCCTCTCTGCAAGATAAGATGCAGAGAGGAAAACTCGCAATATTCTCATTGTCTGCAACTTGCAGCTCACTCACGCCGAATGTGCCGCGGCCTGCAGGACCTCGCCGAGAGTGGGATGGGCATGGATGACTGCCTGGAAATCCGCAAGGGTGGCCTGCCGGTTCATCAGAGCGGCCACTTCCTGGACCAGGTCCGCAGCATGGGCGCCGAACAAGTGACATCCCAGGATCCGGCCGTCCCCCGCTGCGACGACGAGCTTGCAGAAACCCTCCGGCTCATCCATCGAAACGGCCTTTCCGTTGGCCCGGAAGAAGGATTTCAGGGAACGGGACGCAATGCCCTGTTCCTTGCATTCCTCCTCCGTACGGCCGACCATCGCCGCTTCCGGGCGGGTGAACACAGCCGCCGGAACAATTCCGAAATCAATGGAGTCGACGGCCCCTTCCACCGGCTGGCCGGCCAGGAGATGGTCCAAAGCCCGCCGTCCCTGGAAGGTGGCCGCATGGGCGAGCATCATGCCGCCGGTAAGGTCGCCGACTGCATAGACGGAAGGAAGGTTCGTCTGCATATAGGCATTGACCTTTACACCGCGCGCATCATAGTCGATACCGGCTTCATCCAGGTTGAGCGAAGCCAGGTTCGGCCGACGGCCGACAGCCATGAGCACCTCATCCGCTACGACGGCGCAGGTCTCCCCTTTTTGGAGATACGTCACTTCCAGACCCTCTCCAGTCCGGACTACTCGTTGCACCGTAGCTGAAGTTTCAATTGCGATGCCTCGCTTCGACAAACTCTGCTTCAGTCGTTTGGATAAATCATCGTCGAACCGGGGAAGGATATTCTTGCAGAATTCCACAACCGTCACCGCGCTTCCGAAACTGCGGAAGATGGAGGCGAATTCGAGGCCGATGACCCCGCCGCCGATGACCGCCAGCCGCCGGGGTGCCCGGTCGAGCTGGAGGATTTCCCGGGAGGTGATGCAAAGGTCAGCCCCTTCGATCGGCAGGCTGGCGGAGACGGAGCCGGTCGCCAGGATGACGGCATCCGAGATGAATTCACGGGTACCTTCCGCCGTCTCCACAAGGACGGTATGGCCATCCTTCAGCCATCCTTTCCCGTACACGAGGGTAATCAAGCGGTGCTTCATCAGCGACTCCACCCCGCCGCGGAGCTGGGACACGATGCGCTCCTTGCGTTCCTGCACCTTACCCATATCGATGCCGGAGACAGAAGCAGCGATACCCAACGATTCCGCTCCCTCCATCGCATCCTTGATTTCGGCCACATGACACAAGCTCTTGGTCGGGATGCAGCCTTCGTTAAGGCAGGTGCCACCGAGGGGACCTTCGGAGACAAGGACCACCTCGACGCCCTTTCCGGCAGCGGCCAGGGCGGTTTCATACCCACCCGGCCCTGCTCCGATGATCGTGATTTTCATATCAGGCATCCTTGAATTTCAAGACTGGATTGCGGGCAGCCGCCGTCTCATCGGGACGCCGGATGGGCGTACGGTGCGGAGCCTCCCGGAGGATGGAGGGATCTTCTGCCGCCTCCGCAGCAATCTGGTGCATGACATCGATGAAAGCATCCAGGGTTTCTTTGGACTCTGTCTCGGTCGGCTCGATCATCAGCGCCTGGTGGAACAGGAGCGGGAAATAGATGGTCGGGGCATGGAAACCGTAGTCGAGGAGGCGCTTGGCGACATCGAGGGTCGTCGCGCCGGGAACCCCGTCATGTCCGCCGTCGTCGATGAGTCCGTCGAAGACGAATTCATGCTTGCAGACTCCTTCGATCGGAAGCTTGTACACATCCTTCAAGCTTTCCTTGATATAATTGGCACTGAGCACCGAATACTGACCGACTTCCTTCAAGTTCTGCCGCCCCAGCATAAGCAGGTAGGCATAGGCCCGGAGTAGGATGCCGAAGTTGCCGTGGAAACCGGAGACGCGGAGGTCGGGCAGGCAGTCCACCAGCTGCTTCGCCACACCGACCGGACCCGCGCCCGGACCGCCGCCCCCATGGGGCGTCGAGAAAGTCTTGTGCAGGTTCAGGTGCATGATGTCGAAGCCCATATCGCCGGGACGCACCATGCCCATGAGCGGGTTCATGTTGGCCCCGTCGTAATAGAGCAGGCCGCCGACGCCGTGGACGAGTTTCGCAATCTCCTTGATGCGGGTTTCGAAGAGGCCGAGGGTGTTCGGGTTCGTCATCATGATGCCGGCCACGGTCTCGTCGAGGAGCGGCTTCAGTGCCTCCACGTCGATCCGACCGTCGGCGAGCGACTTTACCTCGACGACTTCCAGTCCGCAGACCGCCGCCGAAGCAGGGTTCGTGCCGTGGGCGCTGTCGGGAACAATCACCTTCGTCCGGGCTGTGTCCCCCCGGTTCAGGTGATACTGTCGCATAATCATGAGACCGGTCAGTTCACCGTGGGCACCGGCGCAGGGATCGAAGGTGAAGGCCTCCATGCCGGTGATGGCAGAAAGGGCCCTCCCCAGTTCCTGGTAGACTTTGAGCGCCCCCTTCACCAGGCCGGCATGCATCAGCGGATGCAGGCCGTTGAAACCGGGCAGGGCGGCGATTTCTTCGTTGATCTTGGGGTTATACTTCATGGTACAGGACCCGAGCGGATAGAAGCCCGTGTCCACTCCGAAGTTCATCTGGGACAGGTTGGTGTAATGGCGGACCACGTCGGGCTCGCTGACCTCGGGAAGGTCGGGCGGGGTTTCGCGCCGAAGTTCAACCGGAAGTTCCGGTGCGGGCGGGAACTTGTTCACCGGCAATGAATAACCGGTACGTCCTTTTTTCGAAAGTTCGAAAATGAGTTTATCGTAATATTGCATGGCCTAACCCTCCTTCACGATGTGGACCAGCTGGTCGATTTCCTCTTTCGTGCGCTTTTCCGTGACGCAGAAACTGACGTAGCCCTCTTCCGTGTCGAGGGCGGCGAACAGGCCGGCCTTCTCCAGGCGCTGCTGCATGAACCCGGGGAACTCCTTGGGCTTCAGCACGAACTCCTTCAGGAACGGCTTGCCGGGGAACACTTCCTCGAACCGGCCGGTCTTCAGGAGCTCCGCGTACAGGTAATGGGCGCCGTCGCTGCTGAGGCGGTTGACCTCCCGGAGCCCTTCCGGGCCCGTCAGGGAAAGGTAGATTGTCACCCAGAGCGCCATCAGGGATTCGTTGGAACAGATGTTGGAGGTGGCCTTCTCGCGCTTGATGTGCTGCTCGCGTGCCTGCAGGGTCAGGACGAAAGCCCGCCGCCCTTCTTGGTCGACCGTCTGGCCGACGATCCGGCCGGGCATTTTGCGCATATACTCTTTTTTCACAGCCATGAAACCGATATACGGGCCGCCGTAGCAGAGCGGCAGGCCGAGGGACTGGGCATCGCCGACCGCAATATCCGCCCCCCACTCCGATGGCGACTTGATGACGGCCAGGGCAGAGGGGTCGCAGTATTCGATGAGGAGTGCCTTCGCCGCATGGACGGCATCGGCAAAACCGGAATGGTCCTCCACGATGCCGTAGCGGTTGATTTCCGGGACGATGACCCCGGCGACGTCTCCGGTGGCGAGGCCCGCCTGCAAGCCGTCCAGGCTGGTCTGCCCCTCCGGTGCCGGGATATAGCCCAATTCGACGCCGTGGAACTTCGCATAGGTTTCCACGACCTTCAGGATGTGGGGCAGGAGGCTTCGGGAGAGCAGGACACGGGTCCTCTTCTTGGCGCAGGCGACGGCCATCTTCATGGCCTCGGCGGCGGCCGTCGGGCCGTCGTAGAGCGAAGCATTGGAGACATCCATGCCTGTGAGCTCGCAGATCATGCTCTGGTACTCGAAGATATAGCGGAGCGTACCCTGCGAAATCTCGCACTGGTAGGGCGTATAGGCTGTCAGGAACTCGGAACGCTGGGTGATGTAGGGAATCACAGCCGGCGTGTAGTGGTCATAGGCCCCGGCCCCGACGAAAACCTTCATCCGGGCGTTCAGGCGGTCCAAGGCTTCGAAATACGTGCGGACCTCCTGCTCGGACAAGGCGTCCGGAAGGGCGTAGGCGCCCTTGTGCAGGAATTCCTTCGGCACATCGCTGTACAGGTCGTCAAGTTTCTTCACGCCGATCCGCACCAGCATGGCCTTCACATCCGCATCGGTGTGCGGACAATAGGCAGAACGAGCCATGTCACTCACCGATCAGGGCCCGGTATGCGGCGGCATCCAGGAGGTTGTCGAGTTCGGAGGGGTCGGACATCTCCACCTTGATGATCCAGCTGCCAAAGGCATCCTCGTTCACTTTCTCCGGAGCATCCTCCAGATCCCCGTTGACGGCGACGACCGTGCCGGAAACCGGTGCAATGAGATCAGATGAGGCTTTCACGCTCTCCAGGGCGCCGAATTCCTCGCCGGCGGTCACTTCGTCATCCACATCAGGGAGGTCCACATAGGTGATATCCCCCATCTCCTTCTGTGCGAAATCGGAGACACCGATGACCGCGACAGAGCCTTCGACCTTGACCCATTCATGGGACTCGGAATACTTGAGTCCTTCGATAATCTTTGACATAGTACGTATTATTTTTTATAGTTAGTCTGATAAAAACGTTTCTTCACGACCTTTCCCGGGAAGACCTTCTTGCGGATCCGCACCTGCAGCGGCGTGTCCAGGGCACCGCAGTCCTTGTCCACGAGGGCGAAGCAGATGCTCTTGTCCAGGGTGATGGAGTGGTAGCCGGTCGTCACGACGCCGACTTCCTCCCCTTCAATCGTTTCCACGGGATAACCGGCCCGGGGAATGGCCTTGTCGGCGATTTCGATGCCGACGAGTTTCTTCGCCACTTCGCCCGCCTTCTGGGCCAGCAAGGCCTCCTTGCCGATGAAATCTTTGTCATATTTACAGAACATGCCGAGCCCCGCGACAACGGGACTGATGTCCTCGCTGAGTTCGTCGCCGTACAGTGGAAGCCCTGCCTCGAAACGGAGGGTGTCCCGGCACCCCAGACCGCAAGGCTGGATACCGGCCGCCATGAGCCGGTCCCACAGTTCCACAATCCCTTCGGGCGCAGTATAGAGTTCGAAGCCGTCCTCGCCGGTATAGCCGGTCCGGCTGACAACCAGACGCTTCCCATGATATTCCGTATCATAGAACGTATAGAAGCCCAGCGCCGCCGCCTCCGGCAGTCTGAGGACATCGACGACCACTTTCTCTGCCTCCGGCCCCTGGACGGCCAGTTGCCCCCATTCCGTGGACTCGTTGCGGACCCGGCAGTCGAAAGGCTTGCCGGTGAGCGGGTTTTGACGGACCTGTTCCCGGATCCAGGCAAAGTCCTTGTCGATGTTCGCGGCATTCACGACCAGGAGGAAATGCCCCGGGATGGATTCCCGGTAGACCAACAGGTCGTCGACCACCCCGCCGTCGGGATAGCACATCATCCCGTAGAGGACCTTCCCGGGTTCGAAACCCCGGATTTCATTGGTGAAGATATGGTTGACAAAGGCCTCGGCCTCAGGCCCTTCCACGAAGATCTCGCCCATGTGCGACACATCGAACACCCCGGCATGCTGCCGGACGGCGTTGTGTTCCACCGTAATGGAACTGTATTGGATCGGCATCAAGAAACCGGCGAAAGGGCTCATCTTGGCCTGAAGCATCACATGCCTGTCGTAGAGGCAGGTCTTCCGGAGTTCCGTGTCATTCTGGATGGATGACATATCAGTTTTATTTAAGCGTTACTTTATATAATGGTTTATGAACCTTTGCAGTTCAATGTTTGTCTTTAAGTTAACAGCCTGGTCTTCCGGAGTCGCTCCCTTCGAGGTCGCCAGTTCTCCGCAGATGTCCACGCCAAGCACTTCGGCGCCCGAAAGGAAGACCGTCTCCAGGATGTCTTCTACCTCGCGGAGGGTGAAGCTGCCCTGGTCCCAGTCGGTCCGTGCCTCATTCCGGGACAGGATGTCCTTGTCCAGAGAGACATACACCCGCCTCTCCCCGGCCAATGCTTCCAGCAGCGCCTCCTGCGGAACCCGGCACCCCGCCGGTCCGATGGTCACGACCGTCACCGCCTCCGGCAACTCCAGCACCCAGCCTCCGCAACTGAGGATTCCGCCGAACTCCGGTCTCTGGTCGTCCGGATGGTTGTCCAGAAGCACCAACAGGAAAGGACCTTCGATGCGGTCGCAGAACAGCTTGGTCATGTAATGGTAGTCCCCGCTGTCGATCCAATGGACTTTCATTCCGTCCTTTCCTACGAGCCGCCGTCTGATTTCCTCGACAGCCGCAGCATCGCAGTAGCAGTTCGTCCCCTCGATATCCCCCAACGATACGATTTCCACCGGGAAACCCTTTTCCCGTAAGGCATGGAGGAACCCCTCCTCCGCATATACGCCGGTAAAATCGGTCACCAAAACGCTCGTTTTCATTATTCAAATGTAAGCATTTTCTCGGGATTCCCAACAATTTATTATAGTTCCTTGTCTGAATCCCTTTCTGATACCTCTCATGAATTTTTCTTCAAGGAATTTCTTATAAAATGATAATCAATAAAAAAAACTCTAATGTTAATATAAAAAACATTTATGTTAATATTGAATCATGGAAAACCAACGAGAACCAGCACAAGTCACCGTTCTTCCCCCGGCATTGCTTATCCGTCGTTGAAATCCGACCGTCCAGAGCCCGCGAATTGAATTCGTAACCGATTTTCAATATATTTGTAAAACACTAAACAACCAATGATCAATCACACTATGAAAAAAGTTCTGTCATTGTGCATGGGCATCCTTTTGCTGTCCCTGCATCTTCCTTTCACGGCATCGGCACAGAACTCCGGACCCATCCCCGTCCGGGGGACCGTCGTGGATGCTTCCGGATTTCCCGTCTCCGGAGCCACCGTCTTCGAAGTCGGGACGTCCAACGGTACCGTAACGGACCAGGAAGGAGCCTATTCGCTCCGGGTGTCCGGCCGGGATGCCTATGTCAGCATCAACATCATGGGCTACAAGGAAGTCACCTATCCCGCCACATCCGACCAACTGAACCTGGTTGTCCTGGAAGAGGATACCACCCAGTTGGACGAGGTCGTCGTCATCGGTTACGGCCAGGTCAAGAAGGCTGACGCGAACGGTGCCGTCCAGGTCTTCAAACCGGACCCGCTCAACCGGGTCAAGGCGACGACGACCACCGACCTCCTGCTCGGCAAGGTGGCAGGCCTCCAGATTACCCAGGGTTCCGGCTCGGTCGGGTCGAGCGGCACCGTCCGTATCCGCCAGGGAGCCTCTCTGAATGCATCCAACACCCCGCTCATCGTCATCGACGGGATGGTGGACCAGAGCATCTCTTCCATCAATCCGGACGACATCGAATCCATCTCCGTGCTGAAAGATGCCTCCTCCGCCGCCATCTACGGTGCCCGGGGAGCCAACGGTGTCATCATCATCACCACCAAGAAAGGCTCCGATGCCAAAGGTGGCCAGTTCATCAAGCCCGCCGTCAGCTACAAGGGAGAAGCCTTCGTCAACTATAAGACCGATTATCTCCCCGTCTATTCCGCCGACGAGTTCCGCGAGGAATATGTCAAGCGGGGCTGGGATGCTTCCAAACTCGGCACGGCCAGTACAGACTGGCAGAAAGAGATTTCCCGGACCGCCTATACCCACAAGCATACTGTCTCGCTGCGGGGTGCGCTTCCGTATGTCCCCTACCGCGTCTCCGTCGGCTTCCAGGAGGAGAACGGCGCCATCATCTCGCACAAGCAGGATGTCGGAACCGTCACGGCCAACTTCACGCCGAAACTCCTGGACGACCATCTGACCTTCGACCTCGGCGTCAAGGACACCTATAAGGATACGCCGACCAGCGCGGGATCCTTCTCCGGCGCTGCCTGGCTCGACCCGACCATCCCGGTCTACGGCGACTACCCGTCTGTCACTGTCAACGGTGTCACCTATGACCACCGGGGATACGGATACTATATCTATGGTTCCGACCCGGACGGCAGCAACGGCGACGAGCACTCCTACAACTCCGCCGCGGAAGTCCGGTATCCGGGTTCCGGCTACATCCGGGCCAACCGGTTCGTCACCAATGCGACCATGGTCTACAAGGTCCACGGTCTCGAAGACCTTTCCGCCACGGTCTCTTTCAACGGAAACTACTACCGCTCCCGCTATAAGAGCCAGGGCGTGGACAATACCCCGAGGACCTGGGCGACCGACTATGTCTCTCTCGGCAAGGGTGGACAGGGCAAGCACAGCTACGGCAACTCCTATGCCCGCCACTACAACATGGACTACTTTGTCAACTACCGCCACCAGTTCGGGATCCATGGTGTGGATATCACTGCCGGCCACAGCTACGAGTCCACTTACTCTGATTACTGGGATTCCCCTACCTACTGGAACGACGGTGAGACCGAGGCCGGCAGCGTGGAAGGCTCCGGGATGTCCGAAAACAACCTGGCCTCCTGGTTCGGCCGGATCAACTACACGCTGGCAGACAAATACCTCCTCACCTTCACGATGCGTGCAGATGCGTCCTCCCGCTTTGCTCCTGAGACCCGCTGGGGCTACTTCCCCTCCGCCGCCTTCGCCTGGAAGGTCAACAAGGAGAACTTCCTCAAGGACGTCCGCTGGATCGACGAGCTCAAGCTCCGCCTCAGCTATGGTACCACCGGACAGCAGGAAATCGGCAACGATTACGCCTACCAGACCAGCTACTTCGTCTCCACCGACCAGTACATGTACCGCGAGGGCGACGATTTCTATTATGTCTACCGTCCGGCCGCCTTCGACCGCAGCATCCAGTGGGAGGTCACCAAGACGGCCAATGCCGGTCTCGACTACGGCTTCTTCGGCGGCCGCCTGTACGGCAGTTTCGACTACTACGACCGGAAGACCACGAACCTCCTGATGAGCAGTGTCAAGGTCCCGGCCGGCTCCAACTTTGCCGTCACCACCGACCAGAACATCGGCGAGATGACCAGCAAGGGTATCGAATTCTCCATCGGCGCCGTGCCTGTCAGCACCCGCGACTGGTATTGGAGTATCAACGCCAACTTCGCCTGGAACAAGTCAACCATCACGAAACTGACCTCCTACGACGATCCGGACGCCTACATCAAGACCGGCTACACCGACAACAACCGCTACATGCAGTGGCACAAGGTCGGCGACACCCCGTACACCTTCCATCTGGCCAAGCAGGCTTACGACGAGGACGGCAAGCCGCTCGAGAAGTTCTACAACCCCAACTACGACCCGTCTGATCCAGCTTCCGAAGAATTCGTCCTGGACGACACCAACGACAAAAACATGTTCGATACCGGAAAGAGTTCCCTCGTCCCGTACTACGGCGGCCTGAGCACGCAGGTCCGTTTCCGCAACTGGGACTTCGGCCTCAACGCCCACTATGCCTTCGGGCAGTACGTGTTCTGGAAGGCGGTCTACGGCACCTGCAACTCCTCCTTCTACAATGAGTCCTACTCCTTCCCGACCAACACCTACAAGGATGTCGTCCCGTACTGGGAGACCCGTCACTCGCACACCGACCACTGGCTCCACAAGGGCGACTACTTCAAGGTCGACAACATCGTCGTCGGATACACCCTGCCGAAGAAGGCTTCCTGGTACAACAGCATCCGCCTCTCCGTCGGTCTGCAGAACGTGCTGACCCTCACCGACTATCCCGGCATCGACCCTGAAGTCTACGATGGCCTGGACGGTTCCAGCACTCCGAGACCCCACCTTCTCATGTTCTCCGTCAATATCGACCTTTAATATGACCTACCATGAAGACGAACCACTTATTCATAGCCATCCTGGCCGCATCCGCATGCTGCTTCGCCTCCTGCGAGAACCTGGACCTGCAGCCGGAATCCACCACCACCCTCATGGAAGACGAGGTCTGGAACTCTTATGAGGGCATCCACGGCTCCTTCCTGAAACTCTATGGCGCCATGGGCCCCCAGTCGATGGGCGGCCAGGGCGGAAACGACGTCAACTTCGACGGCGGGCGCTCTGCCTACCTGCGTTCCCTGTTCTGGTCGCAAGAATGCGCCTCCGATATCGTCATGTACCGCACGGCCGCCAGCTACGGTGTCAAACAGGCCTGCGAATTCACCTGGACCCCGGGCACCGAGTTCCCGCAGTACATCTACTACCGGGCCTATATCATCATCGCCATGGCCAACGACTTCCTCCGCCGGACGCAGGACGGAGCCCTCGGTTCCGGCATCTACGGGCAAGTCAAGGACGAACTTCCCTACTGGAGGGCGGAGGCCCGCTTCATCCGCGCCTATCAGTATTATCTGCTTTGCGACCTCTTCGGCTCCGTGGGATTCGTAGACGAGACCTCTCCGAACGGCACCTATCCTGTCCAGAGGACCCGTAAGGAGATCTTCGAATATGTCGAACGCGAACTCCTCGCCATCGAGAACGAGATGATGCCGGCCAGCCGCAAAGTCTTCGGCCGCGCCAACCAGGTCGCCGACTGGTTCCTGCTTGCCAAGCTCTACATCAACGGAAAAGTCTATGCCGGTTCCGACGAGTATTACGGCAAGGCCTATACCTATGCCAAGAAGGTGGTGGATGACACCAACTTCTCCCTGGCGCCCAACTATATCGAGAACTTCCTCAAGGACAACGACACCTGCAAAGAAATCATCTGGGCGATGCCTTCCGATTTCGAGCACATGCAGGGTGAAGGCATGGCCAACTACCTGATCAAGTTCCCGACCACCAAGGACATCCTCTCCGTCGTGGATTACGGCATCTCAGAGCAGTGGGGCGGCAACGGCGCCCTCCGCTATGCCTTTGTCACCAAGTTCAGCGAGGCCGACCAGAATTTCGACCCCACGGATACCTGGGGCGACAAGAAAGGCGACAAGCGCGCCTTGCTCTTTGTAGGACCCGGCTCCGCCGTCGGGACTTCCGAGGCCTATGTCAAGGAGACCTGGATCGACGGAGAGGCCTTCAACACCAAGAAAATCTATATAGGAGCCTCTTTCACCAAATGGCGCAATGTGACCAAAGACCGCATCAAGGCCAGTGCGACCACGTATGCCAGCGTCGCTTTCCCGATCTTCCGCAAGGCCGACGCCTACCTGATTGCAGCCGAAGCGATCATGCGCCGCGACGGCAAGGCGGATGCCGAGGCCCTCGGCTATGTCAACGAAGTGCGCGACCGCGCCTACTGCCGCGGCAACTACCAGTCCTCCTACAATACGGCGGACGGCCGTATCACCCTCGATGAACTGACCTTCGACTTCCTGATCGACGAGCGGGCCCGCGAACTCTGGACCGAGAACTGGCGCCGTTCCGACCTCATCCGTTTCGACCGGTACACCAAGAACTACAACTGGGACTGGAAGGGACGTTCGACTTCGAACGAAACCAACCACGAGGGGCGTGACGTCGATGATAAGTACAAACTCTATCCCATCCCGCAGGACGACGTCCTCTACAACCCGTACATCCATCAGAATCCCGATTACGAATAGCATCTCTACTTCCAAGGGGCGCAGCCGGAAAGGTCTGCGCCCCTTTTCAGAATGATTTCGTATCTTTGCGCCATGATCCCTGAAGCGATTCCCGTAGAACGGCATCCGTTCGAGCCCTTCCTTCCACTGGAGGCGAAGGTCCTTTTCCTCGGCAGTTTCCCGCCCCAGCCGAAGCGCTGGAGCATGGATTTCTATTACCCGAATTTCATCAACGACTTCTGGCGGATCGTCGGCATCATCTACTTCGGAGACAAGGACCATTTCATCATCCCCGGGGCACGGCGGTTCGACAAGGAAGCCATCATGTGTTTCTGCGCCCGGGAGGGCATTGCCCTGTTCGACACCGCATCGGCTGTCCGTCGCCTCAAGGACAACGCCTCGGACAAGTTCCTCGAAGTGGTCACGCCCACCGACCTTCCGGCGCTGCTCGACCGGATTCCGCACTGCCGGGCACTCGTGACCACGGGGCAGAAGGCGACCGATACCCTCTGCGAGACCTTCGGCTGTCCCGAGCCCCCGATGGGCGGCAGCGTGGAAATCGCCGTCACGGGAAGGACTTTCCGCTTCTTCCGCCTCCCCTCCACCTCCCGCGCCTATCCCCTCTCCCTGGACAAGAAAGCCTTTGCTTATCGCTCTTTGTTCCACGCCCTCGGCATGCTCTTGGCTGGTCCTCGGGAAGAACCCATGGCAGAGAACCGGTTATAAGGGCAGGACGGCGCCGATCCGGGAACCGGTTGTCGATGCCGTGGCTGAACGGGACGAAGAAGGATAGACAAAAGTGAACAGGTTGTCCGGGTGGATGCCGTTGACACCATCCTCGTCGACGAAGAAGGGCACATCCAGGAACGTGTCGTCAGGGGCATCCGGTGCGGAGAAGAACAAGTCGATGAACCCGTATGACACCGGCGCCGGATAGTCGAAGTCCAACACCTCGGAGAAATTGTCCGTGAACCGGAGTTTTCCCGCTTCCAGAAGCTGCCGGCCGCCGGAGCTGAGTTCGGTGCGTTCCGCCGCCGTCTCCGCGTATTTCTCATACAATGCGGCCAACTCCGGTGTACTGTACACGTTGTTGTTCCGGATAATGACATCGGCTTCCTCCAGGTCCACGGCATCGGAGGCCTGGACATCCCACAGAATCCGGTTGAACACCGTCGCGCCGGTGACCGGGTCGATCCTGGCGGAGGTGGCTCCCTGCCGCCAGCCTATGTCGGCGAAGATATTGTCCTGGATGACAACCTTCCGGGGATGCTCGATCCCGATGGTCGTTCCGCAGTTGTAGAACGTATTGTTTTTCCACTCCAGATGGTTGATGACCGAACCGTCATGGCGTGTGATATGTCCCAGGATATTGTATACCAGGCAGTTCACGATGGAGACCGTATCTGCGCCGTTGCCGCGGGTATCGATAAGCCGCCCGTTGGAGGTCGCGCTGTATTTCATGTTCCGGAACGTGGAATTGCGCAGGTACACCTTGGTATTCCGGGCATCCAGCCGGATGAAGAAATTGCGGCAGTAGTCGGCGAAACAGTTCTCCAGGGTCAGGCGGCAGTCTGCACCGTCGATGCGGAACATCCGCTGCTGGTGCGAGCCGGTAATGGCGTCCTGCCCGAAGAAATAGATGCCGTCGAAGACGACATTCCCCTCGATACGGATCATGTCGGCATTCACGCTGCCGGTCTCGTCGGCCATCACCTGGATGGTCGGGAGGTCCCCCTCCCCTGCCTCTGCGCGGATGACCACGTCCTTCTTGATGACCCATTTCCCTTCGACATAATAGCGGGATCCGCGCGGAAGGAGGAAGACGTTGCACGACTGTACTTCTTGCCCGCTTTCCGTAGCGGTCAAGGCGGCATCGGCATACTGGTCCACGGCGAGTTTCAAATTATTGACAGCGGAGTATCCGTTGTCTGTCGGCACCCGGACGGAACCGTCTTCGAACACGAAGAATTCCCCGGTCTCTTCCTCGATATCGGGATAAACCCGTTCCAGCCGGTCACAGGCGGAGAGGAAGGCAAGCAGGGCAATGAGCCCGCAATGGATGATCTGTTTCATGGCGTTGGAGATAAAAAAAGTTACCTGATAATATCGTATCTGATTCCCAGATAGGCGGTCGAGCCGTAATATTCCGTCCGCATCGGGTACCCGGTGACATAACGGGTCTTTCCATCCACGGCACGGTTGATATTCGACCAGGACACATAGAAGGCCAGGTTCTTACCCAGCTTGTACCGGGCCTGGGCATCCCACTTGACGAAAGGATCGGAAAGTTCCTTGTCGGCGGCATCGGCACGCTGCTGCGCCGTCACGAGGACCCCGTCCTGATAGTTGCAGGAGACACGGCAGGAGAAACGTTTATAGTCATAGCCGACGGACAGGTTGAAAAGGTAGGTCGGCTGACTCAGCAGGCGGTCCACATAGGCCACATCCCGGTTGACCTGCAGGAACGGAGAGACGCCGGCAACAAATCCGAAATCGGGATTCGCGACCCGGGCGATGCGGGTCGTGTTGTAGGCCATCTCGGAATCCATCACCGTAAAATTCGCATTCAGGACGAATCCACGCAGGAAATTGTCAAGGGCAGAGAACTGCACTTGCGCATCGAATTCCAGCCCCATGACCATCGCCCGGGTGGGATTGTTGACCGGATAGGTGATGACGGCACCTGCGTAGCTGTCGGAAAGTCCGAAGTTCGACGGATCCGTCTCGGTGTCTTCCAGCACCACTGCGGTCCGGGTATAGATGAAATGGTCGATATGCTTGTAGAAGCCGCTGACAGTGAAAAGTCCCCAACGGGCGGGATAGAAGGAAAGCGTGGCATCGTAATTCTTCGACAAGGCGGGTTTGATATCCGTGCGGCTCCAGTCGATCGTGTTGTGGGTCGGCTTGACAATGGTCCGCGGGGCAAGGAGGTTGTAGTCCGGTCGGGAAAGCGTATGGGTATAGGCCAGGCGCAGGTCCATCCAGGATGTCGGCTTGATGCGCAGGTGAACCTGCGGCAACAGATATCCGAAACGTCCGGTATCGGTCGTCTCCTCGTATTCGAAATGCTGTTCCAGCGAATCGTCATCATCTACATTCGCCCCGCTGTATGCGGAATACCGCAGACGTGAATAGTCATAACGCAGCCCGGGGGTGAAGACCAGATGGTCGCCGATTTCCAGTTCAGTCATGACGTAGCCGGCATAAATCTCCTCGTGACCGGAATAATCGTTCTCGACGGTCTCGGAAAGGAGGCGGTAATAGAGGTCACGGTTGGTCTCGTAGAACCGACGCATCATTGCATTGTCCAGCGCGAAATTGAAGTTGCAGTTGGGATATCTGCCCCGGAGGAAGTCCCCCTTGTCGACATAGCCGCCGTCGAGGAAATCCGCGATACCGATCTGCGTCCCGTCCCGATATTCCGAATGCGTCAGGTCCGGCATCCGCTCGAAGACGCTTTCATAGCCGCTGGAAAGATCGAAGCGCCGGAAAAAGGCGTCCGACTGGTTGGAACGGTCCTTCTGACGGTATTTCCCGCCGAATTTGACAGAGCCCGAGGCAACGTCGCCGATACGGTATGGAGTCGTCCAATCCAGCCATGCGGAAAGTTCGCGTTCATGGGTCCGCTGGGCTTCAAAACGTCCATTGTAGAGATAATACTGCCCGAGATCGTCCTCTGAGACATATTCAGGAGAGACGGCATCATATGGCAGCAGGTCCTCCAGGAACGAGATATCCGCAGTGAAAGGCGTATTGAGGCGGAACTCCAGTTCATTGCTCCAAGGCTTGCGCATCCAGGAACTGCTGTGTCCCGCCCCGATATCGAGGCGGGAGGAAAGCACATTGAGTCCGGCCTGGAGGATGTTGGAAAGATTGGTGGTATGCGACTGAAGGTCCCGTTGCGCATAACGCAGCCGGGAACCGCTGAAATTGTAACGCTTGGCCCGCACGGTCCGGTCCCGCTCCATCCGGCTCATGATATTGGAAAACCGGATCTTGCCTGTTTCTCCCAGGTCCCAGTCCGCATTCAGGTTGAAATTGAAGCGGGTGCGGATCTCCTGGTTGGACTGGATCTGCGTGGTCGTGAGCCAGGGCCGCGTATAGTCATAGCCTTCCGTCTTCATGGTTCCGTTGACAAGATAGGAAGCGCTGAAGGTATCGTTGCTCCGGTCGGTACGGTCGAGGGCCGAGGAGAAAATCAAGCCCAACCGGTCGCCAAAGAAACGGTTGCTGGCCGTAACCCCTCCCTTGTAGCGGCCGATACCGCCGATCTGGGAATGGTAGCCTGTCTCTCCGGAGAGGAAGAGACGGGGACCATATGGTGCATCCCGGATGACCAGGTTGACCGTTCCGCCCAATCCATCCGCATCCTTGTCCGCCGTATTGGCTTTCAGGACCTCCGCACCGGCGATCATGTCCGGAGAGATCATGTTCAAGTCCGTACTGCGGTCGGTATCACTGGTGGAAGGCGTGTTCATGCCGTTGATGGCCACCGTATTGTATTTAGGCTCGAGGCCGCGGATGATGATTTTCTGTCCCTCACCTCCATCCCGGCTGACCATCAGGCCGGGAAGGCGGCCGATGGCGTCGGCCACATTCACGTCGGGGAGTTCGCCCAGCTTTTCTGCGGAGACGGCATTCATGATTCCCGACGCACGGATCTGGCTGTTGATGGCGGCTTGCTGCCCCCTTGCCTGCGCCTGCACGACGACTCCTTCCAGAGATGAATATTCGGGAACGAGACGCACCTGCAGGACTTCGACGGACCCGGCGGCCGGCCGGATGTCGAATTCACGGGTTTCATAACCGAGGAAGATAAACTGGACCGTATGCCGGCCCGCGGGCACCGAAAGGGTATAATGTCCGTTCGCATCCGCGCTGGTGCCTTTGGATGTGCCTTTGATGACGACCGTCGCACCGGCCAGGAAATCATCCGAAACGGCATCGACGATGGTTCCGGTGACGGTGGCATTCTGGGCGAGAGCAAAGGCAGCGCTGGACAAGAACAACAGACAGATCAACAATTTTTTCATTTCTCTTTCGTTTTAGTGTTCGAGACAAAGGTACGAAAGCCCCGTCAACCCTCTTTTCCCCTGCGTCTCAATTTCTTTTCCGGGATACTCAATCCGACCGCCGCCAGGCCCCGGGACGCCGGAAGATGCCGGCAAAGTCTTTTCTTTGTATCAAAACAGACCACCCATGAAAAAAAGATTGCTGCCCATCCTGCCGGGCCTCCTGCTATGCTTCCTGACAGCGTTTCCAGCCCGTGCCGGCCGGATTACGGTCACGCCCGCCCATCCACGCATCTTCCTCCATCCCGGAGAAGAGGCGGACATTTTGGAAAAGGTCCGGGAGGATGCTTTCCTTGCCGATGTCCACCACGCGATCCTGGAACGCAGCGACGCCTTCCTCTCCATGCCGCCGCTTGAACGGAGACAGATCGGGAAAAGACTTCTCAGCATCTCCCGGAGCGCCTTCAAGCAAATCTTCTTCCTTTCTTACAGCTACCGTATGACCGGGGATGAAAGATATGCCGAACGTGTCGGACAGTTGATCCGGAATGTCTGTTCTTTCAGCGACTGGAATCCGCCCCATTTCCTCGACGTCGCAGAGATGACAGCGGCCGTCGCCATCGGATATGACTGGTGCTACGATGCCCTGGACAAGGAATGCAGGGCCCTGGCTGAACAAGCCATCCTCGAGAAAGGGCTGCGTCCCTCGATGCGACGGGGCAAGGCCGGGGCATTCAACCGGAACTGGAGAGACCGCCGGAGCAACTGGAACGCTGTCTGCAACATGGGAATGGCCCTCGGCGCCATCGCCACTTTCGAAAGGAATCCGGCACTCTCCCGGAGCATCATCCGGCGGGCCGTCACTTCCACGCAGACCTATTCTCTGCCGTCCTATGCCCCCGACGGGAACTACCCGGAAGGACTGATGTACTGGAATTATGGGACCGGTTTCCTCGTCATGCTCTCCGAAGCCCTGGAAAGCGCTACGTCCGCCACTTGCAACCTGGCAGGCAATGCCGCTTTCATGCGTTCGGCACAGTATATCTGCCACATGACGAGCCAGCGTTTCGGCTGCTACGCCTATTCCGACTGCAATGCCCAGGAGAACAGCCTCTGCCTGCCGATGTTCTGGTTCGCCTCCCGGACCGGCGACGCCTCCCTCCTGTACGGGGAAGCCGGTAAAGTGGAATACCTGAAGTCGGTCGGCAAGGAGAGCAAGGTCTATACGTCGCGCTACCTGCCTTGCATCATGCTCTGGGCGGAAAAAGGATGTCTCCGGGACGCGGTTCCGCCTGCCCAGACCAGTTTCATAGGCCAGGGAGAGACCCCGGTAGCCCTCCTCAGGAACCACTGGGGCGGCGAAAACGAGATTTTCGTAGGACTCAAAGCCGGCTCCTGCCGGAGCGGACATGCCCATATGGACATCGGCTCCTTCGTGATGTACCGCGGGCCATACCAATGGGCGACCGATCTCGGCAACCAAGACTACCATTCCCTGGAAAAGTTCGGGCTCAACCTGAGCGACCGGTCCCAGGATTCCGACCGGTGGATTCCGTTCAGAACGGGGATGTATTCACATAACCTGATGATTTTCAACAACGAAAGGCAGCGCGTAGATGCTATGGCACAGATCAGCCGCCATGGAGACAAGGAGGACTTTTCTTTTGCTGTCTCCGACCTGACGGACATCCAGGGAGGGCTTGTCGGGAGTTATCAGCGCGGAGTAGCCATCATCGACGGGAACTATGTCCTGGTCAGGGATGAAATCACCGCCGCCGGAACCGGGATGCCGCTGCGCTGGGCGATGCTGACCCCTGCTGAAGTGGAGATCACGGGGGAGCGCACCGCCGTACTGCGGCAGGAAGGGCAGGAAATGTATCTCGAGGCAGAAGGCGACGATATCCGGTTGGAAACGTGGTCCACAGCACCGGAAAATGATTTCGACGCACCGAATCCCGGTACCGTGATGGTCGGTTTCCAGACCTGGCTGGCAGCAGAAGGAAAAAGGTCTTTTTCTGTCCGGCTCATCCCGTCCGGCCGCCTGGAAGGTCCCTTCCCTGCCGAGAAACCGCTGGCAGATTGGTAAACTGCAAAAAATCATTATATTTACCCCACCCTATCATGATGAAAGCAACCCACAGACTCCTTTTGTCGGTGATGGCGGCCCTCGCAGGCAGCCTTCCGGCTTCCGCCCAGTTCTCGGCGGAGAAATTCCAGGCCGAACCCGGCCTTTTCTTCGGAAACCACCATGTCTACGTTTTCAAAGCCACAGCCGACACCCCGGCCCCGGAAGGATATGAACCCTTCTATATCAGCCATATCGGAAGGCATGGGTCCCGGCGGAACACCGGCTCCGGCAATCACGAGCGGCTCCTCCGGATCCTGGAAGAGGCGGAAGAACTCGACCTCCTGACGGCCGCCGGAGACACCCTGCTTGCCCATGTCTACCGCCACAGGCAGCTCTCGGACGAAATGTACGGCATGCTGTCGGAACGCGGAGCCCGGGAACACCGGGAAATCGCAGCCCGGATGTTCTCCCGCTTCCCCGCCGTCTTCGGGAATGAAGGCCGGAAAGAGGTCTTCGCCGCCTCCTCCCAATCGGAGCGCTGCCTCATCAGCATGGCCTGTTTCGTCGAATCTCTCAAGGGAATGGATCCTCTCCTGCATTTCGATATCCGGACCGGTCCGCGTTACATGAAATACATCATGAAGGCGACTCCTGAACTGAACGAAGAGATCCGGAGAGCCATCGACCCCGCCGTCTCCGCCATGCGGCGGGAAGGCATCGACCGCGACCGTATCCTGCGCGTCCTGTTCACCGATGTCGAGACCGCCAAGATATGCTGCAAGGCAGGCAACATCATCTCGGACATCTACAGCCTGTGCAATTATGAAGAATGCCTCGACCTCGGACACCTCCGGACCAGCGACCTGCTCACGTTCGACGAGCTGTATACCCTCTCCCGGGCAGCCAGCAACCGCCTGTATACCTTGATGTGCAACTCCGTCGAATATGGAGACCGGAGGATCCGGAGCGCGGACGACCTGCTCAGGGATATCGTGACCCGGGCCGACGCGGCCTTGGCCCCTGCCTCCCGCAGGGCTGCCGACCTGCGCTTCTCGCACGATTACGCCCTCCTTCCGCTGCTGTCGCTTATCGGCACGGAAGGGATGGATGTCCGCACGACACAGCAGGAAGCGGACCGGTACTGGTGCGCCGGCGAGATGATGCCTATGGCCGCCAACCTCCAGATGATCTTCTACCGGCATCCCGGCTCCGATACCGTCCTGGTGAAACTCCTGCACAACGAACGGGAGACCTGCATCCCGTCCCTGGACACAGATATCGGCCCCTACTACCGTTGGGACCGGCTCCGTACGTACCTGGAAGGAAAATACGATTGACCCATGTTCCCTTGGAGAAAGATGGCGTCCACCGCCCTCTCCCTTTTCTGCACTGTCGCTTCCGTCCGTGCAGAAGGACAGGAAGGCACGCATTTCGAACATCTCTCCATGGATGACGGACTTTCGCAGCTGTCCGTCATCTCCATCCTCAGGGACAGCCAGGGATATATGTGGTTCGGGACCCGCTGCGGTCTCAACCGGTATGACGGCAGGGCCTTCGATGTGTTCACGGCCGACCCGGAGGACGGAACGTCCTTGAGCGACAACATTGTCAACTGTATCGCCGAAGACCGCCAAGGCGGCATCTGGGTCGGGACGATGAACGGGCTGAACCGCTTCGACGGTATCACCCGGCGTTTCTCCCGGTTCTATGTGTCCGGGAAGGCGGGATATGACCCCTCCGAGGAGATCCGTGCCCTCTGCGCGGACCGGGAAAACGGCGACCTGTATTTCGGAAGTACCAGCGGACTTTACAAGATCCGGGAGGGAGGAC
>JAFUZO010000010.1 GCA_017476575.1 Bacteroidales bacterium | reverse complement strand
CTTATTGATAGAAAGTTACAAAAAAATTCCGAGACTACAATGGATTATTTTGACTTTCTTCATCGCCCTTTTTCGGGGCTTTTCACCGGACTCAAGAGCAGTCGGATTACCGGTTAGACACTTTTAAGACGGTCTCCCCCAAAAAACACGCACACACATCGAACGCCTCTGGGCGGATCGGCAGAAAGCCGTCGAACTGTATCTCCAAGGGTATGGCGCCAAGCGTATTTCTCATGTTATCGGTGTAGATTCCGCCACCATCCGGCACTGGCTGAAACGCTACCGTCAAGGAGGGCTCGAAGCCCTGCGGCCATATCGGCGCAACCCGCCGGAGGAGATGCTGGCTGCCCGGCAGGAACTTTTCCGCAACAGGGAAGCGGCCTTCTCCGACGCCCTGGCAGTCTATGCATCCACCCTCGAGCCTACCCTGTCCATCGCCCGACGCTTCGGCCTGGACTATCGTGCCTTCCGTTACCATATCCAGCACTACCATCCAGACCTTGTCGCCCACCGCAACCTCCTCAAGACCCTCCCGAGCCTTCATTCAGCAACCTGATCAAGCTTATATCCATGGTCTCCATCGTCATGGCCGGCCTGACCGTGATGCTGCACTGACTGCGCCCCTTCGTCCCTGGAGGACTCTCTTACTCCCTTCGAACCGCCCGGCCCGCGCCGGGCGGTTTCCGTTCCTTGGATATCCGGGTGGGATTCGCCACCGCTGTTTCTGCAACGGACTTTTTGTCATGGAGCTGGGCCGGTTATAAGCGATATGTGGTTGATAACCTGTAATTTGTCCGACCGTTATTTTTTCCTTATCTTTGTCGGGGATGGTACCGGCAACCTTCATATGGAACGGCGACCCTGTCATGTTCAGGTTCATGGGCGTGGCGGTCCGGTATTACAGCCTTTGCTGGGTGGTCGGCTTCATCCTCGGCTACCTGGTGGTGCGGAAGGTGTTCATCCGGGAGAGTCTGGACCTTTCCCTGCTGGACAAACTGCTGATGTATGTCCTTGTGGGGACCCTCGTCGGGCTCTTCTTCCTTTTCCGTGGTTTCCACCGGAAGTCCGCCCCGTAAGGGAGGCGGTCGGGTTGCCGGTTCTCCTCCTGGAGCCTGTTCCTGCCATTTCATAGAAAGGATTCACTTTCTCCATCCTTATCCCCGCCGCCCTTCCGGAATGAAAGGTGCCGCGCATGGTAGAGGGGCGGCCCTCTTTTCTTCCGGAAGGAGGATGGCTTATTGAGAGGCAGGGGATGGTTATGTGGAGGAATTTGCGTAAATTTGCAGGATTTAACGCATTTGGGATGAAAGCAAGACAAGTCGTCATATTCTTCATGGGGGTGTTCGCACTGCTGGGGGCGGGGTGGCTGGCCTTTCCGGCGGAGGGGGTGGATGTCGGGGGGATGAACCTGCGGTTCGCCTCGTACCGGAAGATGGTGCAGGAGGCGTCGGAGGCGAAGGTGGACGTGGATTCAGTGCTCAGTGCCGTCGGCGGCCGTTTTGCGATGCGCGATGCCGACACGCTGGCCTACTACAAGGACTTCTTCTATGACAACCCGGACCGGATCTGGCTGCCGGACGATGACTATACTTTCTTCGACCCCGTCTTCCGTGACTTCGAGCGGGCAGCCCTCCAGGGGAGGACGGTGCGTGTGGTCCATTACGGCGACTCGCAGATCGAGATGGACCGCATCTCGGCCGACCTGAGGCAGGC
This sequence comes from Bacteroidales bacterium, assembly GCA_017476575.1. Taxonomy (GTDB): domain Bacteria; phylum Bacteroidota; class Bacteroidia; order Bacteroidales; family UBA932; genus Cryptobacteroides. The sequence continues at coordinate 13,269 of JAFUZO010000010.1, read as the reverse complement.
ATTGCAGGAGCGGTTCGGAGGCAGCGGGACCGGCATGTTCCCGGCCCTGTCCAACGTTCCCTCGGCCTCGATCACCAAGAGTGCATCCGGCGGTTTCGTGCAGTATACCATGTACGGCGATTCGACGACCGTCCGGGCCGGTCACAACCGCTACGGGGTGATGGCCCAGGTCGTGGCCCTTACCGGCGGCGGGACGGTCAGCCTGCGGGCTACCAAGGCCAAGACGGCCCGGGAGCGCACCAAGACGTTCTCCTCTGTGTCCCTCCTCTATGGCCGGGCATCGGGCGGCTTCTCCGCCAAGGTCGTCTCCGACACGCTGAAGCCCGAACCCGTCGTCCGGGAAAGCGGCGGCGCCACCTGGATGACCTGGACCTTCCCCCGCGAGGTGCAGAAAGCAACCCTGCGCCTGACCGGCAACGCGGAGATCTACGGTATCTGCGCGGACGGTCCGGCCGGGGTCACCGTGGACAATATCCCGCTCCGGGGCTGTTCGGGGACGATTTTCTCCCGGATCAACCCGGACCTTATGCAGGGCTCTTTCGGGATGGATGATACCCGCCTCATCATCCTCCAGTTCGGTGGCAACTTCATGCCCGTAGCCACCTCCGACAAGGCTGTCAGCGGCTATCTGGAGAAGATGGCCGCCCAGATCCAGTACTTCCGGACCGCCGCCCCGCAGGCCCGGATCCTTTTCATCGGACCCTCCGACATGGGCAAGTCCGTAAACGGGCGGATCATGACCTGGCCCCGGCTGCCGCAGATGGTGGATTCGCTCAAGGCGACGGCCCTCCGCAACGGAGCGGCCTATTGGGACCTCTACCGCATGATGGGTGGGGAGAACTCCATGGTCCAATGGGTCAAGCATGTCCCTGCCTATGCCGGACCGGACTACATCCATTTCACCCCGGCCGGAGCCCAGGTCGTCGGCGAGACCCTTTCGCGCTCGCTGCTGACCTACTATGATTTCTACGACCTGCGCAAGACCCTGCCTGCCTCGCGCGTAAAGGCATATATGCAGTGAAGCGGCTGTCCCTCATCGTCTTCCTGCTGCTGGTCCTATGGCCGGCCGCCGCGCGTGTCTGCCCCCACCGGCGGGTACCGCGCTATGATTTCGCCCGGTTTGAACGCAATGCTCTCCAGTTCCCGGGATCTCCGGCAGATTTCGACCTTTTCCTGCATAAGTTGGATACCCTGGTCGTGACAGGGCGGGGGAATGTCCGCATCCTCCAGGTCGGCGGTTCCCATGTCCAAGGCGGTACGTGGAGCGACCAGTTGCGCCGGAACCTGCTTGCCATGCGGTATGGCATGGATGGCGGCCGCGGGCTCGTCTTCCCGTTTGCGGCGGCCGGGACCAACACTCCGTCCAGTTATCAGTCCTCCTGTTCGGGCTCCTGGACCTACAGCCGGTGCCTGAAGCCGGAAAGCCGCCTGGGCCTTACCGGGATGGCCGTTTCGACGTCCGATACGGCGGCGACCGTCTTTATCGACCTGGCCGAACGGGAGCGCTGCGCCTGGAGCCAGACCTATATGTTCCGCTCGGTCGACGTGCTGGGCTACGGCTCGCTGGAACCGGTCCTCGTGATGGGGCGGGACACGGTCGCCGGCGTCCGTCGGGGAGCGCGTTGGCATTATGACCTGCCGCATTACGCCGACTATGTCCGGGTCGGTTTCCGGGGCTTCCCGGGGCAGTATACCCTGACCGGCCTCTATCTGGACCGTCCTTCCAGCGGGCTCACTTTCAGCGAGGTCGGCGTCAACGGGGCCGCGACCGGCTCCTTCCTCAAATGTGAGGATTTCCGGCGCGACCTGGCGCTGGTAGCTCCGGACCTTGTCATCTTCTCCATCGGTATCAACGACATCCAGGGGACCGATTTCGATGCCCGGCACTTCGTCGACAACTACGCCCGCCTCGTCCGGGAGGTCCGCTCGGTCAATCCGCACTGTGCCATCCTGTTCACCACGCTGTCGGACAGTTACCGGCACCATGTTCCCAACCGCTTCGGCGCGGAGGCGACCCGGGCGCTCTATGAACTGGCTTCCCGGTACGACGCTGCCCTGTGGGATCTCTTCGACATCATGGGCGGTCTCGGCTCGATCGACGCCTGGCATGAGGCCGGACTGGCGGCGGGGGACCATGTCCATTTCACACCGGAGGGCTACCGTCTGCTGGGCGACCTGCTGTTCAATGCCATCATGGCCCGGTACGAGACGCTATGACCCTGCCCGACATCATACGGGAGTTCTTCCAGAGCCTGTTCTCCTTCGACCAGGCGCATCCGCTGCTGTTCACCCAGTTCTATTTCTGGGCCTTCTTCGCGCTGGTGTTCGCCGTCTTCTCCTTCTTCCATTCGAAGGTGCTGCTGCGGAACGCCTACCTGTTTGCCGTCTCGCTGTTCTTCTACTACAAGACGAGCGGCGTGTTCCTGGCGTTGCTGCTCTTTGTCATCGTCTATAACTTCCTGGCAGCCCGGTGGATGCACCGGGCCCGTTCGGAGCGGTGGCGGCAGTTCTCCTTGGTGCTGTCGGTGGTCGTCGACCTCGGAGTGCTGGCCTATTTCAAGTATGCCTACTTCCTGGTCGATTTCGTGAACAACCTCCTGGGGACCTCCATCCTGGTCCATGACGTCCTGGGCGAGGTCATGAATGCCGTGACGGGCTCTTCCATCTTCCGGGTGGACGCCATCATCCTGCCGGTGGGCATCTCGTTTTTCACCTTCCAGGCCATCAGTTACATCGCGGATGTGAAGCGGCGCAAGATCGAGCCCATCCGGAACTTCCTGGATTTCGGTTTCTTCCTGTCGTTCTTCCCGCAACTGGTCGCCGGACCGATCGTACGAGCCTCCGAATTCATCCCGCAGCTGCACAAGCCCTGGAGCCTGAGCCGCCGCTGGTTCGGCATTGCCATCTTCTGGATCATGAACGGTATGGTCAAGAAACTCGTGCTTTCCGATTACCTTGCTGTCAACTTCTGCGACAGGGTCTTCGAAAACCCGCTGATGTACAGCGGGTTCGAGAACCTTTCGGCCATCTTCTGCTATTCGCTCCAGGTTTATGCCGACTTCTCCGGTTATACGGACATCGCGACGGGTGTGGCCCTGCTCATGGGCTTCTGGTTGCCCCAGAACTTCCATTCGCCGTACAAGGCCCAGAATGCCCAGCAGTTCTGGCGCCGGTGGCACATGTCGCTGTCCCGCTGGCTCCGCGACTACCTGTACATTCCCCTCGGCGGCAACCGCAATGCCACACCGGGCACCTACATCATCATCATCGCCATCGCCGTTATCGGGTCCTTCCTCAGCGGCTCATGGTGGGTGGCTTTCGGCGTGGCGTTGCTGGCCGGCGGCATCGGCGTGTGGGCCTGGTGCTGTCCGGACAAGCGCAAGCTCATCACCACGAACCTCAATTCCATGAATACCATGCTTCTCGGCGGCCTCTGGCACGGAGCAAGCTGGAATTTCATGATCTGGGGCGGCCTGAACGGTCTCGGACAGGTCATCTACAAGATATGGAGCAGCTGGAACATGGGATGGAAGACCGTTGTCATCTGCGCGGTGTGCGGGCTCTGCTTCGCCTTCTCCCGTCTCACCCCGGCCCCCGTGTGGAACCTGTTCTTCTGGTGGACCTTCATCCTCTCCCTCGGCACCCTGGCCCGATGGGGGTATGCCCGCTGCGGGGGCTCCGGTTTCCAATGGCTGGCCTCCGCCTGGGCCGTATTCCAGACCTTCGTGTTCATCACCTTCACCCGCCTGTTCTTCCGCAGCGGCTCCAACCTCGACCCGGCCCTCGCCAATGAGCAGGCTTGGAACACAGCCAAGAACATGGTGAACCAGATCGGCTCCTCCTGGAACTTCTCCCTCGTGCCCGCCATCGCCTGGGAGCATCGCGCAGTCCTTATCCTCTTCTTCCTCGGCATGGTCATCCATTGGCTTCCCGAACGCTTCAAGCGCTGGTACCGTATCCGGTTCGCCCGCCTGCCCCTCGTCGTGATGACTCTCCTTGTTGCCGCTATCGTCTTCTTCTTCTACCAGTTCATCACCGCCGACCTCCAGAGCTTCATCTACTTCCAGTTCTGACCTTCCCGCGAACGGCCCGGATTCCCTCCAAACTGAAAAAAGCCGTGAGGACAAGCGTCCCCACGGCTGTCTCAGAGCGTATCCGACCTACGCGTTCTCAGCCGCCTCGACGGCCTTGAAGTAGCGGTAGGAATTGACCTTGACTTCCCCGATGGCGTCCTCGTCGCAGACGATGGTGCCGAAGGGGTGGCCCTGGAGGGCGCTGACCGTGCAATAGTGGGACATCGGCCCTTCGATGGCGGAAGCCAGGGCACGCGCCTTCTTGGAACCGAACGCCAGGATGACGACCTCGCGGGCGGACAGCACGGTGGCGACACCGACCGACAGGGCCTGGGCCGGGACTTTCGACGGGTCTCCGTCGAAGAAGCGCGCGTTGACCTCGCGGGTATCCTGGGTCAGGGTGACGACCCGGGTACGGGATTCCAGCGAGGAGAAGGGCTCGTTGAAGGCGATGTGGCCGTCCTCGCCGATGCCTCCGAGGAAGAGGTCGAAGCCGCCGGCTTTCACGATGGCTTTCTCATAGGCTTCGCATTCGGCGGCCAGGTCGGGCGCGTTGCCGTCCAGGATATGGATGTTCTCCGCCGGTTCGTCGATGTGGTCGAAGAGGTAACGGTGCATGAAGCTGTGGTAGCTCTCCGGATGCTCGACCGGAAGGCCGACATACTCGTCCATGTTGAAGGAGATGACATTCCGGAAGGAGACCTCGCCGGCCCCCACCATGCGGATGAGTTCGGCATAGGTCTCGATCGGCGTGGATCCGGTGCAGAGGCCGAGAACGAAGGGATCGGAGGTCCGGGCGGCTTTCTCGTTGATGCGGTCTGCGATGTAATGCGCGGTCCAGAGGGACCCTTCGTGGGAATTGTTGCGGATGATAACTTTCATGGCTGGATCTAATTTGATGCGAATTTACTGAAAATTATTCAACTGTCACAGATTTGGCGAGATTTCTCGGCTGGTCCACGCTGCGGCCCTTGTAGGTGGCGATGTAATAGGCAAGCAGCTGGAGGGGCACCGATGAGATGACCGGCATCAGGCACTCGGCCGTGACCGGCACCTCGATGCAGTAGTCGGCACAGCGGCGGGCCAGCCGGTCGCCCTTGGAGACGATGGCGATGATCTTGCCGCCCCGGGCCTTGATTTCCTCGATGTTGGAGAGGGTCTTCTCATAGGTGTGGTCCTGCGTCGCGATGGCGACGGTCGGCATCTCCGCGTCGATCAGGGCGATGGGACCGTGCTTCATTTCGGCGGCGGGCAGCCCCTCGGCATGGATGTACGAGATTTCCTTCAACTTCAGGGCTCCTTCCAAGGCCGTCGGGTAGTTGTATCCCCGGCCGAGGTAGATGAAATTGTGGGCATAAGTGAAGATCTTGGCCAGATCGGCTACCTGGTCGGCGGTCTTGAGCACCTCCTTCATCGTCTGCGGCAGTTCCAGCAGTGCGCCGGCGACCTCATGGTACTTGTCCTCGCCAAGGGTCCCTTTGAGACGGCCGATGACCAGGGCGAGCATCGCCATGACGGTCACCTGGCCGGTAAAGGCCTTGGTGGAGGCGACCCCGATTTCCGGTCCGACATGGATATAGGTGCCGGAGTGGGTTGCCCGGGCGATGGAGGAACCGACAACGTTGCAAATGCCGTAGACGAAGGCTCCGGCGCTCCGTGCCATTTCTACGGCGGCAAGGGTGTCGGCCGTCTCGCCGGACTGCGACACGGCGATGACCACGTCGTCTTTCCGGATAATCGGGTTGCGATAACGGAACTCGGAGGCATATTCGACCTCCACGGGGATGCGGCACATGCTCTCGATGAGGTGCTCGCCGATGAGGGAGGCATGCCAGGACGTACCGCAGGCCACGAAGATGATGCGGCCGGCTCCGAGGAACTTCTCGCGGTGGTCCAGTACGCCGGAAAGGATGATTTCCCGGGTGTCCGGATTGACCCGGCCGCGGATACAGTCTACGAGGGTGTCCGGCTGCTCGTGGATTTCCTTGAGCATGAAGTGGGGATAGCCGCCCTTCTCCAACTGGGAGATGGACAGTTCCAACTTCTGGATGTCCACCGGGGATTCCTTGCCGCCGAGGTTCATGATCCGCAGCGGCTTGTTCTTGTTGATGACCGCCACCTCGCCGTCGCCCAGATAGACGAAGTCCTGGGTGTAGTCGATGATGGAGGCGGCATCCGAACTCAGGAAGAACTCGCCTTTCCCGATGCCGATAGCCATCGGGCTGCTCTGCTTGGCGGCGATGATCTGCGAGGTGTTGCCCCGCTCGATGACGGCGATGGCGTATGCGCCGACGACCTGTTTGAGCGCCATCCGGACAGCCTCTTCGAGGGTACATCCGTTGGTGTCGCGGATGTATTCGATGAGGTTGACGAGCACTTCGGAGTCGGTGCTGCTGCGGAAGGTGAACCCGTGCTGGACCAGGGCGTCCTTGAGGACACGGAAATTCTCGATGATACCGTTGTGAATCAGGGCGATGTTCCCGGAGGCTGAGAAGTGGGGATGGGCGTTGACGTCGTTCGGTTCCCCGTGGGTGGCCCAGCGGGTATGCCCGATGCCGATGGTCCCCGTCGGCTGCTTCCCGTCGAGGAAGCGCTCCAGGTCGGAGACCTTGCCCTTGCATTTGTACAGGTTGAGACCGCCGTCCGGTGTCACCAGGGCGACGCCGGCGCTGTCGTAACCTCGATATTCGAGACGATGAAGTCCCTTGATGATGACCGGACAAGCCTGCCGCTCACCAACGTAACCGACGATACCGCACATATATGTACCTGTTTTTAGAAGAACAGGAGCTCGCGGTATTTAGGGAGGGGCCAGAGTGCGTCGTCGACCAGCATCTCGAGATGGTCGGCGCTGTTCCGGACCTTGGCCATCTGTTCCAGGACCTCGGTCGAATAGAGGCGGGCACGGCTGGCCATGTCCTCGATCCGGTTGGCCTTCTTACGGGCCTCGACGAGGGCTTCCACGTCGGTGGAGAGGGCGTTGACATAGCCGGAAATCTTGCGGTAGGTCTCCATGCCTGCCTTGCACAGGTCGCGGTACTCCTCGCCGAAGATGTCCTTGCCGGCCTGGATGCTGCGGGCCAGGATGTTCTGGTAGCTGACAGCGGCCGGAATCACGTGATTGAGGCAGATGTCGCCGAGCACGCGGGCCTCGATCTGGAGCTTTTTGACATAGGTCTCCTCCAGGACTTCCACGCGGGCCTCGATTTCCGTCCGGTTCAGCACGCCGGTCTCGGTGAAGACCCGGACGGCCTCGTCGGAAGCGAACGATTTGAAGGCTTCCGGCACATTCGTGACCGCCTTCAGGCCCCGGCGCCGGGCCTCGTCCTGCCATTCGGCGCTATAGCCGTTGCCCTCGAACATGACCCGGCGGGATTCCGACAGGAAGGACCGGATGACGGTGAGGACGGCCTTGCTGCAAGGCTCCCCGGCAGCGGTCAGCGCATCGACCTCGGCGCGGAATTCCTTCAGGCTGTCGGCTACGACGGCATTGAGGACGAAGGTCGTGCCGGCGGCGTTGGCGGAGGCACCAAGGGCGCGGAACTCGAAACGGTTGCCGGTGAAGGCGAAAGGCGAGGTCCGGTTGCGGTCGGTGTTGTCCGGGATGATCTCGGGGATGGTGCTGACGATCTTGATGGTCTCGGCGCCGGTCTCCTCGGTGATGTCCTCCATGCGGAGGATGGCGTCGAATACCCGGGAGAGGGTCGAACCGGAGAAGACGGACATCACGGCCGGCGGAGCCTCATGGCCGCCGAGGCGGTGTGAGTTGTTCAAGGAGCAGACCGAGGCCATGAGCAGTTCGTCGTGCCGGCTGACAGCCCGCAGGACAGACGTGTAGAAAGCGAGGAAGCTGAGGTTCTTCATCGGGGTCCGGCCCGGAGAGAGCAGGTTCACGCCGGTGTCGGTCTGGAGGGACCAGTTGCAATGCTTGCCGCTTCCGTTGATGCCGGCGAAGGGTTTCTCGTGGAAGAGAACCTTGAGGTGGTGTTTCTCCGCAACCTTCTGCATGACGATCATCAGCAGCATGTTCTGGTCGATGGCCTTGGTGATTTCGCAGAAGACCGGGGCGCATTCGAACTGGTTCGGGGCCACTTCATTATGCCGGGTCTGGAGCTGGATGCCGAGCCGGTAGGCCTCGGTCTCGAAATCTTTCATGAAGGCCTCCACCCGGGACGGGATGGCACCGAAGTAGTGGTCGGAGAGCTGCTGGTCCTTGGCGGAGGTATGGCCGATGACGGTCCGGCCCGAAAGCTGGAGGTCCGGCCGGGCGTTGTAGAGTGCCTCGTCGACGAGGAAGTATTCCTGTTCGAGGCCGATGTTGACGGAAACTTTGCGGACGTCGGGATCGAAGAGCCGGGCCACGGCGGTGGCGGCCTGGTCGATGGCATGGATGGACTTGAGGTTCGGAACCTTCATGTCCAGGGCCTCGCCGGTGTAGGAGACGAAGACCGAAGGGATGCAGAGGGTCCCGTCCAGGATGAACACCGGAGAGTTCGGATCCCAGGCTGAGTAGCCGCGGGCTTCGAAGGTGTTCCGGAGCCCTCCGTTGGGGAAGCTGGAAGCGTCCGGTTCCTGCTGGACGAGGGCGCTGCCCTTGAACTGCTCGAAGGCCTGGGCGCCCTTGAGCGTGATGAAGGCCTCGTGCTTCTCGGCAGTCGCGCCGGTCAGCGGCTGGAACAGGTGGGTGTAGTGGGTGGCCCCCTGCTCGATCGCCCAGGTCTTCATCCCTGCGGCGACCTCGTCCGCCACGGTCCGGTCGATTTTCTCTCCGGTTTCACGGGCTTTCAAGACTGACTTGAAGGCGGCGTCGGATACATACCGGCGCATGGTCTCCAGTCCGAATACATGTTGGCCGAAATACGTCGATACCGGCCTGTTTTCCACGAAATGCCTCTCGGCACTCCGTGCGGACGCTACGGCGAGCGCCCTTTCACGGAAAGTTGACATATATGTTGGAGTTAAGTTCGTATGGCGTCGGCTTTTCAATACAGTTTGAGGAAAACTTCGATAGCCTGGTATTCCGCCATGCCGAGTTGATCATAGAGACGGGCGGTGTTCTGAGTCCGTTCTTCGGCCCGCTGCCAGAATTCGCGCGGATCCTCGCCCGGGAACGGGACGATGTCCTTTTGCGAGAGATGGCGGAAGATGGCATGCCGTTTCTTGACGACTTCGTCAGGGGAGAGCGGGACGGCCATGTCCACGCGGCCGAGTTCCCATTCCATCCAGGCGCCGCGGTAGAGCCAGACATGGGTTCCGTCCAGCCAGGCATTGCCTTCAGCCTTGAGCTGTTCGACGGCTTCCAAAGCGGCTTCCGTACAGACGCGGTGCGTCCCGTGCGGGTCCGCCAGGTCGCCGGCCATGAAGATCATGTGCGGCTTGAGCCGGAGGATGAGGTCCTTGATGATATCTATGTCGGCCTGGGTCCGCGGGTTCTTCTTGATTCCGCCGGATTCATAGAACGGGAGGTTGAGGAAGTGGGCATTGGTGTCGTCGTCGAGACCGAAGGAACGGACGGCCCCACGGGCTTCGCTGCGGCGGATGGCTCCCTTGATTTCCAGGAGTTTCCGCGGTTCCGGCTCGCCCGGCCGCTTGCTGTCGACGAGGGCCTTGACCTCGTCGAACTTGTCGGCGAAGCCCAGCTGGTAGGCCGCATCCATGTGCTGGAGCACGACATCGTCGTGGACAGCCACATTGCCGGAGGTTTCGTAGGCGACATGGACATTGTGTCCTTGGGTGGCGAGCCGGATGAAGGTGCCGCCCATGGAGATGACGTCGTCATCCGGGTGCGGAGAGAAGATGAGCACGGTCTTCGGATACGGGGTGGCCGACACCGGGCGGGTGCTGTCGTCGGTGCCGGGCTTGCCGCCCGGCCACCCGGTGATGGTATGCTGGAGGTCGTTGAAGACATCGATGTTGATCTTGTCGTAGGGACCATATTTTTCGAGCAGTTCGCCGAGGTTGTTCTCCAGATAGTCCTTTTCGGTAAGCTTCAGGATGGGCTTCCCGGCTCTCTGGCAGAGCCATACGACGGCCTTGCGGACGAACTTCGGAGTCCAGTCGCATGGACCGATCAGCCAGGGCGCCACGACGCGGGTGAGTTCGCTGGCCGCAGTCTCGTCTACGAAGAAGGAGATGTTGTCGTGCAGCTGGAGATAGGAGGCGGGGCAGGACGGGTTCATCTCGTCTTCGGCGATGGCCTTGACGGCAACCGCCTTGTCCTCGCCCCAAGCCATGAGGATGATGCGCCGGGCGGAGAGCATGGTCCCGATGCCGATGGTGATGGCGCTGGAGGGCGTCGCGGAGAGGTCGCCGTTGAAGTTGCGGGCCTGGCGCTTGCGGGATTTGTAGGGGAGGAGCACGGTGCGGGTGCGGCTCTTGGGGGTGCTGCCCGCCTCGTTGAAACCGACCTGGCCCTGCTCGCCGACCCCGATGACCAGCAGGTCGAGGTCCCGGGCGATGCGGTCGTATGCGGCACAGTATCCGGACACTTGGTCCTGCGGGACGGTGCCGTCGGGGATATGGACGTTTTCCTTGGGGATGTCCACCTTGTCCAGGAGGGATTCGTGGAGCCGGTAGTTGCGGCTCTGGACCTCCTCCTTGCTGGAAGGATAGTATTCGTCGATGGAGACGACCTCGACGTTCCGGAAGGAGACCTGCCCGGCCTTGAAACGGCGCGCGAGCTCGTTATACAGGGAGGTCGGGGTGGAACCGGTCGTGAGCCCGAGGCGGAAATTGCGTCCTTCGGAGGCCTTGATGGAATCCACGATGATGTCGGCGATGGCATTGGAGGCCGGCCGGGATTCACCGAAGATTTCGGTCGTCACCTTTTCGTAGGAATGGAGGATACCCTGGGGGATGCCTTTCTCGATCAGGCCACCTTCATAGGGCAGCGTAAAGTGTTTGCTCATAATTGACTGTCACTGAGTTCAAAGGTGTTGCCCTGGCGGATGTCGCCGGTGGTCATGCCCTTCTTGAGCCACCGCATCCGCTGGGCGGCGGTGCCGTGGGTGAAGGACTCCTCGACCGCATAGCCTTGGGCTTTCTTCTGGAGGTAGTCGTCGCCGATGACGGAGGCACAGCGGATGGCCTCCTCAAGGTCGCCGTCTTCGATAGAGTCGAACATGGTGTTCTCGTAGTGCGCCCAGACGCCGGCATAGAAGTCGGCCTAGAGTTCGATGCGGACACTCACCCGGTTGGCGTTCGCCGTGGACATCTTCGCCATCTGGCTGTGGGCCTGGCCGAGGGTGCCGAGAAGGTTCTGGACATGGTGTCCCACCTCGTGGGCGATGACGTAGGCATAGGCGAAGTCGCCGTCCGCACCGAGTTGCTGCTTCATGGTGCTGAAGAAGGAGAGGTCGATATACAGTTTCTCATCTCCGGAGCAGTAGAAGGGGCCCATGGCCGACTGGCCGGTGCCGCAACTGGTGGACGTCGTGCCGGTGTAGAGCACCAGCGTCGGATTCCGGTAGGTGCCGATGCCGTTCTTCTGGAAGTAGGCGCTCCACACGTCCTCGGTCGAGGCCAGGATCTGGCGGGAGAACTTGGCCAGCGCCTCGTTCTCGGCCGTCGGTTCATAGGAAGTCTGCGTAGTGAAGCCGCCGCCGGCGTTCTGGACATTCTGGACCACGTCGCCGAGGTCCCCGCCCATCAGCAGCGTGATGAGGCCGACGATGATGATGCCGCCCAGCCCGAGTCCGGCAGCTGTGCCGCCGCTGAGGCCCCTGCGGTCTTCCACGTTGGTGCTTTCGCGTCTTCCATCCAGTTTCATGATGTTTTCCGTTTATTGAAGGGACAAAGGTAACAAATCTCAAGAAAAAAGGCAATCCCGATTAATAGGGATTGCCAGCGGGTCTATCGCAGGATGTTCCGGATGCGGTCCAGTTTGCCGTCGACCGGAGCCGGTTCGATACCGAGCAGGTGGCAGAGCATCGGATAAAGGTCGATGTTGCGGAAGGAGGACGCCTCGCCTTCGGTATAGGGTGCGTCATAGCCGCGCTTGAAATCGGGGCCGATGGCGCGGAAGGCGACCATCATGTCCAGTTCCTTCGGCGAGTAGCCGTGGGCGCCGTAGCCGGAGCGTACCCGGGGGTTGAACTGCCATCCCAGGTCCGGGGCCACGATCAGGTCGCCGAGCCGGTCGGAGGTGCCGTAGCAGAGCTCCTCCGGGACCTCGCCGTGCTTCCACACGGTCAGGTGCTCGACCTGGCTCAGACGGTTGTAGAGCGAGTCCACATAGCCCTCCTTGACGAAGATGCTGGTCGGGGCAGTGGCGATGATCTCGTCGATCCATTCCTGCGGGACGACGTCGACCCACGGGATGAACCGCTCGGTGGAGATCTCGGTCATGCCGTGGTCGCCGGCGATGATGAAGTTGATGTCCTCGCCGTACGGCAGGGCCTTCAGGCGCAGGTACAGCCCATGCATGAGGCTGTCCATCTGGTGGGCGACGGCCCGGGTCTCAGGCGCATACGGACCGTAGACATGGCCGTTGTGGTCGGGCTCGTCGAAGTAGCCCATCACCAGGCGCGGGCGCTCATCCTCCGGCAGACTCATGAGACGGACGATCTCGTCGACCCGCTCGTCGAAGTTCCAGTGCGGCTGGTCGTCCCACCGGCGATAGTAGGTCGGGAAGCCGGCCTCGAACGGGATGTCGGAGCCGACCCAGTAGACATTGCCGGTCTTCAGACCCTGCCGCTGGGCGGTGAGCCAGATGGGTTCGCCGAGGTAGTACTGCGGGTCGTAACGGGTGGTCGAGTCGACCATCGAGTAGCGGATGCCGGTTTCCTTGCACCAGAAACTGTTGTTCACGAGGCCGTTGTGGTCCGGAACGAGGCCCGTCGCCATCGTGTAGTGGTTCGGGAAGGTCGAGGCCGGATAGGAGGGCTCCATCCGGGCCTTCACGCCCACCGTCGCGAGCGAATCGAAGAACGGCATGTCGTACATGTCGGGATAGTCCCATCGGCTCCCGTCCAGGGAGATGATGACGGTGTAGTGGTCGTGGCGGGTCTTGCATCCGGTCGCCAAGGTCAGCACGGCGGCCGCGAACAGCAGCATCTTGAAGGTCTTGCCCATGGAAATGACTTTTATCCGGCAAAGATAATCATTTTTGCGGCAACCGCCCTAAAAAACTTGGCGTCTGTTCCGAGATGATGACATTTTTAGAAGCTGTTTAAATTTTATTGACGAAAAGATTTAT
>JAFUZO010000009.1 GCA_017476575.1 Bacteroidales bacterium | reverse complement strand
CCGTGAGGATACGGGCATAATCTTTCCAGCGAGGAAAGCTCTCGAGGTTGTCCGCCCCGATGACCAGGGTGAAATCATTCTCCGGTTCACGGGCTTTCAGGGCGTCGAGCGTCCTGACCGTATAGTGCGGCGGCTCCATGCCCAGTTCGATATCATCCACCCAGACATGGATCTCGGGGTGCCGCAGGACCGCCGCAACGGCCGCCTCGTAGCGCTCCCGGGCTGTCAGGAGGCCCGAAGCGTCCTTGAACGGACTCTGGGGGGTCACGACGAGATACACCCAGTCGAATCCGGCATCATGGGTCAGGTACTCCATGATGGCCTGGTGACCGATGTGCAGCGGGTTGAAACTCCCCGAGTAGACCGCGATCTTCATCCTGCCAAGAAAGCATCGACCATCGCCTCCGACTCCGCAAAGGCCGCGGCAAGGTCGTCATTCACAAGGATACGGTCGAAAAGCGGGGCATAGGCCATCTCTTCCTCCGCTTTGGCAACCCGCTCGGCGATGGCCTCCGGCGTATCGGTGCCGCGGGATTCGAGCCGGCGGCGGAGTTCCTCCACGGAAGGCGCCTGGATGAACACCGAAAGGGCCTGGTCTCCGAAATACTTCTTCAGGTTGACCCCGCCCTTGACATCCACATCGAAAACAATGACATGGCCCTTTTCCCAGATGCGCTGGACCTCGGATTTCAGCGTCCCGTAGAAACGCCCTTCATAGACCTGCTCGTACTCGACGAAAGCATCTGCGGCAATGCGCTCCTTGAAATCCTCCACCGTCAGGAAATAATACTCCACCCCGTCCTGCTCCTCTCCACGGGGAGGCCGGGACGTCGCCGAAATGGAGAATTCGATTTCCGGGTGCAGGCCGAGGATATGGCCGACAACCGTGCTCTTTCCCGAACCGGACGGCGCCGAAAATATCAATACTTTATTGTTCATTGTTTTCCGATTTCCCGCAAAATTAGTTAAATTTGCGCGGTTTTAGAAACTGTAGTGTAAATATTTGATCTAATTCATACACAAATTATGGTATCTTACAAAGAACTCGGCCTTGTGAACACCCGCGAGATGTTCGCCAAGGCGGTTGCAGGCGGCTATGCCATCCCTGCCTTCAACTTCAATAACATGGAGCAGCTCCAGGCCATCATCCAGGCCTCGGCCGAGACCAAGTCCCCGGTCATCCTCCAGGTCTCCAAGGGCGCCCGCAACTATGCCAACCAGACCCTCCTCCGCTACATGGCGGAAGGTGCCGTCGAGTATGCCAAGGAACTCGGTTGGGAGCATCCGCAGATCGTCCTCCACCTCGACCATGGCGACAGCTTCGAACTCTGCAAGAGCTGCGTGGACATGGGCTTCTCTTCCGTCATGATCGACGCCTCCTCCCTCCCTTACGAGGAGAACATCGCCCTCACCAAGAAGGTCGTGGACTATGCCCACCAGTATGACGTGACCGTCGAGGCCGAGCTCGGTGTGCTTGCCGGTGTCGAAGACGAAGTCTCCGCCGAAGAATCCCACTACACCCGTCCGGAAGAGGTCATCGACTTCGCCACCCGCACCGGCTGCGACTCCCTCGCCATCTCCATTGGAACCTCCCATGGCGCCTACAAGTTCAAGCCCGAGCAGTGCACGCGCGACCCCAAGACGGGCCGCCTGGTTCCCCCGCCGCTTGCCTTCGACGTCCTCCACGAAATCGAGAAGAAGCTCCCGGGCTTCCCGATCGTCCTCCACGGCTCTTCCTCCGTCCCGCAGGAATATGTCGACATCATCAACGAGTATGGCGGAAAGCTTCCGGATGCCGTCGGTATCCCCGAGGAGCAGCTGCGTGAGGCCTCCAAGAGCGCCGTCTGCAAGATCAATATCGACTCCGACAGCCGTCTCGCGATGACCGCCGCCGTCCGCAAGGTCTTCCACGACAAGCCCGGCGAGTTCGATCCTCGCAAGTACCTCGGCCCCGCCCGTGACGAGATGAAGAAACTCTACGAGCACAAGATCATCAACGTCCTCGGCTCCAACGGCAAGGCGGAGTAAAGGACTCCTCCCCTACCCGAAAAAAGACCGGCCCCTCGACAGGAGGCCGGTTTTCTTATTTCCGCAGGCGGAGGGAGTTGGTGACGACGCAGACGCTGGAGAGGGCCATGCAGGCGGCGGCCAGCATCGGACTCAGAAGACGGCCGGTCCAAGGATACAGGACCCCGGCGGCGACCGGGACGGCCAGCACGTTGTAGCAGAAGGCCCAGAACAGGTTCTCCCGGATGACGACGACCGTGCGCCGGGACAGGCGGACGAGGTCGGCGAGTTTCGACAGGTCGGAGGAGACGATGGTCACCTGCGCCGTGTCGATGGCGATGTCGGAGCCGCCGCCCATCGCGACGCCGAGGTCGGCCTGGGCCAGGGCCGCACTGTCATTGATGCCGTCGCCGACCATGGCGACCCGCTTTCCGGAAGCCTGCAATTCTTTCACGTACAAGGCCTTGTCCTGCGGAAGGACTCCCGCCCGCACAGAAGTGATGCCGGTCTGGTCCGCCGTGCGCCGGGCCGCTGCCTCGTTATCCCCTGTCAACATGTGTACGGCGAGGCCCATGGATTGCAACTGCCTCACAGCCAGGACGGAGGAATCCTTGAGGTCGTCGGCCAACGCCAGGACGGCATAGACCTTCTCCGCATCGAAGAGCAGGATGATGGTATAGCCCGCCTCCACCCATGGACCGATACAGTCCGCCACCATCGGTGAAGTTCCATCCGGAATCCCCTCTGGATGCACTTCATGCAGGAACTCCTTGTTGCCGACATAGAACATCGTTCCGCCGACCCGGCCCTGGATTCCCTTTCCGAGGACCGTCTCGAAACCATCGACATCCAGCAAGTCGCAACCCTGCAGCGAGGCACAGACGGATGCAGCCAGCGGGTGGTCGGAGCGGTGCTCCAGGCTGTAGAGCACATCCCGGAGCCCTGCGGCATCTTCCGGGTCCCAGACCGACTCGACGACGGAAGGCTTCCCTTCCGTGAGCGTACCGGTCTTGTCCAGGACGACGGCATCGATCCGACGGGCCGTCTGCAAGCTTTCGGCGTCCTTGATCAAGATGCCCTGCGAGGCGCCCTTGCCGATGCCGGCGATGATAGCCGTCGGCGTTGCGAGTCCGAGTGAGCACGGGCAGGCGATGACGAGCACGGCGACCATCGCCAACAGGCCCATCGTCACCTCGCCAAGGAGGCACCACACCAGAAGCGTCAGGAGCGAGACACCGATAATGACCGGAACGAAGACCGCAGCGATGCGGTCCACAGTGCGCTGGATCGGGGCCTTCGATCCCTGGGCATCCCGGACCATCCGGATGATGGCGGAAAGCAGGGTATCCCCGCCGACCTTCTCGACCCGTACGGTCATGGCTCCGTTCTGGTTGATGGTCCCGGCATAGACCCGGGCCCCGGGCTGTTTGAGTGCGGGCACCGGTTCCCCGGTGAGCATGCTCTCGTCCACGTAAGAGCCCCCTTCCACGACGACACCGTCCACCGCCAGCCGTTCGCCGGGGCGCACAAGGAGGTCTTCGCCGGGCCATGCGGAGGGCGCCTTCGGCTGGAGCCCCATGAGGGCGCGGATGGCGGCCGTCGTCGAATGCTTCGCCCGCTCTTCCAGGAGCCGTCCGATGAGGATGAAGGCGACAATCATCGTCGCAGATTCGAAATACAGGTGGGGTTCCATCCCCCGGGATATCCACACCGCGGGGAACAGGAGGTTGAAGATACTGAACAGGTAGGAGATACTGACCGACAGGGCGACCAGTGTGTCCATGTTGGCGCTGCCGTGCCGGACGGCCGGGAAGCCTGCCTGGAAGAACCGGCGTCCGCACCAGCACACGACGGGGGTGGCGAGGGCCCAGAGGACATACCCCTTGAAGGGGAAATCCCGGAAGCCCATGCCGAGGAGCATGACCAGCCCGGCCAGGACGCAGGCGAGGATGGTATCTTGTTTCAACACCCGCCAGGCATCCTGGCGGGCGATTTCTGCGGATGACTCGGCTTCGTCGTCGGAGCCGTCCACGATCAGGTCGTAACCGGCCTCCCGGACCGCTTGCTGCAACTGACCGGGAGAGGTCACGGACGGGTCATAATCGACCTGGGCGCTGTTGGACGCCAGGGAAACTTGGGCGCGGGATACGCCCCGGGTGGTCTTCAAGGCACTTTCTACGCGTGCGACGCAGGCCGCACAGCCCATGCCCTGGACCGGAAAATTCCTTCGTGTCATCGACTGCTATAAGAGTTAGGGCCCGTAAAAATAAACCGGCCCCATTTTGGAACGCGCCGCCCACGGCATATGAGTGGGAAGAACGAGGACCCGAAGGGTCCGAAGGTGGAAAAATGAGGCAGGTATTCTTACTTGTTCAAGGGCGGTTACAAAGAACGGTACTTCGCCGCCTGCTCCGCAATGAGGGCGGCGTCGTCGAAGTAGTTGATCTTCATCGCGTCCTTCATCTCATGCAGGGTGGCGGCCGCTACGGCGCGGGCCGCCTCGGATCCCTTCTTGAGAATGTCGTACACGGCAGGGATGTCCTGCTCGTACGCATGACGGCGGGCCCGGATCGGCGCCAGCCGGTCGTTCAGGACGTTGATGAGGAACTTCTTGCATTTCATGTCACCCAGGCCACCCCGCCGGTAGTGGTCCTTGACCTCGTCCAGGCAGGTGTAGTCCGGCCACCAGGCTGCGAAATCCGCATCCTCGCAGAACGCATCCAGATAGGTGAAGACGGTGTTGCCCTCCACCTTGCCGGGGTCCTCCACCCGCAGGTGGCCCGGGTCGGTGAACATGGACTTGACCTTCCTTTCCATCTCCTTCGGGTCGTCCGACAGGTAGATGCAGTTGCCGAGGGACTTCGACATCTTCGCCTTGCCGTCGGTCCCCGGCAGCCGCCGGCAGACCAGGTTGGACGGAAGGAGGATTTCCGGCTCCACCAGCACGGGACCGTAGGTGGCATTGAAACTGCGGACAATCTCCCGGCACTGCTCGATCATCGGCTCCTGGTCATCCCCCACCGGGACGGTAGTGGACTTGAAGGCGCAGATGTCGGCCGCTTGGGAAATCGGGTAGGTGAAGAATCCGACCGGGATGCCGCGCTGGTTGTCATTCTCGGCTCCCTCGTGGAAGCCGCGCATGGCCATCTCTGCCTTGACAGTCGGATTGCGCTGGAGCCGTTGGACGGTCACGAGGTTCGAGAAGAACTGGGTCATCTCGTGGAGCTCGGGAACCTGGCTCTGGATGAAGAGGGTCACCTTCGACGGGTCGAGGCCGCAGGAGAGATAATCAAGGGCCACCTCGATGATGTTCTGGCGCACCTTTTCCGGATTGTCGGCATTGTCGGTGAGCGCCTGCACATCGGCGATGAACACGAACATCCGGTCATAGTTGCCCTCGTCCTGGAGAAGGACGCGGTTACGTAACGAACCCACATAGTGGCCCAGGTGGAGTCTGCCGGTCGGCCGGTCGCCTGTGAGGATGATCCTTCCCATATTACTCGCTGGCAGGAACAACGACGGTGAGGGAATCCGGGACGACATCGGCGACCTTGTCCGCGGCCGCTTCGGCCTTGACCGTGGCGGCATCGGCCTTGCGGGCCGCCTCTTCCGCCGCCTGGTGGGCCTGGAGCTGCTTTTGGCTGCCCTTCACTTCTTTCTTGGCAGCCTTCACATCCCTCTCGGCTGCACTCATGGCCTTCCTGGAGGCCTTGATCTGCTTCTGGGCATCATCCATCGCCTTCTTGGAGGCTTTCACTTTTCCCTCGGCCTGCTTGTACTCCTTCTGGGCATCTTGCAGGGCAGACTGGAGTTGGTTGATCTCCTGCTGGGCGAACTGGATCTGAGCCTTGTCGGCAGCATCCAACTTGCCGTCCAGTTTGAGAGCCTTCCTCTGGAGTTTCAGGGCCTCCTTCTTCAACTTGACCTCGGACTCCTTGGCCTTGACGGACTCCTTCATGATCTGCAGCGACTTCCTGCCTTGATCGTATTGAGCCTTGCTGCGCTCGTACTCCGATCTGCTCCGGTCGATCTGCGCCTTGCTCTCCTGCGCCTGCCGGCTGCTCTTACGCTCGGCCTCGGCCAGGTCCTGCTTCTTCTGCTCCACCTGCTGCTCGGCCTGGCGGACGGCCTCCTGGTTGTTCTGGGCATAGGCCGGGGCGGCCAGGATGAAAGCGGCAACCGCCGCGGCGAAGGATGTTCTCATGCTCTTCATGTTTCGATTCGTTTTTATCGGTCGACAAATATACACATTATTTCTGAAATGTCGTACACAAAAAGAGATGCCCGGCCGGAACCGGGCAGGACGACAGGACCGGGCAGGAAGGAGCCCGATGGACGCCAGAGGCAGATTATCCCTGACGGGCGGCGACGACCTTGATCAGGGCGGTGACGACGGCCGACAGGAGGGCGGCGCCGACCCAGACCCAGATGGCGAGGGTGAAGTCGTAGGAAGTCGTCCCGTCGGCGAGTTTCTCCACATGGATGATCTGGCCGCTGACCACCTCGTTCAGCGCGGTGGCGAGGTAACTGGCCAGGCCCACGGTGCCGAGGGCGGCGCCGGACGCCTTCTTCGGGGCGATTTCCACCGCCATCATACCGCCGAGGTAGCACACCAGGGCGCCGATGGCCGTCCCGACGAGGAACAGGCTGAACACGACGAACACGGTGTTGGACGGTCCGAAGAAGAACAGCAGGAGCGACATCACATTCAGCACGCCGGACAGGAAGGCCGGCACGCGGCAGGAGTGCTTGAAGAACTTGTCGGCGAGGAAGCCGGAGATGAACGTCCCCAACAGGCCCGAGAACGTGAAGACCAGCATCAGCAGGCTGGCGCTCTCCAGCGAGAAGCCCCGTTCGCCGGACAGGTAGGTCGGGCCCCAACTCTCCACCGCATAGCGGGAGATGTACATGAAGGCGCTGGCGATGGCGAGGGTCCAGATGGCCGGATTCTTGAGCACCTGCTTCTGGAGGTCGCCGACGGACTTGCCGGACTGGGACTTCATCGTCTCCGTATCGCCCTGGTATTCAGCGATGGAAGGCAGGCCGCAACTCTGCGGCGTGTCCCGCAGGAAGACCGCGACAATCAGCGCGCCGAGGATGCCGACGAGGCCGACACCCCGCAGGCCCCACTGCCAGCCGGCGGCGGTCACGAGGGCCGGGACAATCAGGTAGGTCAATCCCGAACCGATGTAGTGGCTCTCCGACCAGATGCCGTAATAGGTGGAGCGTTCCTTGTCGCCGAACCAGCGGGACAGGGAGACGACCGACGGGGCGGCGCCCATCGACTGGGCCCAGCCGTTCACCGTCCACATCACCATGAACGCGGCGAAGGCGGTGGTGAAGCCGAGGGCGAGGTTGATGAGGCCCGACACCAGCAGTCCCACGGACATGAAACGCCGGATGTTGCTGCGGTCGGCGAGGAAGCCGTTCGTGAACTTGCCGATGGCATAGGTCACGAACAGGCCGCCGCCGATCAGGCCGACCTCCTCGACGGAGAGCACGCCCCCGTCCATGAGGGCCTTCTTGACGATGTTCCAGCCGAGACGGCAGACATAGAAGAGGCTGTAGCCGATGGTCGCGGCAACCAGGACCTGCCAGCGCAGGCGCTTGTAGGTGCGGTCCACCTGCCCCTCGGGAAGCGGGGCGGCCGGTGCCGACATGGAAAAGAAATTCTTCAGACTCATATTATCGTGTTATCAATGTACCTTCTTAAGACAGTTTACTTCCCCGTCACACCTAATAGAACGATGAAAGCGCCCCGCACACGGAATGCAAAGATACGATATTTCCCGACAATGTCAATCATGCAGGCCGCGTCCGCGCAGGTAATCCGACCGTCCGGCCGCCCTCGACGTCGGTTTCCCTCGCCGTCCTATGCCCACTGCTTCAAGGCCAGGTTCAGCGGTTCTCCGAAAGGCTACGTCAAACATCGAACAACGATGGAAAAGTTGGGAAAGTCGGCAAGATGGCGTATCTTTGTCCATTATGAAAAAGCATCTTCTCCTTTCCCTCGTGTGCATCGTGCTGGGCACGCTCACGATGTCCGCCCAGCGGACGCCGAAGGATGCCCGGTATGTCTACACCGAGGCGTCTGAACTCAACCTCATCGGCAAGATCATGGACACGCCGAATCCCTACCACCGCGTCGACACGGTCCGGTACAAGGGCTTCACCCGCTCCGAGAACAAGCAGGTCCGCTGTCCCGCCGGCCTCGCCGTCTGCTTCCGGACCAACTCCTCCTCCATCGTCATCCTCGCCGAAGGAGACTACTCCTACCAGCCCAACAACACCATGCGCCTCGCCACCCACGGATACGACCTGTATATCCGCAAGGACGGGAACTGGCTCTGGGCCGGTGCCGCCGCCCCGTCCTTCGCCAAGCCGGAGGCCCGCCTGACCGTGGTCCAGAACATGTCCTCCGACCTGAAGGAGTGCCTGCTGTACCTTCCGATCTACTGCGACATGTCCTCCATCCGCATCGGCGTCGAGGAAGGAACGGTCATCGAGCCGATGGAGTCGCCCTTCCGCCACCGGGTCGCCATCTTCGGGTCCAGTTACACCCACGGCATCTCCACCAGCCGCGCCGGCATGTCCTATCCGGACCAGTTCACCCGCCACACCGGCATCCAGATGCTCTCGCTCGGCTGCAGCGGCAACTGCAAGATGCAGCCCTACTTCGCCGACGTCCTGGCCGACGTGGAAGCCGACGCCTACGTCTTCGACGCCTTCTCGAACCCTTCCGCCGAGATGATCCAGGAGCGCCTCTTCCCCTTCATCGAGCGCCTCCAGGCCGCCCATCCGGGCAAACCGCTCATCTTCCAGCAGAC
The DNA here is from genome assembly GCA_017476575.1 of Bacteroidales bacterium. Classification (GTDB taxonomy): domain Bacteria; phylum Bacteroidota; class Bacteroidia; order Bacteroidales; family UBA932; genus Cryptobacteroides. Next base: position 3,202 of record JAFUZO010000009.1, on the reverse strand, counting down.
CATCATCCGGGAGAACACCAACTTCGACCGGAACCGGTACGACTTCGAAGCCGCCAAGCGCCACATGGCCGACAGCCTCATGCGCATCGCCGTCAAGCGCTACAAGGACGTCTACTTCATCCAGCCCGACGCCACCGACCACCGGCTCCACGAAGCCAGCGTCGACGGCACCCATCCCGACGACTACGGCTACTACCTCTGGAGCCGTTCCATCGAGAAGCCCATTCTGAAAATCCTCCGCAAGTACGGACTGAAATAAATCCTGTCCACGAAAGAGGGTGGCCGAAATGTCAAGTTGACATTTCGGCCACCCTCTTGCTGTGGTGCCGGGAAATTCAAATAAAATTTGCTTTTCTCTCGGATTGCACGTAAATTTGCGACCATACTCCACAAAATTATAGAAAAATATGGAGTATAGTACCGAAATTAAGATATATTATGTATAAGCGGATATTCGATATCGAGAGCAAATTAGATGAGGGAATGTTCCTGTTTGGAGCGCGTCAGACAGGGAAATCCACTCTTTTAAAAGAAAGATTCAAAGGAGAGGTCTACTATGATTTGCTGGACCCTGACATTCGAAAAGGCTTTAAAAGGAATCCGAACTCCCTGAAGGAGTCCTTGTGGGACAAACCGGCCGGCACACTGGTCATCATCGATGAGATTCAGAAAGTCCCGGAACTGCTGGACATTGTTCATACCCTGATGGTGGAAAAAGGGTTGTGGTTCATACTCAGCGGTTCCAGCGCCAGGAAACTGAAGAAATCCGGAGCGAACACCCTCGGGGGCCGTGCCATCCCTGAAACTTTTTATCCTCTCGTATGGCCGGAAGTGACGGATTTCCAGTTGGACAGGGCTGTCCAGAATGGAATGATTCCCCGCCATTATATGGTCGCCGATGCTACCAAGCGCCTCCGGGGTTACGTGGAAGTCTATCTGAATGAAGAAATCAGGGAGGAAGGAGGAGTCAGAGAGTTGGACGCTTTCGAACGCTTCATGGAGGTGGCCGCAATTTCTGACGGAGAGATGCTGAACTATACCAATATCGCATCTGACTGTGGCGTTTCTGTCAAGACAGTCCAGTCATATTTTCAAATTCTTTATGACACACTGATTGGATATGAAATCCCGGCTTACAGGAAGGTAGTCAAGCGCAAGGTCATCCAGGCTCCAAGATTCTACTACTTTGATGTAGGACTTGCCAACTACCTGATGGGACGCCATTCACTCAAGCGCGGCACGGATGATTACGGCCACGCCTTCGAGCATTACGTGATGCAGGAAATTATTGCATACAAGGGCTATAATGACAAGAAAGACATCATATCCTATTGGCACACATACGACAAAAAAGAGGTTGATGCCGTCATTGGAGATGCAAAGGTGGCCATAGAAATAAAGTCCTCCGAGCAAATCAAGGCCAAACACAAGGCTGGGCTCAAAGCCTTCAAGGAAGAACATCCTGACTGCCGTCTGATTCTAGTTTCGATGGAACGGATAACAAGGAAAGTAGAAGGCATTGAGTTGATTTATGTACTCGACTTCCTGAAGATGCTCTGGAATGGTAAAATCTTCTGACGCGATGGCTATGGTGTCTCTCCTGCAAAGAATCTGGTATTAGGATTAACTTTATAAAAGTCGCAGTGTCGTTGCGGATTTTCCGGAAATATCCGCAATCAATTTGAGGAAATTCCAGTAAAAAATGTACCACAGGATATTTGACAGGTCCTGTTCCCGAACGATGGCATAGTCCGGCACGACAAAAAAGAAGCCAACCCACTTTCGGGCCGGCTTCTCGTCGTTATGGGACTGTCCGGATTACCGGCGACCCTTCTTTTCGAGGTACTTGATCAGGAATTCAGGACGGTCGGTCTGGATCATGGATGTGCCGAGGTCCAGGATGACGTCGTAGACTTCGCCCGGGTCGGCGGCGTCGTAGGCGCGGTCGTCGTCATAGCCGCCGTTGAGGGAGGCCCAGAGGGTGTTGACCCAGAGTTTAGAACCCTGCTCCACCACCTTCTTCGCACAGTCGCGGGCCACGTCGTCCAGCTCGCTGAAGCACACCTCGTAGGCCAGCGGCACCTCGCCGACATCCAGGTAGGACTGGAAGAGGGCGGCGCCCTGCGGCTTCTGGATGTCGATAATCGGCATGTACATCATGTTGTGCGCATGGCCGGCCATCTTCTGGGCGACCTTCTCGATCGGCTTCTTGCCCTTGATCAGGATCTGGTCCGTAACACCGAGTTCCTCGGTGATGGCGAGCACCATGTCATAGTATTCCCATCCCTGGTCCACATTCACGACGATACGGTCCTTGCAGACCTCCAAGGCCTCCCGGAGGGTGGCGATATGGGTGCCCGGAATGCGGACGCCATGGGCGGTCTTGAGGTTGAAGGTCATCAGGGAATCGTACGTCATCGTCTCGATCCGCCCCTTTCCGTTGGTCATCCGGTCGCAGGTCCAGTCGTGGCTCAGCACGAGGACGCTGTCCTTGGTGAGTTTCAGGTCCAGTTCCATGATGTCCACGCCCATCCGGATTACCGACTCGATGGCCGGAAGGGAGTTCTCGGGATAGTTCCGCCAGTCACCGCGGTGCGAGGCCACAATCACGTACTTGGAGTCGGGATTGTGGATCTCGGCGATGACCTTTTCGGCCTTGTTGGCATACTGCGGCTGCTTCGGCGCGCAGGAGACGGCCGCGGCGAACACCGTCACCGCAGCCATCAAAGGGATGAAGTTTTTCTGCATAGTATTATTAAGACACTTGAACAGGTCCAATTACCTAATGGTCATGCAAAGATACATATTTTCCTTGACAACCGCGCTATCCCGTCATGGGGCGACATAGGTCAGACCGGTGACCTTGGCCAGGTTGGCTGTGGAGACGGAACCGATGTATTCGAGGAAGTTCTCGGCGGTGACGCCGTACATCTCGTGGTCGCCGTCGGCCTTGTACACACCGATCCGGCCGCTGACCACGACGTCGCTGACATGGTCGAACTTGCTGAAGTTGGCGCAGACCAAAGCGAGGTACTTGGTGTTGGCACCCACGATCGTGCCGGTGTTGCTGCCGCCCTCGATGTAGGTGGAGTTATCGTTCAGCAGGGCGACGAAGGCACCCGTGGTCGTGGAGGCGTCGGTGGTCGTCAGGTTGCCGTTGTTCACACAGTCGATGAGTCCGCTCTGCGCGGCCAGGAGGCTG